>LSKF01000107.1 GCA_001556995.1 Erythrobacteraceae bacterium CCH12-C2
GTTCTCGCATTCCTGCGCCTGCGCCTGATTGACCTCGCCGCCCGGTCAGCGCATAAACGTGCTGGTCACCGTGCCGCGCGGCGAGGTCAATCAGGCGCAGGCGCAGGAATGCGAGAACCGCGCCGATGCCAGCACCATCAGCGGCGAGATCGTGGTGTGCCGTCAGGTTGGCGAGGATACCAGCGCGCTCACCGGCAACCGCGAGGCAACGCAGAAGCGTTACGCGCAGGAGACCATGCTGAAGGGTGCGCCGCGTGCGCCCGAAGCTTTTGGCATTCCGAACCACGGCAATCCGATCGGTTTCGGCAAGGCCCCGCCGCCAGCTTACATCGTCGATTTCCAAGCCCTGCCGACCGCCCCCGCTGGCTCCGACGCCGATCGCATCGCGCGCGGCCTGCCGCCGCTGGGCAAGGATGGCGAATTGTCCGAGGAAGAGGAAAGGGCCCGGCGCGAGGCGGCCGGGATCAAGACCACGGCGCCGCCTCGACCCAAGAAAAAGGGATAGGCTGAGGCGAATGGGTCGCAACCACGTCGCCGCAGCTTTCCTCGCCGCCATTGCGGCCCTCTGGCCCGCTTTGGCCCTGAACGCGCAGGAGCGGGTTCCGATTGATCTGGGCGATTCGGCCCTCGGCAGTGCGACGCCATCAGGCCCGATCGACATTCTCGTCCCTCCACCCACCACCGAGGCTGCCAATGCCGCGGTGGTCAAGGAATGCGAGGATCAGCGCGAGGCCGGTGTCGTCGGGGGCGAAATCGTGGTGTGCCGTGCGCTGGAGGTCGATACCTCGCAAGCTTACAGCGGCAGTCGCGAGGCATGGCTGCGGCGCTATGCCCGCGAAACGCAAGGCGCGAACACCATTCCCCCGCCCGATGTGGCCGGCCCCGGCATCTTTCGCGGCCCACCCACGATCAGCGGCCTGTGTTTTATCCCGCCCTGCCCGAAAGACCCGGCGCTAATCATCGACGTCGAGGCGATCGAAACCCCGCCCGCAGGCTCCGATGCCGAGCGGGTGGCGCAAGGGCTCGCGCCGGTAGAGACGGACGATGCACCGCTCTCCGCCGAAGAACGCCGCCGCAAGGAGGCTGATCTTGGGTTGCCGGAGGTGCCAAAGGTGGAGGAGCTATCTAAGACCCGTTCGCCCTGAGCTTGTCGAAGGGCCGCCCTTCTTCTTCAGCGCGCGCCGAGCTTCAAGAAAGTGCAGTCCTTCGACAAGCTCAGGGCGAACGGAGGTTTGTCCCAAGGCCCTAAAGCGGCAAAATCGGCAGCACCAGCGGCTCGCCGGTCAGGCTCTCCGAGCCTTCGAGCAGCGCCAGCGCGCGGGTGACGTTGGCTTCCTGGCCTTCATGCGTGACCATCGCCACCATCACATCCGCGCCTTCATCCGCCCCGCGCCCCTGCTGGATCAGGCTTTCGATCGAGACATCCCCGTCGCGCATCGCGGCGGTGATCTCGGCGAGCACGCCGGGGCGATCCTTGACCATGAACCTGAGGTAGGTGCGTTCGGTGCGGTGGCCGGGTTCGGCGGGCGGGAGCGCGGCGAGCTGGGCGACGGGGATCGAAAAGGGCGCGCCCACTTCGTCGCGGGCGATGTCGATGAGGTCCGCGGCAACCGCGCTCGCGGTCGGCCCATCGCCCGCGCCTGCGCCCTGAAACAGCAGGCGCCCTGAGAAATTGCCCTCGGCCACCACGGCATTGGTTGGGCCATCGACCGCGCTCAGCGGGTGGCCCTTGGCGACGAGGCAAGGGCGGACGCGCTGGAGCAAGCGGGGGCCTTCGGGGGTGTCTTCCACATCCGCCTCGCCGATCAGGCGAATGACGAAACCGAGCGCCGCGGCCTGCGCGATATCGGCGGCCCGCACCTGTGTAATGCCGGAGACCCGCACGCCTGCGAAATCGACGCGGGTGCCGAACCCGATCGCGGCGAGGATGGCCAGCTTGTGCGCCGCATCCACGCCTTCGATGTCGAAAGCCGGGTCCGCCTCGGCAAATCCCAAGCGCTGCGCCTCGGCCAGCACATCGGCAAAGTCTGCGCCGGTGCGCTCCATCGTCGAGAGGATGTAATTGCAGGTGCCGTTGAGGATGCCATACACCTTGGTCAGCGCGTTGGCCGAGGTGCCTTCGCGCAGGCCCTTGATCACCGGGATACCGCCCGCGACCGCTGCCTCGAACTTCAATGGCATGTTATGCGCTTCGGCGATTTCGGCCAGTTCCAAACCATGATGCGCGATCATCGCCTTGTTGGCGGTGACGAGGCCCTTGCCCGCCCCCAGCGCTGCGCGTGAGCAGGCGAGTGCCGGACCGTCCGACCCGCCGACCAGCTCCACCACCACATCGACATCATCGCGCCGGGCGAGGGCGATCATGTCGTCCTCCCATGCGAAGCGGGTAATATCGACGCCGCGATCCTTGCCGCGATCGCGCGCGCTCACCGCCACGACCTCGATCGGCCGCCCGGCGCGCGCGGCGATCAGCTTTGCGTTGGTATCCAGAAGCCGGATAACGCCCGCGCCCACCGTGCCGAGGCCGGCAATGGCGATGCGCAGGGGGGCGGGGGCAGATGCGGTCAAGCGGCTCTCCATAAAATAACGGAAATGCCGCTTACCCGCCGCGCGCGTCCGGTCAAGCTGCGAGGGCCACTAGTTGGTCTGCGTGACTCGCCGCTCGCATGGGCCAAGCTGGCTGATGACATAGGCATAGTCCCCCGCCGCCAAGCGCCGTTCGTCAGCCTCGCGCGAGAGGTTGGCGCTACTGGGGAGCTGGGCGGGGAGAGAACAGGCGAGGCGGTACCAGCGCAGGGTTTCGGGCGCGGGCGGGCGGGCGGATGAATCGATGATCTCGCCCCACGACACGCCCCATTGCGGGCGCTGCCCCGGACGGCGCAGGATCGTCAGCGACACCGGCGCGCGGGTGTCGGTTGCCAGAAAAACCTGCGTTTCCGATTCGCCCGTCAAGGTGCCCGCCACCGCCAGCGCATCGCTGATCCCTGTGATCCGCGGCGGCGCATCGGGGCTGTAAAGCTCGGTCAGGATCGGGCGCAGGCGAGCTTCGAGCGCGGGCGTGAAGGGCAGGTGTGCCCCGGGGGCGACCAGCCGCACTTCGCCTGCGCGGCCCGGGACATTGTCAGCAAACAGCAGAAACGCACGTTTTTTCAGCTTCGGCACCTTGCCCTTGGGGTCGAGCGGCACGTCCACCAGATAGGCCAGACTGCTCCCGACTGATCCCTGCCCGGCGATCAACGCGACCGTTTGCGCCTGAATATAAAGCCGTGCGAATCCCGGCGGGAGACCCGGCGCGCGATCCGGCTTGAGCGCCGTCTGGCTGCGAATCTGCGCATGGATGACAAGGTCTGCCTGTTCGGCAAGGGTCGCAAGGTCGGCATAGGTTGGCCCGTCATTTGTAGCCACCGCAAGCTGCGGCTGGGCTTGCGCATGCAGCGGCGAGAGCACCGCGGGCCCCGCCAAAAGCACCAGCAGCGCGCTGAAAACCGGCGTTAATTCAACTTTAAGGTATGGCTTCATCGTGGTATCCGTATCCCGGTGGCTGGCCCTTGCTTTACCAGTCCTGATTGCACATGGCTCGCAGTGAATTTGTAATGAACCGCAAAAGGGTTTGATCGGGTAGGGGTTGCCCGTTAAAGCCCCCACTAGCTAGGAACACGGAATTGGGGACACAAGCCGTGTGACAAGCTGAGGTTGCGCGCTGGGCATATCGTTCAGGGCGTGCCAGCCGGGATGAAACAAAGCTGTGCGGATTGGCGCGACTTTGTAATCTCATGACCGGCGTGGGAGGACCGAAATTACCGGGATCCGCTCACCGGCGTTTTCAGCCGGGGGGTGGGGAGTGTGCCGATCTGATTGATCGGCGAATATTTGGAGAGATAGCGCTGGATGTCCTACGCTGACCAACAACAAGGCTTGACCGGATCTAAGCTCGCGGCCCTGATCATCGCATTGGCGATCGTCGGTGGCATCGGGGCGGTTATGGTGATCGGCCTTGCCATCAACGCCGTTAAGCAGGTCGTCGAAAAAGTGACGACCGTCGACATCGAAGAGCCGCCGCCGCCCGAGGAGCCGGAAGAAACGCCGCCGCCGCCGGATCAACCGACGTCGCCGCCGCCCCCGGTCGCGCCGCCGCCGCCGATCAACATCGCGCCCGCGCCGCCGCCGATCCAGACGCAGCCGACCATTCCGCCGCCGTCTCCGCCAGCCTTGCGGATTCCGCCGCCGGCGCCGGTTGCCGCGCCTCCGGCTCCGCCGCCAGCGCCCTCGAAGGCCCGTGGTGCCCGGACGAAGAACGAGCGCAGCTGGGCCGCGCGCATTCAGGAGAACTATCCTGCCCGCGCCCTGCGTGAAGAAATCGAAGGCACTGTCGGTGTGCGCGTGACTGTGACCGCTGATGGTCGCGCTTCGGGTTGCTCGGTCACCTCGTCAAGCGGTTCGGACATCCTCGATGCCGCCGCATGTCAGGGGATGGAGCGCTATGCGCGGTTCGATCCGGCACTTGATGCCGCCGGCAACCCCACGACCGACACCTATTCGACCCGCATTACCTACAAACTGAACTGACGGATCAAAGGGGCTGGCGGCCGAGCCGCAAGTCTCAGGGACAATTCTTTCAAGAGGACTATTCGCAATGAACCTTTATCTTCTCGCCGCCGCTGCCGGTGAAGCTGCTCCTGAAAACAAGTTCGGCTTCATTGAAGCCATGAAGGAAGGCGGCCCGGTTGCCTGGTCGATCCTCACCGTCATGGTCATCATGTCGGTCGGCTCGTTCTACATCATGTTCACCAAGCTGTTCGAGCAGAACAAGATCCTGAGCCAGTACAAGACCGTCCAGTCCTCGTTCTGGCGTGCTGCCAGCCTGAAGGAAGGCGCGACCAAGCTGGACAAGGACAGCGCATGGCGTCAGCTCGCCGATGACGCCATCAAGGCGCAGGACGAGCATGGCAAGATGGTCGATGCGCTCGAATCGCATGACTACATGCACGGTTCGCTGCAGCGTTCGGAAGATTCGATCAACGCCGTGCTCGCAGGCGGCCTGCCGTTCCTCGCCACCGTGGGTGCGACCGCGCCGTTCGTTGGTCTGCTCGGCACCGTGATCGGGATCTACCGCGCGCTGATCAACATCGGCATCGCTGGTTCGGCCTCGATCGACAAGGTTGCTGGCCCGGTCGGTGAAGCGCTGATCATGACCGCGATCGGTCTGCTCGTCGCCGTGCCTGCGGTGCTCGCGTTCAACTGGCTGCAGTCGCGCAACCGTCGCATCGCCGCCCTGCTCGCCACGTTCTCGAACGATCTGCTGGCCTACATGAACTCGAACGGCGCTGTGAAGCCGGCGGTTTCGGCTGCGGCTCCGGCCAAGCCCGCCGCCGCGCCTGCCAAGGCGAAGGCCTGATCGCCGATTGCCGGTCGGGGGCGGCCCAAACACCGTCCCCTCCGGTCCTCACAAAACCCGGCAGCGCCTGCGTTTTGTGAGCACATCACACAGTCAAGCACTTTGACAGGCTAGGAATTTACAATGGCGATTTCGACGGGAGGCGGGGCCGATACCCCACTGTCCGACATCAACACCACGCCGCTGGTGGACGTGATGCTGGTGCTCCTGATCATCTTCCTCATCGCGGTTCCGGTGGCGATTCAGACGATCGAAAAGCTGGAAATCCCGGTGTTTGAATCGGTCGAATCGAAGGACAAGGTCGAAAACCTGCTCCTCACCGTCAGCACCACCGATGATGGTGGCCGCAGCGCGGGTGAACCGGGCTTTACCGGTGCCAGCCGCAATGGCGAATGCCGGGTCTACTTCAACAACATCACGCCCGTGACCTCGGAAGAGCTCTACGATCAGGCCTTCAACCGGCTTGACGCGATCGTGAAGCGGGCAGGCGGACCCGAGGCCCTGATGGCTGAGCCGGACCTGATCCCGCAGGTGCACATCCGCGGCGACGTGAACGCGCCATGGCGCTGCATCGCCGGGGCGATCTACAACATTCAGGCCGCTGGCTATCCGACCGTTGGGTTTATTTCGAACCCGGTCGAGCCTGGTATCTGATCCGCCACGTGGCGATTTAAGGAGTAACTGACATGGGTATGGCTGGAGGCAAGCTCGATGGCGAGCCGATGATGGACATGAACATGACGCCGCTGATCGATGTTTTGCTCGTTCTGCTGATCATGTTCATCATCACCATTCCGGTAGCGACCCACTCGGTCGATATCGACCTGCCGCAGGGCAACCCCCCGCCGCAGGACATCGTGATCGATCCGGTGAAGAACAAGCTGATCCTGACCACGCAGGATGCGATCCTGTGGAACGGCACTCCGGTGACCGAAGGCCAGCTGATCACGCTGCTGAACGAAACGACCGGCATGAACCCGGAGCCCGAGCTCCAGTTTGAGCCGGAAGCGCTGGCGAGCTATGAGATCACCGCGCGCGTGCTGAACGACATCAAGAACTCGGGCGTGACCAAGTTCGGGTTCGTCGGCAACGAAAAGTACCGCCAGTTCGGCAAGTAAGCGCTGACATACCGTGTTGCCCGGCCATCGCCGGGTCATCGCGTGGTCATTGCACCATCATCAAGGGGCGCTGCGGGGTTCTCGCGGCGCCCTTTTTGCTTGAGCGGCAGTGTTTCACGTGAAACATTTCACGAACATCGGGCGGTCGTCAGTCGCTCTCCTGCGGGTGATCTGGGCGCATCGCGGCGGCAATAAGACCCTCGGCTTCAAGCAGCAGCTCGTCGTCCACCGCCCCTTGCGGCACCGCCTCGCGCCCGATCATGGTCATCACCGGCACCGCCAGCGGCGAGACCCGGTCGAGCGTGACATGCACCAATTCCCGCTCTGACCGTTCGAGCAGATCGGCCAGCCGCCCCACGTCTGTCATCCGCGCCCGGGCATCGGCCCAGGCCGCCTCGATCAGCACGTGATCAGGCTCATATTTGCGCAGCACATCGTAGATCAGATCGGTCGAGAAGGTGACCTGCTTGCCGGTCTTGCGCTGCCCCGGATGCTGGCGCTCCACCAGCCCGCTGATCACCGCCACCTCGCGGAAAGCGCGGCGCAAGAGGTGGCTTTCGGTGACCCATTCGGTGAATTCATCGGTCAGAATATCGGGCGATAACAGCGGGGCCGGGTCCTCGACCGGCTTCAGCCCCCACACCGCAAGGCAATAGTCATTGGCGACAAACCCGCCCGGCAGCAGCCCTCGCTCCTCCATCCGCCGGGTGATGAGCATCCCCAGCGACTGGTTCGCGTTCCACCCTTCGAAGGTGTAGTAGGTGGTGTACGCCTTACCCCCATGGGGGAAGCTTTCCACCAGCAGCTCGCCCGGCGCGGGCAAGCGCGAGCGCCACGCCTGCATCTCCAGCCATTCGCGCACATCATCGGGAAAGCGCCCCCAACCGGCGCGGTCGGCGAGCATCGCCTGAACCCGTGTCGCCAAGTGGGTGGTGAGCGGGAGGCGAAGTCCGCCATAGCTCGGGATCGTGGCGCTTTTCTTGGCGGCGCGGACCACCACGTCCATGTCTTTCACGCCCTCAACCTCAAGGCTCATGCCGGCAAAAAAGAAGGTATCGCCGGGGGAGAGCTGCGCGGCAAAGCGCTCCTCCACCTTGCCGAGGCTGCGACCGTTCTTGAAGCGCACGGTGAGCATTTCGGAATCAACGATGATCCCCGCGTTCATCCGATGGCGCTGCGCCTGATTGGGGTGGGCAAGGCGCCACGTGCCATCCTTCGCGCGCACGATCCGCTGGAAGCGGTCATAGGCGCGCAATGCGTAGCCGCCGTTCGACACGAACCCCAGCACCCGCTCAAACGTCGCCGCATCAACCCAGCTATAGGCCAGCGCGCTGCGCACCTCGGCGAGCAGCGCGTCCTCGTGGAACGGCCCCGCACAGGCGCAGGCCATGACGTGCTGGGCGAGCACATCGAGGCTGCCAGGCCGGAAGGCCGCGCCATCGCGCTGCCCGGCATCGACCGCGTCCTTGGCCGCCATCGCCTCGAGAAATTCAAAGCGATTGCCCGGCACCAGCACCGCGCGGCTCGCCACATCGAGCCGGTGCCCCGCGCGCCCAATCCGCTGAAGCAGCCGCGAGGAACCCTTGGGCGCGCCCATCTGCACCACCAGATCAATATTGCCCCAGTCGATCCCGAGATCGAGGCTCGCGGTGCACACCAGCGCGCGCAATTCGCCGCGCGCCATCGCCTCTTCCACCTTGCGCCGCGCCTCGACCGACAGCGAGCCGTGGTGGATACCGATGGGGAGGTGATCGGCGTTCTCGTCCCACAGGCACTGGAAGATAAACTCGGCCAGAAACCGCGTGTTGGTGAAGACCAGCGTGGTGCGGTTCGCCTTGATCGCCGCGTAAAGCTGCGGGATCGCCCAGCGCCCCGCGTGCCCGCCCCACGGCACGCGCTCCTCGATGGGGAGAAGGATTTCGACCTCGGGCTCGGCCCCCTCCTCGCCGAGCACCAGATCGGCAGCGGCGATTTCGCCCGCATCATCGGCGCTTTGCGGGGCGAGCCATTCCTGAAAGTCGCGCGGATTGGCGAGCGTCGCCGACAGCGCCACCCGCTGCGCCGCAGGGGCCAGGGCGTGGAGCCGCGCGAGGCTCAGCGCCAGCAGATCGCCGCGCTTGTCGGTGGCGAAGGCGTGGACCTCGTCGATCACGATGCGCTGCAAACCGCCAAACAGATCGGCGCTTTCGGGATAGGACAGCAGCAGCGAGAGGCTCTCGGGCGTGGTCAGTAAGATATGCGGAGGGCGTTCCCGCTGGCGTTTCTTGCGGTCGGACGGCGTGTCGCCGCTGCGGGTCTCGACGCGGATGGGCAGGCCGATGTCTGCGATGGGCGTCAGCAGGTTGCGCTTCACATCCTGCGCCAGCGCCTTCAGCGGCGAGACGTAGAGCGTGTGCAAACCATCGGGCGGCACCGCCCCCCAAGACGGCGCGAAATCGCACAGCGTCGGCAGGAACCCCGCGAGCGTCTTGCCCGCCCCGGTATCGGCCACCAGCAGCGCATGACGACCGGCGCGCGCCTTTGCCAGCATCTCGAACTGATGCCGCCGCACCCGCCAGCCGCGACCTGCGAACCATGCGGCAATTTCGGGCGGAAGATCAGGCGGCGGCGTCACCCTGCTGCCATGCGACGCCGCGCCGCCAACTTCAATGGCCGACGCTCTCCCCGCGTTCGAGGCCCGACAGCGCCAACTGCTCATCAATCTGCGCCATCAACCGCGCGAGGCCTTCGTCGCTGTCGCTCTCGGCGCGCGCCACCAGCACGTCCTGCGTGTTCGAGGCGCGCAGCAGCCACCAGCCGTCTGCCGTGTTCACCCGGACGCCATCGGTCGCGTTGACGCTCTCGATCCCCGGCCCCGGCGCGGTGGTCAGCCTTTCGGTGATCTCAGCCATGGCGGCAAACTTGCGCGCCTCATCGACCTGAAAGCGCAGCTCGGGGGTGTTGCGCATCGGCGGTATCGCACCGCGCATTTCCGTCACCGATTTGCAGAGTCGCGCCGTGGCCGCCATCAGCCGCACCCCGGCGTAGAGCGCATCGTCAAAGCCGTAGTAATCGTCGGCAAAGAACACGTGCCCACTCATTTCGCCCGCCAGCGGCGCACCAGTCTCCTTCATTTTGGACTTGATGAGCGAGTGGCCGGTCTTCCACATCAGCGGCTCTCCGCCCAGTTCGGCGACCCGGTCAAACAGCGCGCGGCTGGCTTTCACATCGGCGATAATCGTCGCGCCGCTGCGGGTTTTGAGCACATCCTCGGCATAGATCATCAGCAGCTGATCGCCCCAGACCACCCGGCCGGTGCTGTCGATCGCGCCGATCCGGTCGCCATCCCCATCGAAAGCCACTCCAAAATCGAGCTTCTTGTCCGCGACGAGCGCCCGCAAATCCGCAAGGTTCGCTTCCACAGTCGGGTCAGGATGGTGGTTGGGAAAATGTCCGTCAACTTCAGTAAAGAGCAGATGGTGTTCCCCCGGCAGCCGCGCGGTGAGCGCCTCGAGCGCCGGGCCGGCGGCACCGTTCCCGGCATCCCAGCCAACCCTCAGGCCGTGCAGCGCCTCGGTATCGATACCGACCAATCCCTCGAGCAGGCGCTCGACATACTCGCTCAGGATGTCGCGCGTGGTCACCGTGCCGGTGCCGCAGGCGAACGCCCCGTCTGCTGCCAGTTCCCCGAGCTTCTGGATATCCGCGCCGAAGAACGGGCGGCCCCGAAATACCATTTTGAAGCCATTATAATTGGGGGGATTGTGGCTGCCAGTTATCTGAATGCCGCCATCCACCTGTTCAGCTGAGGCTTCGGCGTAATAGAGCATCGGGGTCGCCCCCAGCCCGATCCGCACCACATCGCAGCCGCTGGCGGTGAGGCCCTCAACCAGCGCGTGTTCCAGCATCGGTGAGCTGACACGGCCATCATACCCAACCGCCACGGTCTGCCCTCCGGCCTCGCGCAGCAGCGTGCCGAAAGCCCGGCCAATGGCCCGCGCATCATCCGTCCCCAGCGTCTCTCCGATGATCCCGCGGATGTCGTATTCCCGGAGCACGGTGGGGTGGAAGTGGTGTTGCATGGTGGCCATGATCCTCGGTTGACGCGCAAATAGTGGCGGGATTCTGTCGCTTGGCAACAACCTAACGCCCCGCCATGTCAATCCGGCGAAGGCGGGTTCGGCGCGTCGCCGGGCGGTTCGGATGATATTGCGGGCAAATTGGCCAGAAGCAAATCGCGCGCGGCATTGGCCTCTTGCATCGCCGCCGTGGTGCCCCCGCGATCGGGATGCACCAGCCCCACCAGCTGCCGATGCGCGGCGATTACGTCTTCGCGGGTCGCCCCGGCGTCCACACCGAGCAGCCTGCGCGCCTTCAGCACGGCCTGCTCGCGGGTCGATGGCCCGCGCAGATAGTCCCACGGCCACTTGCCCAGTGCCCAGCGGCACACCACGCAAGCCAAGGCGATTAGGATCAGGTATCGCAGCATTACGAAACGAGCGCGAATTCGCTTTGCGCCGGGATAAACTCGGGCAGCGCGAGAGCTTTGACCAGCGCGCGCAATTCCTGCCGCGCCACAAGATGGCTGGTGCCGAGCTCGCCGAGGTGCCCCTTGTCGAGCAGGGTCAGGCCTGAAGGGAACAATTCACGATAGATCACGCGTTCGCTCAGGCCATGGGTCACCCGGAACCCGACCCGCTTCGCCATCTCCGTGAGCGCCTTCTGCAGCCGCGCCTGATTGCGCGCCTCGACATGGCCGGTGCGGTTGCGCACGACGATCCAGTCCATTTCGGGGCGTTGTTGCTCGATGGTCATGCGGCTGCGCTTCATCCGCGCTTCCCAGATCAGTTCGGCAAAGAACGAAAGCTTGCGCACCTTGAAGGTCTCAGGGTCGACCTGGCCGATCAGGTCGAAATCGACAAAGCTGTCATTCATGGGCGTCACCAGCGTGTCGGCATGTTCGACCGCGATCCTGGCAAAGGGATCGTCACGGCCGGGGTTGTCGATGATCAGGAATTCGCAGTTGGCCTCAAGCCTGCGGATCATCGCGATCAACTCGCCGGTGTTGTCACCGCGGAACACCTCGCAGGCGGGGGTCGGCAAGGTCAGCCCGCGCTTCTCCAGCGTCGCCAGCCGGTTTTCGATATAGCGGTGGGTGGTGCGCTGGCGCGGATCGAGGTCGATCGCGGCGACACGCGCGCCCAGATAGGACAGCGCCACAGCAATATGGACCGCCGTGGTCGATTTGCCCGTCCCACCCTTCTCGTTGGCCAGAACAATCCGGTGGGCCTGCCCCGGCCGCAGCTTGCGCGCGGCGAAGGGTTGCTGGGCAATTGGATCGCTCGGGGCGGACGACATCACAGTTCCTTCTCCCTCGCAGGCTTGGCAGGTCGCAGCTTGAATTACGGCATCGGGCACCGCTAGGACGCTGGCCAGCGGTTTATCCTTGGAGGCTTACGGGTGCAAACGGTCAAGACACTGCAAATGTTGAGAACCGCTTTGGGACATTTGCGTGTCAGTGGCGGGACACGGATCGCATTGGTGCCGACGATGGGCGCACTGCATGAGGGCCACCTGACGCTGGTGCGCCGCGCGCGGGCTGAGGCGGACCATGTGGTGGCCTCGATCTTCGTGAACCCCAAGCAGTTCGGCGCGAACGAGGATCTGGATGCCTATCCTCGCCAGCTCGCCGCCGATGCAGCGATGCTTGAGGCAGAGGGCGCGGCGCTGTTGTGGGCGCCGGATGTGTCGGCCATGTATCCGGAGGGCTTTGTCACCAATGTCAGCGTTGCGAAGGTCAGCGAAGGCCTGTGCGGTGCCGCCCGGCCAGGCCATTTTGATGGGGTGGCGACGGTGGTGTGCAAGCTGTTCAATCAGGTGCAGCCCGACATCGCCTTCTTTGGCGAGAAGGACTTTCAGCAACTCGCCGTGATCCGGGCGATGGCGCGCGACCTTGATCTCACCCATCCGCATGTGGACGCCATCATCGGCGTGCCCACGGTGCGCGAGGCGGACGGGTTGGCGATGTCGAGCCGCAACCGCTATCTCACGCCCGAACAGCGCGCTGCTGCAGCGGCGTTACCGCAGGCGATGCAGGCAGCGGTTGCGGCGATCGAGGGCGGAGCGGAGGTTGGCGTTGCGCTCAACGCACTACGGGCGGAGATCATCGCCGCCGGGTTCAACAGCGTAGATTATGCTACGCTGGCGGACGCTGTTTCGCTCGCACCGTTGTCGGTGCTTGGCGAGGCCCCGGCGCGGTTGCTGGTTGCGGCGCGGATTGGTGGAACTCGGTTGATCGACAATATGGCGGTATCGACCGCGCGCAAGAATTGTTGACGCACGCCCCGGCCTGATGGCAAAGGCTCGGCACCGAGCGGGCGGGTATAGCTTAGTGGTAAAGCTCCAGCCTTCCAAGCTGGCTATGCGGGTTCGATTCCCGCTACCCGCTCCAAATCAATCCCCTTCAAAATCCCCCGGCGTTCCCAGATGGGGCGCTTCGTGCGTCGCCCAGTTGGCTGCTGGAGAGGGCGGGAGAGGTTCCCCTGCGGGGCCGGCAGGCTCAGTCGGGTCCTTGCGTAACAGTCGGTGCAAATGAACCTTGGCGATCATGTTGGCGCTGATCGGTGCGGTGAGGAACAGAAACGCCGACACCAGCAGCTCATGCGTGGTCCATGCACCTTGCAGCAGCTGGAAATAGGCGATCGAGGCGACCAGCACAGCGCCGAGCCCCAGCGTGGTCGCTTTGGTGGGCGCATGGAGGCGCTCCATCAGCGAGGGCAGGCGCACCAGCCCCCAGCTGCCGACCAGCGCAAACCCGCTGCCGATCACGATCAGCAGGCTGACGATCGCCTCGGCCACAGACACGCCGCCGCTCATTCGATGATGTCCCCGCGCAGCAGGAACTTGGCATAGGCGACCGTGCCGACAAAGCCGACCATCGCCAGCAGCAGCGCGGCTTCAAAGGAGGTGCCGCTGCCGTTAGCGATCCCGGCGAGCACGATGACGCCGATGACGTTGATCACCATGGTATCGAGCGCCAGCATCCGGTCGGTCATTCCCGGCCCCTTGATCAGCCGCCACAGGTTGAGCGCCAGCGCCAGCCCGAATGCGGCAAAACCGAAGGTTAGCGCATAGGCGATCATGCGAAAATCCTCACCAACCGCGCCTCATACCGCGCCTTGACCTGTGCCACCGCCGCTGCCGGATCGGGCGCGTGGAGCGCGTGGACCAGAAGATACTTGCCACAGGCCGAGATATCGCTCGATACCGTGCCGGGAGTCAGGCTGATGGTGCCCGCAAACACCGTGATCGCCTCCGGCGTGGTCAGCTCCAGCGGGACCACCAGCCAAGCGGGGCTAAGGTCGCGGGTGCGCTTGAACA
This sequence comes from Erythrobacteraceae bacterium CCH12-C2, assembly GCA_001556995.1. Lineage (GTDB taxonomy): Bacteria > Pseudomonadota > Alphaproteobacteria > Sphingomonadales > Sphingomonadaceae > Erythrobacter. The sequence goes on from LSKF01000107.1 coordinate 13,873, forward strand.
GCACGATCGCGGCAACTTCGAAATTGGCGATGATGATGTCCCACAGCACCACGCCCAGATAGGCGGCAGCGGGGATGAAGCGCACCTTGGGCCGACCCGGCCACCACGGCGCGGTGAACAGCGGTACGCCAAGGCCCACTACCAGGCCCAAGAAGAGGGTGCCGAAGGTGAGATCGTTGACCATCACCATCCACATCACCACCAGCAGTGCGCTGAGGCCGGGGTGGGGCAGCACCCGGTTCATGGCGATGCCTCCCCCAGCACCACCGCAGCGCTCAGCGACGGATCGAGCACTTGCGCAGCGGCGGCATTGGCATAGGCGCTCGCCCAGCCTGCGCCCGCTGACAGCGCAGCGAGCAGCAGCAGCGCGATGATCGGCGCAGCGAAATCGGCGCGGGTCGCAAGCGGGGCGGGTGCAGTGCTGTCAGGCGCGACCTTCCAGAACACCGCGCTCCCCGCACGGGCAAAGCCGATCACACCGATGAAGGTGGTGCCGAGGATCACGCCCCACGCCCAGCCCCAGTCGGGCAGGGCCGCTACGGATTTCAGGATCAGCAGCTTGCCGATGAAGCCGGACAGCGGCGGCAGGCCGGTGGTGGCGATGGCGGCGACCATGAACATGAGGCCCGCACCTGCCCGTCCGGCGAAGTCCTGACCGGGGCTGGCATTATCGGCCGAGGCCGCGCGTCGCCGGGCGACTACGTCAGCCACCAAAAACAGCGCGGCGGCAGCGATGGTGGAGTGGAGGAGGTAATAAAGCGCGGCGCCAAGGCTTACTGTTTGCCAACCGGCGACCGCGATCAGCAGCGTGCCGGTTGAACCGATCACGGCAAAGGCGGCTTGCTCGGACAGGCTGCGCGCAACGAATACCCCGGCAAAGCCGATCACGGTGCTTACCAGTGCAGTCGGGAACAGGTATGGCGCAGGCACCCATGCTGCGGCCCCCGCGCTTTCGCCGAACACCTGCGGCACCACGCGGATCAGCGAATAGACCCCGACCTTGGTCATGATCGCGAACAAGGCCGCCACCGCTGGGGTCGACACGGCATAGGTGCGCGGCAGCCACAGGTGGAGCGGGGCGATGGCGGCCTTCAGCGCGAACACGCTCACCAGCAGCAGCGCGGCAATCCGCAGAAGGCCTTGGTCTTCGGGGGCGACCAGCGCCACTTTCAGGCCCATGTCGGCCATGTTGAGCGTGCCGGTCAGCGCATAAAGCAGGCCCAGCGCGATCAGGAACAGCGAAGAGCCGACGAGGTTCACCACGACATATTGCACCCCGGCCTTGAGCCGCGCCGGGCCCTGACCGTGCAGCATCAACCCGTAGGAGGCGATCAGCAGCACTTCGAAGAACACGAAGAGGTTGAACAGGTCGCCCGTCAGAAACGCGCCGTTGAGACCCATCAGCTGGAACTGGAACAGCGGGTGGAAGTGCCACCCCTTGCTATCCGCGCGGGTCACCAGCGCATGCAGCAGCGCGATCAGCGCCAGCGCCGAAGCCAGCACCAGCATCATCGCCGCCAGCCTGTCTGCCACCAGCACGATGCCGAAGGGCGCGGGCCACTCGCCCACCGCATAGGCGGTGATGGTTCCATCGCTCGCCTGCGCCAGCAAGGCCAGCGCGGCGGCGAGCATGGCAAGGCACGAGATCAGCGAAATGCCCACTCCCAGGGCCCGGCGGCGGCGCATCATCAGCAGCGCAAAGGGCGCGGCGAGCGCAGGGATGGCGATGGGCAGGATCGGAAGGTGATCGGCCAAGGTCACGGCTCCGTGCCCTCCTCGCCCGCATCGGCCATGCCATCCTGCGCATCGCACGGGACGGTATCGCCATCGACATGATCACTGCCCGTCTCAAGGTAACTGCGCAGCGCAAGGATCACCACAAAGGCCGTCATCCCGAAGGTGATGACGATCGCCGTCAGCACCAGCGCTTGCGGCACCGGGTCGGTGTATTCGGACACGGCCCCACCTTTAAGAGCATCCCAGATCGGCGGGCGGTTCAGCACCAGCCGTCCGCTGGCGAACAGGAACAGGTTGACGGCATAGGAGATCAGCGTGAGCCCCAGTACCACCTGAAAGGTCCGCGCCCGCAGCGCGAGGAAGATCCCGCCCGCCACCAGCACCCCGATCGCGCTCGCCACGAGGAACTCGTAGGTCATGGCGCGCTCTCTTCCTCGCCGCTGTGCGCGGCGTGGGCGCGGGCGGCGCGCTGGGCGATGTGGCTCAACTGCGCCAGCGCCAATGTCACCGCGCCGAACACGGTCAGGAACACGCCGGTATCGAAGGCCATCGCGCTCGCCAGCTCGAACTTGCCGATCAGCGGAAGTTTGAAATATTCAAAGGTCGAGGTGAGGAAATTCGCCCCGAACGCCAGCGCGGCCAGTCCCGTCGCCATCGCCACCAGCACGCCCCAGGCGATCATCTGATGCTCGCCAAAGCGCTTGCGTGCGTCGGACCAGTCGAACCCGGCGGCGAGATATTGGACGAGGAAGGCGATCGCTACCACCAACGCCGCAATGAACCCGCCACCTGGCTGATTATGCCCGCGCAGGAACAGGTAGATGCCGACGGTCAGCGTGAGCGGCAGGATGATCCGGCTTGCTACCACCAGCATCATCGGGTGACGCTCGGGCGAATGCGGCATGTCCGCGCGCCACGCCCGCAGCCGTGCGCCTGCCGCCCCGCGCACCGTGGTATCGAGCAGCGCAAAGATGGCGAGGCCCGCGATGCCAAGCACGATGATCTCGCCCAGCGTATCAAAGGCGCGGAAATCGACGAGGATCACGTTGACAACATTGGTCCCGCCTCCGCCCGATTTGGCGTTGGCGATGTGATAGGCGGCGATGCTCTCCCCCGGCATACGGGTCAGCATGGCGTAGGAGAGGCCCGCAAACAGCGCGCCGCCGGTCACCGCCAGCGCCCCGTCGCGCCATCGCCGCGGTGCGCTCGAAAGCAGCGGCGGGCTCTTGGGCAAAAGGTTGAGCGCGAGCAGAAGCAGCAGGACCGTCACCACTTCTACCGAGATCTGCGTCAGCGCGAGGTCGGGCGCGGAGAACTGCACGAAGGTGAGGCTGATGATGAGGCCAATGACGCTCAGATAGATCAGCACCCGGAACCGCTGCCGGGAATCATTGACCACCGCCGCTGTCGCCACGATCAGCAATGCCCAGGCGATGATCGCTGGGGTGGAGGCGGGCAGGCTCTGGCGGGTGCCGGTGAGCACGCCGCCGCCCGACATCGCGCCTTCGATCACGAGCGCGATCACCACCACGAAGCTCCCCAGCAGCATCCGCTGGAGCGAGGGTGTGTGGGTGGCGACGATGGCCTTGCGCACCCAGCGGTCGGCAAAGGCGAGAGTGGCTTCAAACATCCGCTTGGCATCGGGCAGCGACGCACGCTCCCACAGCACCAGCAGCCCCGCATGGCGCCACAGCAGCAACACCCCGCCCGCCACGGCGACAAAGCTGAGGATCAGGGCGAGGTTGACCCCGTGCCACAGTGCGAGCTCAACCTCGGGCGGCGCGCTTCCCGTGACCGCCCCCGTTACCGAACCCACCAGCGGCGCGGCCAGCAGCATCGGGATCAGGCCGAGCAGCACGGCCAGCGCGGTCAACAGGGCAGGGGCAGCCCACATGCCGAACCCCGGATCATGCGCCTTCGCGTGCGGCTCCGCCTCGCGCGGCTGGCCGAAGAACAGATGTACCGCGAGCCTGAGCGAATAGCCGACCGAGAAGGTCGCGCCCACGGTCGCCAGCACCGGCAGCAGCCACGGCACGCCCAGCAGCGCCAGCTTGGGCGTCTGGTACAGCATCAGCTCCTTTGAGATGAACCCGCCCAGCGGCGGCAACCCCGCCATCGAGGCAGCAGCCAGCGTCGCCACCAGCGCGGTGATCGGCATCACCTTGGCGAGGCCGCCAAGCCTGCGGATGTCGCGCGTACCGCTTTCGTGCTCGACGATCCCGGCGCTCATGAACAGCGCCGCCTTGAACGCCGCATGGTTGAGGATGTGGAGCACCGCCGCCAGCGCGGCCGCTTCCATCGAGAAGCCGAGCAGCATCACCAGCATGCCGAGCTGCGAAATGGTCGAATAGGCGAGGATCGCCTTGAGATCGTCCCGGAACAGCGCCACCACCGCGCCGAACACCATCGTCACAAGGCCAACGCTGGTGACGATCCCGGTGTAAAGCTCCGTCCCCGCCAGCACCGGCCACAGCCGAGCGAGCAGGAACACGCCGGCCTTCACCATCGTCGCCGAGTGGAGATAGGCGCTCACCGGGGTGGGAGCGGCCATCGCGTGGGGAAGCCAGAAGTGGAACGGGAACTGCGCGGACTTGGTAAAGCAGCCGAGCAGGATCAGGATCAGCGCGACCGGGTACAGCGATGAGGCGCGCACCACTTCGCCGCGCTCTAGAATGGTAGCGAGGTCAAACGAGCCCGCGATCAGCCCGAGGAGGACCATGCCTCCGATCAGCGCCAACCCGCCGCCGCCGGTCACCGCCAGCGCCATGCGTGCGCCTTGGCGGGCCTCGGCTTTGTGCTGCCAGAACCCGATCAGCAAGAAGGAGGCGAGGCTGGTCAGCTCCCAGAACACCAGCAGCAGCAGCACATTGCCCGCGATCACGATCCCCAGCATCGCGCCCTGAAACAGCATCAGGCTGGCAAAGAACCGCCCCGTCGCTTCGCCCGCGTAGAGGTAGAAGTGGCCGAAGATCACCACCAACAGCCCGATCCCGAGGATCAGCCCGGCAAACATCAGCCCGAGGGGATCGACCATCAGCGTGAGATCGAGGCCGAGCGAAGGCACCCAGGCCCAGCTCGCGGAGGGCACCTTACCGCCGATGACCGGCCCGGCAAGGCTCGCCAGCAAGGCCAGCCCGAGCGCGCTGGCTGCGCCTGCAATGCCCGAATGCACCGCGCGCGAAGCTTGGCTCACCGCCGCGATAGCCAACGCTGCGACAAAGGGTAACGCCACCAGCGTCAAAAGCGTCAATGGAATAGCCATTGGCGGCCCCGGTGGTCCTTCCGTTCAAAAACTGCCCTTGGCGTTGCGCAATTTGCGCCCTCGCCATAGACGAGGCATTCGCATCAGGACAACCCAATGCATGCAACGCTGTCTGTCCCGTGCCCGTTCCATGCGCTGTTGCTGAAAGCGCAAGCGGCGCTGACGTGCTCAGTCGCCTTCGAATTCCATCAGCGCGCTGACCTCGATCCCGGCATCGCGCAGTCTTGCCGCGCCGCCAAGGTCCGGCAGGTCGATCACGAACAGCGCGCGTTCAATCACGGCTCCGGCCTTGCGCAGCAATTCGGCCGAGGCCAGCGCAGTGCCGCCGGTCGCGATCAGGTCGTCGACGATCACGACCTTCTGCCCCGGCTCAATCGCGCCCGGGTCCATCTCCAGCCGGTCGGTGCCATATTCGAGCGCGTAGTCGATACCGATGGTTTCGATAGGCAGCTTGCCGGGCTTGCGCACGGGGACGAACCCGACGCCAAGCTGCACCGCCACTGCCGCGCCGAAAATGAACCCGCGCGCCTCCATCCCGGCGACCTTGTGCGCGCCGGCGGCATCGGCCCACCGGGCGAGGTGATGGACGCTCGCCGCCATGCCCTGATGGTGGCCGATCAGCGTGGTGATGTCGCGGAACATGATCCCCGGATGCGGGAAATCGGGCACGGTGCGTACAAGCGCTTTGAGCTCTTCGGGAGAGAGATGCGGCGGTGTCATGTGATGGTTAGCCCCTTTCGCCCCCTCAAAGCAGAGCGCCCCGCCATCCGCAAGGGATGACGGGGCGCTACCGCATGTCAAATGATGGGAGGGCTTAGGCCTTCTTCGGCTTCATCCCGGCCCAGATCTGCTTGTAGGACAGGAAGGCCAGCGCGGTGGCGAAGACCAGGAAGCCGAGCACGAACCAGCCGGTCTGCTTGCGCTCGATCAGCGAGGGTTCTGCAGTCCAGGTCAGGAACGCGGCGATGTCTTCAGCCATCTGCGGAATGGTCGATTCGGTGCCGTCGGCATAGGTCACCTGCCCATCGATCGCGAGCGGCGGCGCCATCGCAATGTTCACGTTGGGGAAGTGCTTGTTGAAATAGAGGCCCGCAGGGGTCTCGAAGCCAACCTTGGCCGCCTTTTCCGGATCAGGCTCGCCATAGCCGGTCAGCAGCGAATAGACGTAGTTCGAGCCATCGTGACGCGCCTTGGTGATCAGCGAAAGATCGGGCGGGATCGCGTTGTTGTTGGCAGCTGCCGCAGCGATAGCGTTGGGGAACGGCATCGGGAAGCTATCGGTGGGTTCACCCGGACGGGTGGTGGTTTCGCCTGTGGCGGGATCGATACCCGGAACGGTCCAGGTAGCCGCTTCCGCGTCAACTTCCGCCTCGGTGTAGCCGAGCTGCTGGAGGTTGCGGAAGGCGACGAACTTCAGGCTGTGGCAGGCCGAGCAGACTTCCTTGTAGACCTGATAGCCGCGCTGCAGCTGGGCCACATCCCACTTGCCCATCGGACCATCGAACGAGAAGCCGCCTTCAGGCCCCTCACCATGCTCGTAGAAGGCATAGGACGGCTGCTTTTCGGGCGCGGGGCCGAAAGCGTAATTATAGGCACCAGGCAGGAGCGACCAGAGCACCAGCACCGCGGTGATGGCAAGGCCTGCAATGATGCCGCCGAGACGAATAGTCATGACCGAACTCTTTCTCGTTATCGGGTCAGATTACCAGGGACTGCCCCCGGCCGATTACTCGGCCGGTTGCAGCGAACCATCGGGAAGGGTGCCAGCGTCGCCGCCGTCCACCACGCCAGCACGAGGCGCTTCGACCGCCTTGCCCTTGCCAAGCACGCCCTCGGTAATCGAGAACGGCAGAGGCTTGGGCACTTCGATCTGGCTGATGATCGGCAGAACCACCAGGAAGTGCATGAAGTAATACGCCGTCGCGATCTGGCTGATGATCACGTACGGCTCTTCCGCCGGGGCACCGCCGCAGATGAACAGCGCGATCATGGTCGGGATCAGACCGAACCAGAAGAACTTGCGGAACAGCGGGCGGTAGTGGCCCGAACGCACCGGGCTCTTGTCCAGCCAGGGCAGGACGAACCACAGCAGGATTGAGCCGAACATCGCAATCACGCCGAGCAACTTCGCGGGGATCAGCACGATGCCGGTGAACGGAATGCTGAGGTCACCCGTGAAAGCGCGCAGGATCGCGTAGAACGGCCAGAAGTACCATTCGGGCACGATGTGTGCCGGGGTCGAGAGCGGGTTGGCTTCGATGTAGTTGTCCGGGTGACCTAGTGCGTTGGGCAGGAAGAACACCATCGCGGTGAACAGGATCAGGAACACGCCCAGCCCGAAACCATCCTTCGAGGTGTAGTAGGGGTGGAACGGCACGGTGTCCGATTCCTGCTTCACTTCCACGCCGGTCGGGTTCGACGAGCCGGGGATGTGCAGCGCCCAGATGTGCAGGATCACAACGCCCGCGATCACGAAGGGCATCAGGAAGTGCAGCGAGAAGAAGCGGTTGAGCGCGGCGTTGTCGGGCGCGAAGCCGCCCAGCAGCCACACCTGCAGCGGCTCACCCACAAGCGGGATCGCGCTGAACAGACCAGTGATCACCTGCGCACCCCAGAAGCTCATTTGGCCCCAGGGAAGCACATAGCCCATGAAGGCGGTCGCCATCATGAGGAGGAAAATCACCACGCCCAGCAGCCAGATCATCTCGCGCGGGGCCTTGTAGGAGGAATAGAAGAACCCGCGGAAGATGTGCAGGTAGATCACGATGAAGAAGAAGCTCGCGCCGTTGGCGTGGGCATAGCGCATCATCCAGCCGTAATTGACGTCGCGCATGATGTGCTCAACCGTCCCGAACGCGACCTGCGCGTTGGCGGCGTAGTGCATCGCCAGGACAACGCCGGTGACAATCTGGATCATCAGACAGAACCCGGCGAGCACGCCGAAATTCCACATGTAGTTCAGATTGCGCGGCACCGGATAACCAGCCCCGACAGCGTTGTAGACGAGGCGCGGAAGCGGCAGCTTCTCGTCTAGCCACTTGGTGAAACCGGATTTCGGCTCGTACTGCTTGGCCCAGGCAAAACTCATGGCGTTCTCTCGAATGATCGATGTTACGGGTTAAGGTCGATTATCGTTATGCTTCAGATACGAAAGATCAGCCGACGCGGATGATCGTGTCGGAGGTGAACTCGTAATCCGGAACCACGAGGTTCTTGGGCGCCGGGCCCTTGCGGACGCGCGCGGCAGTGTCGTAGTGCGAACCGTGGCAGGGGCAGAAATAGCCGCCGAACTCGCCGCGGTTCTCACCTTCGGCCGCGCCCAGCGGGACGCAGCCGAGGTGGGTGCAGACGCCCATGGTGATGAGCAGGTCTTCGTGACCAGCCTTCGTGCGCTCGGCCAGGGTCTGCGGATCGCGCAGGCTGCTGACGTCGACCTTGTTGGCCTCGTCAATCTCGGCCTTGGTGAGACGGCGGACAAACAGCGGCTGCTTGCGGAACACGGCCTTGATCGCCTGTCCTTCGGCAATCGCGCTCACATCAATGTCGGTGCTGCTCGCGGCCTTGACGTCAGCCGAAGGGCTCATCTGGAGGATCAACGGGTACAGCAGGGATGCTCCGCCGACACCCGCTGTGCTCAGCGCTGCGATGTGAATCCAGTCGCGACGGCGTACGCCCTCGCCATCCAACATTTCCGAGGCGCCTGCGGGAGTGGTCGCACCGCTCATATCAGCCATCGTCAAAAATCCTGCTCGTAATGCCGCGCCGGTGTAACGCCCCGCGCGGCGTGGTGTTCCAGTCACGAAGGCTGGTGCCTCCGGCTTGCTACGTCAGATTGATCCCTGTCCCAGCCAGGATGCACAAACTCAAGCGCACCTGCCCCGGACTTGGCGGGGGCAATTAACGACAATCAACCCGGATTCCAACCGTGTTTTGTTCAAGCGCCGTGCGCCTCGGTGCAAGACCCGGTCAGGGCAACGCGATCATACTGATCTGACGCCCATAATTCGCCTCACCCGCCTGCGTGGCTCTTCGATAGGAATGGTAACGCGCGACATGAGAGAATGTATCCCGGCTTGTGTCCGCAATTTTCCTGATCTGCGCGTCATGCAGGCGTGCGGCGATGAATCCCGGCAGGTCGAAGTGCCAGCGGGCGATTCCCTCGCGTGTCGGTGCGGGGGCAAAGAATGGCTCTGCGGATGCGTCGAAGCGGCCCCGGAAGGCGGCGTCGACTTCGTAGCTGGGCTGCGCGATGGTCGGACCGATCACCGCCACAATCGCTTCGCGCCGCGCCCCGAGCTGCTCCATCGCGGCGATGGTGTTATCGAGCACGCCGTCGACCGCACCGCGCCACCCGGCGTGGGCTGCGCCGATGACTCCGGCTTCGGCGTCCGCGAACAGGATGGGGCCGCAATCGGCGGTGACAATGCCGAGCACGATCCCCGGCGTCGCAGTGACCACGGCGTCGGCGACCGGGCGCCCCTCGGCGCTATCCTCCCACGCTGCGTCCACCACCACAACATCGGGCGAATGCACCTGATGCGGCGCAGCGAGGCGGCTGCCGGGGCGGATCGCGTCGGCGGCGACGGCCCGCAAGGCGCGCACTTCCGCGGGATCGCCCGGGCCGCCAAAACCGAACTGGTGCGCTCCCCCAGCACTGCCGAAGAAGCCGTGCGGCACGCCGTCCAGCATGGCCACGCGTTCGATCTGGAAGTCCACCCGCTCAGCCCTCAAGGCTGCGGCTGACTTGCTCGAAGGTATCGCGAGACAGATTGCCCGCCGCCATGATCCGTTCGAGCTCGGCCTTCATCAGCGCCGCCCGCCCCGGCTCGATCCGCCGCCAGCGCCCCAGCGAAGGCACGAAGCGCGCGGCGGTCTGCGGGTTGATCGGATCAAGCGCAAGGATCACGTCGGCGACCATCCGATACCCTTCGCCATCGGCCTTGTGAAATCCCTTTGGATTGCCCGCGAAAGCCATATGCAAGGAGCGCACACGGTTGGGGTTCTTGATGGTGAAATCCGGGTGCTCGGCGAGGGTGCGCACGTGCTGGATAACCTCCGGGTGGAGCGATAGCGCTTGCAGCGTGAACCACTTGTCCACCACCAGCGCATTGCCCTTGTAGCGTTCATAGAACGCCGCAAGCCGCTCTTCGCGCTCAGGGCAATCGAGGCTGCACAGCACCATCAACGCTCCCTGACGGTCGGTCATGTTGTCGGCTGCGTCGTACTGCGCCGCCGCCAGCGCCGCCGCGCGGGCCGGGTCGGCCGCGGCAATCAGGCCCAGCGCAATGGTCTTGACCTTGCGCGCCCCGCGCCCCGCCGGATCATTGAGCGCCACGCCCGAAGCCCGCGCGTGCAGCGCGCCGAGTTCGCCCGCCAGCGCCGTGCCGATGGCGGCCTTGAGGCCCTCGCGCGCCGCATGGATCGCGCCGGGATCAGCCAAACGATCGCCGCTGGCCATGACTTCGAACAGGTAGGTCTCGTTCGGCAGCAGCAGCAATTCGCCGCGCATCGCATCATCGAGCGCATTGTCGGCAAGGCTGGAGCGGAACGCACCGATGATCGCCGCTTCCCCGGCCGCACGGTCGGCGGGTGAAAGTTCGCCGCTCGCTGTGCCGACGAGGTGGCTGACGGCGAGTTCCTGCAACGCCTCGGAACGGGCGAAGGGATCATCATCATGCGCGGCGAGGAACACGAGGTCCTCGCGCGCCAAGGTCCGCTCGATCACCACTGGCGCTGTAAAGCCGCGATTGATCGACACCACCGGATCGGGTCCGGCGAGCGGCAGGGTGAAGGTCTGCTTGTCCTCAGTGAGGACGATGAGCTGCTCCCCACCCAAAGCGCCGCCGCGGGAATGCACCGCGACACGCAGCGGGATCGGCATCGGCAGCTTGTCAGGCTGACCGGGGGTGGCGGGGACAGTCTGCTTAAGCGTGAGCGTCAGGGTATCGCCGTTGACGGCCTGCGACACGGTGACGCGCGGCGTGCCCGCCTGCGAATACCAGCGGCGGAATTGCGTAAGGTCGATCCCCGCGCCATCCTCGATCGCCTTGACGAAATCCTCGCAGGTCGCGGCCTCGCCATCGTGGCGGTCGAAATAGAGGTCGGTCCCGGCGCGGAAACGCGCGGTGCCCACCATCGAGCGCATCATGCGGATGACTTCCGCACCCTTGTTGTAGACAGTCGCGGTGTAGAAGTTGCTGATCTCGCGGTAGCTGTCCGGCCGGATCGGGTGTGCGAGCGGCCCCGCATCCTCGGGGAACTGTGCCGCGCGCAGGATGCGCACATCCTCGATCCGCTTGACCGCCTCGCCCCGCATGTCCTGCGAGAACAGCTGGTCGCGCAGCACCGTGAAGCCCTCTTTCAGCGAGAGCTGGAACCAGTCGCGACAGGTCACCCGGTTGCCTGACCAATTGTGGAAGTATTCGTGCGCGATCACGCCCTCGACCGCGTCGAAATCGGCATCGGTCGCGGTATCGGGGTCAGCCAGCACGTATTTCGTGTTGAAGACGTTGAGCCCCTTGTTCTCCATCGCTCCCATGTTGAAATCGGAGACGGCGACGATGTTGTAGAGATCAAGGTCATATTCGCGCCCGAACACGTCCTCGTCCCATTTCATCGAACGGTGGAGCGATTCGACCGCATGATCGGTGCGGGCGAGGTCTTCTGCGCGCACCCAGACATTGCATTCGACCAAGCGGCCCGAGCGGGTGGTGAAGGGCTTGGAATTGGCGACCAGATCGCCCGCCACCAGCGCAAAGAGATAGGACGGCTTGGGCCAAGGGTCGTGCCACTCGGCCCAGTGGGTGCCATCGGCGTTGTCGCCCGCCGCGATGTGGTTGCCGTTGCACAGCAGCACCGGCAAGGCGGCGCGGTCGCCGCTCATCCGCACGGTGTAGACTGACAGTACATCGGGCCGGTCGGGGAAGAAGGTTATGCGGCGGAAGCCTTCCGCCTCGCATTGGGTGCAGAGCATGCCGTTCGAGGCATAGAGGCCCATGAGTTGGGTGTTGGCGCTGGGGTCGATCTCCGTGACGATTTCCACACTGTGCTTCTCGCCCGGCAGCGTGATGACGAGGTCAGGCCCCTCCATCCGCCATTCGGTAGGCGCGCCGTCAACCGTTACGCTGACTGCCGTGAGCCCGTCGCCATCAAGCCGGAGTTCGGGGCTGGCATCAGCGGCAGAGTTGCGCTCTACCGCGAGCGTCGCGGTGATGCGGGTCGCTTCAAGCCCGAGCGCGAAATCGAGCCGCGTGGTCGGCAACGTCCATGGATAGGGCCGGTAATCCTCGCGCCGGATCACTGGAGGATCTTGAGGGGTCAGGGCGGCATCCGCCAATTCGGGGTTGGCTTCGGGGCTGATCGGGGTGCTGGCAATATCCATGCGCGGTGATTTAGGTTGATTTGGGCGCAGGTCCAATGGTTAGGTTTGCGCAATGTCGCGTTTGTTGATCTTTGGCCTCGGCTACACCGCGCAGCGCATCGCCGCCGTCATGCGCGCGCATGGGTGGCACGTGCGCGCCACGGGAAGCGCGGGCGATCTTGCCTTTGCTGACCGCGATGCAGTGCTGGCAGCGCTGGACAGCGCAACGCACATCGTCTCCTCCATCCCGCCCGACCGCGCTTCGTCAAACGATCCAGTGCTCGATGAGTACGGGGATGCACTGAAGGGCCGTGCGCTGTTCTACCTCTCCTCCACCGGGGTCTATGGCGACCGGCAGGGCGCGTGGGTGGACGAGGCGACACCGACCATTGCCGAGAGCGGAGAAGGCCGCCGCAACGCCCGCGCTGAAGCGGATCTGGCTTGGCTCACCCTGGGCGCGCGGGTGTTCCGCTTGCCGGGGATTTACGGTCCGGGCCGCAGCGCGCTCGACCGGGTGCGTGAGGGCAAGGCGCGGCGGATTGATCTGCCAGGGCAGGTGTTCAGCCGCGTCCATGTCGATGACATCGCGAGCGGGGTTGTGGCGGCGCTGATGCAGGATGCGCCGCGAGGGGCCTACAACCTTGGGGATGATCTCCCCGCCAGTGGCAACGAAGTCATCGAACACGCCTGCCGCCTTCTCGGGTTGCCGCTCCCCCCGCTGGAGTCGCTGGAGGAAGCCAACCTCTCCGACATGGCGCGCGGGTTCTATGCCGAAAACCGCCGGGTCGCCAATGGCAAGGCCAAGCGGGTGCTGGGGTGGCAGCCCCGCTATCCGACCTTTGTGGAGGGGTTAGCGGCGCTGCTTTGACCGCAGCGCTAGCGCCATGCCCACCAGCGCCAGCGCCATCCCGCCCGCCGCGAGCGCGGTCCATTCAAAACCCTCGAACACGGTCGACAGCAGCATCGCCACGCACACAGTGACGATCGCATTGTAAGCCGTGCGCCCAGCGCCAATCTCGCGCACGAGATTGTAATGCAGCGGGAAGGTGACGACCGACCCGATGATGGCGAGATAGGCCGTCCCCGCCCAGAACTGCCAGGCTTGCGGCACCGGGGGCGGGCCGACCGTGACCGCCGCAAAGCCGAGGTCGAAGATCGTGCCATAGAGCATCGCCCACGCCAGCAGGCTCACCATCGGCACCGCGCGCCCCGTAGGATTGGCTTGCACCACGTTGGCAATCGAGGCGGCCAGCATCCCGCCAATCGCCAGCACAATGCCAAGTGCCACATTGCCGCCCAGCGGCGCGGCGTTCCATTCGTGTACGAGAAGCATCGCCACGCCGACAATCGCGACGAGGCTCCCGCCGAGGAAACCCCCTTGCACCCGCTCACCAATGAACACCCGCGCGAACAGCGCGTTGGGCACCATCAGCAGCGCAAACATCACCGCGACGATGCCGGAGGTGATGTGCTTTTCCGCGTTGTAGACAAACAGGAAATTGCCGCTGAACTGCGCGATCCCCACGCCGAGCGCCAAGAGGTGCTCGGGCCGATTGAGGCGCAGCCGGTTGCCCATCACCAGCGAGAGAACAAACAGCGCCGGGGTCGCGAGCAGGAAGCGGTAGAACACCGCCCAGGCGGCGGGCACGCCATCGATCTGACCCGTGATGACGAACCAGGTCGAGCCCCAGATCGTGCCGGTCAGCAGGAACGGGATCAGCACGCGGGGGCTGAGCATGGAAGGCGCTGGCGTGCCCGTCACAGCGCGGCGATCGCCTTGCCGAGCGCCTGCGCATCCTCAGCCCGGGTGTTCCATGCAGTGACGAAGCGGGCGGATTCGGCACCCCAATCGTAGAAGGCGAAATCCTGTGCCCTGAGCGCCGCGCGCTCGGCCTCGGTCAGGCGCACGAACAGCTCGTTCGCCTCGACCGGATGGAGCAGCCGGTCCCCGCATCCGCTCGCCACTTCGCGCGCCGCGGCATTGGCGTGCGCGGCATTGGCGAGCCACAGCCCGTCTTCGAGCATCGCAAGGATCTGCGCGGCGAGATAGCGGCCTTTGCATTGCAGGTGCCCGGCGCGCTTGCGGCGATAGCGGACCTGATGCGCGGCTTCAGGATCGAACAGGATCACCGCTTCGGCGCCCATCCCGCCATTCTTGATAAAACCGAAGGCAAGGCTGTCGACCGGGCCGCTGGCGGCGCGGGCCGCTTCCTCGGGGGACCCGCCCAGAAAGGCCGCAGCATTGGCGAAGCGCGCGCCGTCCATATGCAGGCCGACACGGCGCTCGCGGGCAAAGGTGCCGAGCGCTGCCAGTTCATCGGGGGTATAACTGCGGCCATATTCGGAGGCCTGCGTGATCGCGATGGCGTGCGGCTGGACCTGGTGCACGTCGTTGCGAATGGGGTCGATCAGCGCGGCGATATCGGCAGGGGTCAGTTTCGCGCCCTCGCCGTCTGCCAGCATCAGCTTGGCCCCGTGGAGGTAGAACCCCGGCGCGCCGCCTTCATCGACCTCGATATGCGCCTCGCGGTGGCACACCACGCCGCCATGGGGGGCGCACATGGTGGCGAGCGCGAGGCAATTGGCCGCCGTCCCGGTCGCAACCCACAGCGCCGCACATTCTCGCCCGAACAGCGCAGTAAAGCGCGCATCGAGCTCCTGCGATAACACATCGCCGTCATAGGGGTTGTCCGGCGCATCGGTCGCGCGCATCGCCTCCCACAGCTTGGGATGGACGGCGGCGGCATTGTCGGACAGGAAGGGTTTAAGGAGGGTCATGCGCGATGGCCTCTAGCCGCCCGCGCGAGCGTGACAAGTGGGAGCAAGGCCGCATGAGCGACAAAAGCGCAAAGGTGACAATCACCCATCACCCGCATGGTGCAGGCGGGCGCTACGTCGCGGCGGTCGCAGGCGCGGCGGCGCAGGGCTATCTCGAATGGGAACCCGGCGTCTCGCGCGGCGGGCGCGAAGTGCGGATCGCTGCGCATACCGTGGTGCCGCCTGCGATTGGCGGTCGCGGGGTGGCAGGCGCGCTGGTGGCGCGGCTGGTCGAGGATGCACAAGCGCAGGGCTTTCTGATCCGCCCCGATTGTTCTTATGTCGCGACCAAATTCGCCGCCAACCCCGATTGGGGGCCGCTGAGGGCCTGATCCTCGGCATCGTCCAGCGGAGAATCCAGCCGCGAATAATCGGTCGCGGTGATGGTTTCGAGCACTTGTGCCCTCAGCCGGCGCGCTTCGGCGATTGGTACGCCCGGAATGGCAAAGCTGCCGCCCGCAAGCCCCAGATGCACCGTGGCATAGCCGCGCCGCTGGGCAATCGGCCCTTGAGAAATCTCGATTGAATGAAGCTTCAGCCGGGTCGCGATCCGGCTGGTGGGCGACAAGAGGCCGGTGGTCGCAAAGATTTGTGTGTCATCGAGCGCGTGCCGCCGGAACTCCCACGCATAGAGGCTTGCCCCCACCATCAGCACTGCCAGACCGATTGGGATAAAGGCGACGCCGAACGGGGCAAGCAGCGCTGCCGGGATCACCGCCAACACGAAAGGGAGCGCCCCGATCACCGCCATGTCGTTCCTTTGGCGCGGGCTGGCGCGGTGCCAGCGAATGCCCGCATCTGGCAGATGGAACCCCGCCGCGCGCACAATCGGCGCGATCTCGTCCATACGGGCGAAGGGCGCCACCGCATGGCTTTCGCTCCCCGCATCCTGCGCCAGGCTCACGAAGCTGAGATTGTGCCAGCCGAAGCGATAGCGCACCAGCCCGGTGCCGATCACCAGCCCCTGCACCCGGTGCGCGGGCATCACCACATCGGTGCGGGTGAACAGCCCACGCTGCCGCCGGAACCCGCGCGCTGAGCGGGTCAGGGTGAAGTCCCAGTCGCGCACAGCAGTGCGCACCACACCGGTCACCATGCCGATCACGACGAGCCCTAGCAGCCCGGCCACCGCCCCGATTGCCTGCGCATAGGGGCCAAGGGTCGCAATCGTGCTGCCCTGCTCCTTGAGCCAGCCGTACCAATAATCGACATTCCACACGTCGAGGTCAGTGACATTGTCGACATATTGCAGCGCGCCGCCCAGAACCGCGAAGACGGCGAGCGAAAATTCGAACAGGCCGAAGGTAAGCAGCCTGCTCGGACCCATTGCGAACAGCACTTTATCGGCGCTTTCCGGCTGCGCGTCGGGATCAGCCTCGGGCGCAGCCACCGCGTCGTCACGCCGTTCGCGCACCAGTTGGCGCAGGCGCTCACCCTCGGCATTGGTGAGGTATTCGAGGCTCAAGTCCTCGCCCCCGCCCGACCCGGTCTCGAACTTCACCGCGACGAGCCCGAACAGACGCGGCAGCAGCTTGGCTTCGAGGCTGACGTCCTGAATCCGCTCATAGGGCACCGAACGGGCCGAGCGGCTGAGGATGCCGCTTTCGACCCGAATATCGGCCTCGCCGATGGTGTAAGTCAGGCGCCGCCAACCGATGTAGCTCGTCGCCACCCCGATCAGTGTCGCCGCCAGACCAACCCCGAGCGCGATCAAGAACCGGCCGTCGCCGCCAATGCCCGAAAAGGCGATGGCAATCGCCGGGATGATCGCGCTGCGGATGCTGCCGAGCGCGCCGAGGAGGACGCTGACCGGGGCAGTGCGCTTCGGATCGCTCACATGCTTTCCCGGCGAATATGGGCGCGGATTTCCTCGCGCATTTCCCGCGCCAGCGGCTCGCCGAGGCCGGGCAGTGCCACCGAAGCATTGTGATTGCCCGCCGTGTGAAGGGTCAGCGTGGCGATGCCGAAGAACCGTTCAAGCGGGCCTTGGTGCACGTCGATATGCTGCACCCGGCTGAACGGCACCACCGTATCCGACCGCATCAGCACCCCGCGCACCACCCGCAGCCGGTCGGTGCTCATCTGATAACCCCGCGCGCTGTAGCGCCGCATCGGGATACGGATGATCAGCGCGAGCGCGACCAGCAGCACCGGCCCGGCAATCAGCCCGGTCGAGAAACGGGGGGCATCCCTCAAGGCGAGTTCCAGCACCATGGCCCCGATCAGCACTGGGATCGACGTCAGCACCGCCTGCACCCGGAGCGCATGCGCGTAATTGGGGTGCAGCCGGGTGAGTTCACCGTCCTCATCGAGCGGTTGCGCGGCAGGGTTGAGAGCGGGCGCTTGTTCCATGGTGGTTTAGATGCGCAACACAGTGCCGGGGTGCAAGCGCTTTTGCATGGAGAAAGCAAGAAGGGCGTCACTTAATTCGCTTGCCTCCCCAACCCGTGGGCAACGGCCTTCACTGCGTTGCAATTCCGTGACGGCGCGCTAGGCGGGGCGCATCACGCGCAACGGGGATTCGCGACATCATGAAGATCATGTCCGGCAATTCGAACCTGCCGCTCGCCCGGGCGATCGCCGCCTATCTCGAAATCCCGCTGACCGACGCCAGTGTGCGCCGCTTTGCCGACGAGGAAGTCTTCGTCGAAATCCACGAGAACGTCCGCGGTGAAGACGTGTTCGTGGTCCAGCCGACGAACTTCCCGGCGAATGACAACCTCATGGAATTGCTGATCTGCATCGATGCGCTGCGCCGCGCTTCGGCTAAGCGGATCACGGCGGTGGTGCCCTATTTCGGCTATGCCCGGCAGGACCGGAAGCCCGGCCCGCGCACGCCGATCTCGGCCAAGCTGGTCGCGAACCTCATCACCGAGGCGGGCGCAGACCGGATGCTGGCGGTGGATCTGCACGCAGGGCAGATTCAGGGCTTCTTCGATATTCCGACTGACAATCTCTACGCCGCGCCCGTGATGGCTGCCGATATTCAGGCGCGTTACGGCGATCAGGCGCTGATGGTGGTTTCGCCCGACGTTGGCGGCGTGGTGCGTGCCCGCGCGCTGGCCAAGCGGCTCGGCAACGCCCCGCTCGCCATCGTCGACAAGCGCCGCGATCGTCCGGGCGAGAGCGAAGTCATGAACATCATCGGTGACGTGTCCGGGCGGCACTGCATCCTGATCGATGACATCATCGATTCGGGCGGCACGCTATGCAACGCCGCTGAGGCGCTGCTCGAAGGCGGGGCCAAGTCGGTCGCGGCCTATATCACCCATGGGGTGCTCTCGGGCGGGGCAGTGGCGCGGATCAACGGGTCCAGCCTCAAGGAGCTGGTGATCACCGATTCGATCCGCCCGACCGAGGCCGCCGAAGCCTCCGACCGCATCCGCGTTCTGCCAATTGCGCCGCTGGTGGGCGAAGCGATCCGGCGGATTGCCGACGAAAGCTCGGTCAGCTCGCTGTTTGACTGATGTTTGATCCCGGCGAAGTTCGGGACATTCTGATCAGCGCCGCCTGCCAGCGCACGGCGCTTACCTATGGCGAAATGCTCGGCATCCTCGGCCATGCCTTCACCCGCCCGCTGATGCGCCAGCTGTGCAAGGTGCTTGACCGGATCGACGAGGACGGGCGCGCCGCCGGTGAACCGGGCCTTGCGGTCTTAGTGGTGCGCCAGTCGGATGGGCTGCCGGGGCAGGGTTGGTTCGTCAGCCGCACGAGCGTTTACGACGATCTGCCGCTGGAATGGGAGGGGCCGGAAGCGCGCCGTTACACTGAGGCTCGACAGCGCGAAGCCTTCGATTATTGGGGGGCGCATGACCGATAAAGACCTGGCCCTCGCCCTCCGCCTTGCCGATGCCGCCGGAGCCGCGATCCGCCCCCTGTTCCGCGGCCAGTGGAGCGAGGAGCGCAAAGCCGACCGCTCCTACGTCACCGAAGCTGACCGCGCCGCCGAGGCCGCGATGCGGCGACTGATCGAGACGGAATTCCCCGCAGACGGCATCATCGGTGAGGAATATGGCACCCGCAACGAAGGCGCAGGCCGCCAATGGGTGCTCGATCCGATCGACGGCACCACCAGCTTCATCGCCGGGCGCCCGATCTTCGGCACGCTGATCGCACTGTTGCAGGATGGCTGGCCCGTGCTCGGCATCATCGACCAGCCGGTGAGCGGGGAGCGCTGGGTGGGGCGCATCGGCCAGCCGACGCTGTTCAACGGCAAGCCCGCCGTCACCCGTCCCTTGAAAGACCTCGCCGAAGCGGTGCTCGGCACCACCAGCCCCCATGCCTTCACCAACGAGGAGGCCGACGCTTTCATGGCGGTCGCCAAGAGCGTCGCCGAGCGCAAGATCGTCTATGGCGGGGACTGCTACAATTACGGCCTCGTCGCCAGCGGCCACATCGACATCGTGATCGAAGCGAACTTGAAGCTCCATGATTACGCCGCGCTGGTGCCGGTGGTCGAAGGCGCGGGCGGGATGATGGCTGACTGGCAGGGCAACCCGCTCGACGCCGGGAGCGACGGCACGGTGATCGCGCTGGGCGATCCGGCGCGGCTCGAGGACGTGCTGGAGGCCATGGGCTAGGCCCTTCGCAAACAAGGTTAGCAATTCCTCAATAAGCGCAGCGCTATGTCGGTCGCCGCAACAATCGGGGACCGACACGCGATGAATGCCTTCCTGCGGGACGCACACTGGCTGAATGCCGAGCGGACCCGCGCCTATGCCGCCATGCTGGTGCTTGCCTTCATCGGCATGCTCGTCGCCAACTACCTGAAAGTCCCTTCGACGGGCTCTGACTTTCAGGCGTTTTGGTCCGCGGCGCGCATCATGGCCGAGCATGGTCCGGCGGCGGCCTTTGATCTCGATCTTCAGCGTCAGGTCCAGCAAGAGGCTGGCTTCGATGAAATGATCGCCTATGTGAACCCGCCGCCCTTTTTGCTGTTCATTTTCTGGCTGGCCGTCCTCCCGTTCGGTGCCGCGTGGATCGCATGGACGTCGGTGACATTTGCCGCGTGGTTCATCGGCATGAACCGCACATACAAGGGCGATCTCACCTTGCCGCTGCTGGCGTTTCCGGCGTCGTTTCTGGCGGCGAGCCATGCGCAAAACGGCTTTGTTACGGGTGCGCTGCTGGCGGGGTCCGTTCTCGTGCTGCGCCGTTCACCGTGGCTGGCAGGGGTTCTGCTCGGCATGCTGGTGATCAAGCCACACCTTGCCTTGCTGGCCCCGTTCTGGCTGCTGGCGCGCGGTGAGTGGAAGGCGATCGCAGGCGGCGCGCTGGGCGCTGCGGGCATGATCCTGATCAGCCTCGTGGCATTTGGCCCGGCGGCCTGGCTCGCCTATCCCGAGGTGTTCGAGGTGAGCCGGCAATTGATGGCGCAGGGGCAAGACGTTTTTTGGCTGCGGATGACGACCCCATACGCTGCTTTGCGCTACTATACCTCGCCAGAGCTGGCGATGGCCGTGCAAGCGCTGATTACCTTTACCTTGCTGGTGCTGACGATGATCTTCGCGCGCCGCACGCGCGATGGCATGGCGAGCGGGGCCTTCATGCTCGCCGCCACGGCGGTCGCCTCGCCGTACCTGTTCTCATACGACCTGCCGTTCCTGGTGGTGCCGGTGTTCTGGCTGATCATGGATGGTCGGGCGCGCGGATGGCGGCCTTATGAAAAACTGCTGGTGCTGGGACTCTATCTCTCGCCGCTCGCCACGCGCGCGGTTGCGCTGCCGCTGGAGATCAACCTTATGCCGCTGCCGGCGCTGGCGATGGCGGCGCTGATCTGGAACCGCGGGCTTATCGTTGGAGAGCGCATGCCGATCGCCTGGCATGCCGAGCGCGGCGAAAGGGTGGCGCAGGCCGCTTAGCCACAGGCCCTGGCTCCTCCATCCCCCTTGCCTTTCGCCGCCCTTGCGCCTAAGCGCGCGCACTTCACTGACACGAATCAATCAGCCAGCCTGGCGACAAGGGCTGCCATGGCCGGTTCCGACGTGTCTCACTCAGGAGATGAAAATGCCCAAGCTGAAGACCAAGAGCGGTGTGAAGAAGCGCTTCAAGATCACTGCCACCGGCAAGGTCAAGCACGGCGTCGCTGGCAAGCGTCACCGTCTGATCAGCCACAATGCGAAGTATATCCGCACCAACCGGGGCACTTCGGTCCTGTCGGCCAATGATACGCCGACGATCAAGAAGTGGGCACCCTACGGGCTCGATTGATGCGAGCGGGGCCTAGGCCCTCACGCACCTTAGAAACAAGGATATACTGATATGGCACGCGTCAAAAGGGGTGTTACCACCCGCGCCAAGCACAAGCGGATTCTCGACCAAGCCAAGGGCTATCGCGGTCGCCGCAAGAACACCATCCGCATCGCCCGTCAGGCGGTCGAAAAGGCCGGGCAATACGCCTACCGCGACCGCAAGGTGAAGAAGCGCAATTTCCGCGCCCTGTGGATCCAGCGCATCAATGCCGCCGTCCGCATGGAAGGCCTGACCTATTCGCAGTTCATGCACGGCATCAAGCTGGCTGGCATCGAACTCGATCGCAAGGCGATGGCTGATCTCGCGATGAACGAAGGCGGCGCCTTCAAGGCCGTGATCGCTCAGGCGAAGGCGGCTCTGCCCGCTTAAGCGCAGCGGGGGTCACCCTCCGGCTCAGAGAGAAACAAGGGCGAGCTCCTGCCGGGGCTCGCCCTTTTTCGTTGCCACTTGTAGGAATGCGCCGCGCTTCTTGTAAATCGGCGTCATCTGCGGCAATTGGCCCGCATGGGGGACACTTGTGACAATAGCGCTGGCACCGCCGCGCCTGATGCCTATCGGCTAACTGCCGAATTTCGCGAGCCGCCTGAGCAATTCGAAGGGTGCTTCACCACCTTCTACCATCTCACGGTCGATCTTGATGATCCTGAGACCACGCTCACCGATTACCTCCAACCCGAGTGGGCCAATATCCGCTTCTTCTGTGGCGGCACGCCCGATGCGGCGATCGGCAGCACCCGGGTCGAGGGCGCACGGTTTGTCGCGACCGGGCCAAGTGCGCTGCCATGCCGCTTCACACTGGGGCCAGTGCGCATGTGGGGGGTGGGCTTTCTGCCGCTGGGCTGGGCGCGGTTCATGGGTGCTGACGCGAGCGGCTGTGCCAACATGATCTGCGACGGCGAAGAGCACCCGACCTTCGCCCATTTTGCGCCGCTCGCCGATACGCTTTGCGATCCCGAGGCCAATATGGACGCGCAATTTGATGCTATCGTTGCTGCGATGCACAAGGTCATGCGCCCGACCCGCGAGGACCCAGCGATCAGCCGGGTCCACACCGCTCTGGTCAGCGGTGCGCACGGGTCCGTCACGGAATTGGCTGACGCCTGCGCCATGAGCATCCGCACGCTCGAGCGGGTGTGCACCCGCAATTTCGGCTTCCCGCCCAAGCTTCTCATGCGCCGCCAGCGCTTCATGCGCAGCTTGACGACCTTTATGCTCCAGCGCGGCCGCCGCTGGACCGAGGCGATCGACGCTGATTACCATGATCAGGCCCAATTCACGCGCGAGTTCCGCGAATTCATGACCATGAACCCCAGCGAATATGCCGCGCTGCCCCACCCGATCCTGACATCGTTCATGGAAGCGCGCGCGCGAGTCTGGGGGAGCGCGGCGCAAACGCTCGACCCGCCGTCGGGTTCGCGCTGATTGTGTTTATCCAGACCCCCTCGGTCATGCATTTGGGCAGCCCAGATCATCCTTGGTGCTGTGTTTCACACTAAGGTGCTGCATTTACCCGTTGCGTGCGCGCTCCGTCTGTTGCCTTGAATGCTGGGCCTTCACGAGATAAAGATAGACGGGGAGTTGGTCCAATATGCGCTCGGCAGCGGGGAACTCGGTTCATGTACGCTTTGCCTTGCCGACTGCGGCGTTGCAGCCCTTTGTCACGGCCTATTATGCCACTGACGTAACCTGCACACAGCGCGCGCCGGGGCTGGATGATTATCTTCACCCCGAATGGGCCAACCTGCGGTTTCTGGGCAAGACTGAAACACGCTCAGTCATTGGGGCGGGGGAGTTGCAGCCAACCCCCGCCTTTGCTGTGACCGGACCAACGAGCCGTGCGGCGCATTTCCGGATCGGTCCGGGCCGCAGTTGGGGGATCGGTCTTTTGCCGCAAGGCTGGGCTGCGCTTTTTTCGGCTGAGGCCTGTGATTATGCCGACCGCATCATCGACGGCGCAAGCGATCCGCGTTTTGCGCGGTTCAGGCCGCTTGCGAAGGGCTTGGCGGGCTGCGCGGGCGACTACGTGGCTGAACTCGCATTGATCGAGGCGCACATGGCTGAGGTCTTCGCTGATGCCGGGCCGCCGGATCCGGCCATCGCCAAGCTGCAGGCGGCGCTGGTTGATCCCGACATGCTGACAGTGATCGATCTGGCAGCGCACCTGGACATGACTGTGCGCTCACTGGAACGCCTGTCGCGCCGCGCTTTCGGGTTTCCGCCCAAGTTGTTGCTCCGCCGCCAACGGTTCCTGCGCTGTCTGTCGCGGTTCATGCTGGACCCCTCACTGACCTGGCTGGGGACGCTCGATCGCTGCTATTATGATCAGTCCCATTTCGTGCGCGACTTTCGGCGGTTCATGGGTATGAACCCTTCCGATTACGCCCGCTGCCACAAACCGATCATGACGGCGGTGGCGCAGGCGCGCATGGCGGCGATGGGGCAAGCGGTGCAGGGACTTCACGCGCCAGCTGTGTAGAGGGCTGCAGTGCGCACGCGCCGCTTTGCAATCGCCGGGATTTGTCGCTAGCGGGCTGCGGCGACATTCTCGCATGCGAAAAGCCATCCGGACCCATGACTGACATCACATCCCAGACACAAGCCGCGCTGGCGGCCATCGCCGCGGCGGAGAGCCTTGAGGCGCTTGAGGCGCAGCGGCTTGAGACACTCGGCAAGAAGGGCTGGGTCAGCCTTGCCCTCAAGACGCTGGGCGGGATGAGCCCCGAAGAGCGCACCGCCGCCGCCCCCGCGATCCAATCTGCGCGCGCCGCGATTTCGGATGCGCTGGAGGCGAAGAAGGCGGTGCTTGAGGCGGCGGAGCTGGAAGCACAGCTGGCGCGCGAGACCATCGACCTGACCTTGCCTGCCGCCGCCACGCCCAAGGGCTCGGTTCACCCCGTAAGCCAAGTGATGGACGAACTCGCCGAAATCTTCGCCGACCTCGGCTTCGCGGTCGCGACCGGCCCCGAGATCGAGGACGACTGGCACAATTTCACCGCGCTCAACATGGATGAGACCCATCCGGCGCGGGCGATGCATGATACGTTCTATTTCCCGGACAAGACCGGGGAGGGCCGTGAAATTCTCCTTCGCACCCACACCTCGCCCGTCCAGATTCGGTCGATGCTGGATCAGGGCGCCCCGACCCGCATTATCGCTCCGGGCCGGGTCTACCGCTCGGATAGCGACGCCACCCACACGCCGATGTTCCATCAGGTCGAAGGCCTCGTGATCGACAAGGACATTCACCTCGGCCACCTCAAGTGGACGCTGGAGACCTTCTTCAAGGCCTTCTTCGAGCGCGAGGACATCACCCTGCGGCTGCGCCCGAGCTACTTCCCCTTCACCGAACCCAGCGTCGAAGTCGACGTGGGCTACTCCACCGAGGGCGGCCGCCGCGTTGTCGGCGGGCACGGCGATGCGCCGGGCCATGCGTGGATGGAGTTGGGCGGCAGCGGGATGGTCAACGCCCGCGTGCTGGAATTCGCGGGGCTCGATCCGAAGGAATGGCAGGGCTTCGCCTTCGGCCTTGGGATCGACCGGATTGCCATGCTCAAATACGGAATGAACGATCTGCGCGCTTTCTTCGATGGCGATCCGCGCTGGCTCCAGCACTACGGCTTCTCGCCCTTCGACCAGCCGACCCTCTCCGCTGGTGTGGGAGCGCGCGCATGAAGTTCTCGCTGACCTGGCTCAAGGATTACCTTGAGACCGACGCCACCGTTTCCGAAATCTGCGATGCGCTCAACGCTATCGGGCTTGAGGTCGAGGGCGTGGAAGACCCCTCGGACAAGCTCGCAGGCTTCCGCATTGCCCATGTGCTCACCGCCGCGCGGCACCCCGATGCCGACAAGCTGCAGGTGCTGACGGTCGACACAGGCGACGGCAACCCGCTGCAGGTCGTGTGTGGCGCGCCCAATGCGCGCGCGGGGATGAAGGGCGTGCTGGGGCTCCCCGGCGCAGTGGTGCCCGCCAACGGCATGGTGCTCAAGAAGAGCGCGATCAGGGGCGTTGAAAGCAACGGCATGATGTGCTCGACCCGCGAGTTGGAGCTGGGCGAGGATCACGACGGGATCATCGAACTGCCCGACGACGCGCCGGTCGGCACCGATTTCGCGGCGTATCACGGCTCTGATCCGGTGATCGAAGTCGCGGTTACCCCGAATCGCCCCGACTGCATGGGTGTTTACGGCATCGCTCGTGATCTGGCGGCCAAGGGGCTGGGGACGCTGAAGCCGATTGCGATGCCCGCGTTCAGCGCCTCGGGCGCGTGCCCGGTGGAGATTCGCACGGACGATCCAGAGGGCTGCCCTGCCTTCTATGGCCGTGTGGTGAAGGGCGTGACCAACGGCGCTTCGCCCGATTGGCTGCAGGCGCGGCTCAAGAGCGCGGGCCAGCGCCCGATCTCGCTGTTGGTCGATCTGACCAATTACCTGATGCTCGGCTTCGGCCGTCCGGCGCACGTTTACGACCTTGCGAAGCTGCAAGGCGCGGTCGTGGCCCGCCGCGCCAAGGATGGCGAGCAAGTGCTGGCGCTCAACGAGAAGACCTACACCCTCGATGCCGAGATGGTCGTGATCGCCGATGACGTGCAGGTGCACGATATCGCCGGGATCATGGGCGGCGAGCATTCGGGGGTTTCAGAGACCACTACCGACGTTCTGCTCGAAATCGCCTATTTCGATCCCGCCCGCATCGGGGCCACGGGCCGCAAGCTCGGCCTGTCGTCCGACGCGCGCACGCGGTTCGAGCGCGGGGTGGACCCGGCGTTCTTGAGCGATGGCCTTGATCTGCTGACCGGCCTGATCGTCGAGCTGGCAGGCGGCACGCCCAGCGAAGCAGTGCATGCTGGTTCGCCGCCGTCTTCGCCCACGGTCGTTGCCTTCGACCCCGGCCTGACGCTCCGTCTCGGCGGTGTCGATGTGCCCGAGGCCGAGCAGAAGCGCATACTCGAAAGCCTCGATTTCAGCATCGGCGCCGACTGGCAGGTGACTTGCCCGTTGCGTCGCCACGATATCGAAGGCCCGGCCGACCTCGTCGAGGAAGTCGTGCGTATCCACGGGCTCGACAAGGTGGCGAGCGTGGCGCTTCCCCGCGCCGAGGGCGTCGCCCGCCCGACCGCCACGCCGCAGCAAAAGCTTGAACGCGGCCTGCGCCGTGCCGCTGCGGCGAGCGGGCTGAACGAGGCGGTAACATGGAGCTTCTTGCCCGAATGGGCGGCAGAGCATTTCGCCACTGGCAACGAAACGCCATGGGTGCTCGCCAACCCTATCAGCGAGGACCTGAAGGCGATGCGTCCCGCGCTGCTCCCCGGCCTGCTGATGGCCGCCAAGCGCAACGCCGACCGCGGCGCGGCCTCAGCGCGGCTATTCGAGATCGGGCGGCGTTACTTCCGTGCGGCGGACGGCCTCAGCGATGAGAAGCCGACGCTCGGCATCGTGCTCGCTGGCGAGAAGACCGCGCGCGGATGGCAGAGCGGCAAGGCCAAGCCGTTTGACGCCTATGACGCCAAAGCGCTGGCGCTCCAGCTGCTCGAGGCGTCGGGCGCGCCGGTAGCCAATCTGATGGTGATGGGCGAGGCAGGGCCGCAGTTCCACCCCGGCCAATCCGCCACCCTGCGCCTCGGCCCCAAGGTCGTGCTGGCCCGCTTCGGGATGGTGCATCCAGCCACACTCAAGGCCTTCGACGTCGATGGGCCGATTGCGGCGGTCGAACTGTTCCTCGACGCGATCCCCGCCAAGAAGGGCGCGGCCTTCGCCCGCCCCGGCTTCACGCCGCCCGCCTTGCAGGCCGTGACCCGCGACTTCGCTTTCCTCGTCCCCGCTTCGCTGGCAGCGGGCGATCTGGTGCGCGCGGTGCAGGGCGCGGACAAGGCCTTCATCAGCGGTGTGCGCGTGTTCGACGTCTTCCAAGGCCAAGGCGTGCCCGAGGGCCGCAAGTCGGTGGCGCTCGAAGTCACGCTCCAGCCGGGCGAGGCGAGCTTCAAGGACGCCGACCTCAAGGCCATCGCCGAGATGGTGGTGGCCGCGGCCGCCAAGCTGGGCGGGGAGCTGCGCGGATGAGCAAGACCGCTTTCGTCACCGGCGCTACCGCCGGAATCGGCCTCGCCACGGTGCGCCGCCTGGTCGCGGACGGCTGGCGCTGCGTCGGCACCGGGCGGCGGCAGGAGCGGCTCGACGCGCTGGTCGCCGAACTGGGCGCGGACAAGGTCCACGCGGTGTGTTTTGACGTGCGCGATACCGCCGCGATGGACGCCGCGCTTGCCAGCCTGCCCGAGGGCTTCCGCGACATCGACCTGCTGGTCAACAACGCGGGCCTCGCCCAAGGCCTCAGCCCTGCGCAGACCGCCAATCTCGACGATTGGCAGACGATGATCGACACCAACGTAACCGCGATGGTGGTGCTGACCCGCAAGCTCCTGCCGCAGCTGATCGCGCGCAAGGGCGCGATCATCGCGATCGGTTCGGTCGCGGGGAACTACGTCTATCCCGGCGGCAACGTCTATGCGGGGTCCAAGGCCTTCGTGAACCACTTCACCCTCGCCCTGCGCGCCGACCTTCACGGCACCGGCGTGCGCGTGACCAGCATCGAGCCGGGGATGGTCGAGACCGAGTTCACCGTGGTGCGCACCGGCAGCCAGGAGGCCTCGGACAAGCTCTATGCGGGCGTCAACCCGATGACGGGCGAGGATATCGCCGACACCATCGGCTGGATCGCCAGCCTGCCGCCGCATCTCAACATCAACCGGATCGAGTTGATGCCGGTCAACCAGGACTTCGCGGGTTTCCGCGTCGCACGCGACAACCAGTGACCTCCAATCGCCGCACCTTCGCGATCATCTCGCACCCTGACGCGGGGAAGACCACGCTCACCGAAAAGCTGCTGCTGCAAGGCGGCGCGATCCACTTGGCTGGCGAAGTCAAGGCGCGCGGGGCGGCGCGGCGGGCGCGGTCGGACTGGATGAAGATCGAGCAGCAGCGCGGGATTTCGGTTACGTCGAGCGTGATGACCTTCCAGAAGGACGGGATCGTCTTCAACCTGCTCGACACGCCGGGCCACGAGGACTTCTCGGAGGACACCTACCGCACCCTGACCGCGGTCGACTCCGCCGTCATGGTGATCGACGCCGCCAAGGGCATCGAGCCGCAGACCCGCAAGCTGTTCGAGGTGTGCCGCCTGCGTTCCGTGCCGATCCTCACCTTCGTCAACAAGGTCGACCGCGAGGGCCGCGATCCTTTTGAGACGCTGGACGAGGTGGCGGACATGCTGGCGCTCGATGTGTCCCCTCAGATGTGGCCGATCGGGATGGGCGGGGAGTTCGAAGGCCTGCTCGATTTCGCCACCGGCACCGTGGGCCGCCCCGAAGGCCCGAGCCGCGAATACCTCGGCACCCGCGACGCAGGCGAAGACATCCCGGCCCGCTTTGCCGACGAGATCGAGCTGGCGCGCGGCGGCTATCCCGAATTCGATCTCGAAGCCTTCCGTCACGGCGACCTCACCCCGGTCTATTTCGGCTCCGCGCTCAAGAACTTCGGGGTCACCGAGCTGATCGACGCCATCGCCCGCTTCGCCCCGCCGCCCCGGCCCCAGCCTGCGGGCGAGGAGCAGATCAGCCCTGAGCGCGACGAGGTCACCGGCTTCATCTTCAAGGTGCAGGCCAACATGGACCCCAACCACCGCGACCGCATCGCCTTCATGCGGCAGGTCTCGGGCACCTTCAAACGCGGCATGAAGCTGACGCCGTCGGGGCTGGGCAAGCCCATCGCGGTCCACTCCCCGATCCTGTTCTTCGCGCAGGACCGCGAGCTGGCCGATACGGCGGAAGCGGGCGACATTATCGGCATCCCCAACCACGGCACCCTGCGCGTGGGCGACACCCTGTCCGAGCGCAATCAGGTGCGCTTCACCGGCCTTCCCAACTTCGCGCCGGAAATCCTGCGCCGCGTGCAATTGCGCGATCCGACCAAGACCAAGCAATTGCGCAAGGCCTTGGACGACCTCTCCGAAGAGGGCGTCATTCAGGTGTTCTACCCCGAGATCGGCTCGGCCCACATCGTTGGCGTTGTGGGCCAGCTTCAGCTCGAAGTGCTGATTTCGCGGCTGGAGGCCGAATACAAGGTCGAAGCCGTACTCGAACCCTCCCCCTTCGCGACCGCGCGCTGGATCAAGGGGGACGCCAAAGCGCTCGACGATTTTGCCAGCTTCAACCGCGCCAACCTCGCGAAGGACCGCGACGGGGACATGGTGTTCATGGCCAAGAGCCCGTGGGACGTGAGCTACCAGGTCGAAAAGAACCCGGAACTGACCTTCTTGGCGACGAAGGAACGGTAAGAACCCTTTTCCGTTCGCCCTGAGCCTGTCGAAGGGCTGCACTTCTCTTCAAACCCAAGCGCGACGAAGAAGAACAGTGCTTCGACAAGCGCAGCACGAACGGGTGTTGGGTCTGACACTTGCCCAAACCCCGCAGTTTGGCCAAAGCATCCCTCATGCACGACACTGGCCCAACCTCCCAAACCTTCATCTCGCAGCGCCTTCGCCTCAATTATCTCGACTGGGGCGGGCGCGGGAAACCGCCGTTGGTGCTCGTGCATGGCGGGCGCGATCATGCGCGCTCGTGGGACTGGACCGCGCAGGCGCTGAGCGCGGATTACCACGTCATCGCGATGGACCACCGCGGGCATGGGGATAGCGACTGGGTGTCGGACGGGGTCTATTCCGCCGGCGACATGGTCTATGATCTTGCGCAGCTGGTGCACCAGCTCGGCGTCGGCCCAGTGCGGATGGTGGCGCATTCGATGGGCGGCAATGTAGCCCTGCGCTATGCTGGCGCCTTCCCCGATATGGTGACCAAGCTGGTGGCGATCGAGGGCCTCGGCCCCTCCCCCGAATGGCGCGCAAAGCAGCGCAGCCAGCGTTATCCCGAACGCCTCGCCGAATGGATCGAGAAGAAGCGCAAGGCGGCTGGCCGAAGCCCGCGCAAATACGAGAGCATCGAAGCCGCGTTCGCGCGGATGATCGAGGAGAACGCCTACCTCACCGAGGAGCAGGCGCGGCATCTGACCGTCCACGGGGTCAACCGCAACGAGGACGGCACCTATAGCTGGAAGTTCGATCCCCACCTCAACGTCTGGCCGGTGGAGGACGTGGGCGATGAGTTCATTGAGCAGCTATGGGGCGCGATCACCTGCCCGACGTTGCTGCTTTATGGTGCGGATTCCTGGGCCTCGAACCCCGAGAAGGACGGGCGCATCGCCCACTTCAAGACCGCGCGGGTGATCGAGTTCGAAAAGGCGGGCCACTGGCTTCACCACGACCAGTTCGACCGCTTCATCGCCACCTTGCGCGATTTCCTCTGAACGAAAGGCCGGGACATGGCGGATTTTTTCGATGCTCTGACAGAAAAGCACATCGCTATGATCGCCGCCCAGCCGGTGTTCTTCGTCGCCACCGCAGCAGCGGAGGGGCGGATCAATCTCAGCCCCAAGGGCTATGACGCCTTCCGGGTGCTATCGCCCACGCGGGTCGCCTATCTTGATCTCGGCGGCTCGGGCAACGAGACGCACGCGCACCTCGCCGCCGACGGGCGGATCACGGTGATGTTCTGCAATTTCCAGCAGCCCGCGCTGATC
Organism: Erythrobacteraceae bacterium CCH12-C2; assembly: GCA_001556995.1. GTDB lineage: Bacteria > Pseudomonadota > Alphaproteobacteria > Sphingomonadales > Sphingomonadaceae > Erythrobacter. The sequence continues at coordinate 44,927 of LSKF01000107.1, forward strand.
CTGCGGATTTACGGGCGCGGGCGGGCGGTGTTGCCGCAGGACGAAGCATGGGAGGCGCTGTCCACGCCGTTCACGCTGTTGCCCGGCACGCGGCAAATCTTCGATATCGCGGTGGAGAGCGTGCAGAGCTCGTGCGGCTGGGGCGTGCCCTTCATGACGCTGGAGGGCGAGCGCGACACCCTCAAGAAGGCGCACCGCCAATCCAATCCAGCCGCGTGGGAGGCCAAGATGGCCCAGCGCACCCGCAGCATTGATGGCCTGCCGACTCGCGCCACCGACCGCTACATTGCGGGCAAAGAGGGCTAGGCTGACGCGAATTTTTCGTAAAAACTTGCCCAATCGTTAATCACGCGCCTAAAATTAAGGCACGTATTTTTCCGCAGGTGCGAAGAAACGCCCGGATTCCGTTGCGTCAACCGCGTTACACTAATGTGGCACGCTTGTTGCTGTGACTCTGCTGACCGGAATGATCCGGCGCAACAGGGGCCACAGATGAAGTTCATCATCGCCATCATCAAACCGTTCAAGCTCGACACCGTGCGGGAAGCGCTGAGCGGTATCGGCATCGCCGGGATGACCGTGACCGAGGTCAAGGGCTTTGGTCGGCAGAAGGGTCAGACCGAGATTTACCGCGGTGCGGAATACTCCACCAACATGCTTCCCAAGGTGAAGCTAGAGATCGCCGCCAGCGACGATATCGCCGCGCAGGTGGTCGAAACCATTCAGCAGACCGCCAACACGGGCGCGATCGGCGACGGCAAGATCTTCGTGCTCGATCTCGCCTCTGCCACCCGCATCCGCACCGGCGAGTCCGGCGAAACCGCGCTGTAAGGGGACCCAATCAATGAAGCATATTTTCCTCAAGGCTGCGGCGCTGACGGCGGGGGCGGTGATGCTTGCCGCACCGGCGCTCGCTGCCCCGGTGGCGGAAGCTGCCGAAGTCGTGGCTGAAGTGGCCGAGGTTGCCGCCGAAGCGGCTCCTGCTGTGCCCAACCCGGGCAACAACGGCTTCATGATGACGGCCACCGTTCTGGTGCTGCTGATGATCCTGCCGGGCCTCGCGCTGTTCTATGGCGGCCTTACCCGGTCCAAGAACATGCTCTCGACCATGACCCAGATCGGGGCCGCCGCCTCGCTGGCGATGCTGGTGTGGGTGATGTGGGGCTATGGCCTCGCGTTCGGCCCGGAAGGCAATGAATACATCAGCTGGGGCAAGTTCTTCCTCCAGGGCGTCACTGCGGACTCCACTGCGGCGACCTTCACCGATGAAGTGATCAGCGAATACATCTTCATCAGCTTTCAGATGACCTTTGCCGCGATCACCGTGGCGCTGGTGCTGGGATCGGTGGTCGAGCGGATGAAGTTCGCCGCGACCATGGTGTTCACCCTGATCTGGCTCACCATCGTCTATTTCCCGATCGCCCACATGGTTTGGGAAGCGCGCGGGGTGTTCTTCGTGATGGGCGCGCTCGATTTTGCGGGCGGCACCGTGGTCCACATCAACGCCGGTGTCTCGGCGCTGGTGGCGGCCTACATCCTCGGCAAGCGCAAGGGTTACCCGACCGAGCCGATGCCGCCGCACAGCCTGACGCTGACCATGGTTGGCACGGGCCTGCTGTGGGTGGGTTGGTTCGGCTTCAACGCCGGTTCGGCGCTCGAAGCCAATGGCTCGGCGGCGCTCGCCATGATCAACACCTTCGTGGCGACGGCTGCGGGCGGGCTGTTCTGGATGCTGACCGAGCGGGCCATGGGCCACAAGGGTTCGGCGCTGGGCTTCTGCTCGGGTGTGATTGCCGGTCTCGTCGCGGTGACCCCGGCGGCTGGTAACTCGGGCCCGTTCGGCGCGATCCTCCTCGGCGCGATTGCCTCGGTGATCTGCTACTTCTTCGTGGCGAAGGTGAAGCCGGCGCTGGGATATGACGACGCGCTCGATGCTTTCGGCATCCACGGCGTGGGCGGCATCGTCGGCGCGATCGGCACCGGCATCGTGTTCTCGCCCGCGCTGGGCGGCCCGGGCGGCGATGATTTCGACATGGGCGCGCAGCTTGTCACGCAGGTCTTTGCGGTTGGTGCCACGATCGTGGTCTCGGCCATCGGCACCGCCATCGCGATCTACATTGCCAAGGCGCTCACCGGCCTCAGGGTCGATGAAGAAAGCGAAGTCAACGGCCTCGACATCTCCGAACACGGGGAGCGCGCCTACAACTAATCACGGAAGCATCGCGCAAAAAGTGGGCACCGGTTTTTGCCCTTCGCGATGCGACCAACAAGAACACCAAGTTTGGCGGGGGGAGGCCTCTCTCTCCCTCTCCCCTCCCCCCGCCTCACCACGTTCCTCCTGCGAACGAACAAACTGATAAAGGCCGGAGCCGCTCAAAGCGTCTCCGGCCCTTTTTTGTTGGAGTTTGCTTTTGCGACCCGCCCTTTGGCGGGCCGGATCAGCGCCTTTTGACGCGCGTTAGGCGAAGGCCTTTTCCGCCGCCATCACGAAATCCGCGCACCGCTCGCCGATCATGATGCTCGGCGCGTTGGTGTTGCCGCTGACGAGTTTGGGCATGATGCTCGCGTCCGCCACCCACAGGCCTTCAAGCCCGTTGAGCCTGAGCGTGGTATCGACCACCGCATCGGCGTCCGCCCCCATCCGGCAGGTGCCGACCGGGTGGTAGACCGTGTCCGCACGGTTGCGGATCAGCTCGTCTAACGCGGCGTCATCATGCAGGTCGACGGGGTGACGGTCCTTCGGGCCAAAGGCCTGCAAGGGCGGGGCCTCGGCGATGCGGTGCGACAGGCGCACCCCGGCGCGCAAGGTCGCCATATCGCGCTCGTCATCGAGGAAGTTGGGATCGATCACCGGCGCGGCAGCGGCATCGCGCGAGCCGAGCCGCACGGTCCCCCGGCTCTCGGGTCGCAGGACGCAGGCGTGGAGCGAGAATCCGTGCTCCTTCACCTTCTCGCGCCCATGATCCTCCAACACCGCGGGGACGAAGTGCCACTGCACATCGGGCGCCGGGCTGTCGGGCATCACCGTCCAGAAGCCGCCCGCTTCGGCATAGGGCGTGGTCATCACCCCAGTACGATGGCGGCGGTGCTCGACGATCGCGGCGGCCATGCGCAGCGTGCCTTTCAGGGTGCTGCCAATGGGAACGTCGCTCTCGGTTTCCCAGCCGGAGACATAGTCGATGTGGTCTTGCAGATTGCCCCCCACCGATGGGCGATCCAGCACCACGTCGATCCCGTGCGCTTTGAGGTGCTCGGCCGGGCCGATGCCCGAGAGCATCAGGATTTGGGGCGAGTTGAACGCGCCTGCCGACAGAATGACCCCGCGACGAGCGAGCAACGACTCGCTAACGCCCCCGCGACGAACTTGCACGCCCGTGACACGCCCACCCTCGATAATCAGCTTCTCGACCAACGTGTCGGTCTTCACCGCGAAATTGCCCATTTCCCGGATTGGCTCGACATAGGCGCGCGCGGCTGACCAGCGTTCGCCCTTGTGCTGGGTCACCTGATAAAGCCCGAAGCCGTCCTGCTGGGCGCCATTGAAGTCGTTGTTGGTGCGCAGCTGGAGCGCGGCCGCCGCTTCGACGAAAGCGTGGGATGTGGGGTTGGCGGCGGTCTGGTCGGAGACGAACAGCGGGCCGCTCCCGCCGTGGTAATCATCCGCGCCGCGCACATTGCCCTCGGCGCGCTTGAAGTAGGGGAGCACGTCGTCATAGGCCCAGCCGGTGCAGCCCATCGCTGCCCAATTGTCGTAATCCCAGCGATTGCCGCGGATATAGACCATCGCGTTGATCGCGGAGGACCCGCCCAGCCCACGCCCACGCGGCTGATAGCCGATCCGTCCGTTCAGGCCCTTCTGCGGTACGGTTTCGAAGCGATAATTCACATTCTTCAGCAGGAAGGGCATGAAGCCCGGCGTCTTGACGAGGATGTTGTCATTGCGCCCGCCCGCTTCGAGCAGGCACACCCGGCGCGTTCCATCCACGGCAAGCCGACCCGCAACCGCGCTGCCCGCACTGCCACCGCCGATGACGATGTAGTCGAAACTTTCCATGATCTCTCCCTTATTGCGGGGGAGATTAAGCAGCTTCTGGCGCGCCTGCAATCGGGTTTCGATCCGCCACTGATGGTGCGGTAGGTGCAACTTCGGCACCAACACGCGCTTGCCACCTCGCACGGATCATATCGCTGGTCTCGCGGCTGCCGTCATGGCTCCACCCGGGTTCGCGCAGCAGATAAGACAGTTTGTGCCGCCACGGCGCGCGCCAGATGTCGGCCAGCATCCCGATCCATTCGTGGAACACCGACCACAAGAGATTGAAACTGCCCAATTGCTTGACGATCCCGTAGCGAATCGGCTCGTCATCGACCTCAGGCGTAAAGGTGCCGAACATCTTGTCCCAGATGATAAACACCCCCGCATAATTGCGGTCGAGATAGCGCGGGTTGGTGGCGTGGTGGACGCGGTGGTGGCTGGGGGTGTTCATCACCGCTTCGAACCATGCGGGCATCCGCAGAATCGCCTCGGTGTGGATCCAGAACTGGTAGATGAGGTTGAACCCGCCGCAGATCGCAATCATCACCGGGTGAAAGCCGAGCCATGCCAGCGGCAGGCTGAACAGGATGCCGATGGTGAGGTTGCCGGTCCAGGTCTGCCTGAGCGCGGTCGAGAGATTGTAGTGCTGCGAGGAATGGTGGTTCACGTGCGCCGCCCACATCCAGCGGATGCGGTGCCCGGCGCGGTGGACCCAGTAATAGGCCAGATCATCGAGCACAAAGCACAGCGGCCACGCCCACCACACCGTCCACCATTCGGGGCCGAAATCGACGATGCGCCAATCATACGCGAGGAACATCAGCCACAGGCTAAAGCCACCGAGCAGCGCGCCCGCGACGGTCGACCCGAGGCCAAACGACAGGCTGACGAGCGTGTCCTTGGGCTCATAGGCTTCGGGCGCGCGGAATTTGGCCCAGATCATCTCGGCCAGCACCGCCACCACGAACAGCGGTACGGCATATTGGGTGGGGTTGAAATCAGGCATCGTGGAGGACGTTTACCCGATTGATCGCGTCTGCCCAAGCCTCGCCGTCGGGGATGGTGAGAAGCACCGTGCCGAAGCGAGCCTCGCCGCAATCAACCGTTAGCCGCTCACCCTCGATGCGCGAACGCGCGCTCGTGCCAAGCACTCGCCCTGCAAAGCGGTTGCCATGGCGTTTGATCACCATGATTCGTCCGGAGCCATCACGGGCGAGGGCCGTCGCGCCGTCGACCGAGAGGGCGTAACGAGCGGGGACGAAGCCTTCCTCCACTTCACCCGCCGCGCGCTGCACCGCCGCTTCGCTATCCAGCACCGGCGTGCCGCCCAGCCGCATCCACCACGCGAGGCCCGCCAGCGCGAGGATCGCGACCAGTGATCCCGCAGTCTGAAGCACCAACGGCGGCAGGTCCACAGCGATGCGCCTCAGCGCGAGCTGAGCATGTCGATCATCGGGCGGACCGGGCTGACATCATAGCCTGCCTGCATCGCGGTGCGGGAGATGGTGTCCGGCTCGACCCCTTGCTTGGCCGCGGCCAAAGCCCACAGCAGGGTCGATCGGGTGCCCGAGCGGCAGTAGGCGAGAATCGGGCCTTCGGCCTGTTCCAGCGCGGCGATCATGGCGTCGACCTGCGGTTCGCTGAAGCCCGCATGGCCAATCGGGATCGCGACATAGTTGAGTCCAGCCGCCGCAGCAGCAGCGGCGATGTCATCACCCTGCGGCGCATCCGGGTCTTCGCCGTCGGGGCGATTGTTGACGATCATCGCGACGCCTTGGGCCGCAGCAGCCGCAATATCCTCCAGCGCAAGTTGTGGGCTTACCATCACATTTTCGTTCAGCCTGCGAAAGTCGCTCATCTGCGGTTCCTGCTCTGTCTGGCGGTTGTGCGCGCTGTCATGCCCAAGGCTGTGGGCGAGCACAAGAACCCGCGGTCGATCATGATGGCCGCGCCATGATAGGGCGCGGCGCAGGCCCGTAAAATCGTTCGCAAAGCAACCTTTTGTGCGCTATACCGCGCGATGAATGTGCGTCTCGGCTCTCAGGGTCGGCGCGCGTGTGTTCGGTGCGGCTCACTGTCCTCGGCACCGGCGCATAGGACGACGGGCAGTGTGGTAAGGTACATTCTGAGATATGGGTTACGATAGGGGACGCCGGCGCGGCCGCGACAAGCGCGACGGGTTTGGCGAAGATGGCTTTGATCCGTTTGGCGGTCCGGGTGATGGATATTCCCCGCCGCGGGATTTTGGGGGCGATCGTTTCGGTGGGGGCGGTGATCGCTTCGGCGGAGGCGGTGGTGACCGCTTTGGCGGCGGCGGACCGCGTCCGGGTGGCGGCGGCGGACCGCGTGGTCCGGGCGGCCCCGGCGGCGGCGGTGGCGGCGGTTTCACCCGCATGCCGGCTCAGATCGTCGGCACCGGCAAGGGCACGGTCAAGTTCTTCAACAGCCAGAAGGGCTTCGGCTTCATCCAGCAGGAAGGGGGCGGGGAAGACGTCTTCGTCCACATCAGCGCGGTGGAGCGTGCGGGCCTTGAAGGCCTCGCTGAGGGTCAAGAGCTTCAGTACAACCTCGTGGATCGCGGCGGCAAGGTGTCGGCGCAGGATCTTCAGGTTGTCGGCGATGTGATCGCGGTCGCTGCCAAGCCGGCTGCCCCCCAGCGCGAGCTGACGGGTGAGCGGGCCAAGGGCACGGTCAAGTTCTTCAACGCGATGAAGGGCTTCGGCTTCCTCGTGCGTGATGATGGCCAGCCCGATGCCTTTGTGCACATCAGCGCGGTTGAGCGTTCGGGCCTGTCCGCTTTGAACGAAGGCGAACGCTACGAATTCGACCTCGAAGTCGATCGTCGCGGCAAGCATTCGGCGGTCAACCTCGCACCGGCGAGCGACTAACGTCTGGTCCTGTAGCGCCTGCGGTTTGACGCGGGCGCTGTGCAGGATTATTGAATTGCGGGTGGCGGCTCTTGTTCGGGGCCGCCATTTGCTTTTGGATTCACCGGCCTCATCAACTCAGGATACTGCCCATGTCGATCACACCGCTCATGCCCGTTTACCCGCGCTGCGGCGTGCGGCCGGTGCGCGGCGAGCATTGTCACCTGATCGACGAAGACGGCACCCGCTACCTCGATTTCGCCAGCGGGATCGCGGTGAACCTGCTCGGCCACTCGCATCAGGGGCTGATCGCGGCGATCCAGAATCAGGCGGCGACGCTGATGCACGTCTCGAACCTTTACGGTAGCCCGCAGGGTGAGCGGTTGGCGCAGCTGCTGGTCGATAAGACCTTTGCCGACACGGTGTTCTTCACCAATTCGGGCGCCGAGGCGGTGGAATGCGCGATCAAGTGCGCGCGTGCCTATCACCAGAACGCGGGCGATGCGGGCGATACCAGCCGGTTCGAGCTGATCACCTTCCACAACGCCTTCCACGGCCGCACCATGGCGACCATCAGCGCCTCGAACCAGACCAAGATGCACCACGGCTTCTCGCCGTTGCTCGACGGGTTCAAGTATGCGCCGTTCGACGATCTCGAAGCAGCCAAGGCGCTGATCGGGCCGCACACGGCGGGGTTCCTGGTTGAACCCGTGCAGGGCGAGGGCGGTATCCGCCCCGCTTCGCAGGAATTCATGCAGGGCCTGCGCGATCTGGCCGATGAGCATGATCTGATGCTGGTGCTCGATGAAGTGCAGTGCGGCGTCGCGCGCACCGGCACCTTCTATGCCTATGAGCAATACGGAATCGAGCCGGACATTCTCGCCACGGCCAAGGGGCTGGGCGGCGGCTTCCCGCTCGGCGCGTGCATCGCCACCGAGAAGGCGGCGCGCGGCATGACCTTCGGCACCCACGGCTCGACCTATGGCGGCAACCCGCTGGCGATGGCGGCAGGGACGGCGGTGATGGAAGCGGTCGCCAACGACGAATTCCTCAGCTCCGTGCGCGAAAAGGGCGAGAGGATGCGCGCGCGGCTCGAACAGTTCATCGGCAATTATCCCGAGCTGTTCGAACTGGTGCGCGGCATGGGCCTGATGCTGGGCCTGAAGATGAAGATGGAAAGCCGCCCCTTCGTGGTCCACCTGCGTGACAATCACCAGCTGCTCACCGTGGCGGCGGGGGACAACACGGTGCGCGTCATCCCGCCGCTGGTGATCGGCGATGCCGAGATGGACGAATTCTTCGACAAGCTTTCGGCAGGCGCGGCCAGCTTCAAGGTGCCGGAACCGGCATGAGCGCCGCCGGGGGGGGTCGCCACTTTCTCGATCTCGGGGATGCCGGGGGCGATGATGTCGCGGCGATGATCAATGATGCGATTGATCGCAAGGCGGCGCGCGCAGGGTGGCCCAAGGGCAAGGTGGATGCTGGCGCGCCGCTCGCCGGGCATGTGCTGGGGCTGGTCTTCGAGAAGAACTCGACCCGCACCCGCGTCAGCTTCGATATCGCGATGCGGCAGCTCGGCGGATCGGTGCTGATCCTCGATTCGGCCTCAAGCCAGCTTGGGCGGGGCGAGAGCATCGCCGATACCGCGCGGGTGCTGAGCCGGATGGTCGATGCGATCATGCTGCGCACCGATGATCACGCCAAGATCGAGGAAATGGCGCGTCACGCGACGGTGCCCGTGATCAACGGCCTGACCGACAAATCGCACCCCTGCCAGATCGTCGCCGACCTTCTGACTGTGATCGAGCACGGTAAGGCGCTTCCGGGCCTTGAGGTTGCGTGGTTCGGGGATGGGAACAACGTGCTGCACTCGATCCTCGAGGCGGCGGGGCTATTCAAGTTCAACGTTCGCGTGGCGACCCCTGCGGGGTATGAGCCCGATCCGGCCTTTGTCGCGCTCGCACGCGCGGGCGGGGCCACGGTGACGTTGACGCAGGACGCTGTTGCGGCGGCGAGCGGGGCGGACGTGATCGTCACCGACACCTGGATCTCGATGGGACAGGCCGATGCGGCGGAGAAGAAGGCGGCGATGCAGCCCTATCAGGTCAACGCCGCGCTGATGGCCCATGCCGAGTCCGACGCGCTGTTCCTCCACTGCCTGCCTGCGCATCTGGGCGAGGAAGTCACCGAGGAGGTGTTCGAAGGGCCGCAATCGGTGGTGTTCGACGAGGCGGAGAACCGCATCCACGCGCAGAAATCGGTGCTGCTGTGGAGCTTTGGCCGGATCGGCAACTGAGCCGCTTGGCTATCATCTGCACGCTGGCCCTTTTCGCCGCGCCCCCTCGCCCCCATATGGCGGCGCATGGCTGACCTCTCCGAAACATTCTCCGACAAGCTGATGGGCTTTACCCTGCCGGGCCGCAACGCGCGTGGGCGCGTGGTGCGCTTGGAAGGTGTGCTCGATGCGGTGCTTTCCGCGCATGATTACCCCCCGCCGATCATGCATCTCTTGGGCGAGGCGCTGGTGATGGGCGCGCTGATGGGCGGCTTGCTCAAGGGCGAGGCGGCGCAGCTCACCATGCAGGCGCAGACCAATGGCGGAATCGTGCGCCTGCTGGTGTGCGATTATCGCGCCGGCGCGGTGCGCGGCTATGCCGATTTCGATGCGGAGCGGCTGGCGGGCCTCGGGGCCAATCCGTCGCTCAAGGCGCTGTTCGGCGAAGGCTATCTTGCGATCACCTTCGAGACCGAGGGCGCGCAACGCTATCAGGGGATCGTCCCGCTCGAAGGCGATAGCCTTGCCGAGGCGTGCGAGAGCTATTTCAGCCAGTCGGAACAGATTCCGACGCTGATCCGGGTCGCCAGCCGGGCCGGGGCGAATGGCCGTGCCGCAGCAGGGCTGCTGGTGCAACACCTCGCCGATGGCGAGGAGGGGCGCGAGCGGCTGCATGTGCGGCTCGATCATCCCGATTGGGAGCATGTCGCGGTGATGGCGGGCTCGATCAGCCACGATGAGCTGCTCGCGCCTGAGCTGTCGCTGGAAGCGATCGTCTGGCGGCTGTTCCATGAGGAGCCGGAAGTGCGGGTCCAGTCCGGTGCCTCACTGTCACGCGGCTGCCGGTGCAGCATTGATCACTACACGGCGATCATCGCCCGGTTTCCGCCCGAAGAGCAGCAGGACATGCGCAATGAGGATGGAATCATTGCGGTGGATTGCGCCTTCTGTTCGCGGACCTTCGCGCTGCCGATCTGACCGTTCGTCGAAAATTTCGGGCCGTTCAGGTTCTGGACGACGAAATTATGCAAGGCGGGTGAAATGAAACCTGCCATGAAGGACGCCATGACGATTGCTCGCAAGACCCTGCCGCGATTCATCGCCATCGGTGCAGCCTTGACCGGCGCTGGGGTGTGGCTGTCCGTGCCCGGGCTGGCGCAGGGCAATGGTCTGGCGCTGCTGGACACGCTGGCCAAGGGGGAGTGGACGATCAAGTATCGCGACGGCGCGCCCGAACGCCGGATTTGCCTGCGCAGCGGAGCGGAGTTCATCCAGCTCATGCACAAGCAGACCGATTGCAACCGCTTCGTGATCGAGGATAGCGCGGCGCGGGTGACGGTGCAGTACACATGCCCCAGCAATGGCTATGGCCGCACCAGCATCCGGCGCGAGACGCCCTCGCTGATCCAGCTGGAAAGCCAGGGCATTGTGGATGGGATGCCGTTCCAGATGGCGGCCGAGGCGCGTCGCACCGGCACCTGCTGAACGCGCCTCCCTACGGGCCGGATTGCCTTTGGGTGCGCGCGTGATAGGGCCGGGGCATGACCGGTTCCGAACATTCTTCCGCGCCGCCGATTGCCGTTGTGCTCCTCTCAGGGGGACTGGATTCGATGGTCACGGCGGCTCTGGCGCAAGAGCGCGGGTTTGCTGTTCATGCGTTGACAGTCGACTATGGCCAGCGACATCGGCTTGAGTTGCAATCGGCTGAGCGGATTGCCGGGCAGCTGGGTCTCGCTCGCCATACCACGGTCGCACTCGATCTGCGCGCATTCGGCGGGTCGGCGCTCACCGATGCGATTGATGTGCCTAAGGGCGGGGTGGGGGATGACATCCCCGTCACCTACGTCCCCGCGCGCAATCTGGTGTTCCTCGCTCTGACCACGGCCTGCGCCGAGGCGGCGGGGGCGCGCGACGTGTTCATCGGGGTCAATGCGCTCGACTATTCGGGCTACCCCGATTGCCGCCCCGAATTCATCGCCAGCTTTGCCGAGACCGCGCGATTGGGCACCAAGGCGGGGGTGGAAGGCGCGCCCTTCACCATCCACGCCCCGCTCCAGCACATGACCAAGGCGGACATCGCCAGCGAATGCGCGCGCTTGCGCCTCGATCCTGCGTGGAGCTGGTCGTGCTACGATCCGACGCCCGAGGGGCTCGCCTGTGGGCTGTGCGATTCGTGCCGCCTCAGGAAAAAGGGTTTTGCCGAAGCGGGGATTGTCGATAGCACACGCTATCACGTCTGACCGGTCCTGAGGACGGGCACATTGTCAGAGCATCCTGGAGAGGGGATCACCATTGAGCGATAACACCACGGCGGCGGAAGGCCGCAGCGACGAGGCCGCGTCGGCCTATAGCTGGTACGTGCTCGGGGTGCTCGTTGTGGTCTATATCCTCAACTTCATCGACCGGCAGATCCTCGCGATCCTCGCGGTCGATATCAAGCGCGACCTGGGGCTGACCGATGGCGAGCTCGGGTTTCTGGGCGGGGCGGCCTTTGCGGTGTTCTATGCGCTGTTCGGCGTGCCGCTCGGCCGGTTGGCGGATCGCTGGCATCGGGTGCGGCTGCTGACCATCGGCCTGGTGCTGTGGTCGACGATGACGGCGCTTTCAGGGTTCGCGCGCAATTTCCTCACCTTGTCGCAGGCCCGGATGGGGGTGGGCGTGGGCGAGGCGACTGCCAGCCCGACCGCCTATTCGCTGATCTCGGACTACTTCCCCGCCCGCCAGCGCGGAACGGCGCTCGCTATCTATTCCTCGGGGCTGTATCTCGGGGGCGGGGTGTCGCTGCTGATCGGGGCGAAGATCTCGCAGGTCTGGGATGCAGCCTATCCTGGCGGCGGGATCGGCGGGCTGGTCGGCTGGCAGGCGGCTTTCATGGCGGTCGGTGTTCCGGGGGTGCTGCTGGCTCTGTGGGTGGCCTCGCTGCGCGAACCTGCGCGTCAGCCCGATGCGGCGAGCGGTGAGCGGCATCCGCTGGTCGATTTCATCGTTGACCTCTCGACCCTGCTGCCGCCTTTCACGTTGTTCCACGCGGCGCGCCGAGGGACCAAGGCGGTGCTCGTCAACCTCGCGATGGCCATAGCGATGATTGTCCTTGCCCTGGGAATGATCGCGCTGACCAAGAACCCGCAGCAGTGGACCGCCATCGCCTTCGGCTATTATGCGGTGTTTTCGTGGGCCACCACCCTGCGCCGCCACGATCCGGCGACCTTCCAGCTTATCTGGGGGACGCCTGCGTTCATTTGCACGGCGCTGGGCTATGGTCTGGTGTCGCTGGGTGCCTATGCGCTCGCGTTCTGGTCAGCGGCCTATGGCGAGACGGTGCTAGGTCTGCCCAAGGCCGAACTGGCCTTCGTGCTCGGTGGGTGCGGCGCAAGTTCCGGCTTCCTCGGCGTGATCCTGGGCGGGCGCATGTCCGACTGGCTGAGGGCGCGCAATCCCTCGGGCCGGATTTTGGTGGTGATGTTCGGGATTGTGGCGCCGGTGGTGCCGATCTGGATCGGGTTCACGACGCCAAACGCGGTGCTTTTCTATGTGATGAATTTCCTCGCCGGGATGTTCGCGGCGACCGCGCTCGGCGCTGCCGCGGCAACGACGCAGGACCTGGTCCTGCCGCGAATGCGCGGGACTGCGACAGCCTCGTTCTTCCTGGCGACCACGCTTGTCGGGCTCGGGCTCGGGCCGTTCATGGTCGGCGCGATCTCCGATCTGAGCGGGAGCTTGCGGGTCGGGTTGCTGTCGCTGATCGGTGTCGCGCCGATTTCGCTGGCGTTGCTGATCTATGCCTATCGCGCCCTGCCCAAGGCTGAAGCTACGATTGCGGAGCGGGCTCAGGCGGCTATGGAGGCCTAACGCGAAGGCGAAGCCGACGCTGAAACCAAATCGCCAAGTCCGCGAGTAGTGGGATTATGGTGCGCGCACTGCCATTGACCAACAGGCCTTGATCTAATCCCTGACGTCGATTGCGGACCGCGACGCCGTTGCTCGAACTCGCCTACCCGCCGCAAGTTGTGGTTAGGGCGGACCTTCGAATCGTCGCTAGCTTAACGCTGACGCTACCCTGTTGCGCGCGCGTCTCATTGAAAGTGAGTGCATACAGATCGGGTCGCGCTCGCTTAGTCGGGGTGCGCGAAGCTCAGACGCAACAAAAAAGGGGCCGGATCGCTCCGGCCCCTCGATTGTTCCGTTAGAACGGTGGCTTACATGCCCGAACCTGGGCCGTAGGTCACTTCCACGCGGCGGTTTTGCGCTTCGCGCACACCGTCTGCGGTCGGGACCCGCGGCTTGGTTTCGCCGAAAGCTTCGCCAGCGATCCGCGCTGCGGGGATACCGCGGCCAGTCAGATAGCTGCGGACCGAAGCGTTACGACGCTCGGCCAGGCCGATGTTGTATTTCGGCGTACCCGCACGGTCGGTGTGGCCTGCGAGCATGACGCTTGCCGTGCCGCAGTTCGCGTAAGCCGTGACTGCGTTGTTGAGGATGGTCGCCGCTTCCGGAGTGATATCCGACTTATCGAAGTCGAAGAACACAATGTACGGACCCGTGTTGCACGGCGCCTTCGGAGGAGGCGGCGGAGCCGCGACCGGTGCCGGCGCACCACCGAAGTTGTAGGTCACGGTGCCGAGCAGCGAATGGGTAGTCAGCGACGTGTCAAGCGTGCGACCCAGCGGATCGATCAGATCGATTTCCGGGACCCGGAAGAAGCGATACTTCAGGCCAACATCCCACGAATCGCTCAAAGGAGCGCGGACGCCGGCAATCAGCTGCCATGCGAGACCGGTGTCAGAATCGTTCCAGACGCCCGGACCAGTCGCATTGACCGCACCGTCCATGTCGACCCGCGCAACACCGATACCACCACCGGCGAAGGCTTGCAGACCGTCATCCTTGCCAAAGTCGAACAGGCCGTTCAGCATGAAGCTCAGCGCGTTGACTTCACCAACCGCGTCGCGCGCACCCGTAAAGGTCGTGAAGCCCGTGCCGGCTTGGTTGAGCGCGAGGCCTTGCGAACCGGCGGTCACACCTTCGAGATCGGAAGCGCGATAGCTGGCTTCGGCTTCAAGGCGGAACGCACCGAAATCATAGCCGACGAGGGCGCCGAAATCATAACCGCTATCGTAATCGGCCGACGCGTTGTCGGGCGCTCCGTTCACGCCGAGGTCCTGATCCTCGACGAGCATCACGCCGCCTTCACCCTGGATATACCACTGGTCTTCACGGGCCAGTGCGGGCGAGGTCAGCGCCGTCGAAGCCATGGCCATGCCAATGACAAATTTGCGCATACTAAAATTCCCCTTTTTTTAGACTTGAGGCACCGGGGGTCTCTATCTTTTCCCCTTGCAAGTGGCAAGCAGTCAATGCTTCCGATATGTTGCTCAAATGCCTCGGTCCTTAGCGTGTGACAAAAATGCAATGATCCTCGAGAACGCTAACGGAGTGATTGCGGGAACTTCAGGCTGTTGGCGCTGCCAAGATACCCAGATGGCGCAGAACCTCGATCAGTTGGACCAGCGCAGCCCTGCCCTCGGTATCGATGACTGAGCCACCCGCTGAGATAATCGGGGCCACCGCGGTCCGCCACCCCGAGCGAAACAGCATCCAATGGCCCGCATCGCTATCGAACACCTGCATCCCGTCACGCGGTGCCATGAAGTGCCAATCACCGCCGATCCCGACTGCGAGATGGTCCTCCTTCCCTGCCCAGGCCGCAATTGCTGGTGACGTGACCCGAAAACACGCGCTGTCTGGAACAACCGCAGGCGGCGCATTTTGCGACGCCACCACGGCCTGCGGACAAAGGGCGTCCAGAATGCTGAGCGCCTGGTTGATAAAGAATTCCTTTTGCGCTTGCCCCGGAGGCATGGCTGTGCTGTGGGCCGCGCAAGGCTTCGGGTTCAGCGGCGGAGAACAGCTGCGCCTGGGCCCCGCTCCTGAAACGGACGCGGTGCAGCGAGGGTTCGTACAGCGGCTTGTGGCCCGGCCTGCAAATCGCCAGCAGTCCGCTTTCACCCTCCACCATCACCGCGCGTGCTTCGGCCAGCGAGGAGGAAACCAGCGCGATCCTTGCGTCGGGGTCGGCATCCGCGATCATCCGCACCCATTCCGCGCCCGAGCGCGTCTTGCCGAAGCCGCGCCCGGCCATGATCATCCAGATGCGCCAGTCACCCGGCGGGGGGAGCTGTTCCTCGCGGGCGGTGTACTCCCAGAGATAGTCGAAGCTGTTGCGCTCGGTCTCGTCGAGCGCCTCGCTGACCTGATAGCGCAGCTTGTCGCCATCTTCCGATTCGTCTGCGAGCATGTCGTCATAAGGTCCGCTCATGCCCCGCGCCTTTCGGCGGCGGCCTTCTGGTGGGCGATCCGCTTGCGAATGTCCTCGATCTTGCGGTCGATCGACGCGCGCACTTCGGCGGGGCTGACATCGCGCACCGCGCTGGTCCCACGCGCGACATTGTCACGGTGGGCGGCCAGCAGACGGATGGCGTTGGCAAAGTCGAACTTGCCGTCATCAGCCGTTTTGGCGTCGCCTTCGCGCAAACGCCGGACAACCTCCATTTCGAGGTGGAGATAACCTTCGGCGAGCGCAACCAGCCACTGGCGGGCAAACTCGGTCTCCTCGCGCCGGACCTTGTAGGCGCGGCTGGCGCTGATCCCTGCCTTATCGGCGGACGCAGAGACGTTCGAGCTTTCGGCAAGGTGATCGAGAAACAGGCGCCGCCAGTTGTTGTTGATGCGTCCGTCTTCGCCGTCTTTCAGGCTGGGGCGGATGGCGATGCGCTTGCCGGGCGGCTTGGCCATGGCGGATACTCCTGGAGCGCAGACAACAAAAAGGCGGCGCTCCAGTCCGGAGGGCCGCCAGCTGGCGAATCGCTATTTTTCGACGATGCCCCTTTCTAGGCGATTGTGTAGTTTACAACCCCACGAACAAAGCGAGGCAAAGTCAACGGCTTAACCACCAGAAGGGCGCTTATTTCGGGCGGTTCGTCGCTCTTGCGATTCGCCCATCATGCCTATCGGTATAGGCCGAGCGTCACGCTGTAGGAAAGAGAAATAACCATATGGGTTAATTCGCTCGGCGCGCCCTGCCTTTCGCCCGTCGCAGGCCTACTTGCCTGCGGAACAGTGCGCGAACAACGCCGCCTGCGCGACTCGACAAAAGTGTTAACATTGAGTAAAAGCAAAGCCCTCGGACTTCGCGGGTCCGAGGGCTTTGTGTGTGTGTACCCCGAGTGGTGTCGGGATTGGTTTGCTAGCGCGGATGGTATACCCATCTGCGTGGGTTAGGTCAACCCGACATCGCGCCTAAAGAAAGGTGTGAAGTCAATGAGTTCTCAAAATTTGACCGTCCTCTGTGGCGGCTGCAAGTGCGCGGTGGTAACCGTCGCCAACCCTCAGGCTCACGACAAGGTGACCTGTCCCACGTGCAACCGTAGCGACCGGTTCGACAAGGTGATGGACTCCGTCAAGGAGCACATCTTCCATCTCACGACGAAGTCGATGTCGGAAAGCCTCGCTCGATCCACTCGCAGCAACCGCTACTTCAAATTCCAGCCGCAGCAGCCTTCGAACCGCAGCTTCCGCTGGATCAGCGATTACAGGGCGTAACGTCATGGCAAAATTCCTCATCACCTACGACAATCGCCCTCCGTGCAACTATGACGCGCTTTACCGCCTTATGGCGGCGTGGAGTGCGGTGCGGATTGCGGACTCGGTCTGGCTGGCAAGCCTCAACGCTGATGCATCACAGGTTCGCGGGTTCGTCGTGAACGCGCTGCAAAGGAATGACATCGTTGCGGTGCTCGAATTGCAGCCGGGTTCTGATTGGGCAACGTCCTGCGTCAATGCCGCAGCAAATGCTTGGCTGTCTGCACACATTAGGCCAGCGCAGATAGCGGCCTAGCCAAGGGGCTGCGTTTATCGGCCCTTTGCACCGGATTGGGCGAGCCTCACTCATGTGGGCGCTCGCCCCTTTCGTTTGGCTTCACCAACTTCCCAAGCCGCTCCTTGAAGCGCTGCTCGTCATCGTCGCACCCAAGCTCGCGCGCGGCGTCCTTGAATTTGTCTAGCTGTGTTTTTTGATCAGACATGCCACAGGTTTACCACGCGGGGCGGGGCCGCGCTAGCGCGCTATTTATTCACAGGAACATAACACATACACTCATGATTTGATTTTATCCACTCACAGGCAGGCTTGTCATCGGCGTGGAGTACGGCTATGAGTGACCGATGTCTTCCACAGAATCACCTGAAAGCCTGATTAGCGAAAGCCAGATTTTCGCGTGGCGGCATCGCGTGCGCGAGATCGATGAGACAATTCGGACTCTTGAAGCGGAGCGGACCAAGCTAGGGCGCTTAATTGAGATGGCGCAGATGCTGGAGCGCGAGGCCAAGCTCCTAGATGCCGCCGGGGAGAGCGCGAATGCGCATCCCAAGTCAATTGGCCGTACATTGAGCGGTCTCACTTCTAAGGACACTTTCCCCACCGCTGTTCATTTGGTGGTCGAGCGTGAAGAAGACGGTGTGAGCTATGAGCAGGTTCGCGAGGCAATCATGCGGAGCCCATTGGGTGGAAAACTGCGGAAAAGCGACAAGGGGTTCTACCACGCATTGGCGCGCGGGAAGGAGAAGGGCATCCTCGTAGAGCACAAAGGCTACGTTTTCACTCCGGCCAATCTCGATGCGTTCAAGCGGAAGGTGGCCGCTGGCTTGAAGCAAGACAAAAATGCCCCGGCATCGCTGGGTTCACCCATGATGGACGCTCTACTTGAGGTTATCGCTTTGGAGCCTGGTATGACGGCTAAGGAGGCAATTGAGCGTGTCAGTGGTGGCTCGGAGAAGCACAATCTGCCGCCGTTGAAGAACCTCAATAGCGCTTACAATGCTGTGGCTCGCTTGAAGCAGCGCGGCGAAATTGAGGGATATGGCCACTTAGATCGCCAACTACGACTTGGCCCCAAGGCACCAGATCAATTTCAGCGACTTGCCCGTTCAGGTGTAGTCGTTCCCATGGTCAAAACGAATACGGCGGTCGGCCAATGACCGACCGCCGCATCATTTCCCGGCTACACACGCCAGCCTCACCAAAGGACCGTGTGGGCCTCCACCAGCGAAAGGAGGGTCAGATGATCTGGCAAACCATCCGTAGGAGATAATTAGCGGCGCTTGCGCCGCCTTTCTCCACCCTGCCCCCTTCCAGAAGGGGTAAGAACCGCGGCGCGCTTCCAGTCCATATGGCAGCGCGTCGCGGCGCATTTGTACCATAACGGTTTTCGATTTGCTAGCCTTCGCTTCAACTTCGACTTCCACCGTCCGCGCCGCTTAGGCGCAAGGCCCGGGAGCCATAGCTGGTACGCTCGCTTAGGCGCTTGCGTCAGGCCTTGCGTAGGTGAGGCGCTTGCCAACGATGCCTTGTACCGCAGTGACAGCGCGCTGGCGATCGTCAACGCCGTTGGCGGTGCGGTTGTTGTAGCGGAACTCGAACTCAGCAAGGTAGCGGTGCAGGTGATGCTCGGCGCAATGCTGGTACACGCCGCGCATACCTCGCTTGAAAATCGAGAACGCGCCTTCGACCGTGTTGGTGCGAATGGTGCGGTCGTTCAGATCGACGTACTGGAAAGCGGCGTGGGTCGTGGTGCCATGCTCGGCAAAATCACGGCCAATCTTCCGGTACATCTTGGCTTCGTCCGTCATAAGGCGAGCTTCACGGCTGATGTTGGCAGCGACGATAGGGTGAATGTCAGCGGCGCGGCTGTTCTCGATATGGAACCATCGGCTCTGGCCGCTTTCACGGTCCACCAGCGCCAGAACAGCGTGCTTGTGGCCATAACCGCGACGGTTGCCGTTATAGTCGGACTTCGCACCGATGTAGGTTTCGTCAACTTCGACCGCGCCACCGCCCGAACCAAACGGCGTTGCCAGATCGCCGGAGCGCATGGCTTCGCGGATACGGTGGGCAAGGAACCAAGCGCTCTTGTACTGCACTTCGAGAACGCGGCTAAGCTGGTGGGCGCTGATGCCCTTCTTGCTGGATACGATCAGGTGAACGGCCTGCAACATCTTGGTGAGGGGAAGGCGAGCGTGCTCAAACACGGTGCCAACCTTGGCGGTGAACTGCTTGCGGCACTCGCCACACTTCTTGAGGCCGTGACGAACCTTGCCTTCGGGGTTCTTGGTGCTGGCCTTCGAGCGAACGCCAGACAGATCGTACACGCGACCGCCAACAACGCCGCAATGCGGGCAGACAATTCCATCCGCCCACACGATGCTTTCAAGGTACTCGAAAGCCTTGGCTTCGTCATGGAAGTGGGGGGAAGAAAGTACCGACATGGTTCAACGCTCCTTACCCCATTTTCATAGGGCAGGCCGTTGGGTTTGTAAAGTACATAATCGCCCCTTTATAACCAAAGAGCGTGACGATGTCAAGTAAAATAACCAATTTGGTTATAGAGAGCTGGTGCGCCTGTGACGGCGCGGATTTGCCGTAACAAAATTCCAATTTTCTCATTGACGACAAACAGATTCGTGCGATTTTTCATCGCCCCCTGTTCTTCATGCCGCTTGCGAGGAGAGGTGATGACAGACCGCGCGTTCCTGGCTCAGATGGCAGGCTATGGCCTGACCACGGTGCAAATCCACTACTACATGCCTGATCACCGCAGCCTGCTGCAGCAATTCGTGATGCAGCAATATGACGTCGCGCCGCAGTTTCCGGAGCTTGATCGGTTTCTCAGCTTCTGGCGGCGTGAGATCGATGCGGTCCTGCATTCTGTGCGCGTGGCGCACAAGCACCTCATCGGCCCGCAGGAATGGCGCGCCGTGGATGGGATTATCTCAATCCAATGAGGGCCGGAGGAAGGCGAGAGCCTTCCCCGCTCAGATAATCCCGATCGCCTTCCCGGCGCGCTCGAACATGCCGAGGATCGTGGTGACCTGTTCGGCGGTATGCTCGGCGCAGAGCGAGCAGCGCAGCAGGGTCATGCCAGCCGGGGTCGCCGGGGGCCGCGCGAGGTTGACGTAAAGGCCCTCTTTCAAGAGCGCCTCCCACATCATCGCGCCCTTTTCCAGATCAGGCATGATGACCGCGATGATCGCGCTTTGCGGGGTTTCGGTGCCGAGCTTGAAGCCGAGATCCTTGAGGCTCTTGTGCAGCGTGCGGCTGTTCTCCCACAGATGCGCGCGCTTGTTGCCGCCGTGCATCAGCTTGCGGATCGAGGTCGCGCTCGATGCCATCACTGACGGCGGCAGGGCGGCGGTAAAGACATAGGGGCGGCACACCAGCCGCAGCACTTCAAACTTGGGGTGGTTGGAAACGCAGAAGCCGCCGACCGTGCCGACGCTCTTGGAAAAGGTGCCGATGATGAAGTCGACATCGTCGATAACGCCCTGTTCCTCAGCCACCCCGCGACCATTCGCGCCGATGAAGCCCATCGAATGCGCCTCGTCGACCAGCACCATCGCGCCGTGTTCCTTGGAAATACGGACCATTTCCTTCAGCGGCGCGACATCGCCCATCATCGAATAGACGCCTTCAAGCACCACCAGCTTGCCCGCACCTTCGGGGATACGCTTGAGGCGCTTTTCCAGCGCCTCGACGTCATTGTGGCGAAACGGGACGATCTCGGCGTTCCCCATCGCGCAGCCATCATAGATCGAGGCATGGCTGTCGATATCAAGGATAATGTAATCACCCTTGCCTGCCAGCGTCGAAATGATCCCGAGGTTGGCCTGATACCCGGTCGAGAAGACCATCGCGTGGTCCATGTCGTAGAATTCGCGCAGCGCTGCCTCGACATCGCGGTGATCGCGGAAGGTGCCGTTGAGCACGCGGCTGCCGGTCGTTCCGGCGCCGAAATCCTCCATCGCCTGCTTACCTGCGGCGATGACATCGTCGTCGAAGGTCATGCCCATGTAGTTGTAGGTGCCGAGCAGGATCGTATCGCGCCCGTTGCAGATCGCGCGGGTGGGCGAAAGCACCTGCTCCATGACGAGGTTGAACGGATCCTCCACCCCGGCGGCGAGCAAGGCTTCGCGGGTCTGGATGATCGGGTCGAACTTGGCCAGCAGGTCAACCGGCTGAGCGGGGGCGAGAGTCTCGGTCATAGCGGTGGCCATTATCAGCTATCCTGCAACTTGTGGACTGCCGCGACAAGCTGGCCCCAGTTTTCGATCTCGGCTTGCTGATTCATGCTGATGATGACGTCGAATTCGTCCTCAATCTCGGCAACGAAATCCATCACCGTCAGGCTGTCAAACTCGAGGTCGCCTGCAAAGGTGGTGGCGTCTTCGATGGTGACGCCCTTCTTGTTGAAGGGTTCGATCAGATCACGGATGCGTGCTTCGACTTCGGTGGGGGTCATGGGACGCGGGCTTTCATGGCTCTGGTTGTGCGGCGCTGTGGCCTCATATACTACGATTGCAAAGCGGCGGTTGGTGCAGCTTGTCAAGTTTTTGGGCGCGCCGGGGGGCGTGAGGGGAGGGGCCTTATGGCCGATAGCGAGCCGCCAGAAGAGCTAGTCACCGCCCCGCTCTCACCGCAGAGCGTGCATCTGATCCGCACCGCCCAATCGCTCACCCTGTCGCTGTCGCAGATGGCCGATGGCAAGGCCAACATCCTTATTGGTGCGACCTTTGTGGTATTTTCGCTGGTAATCACACAGGCCCTGTCGGGCGAAGTGCAATGGTCGGTGATCTGCCTTGCGGTCACGGCCTTTGCTTCCACCATCTTTGCGGTGCTAGCGATTACCCCACCGCTGCGCGCCAAGGCGGTGCCCCAACGGCACAGGAACCTGCTGTTCTTCGGCCATTTTGCGCTTATGGAGGAAGAAGCGTGGACCCGCGAGATGCTGTCGCACCTGCATGACGATGAAGCGCTTTACCGGGTGATGCTGCGCGATCTCTATCAGAACGGGATGGTGCTTCACCGCCGCAAGTATCGCTACCTGGCCTACGCCTATCACCTGTTCCTCGGCGGGCTCGGACTGACGCTTGCGGTGTTTCTGATAGAGAACCTGATCTAGCCGGGCAACAGCCCGCGCACCGCGGTCATGAAGGGGCTGATCGAGACGGGCTTGGAGAGATACCCCGCCGCGCCCGCCGCGCGGATCCGCTCCTCATCGCCCTTGGCGGCAAAGGCGGTCACGGCCAACACCGGGATTTCGCACAGCCCCCGATCGCGCTTGGCCGCCTCGATCAGATCGACCCCGGAAACCCCGCCAAGCTGGATATCCATGATGATAAGATCCGGCGAGACCGCTCGCGCCGTTTCCAGCACCACATTGCCATCGGCCACCGGCTCGACCTCGAACCCGTTGGCGCGCAGCACGTCGCAGAACAATTTCCGGTTAAGGTCATTGTCCTCGACAACCATGATCCGCTTTGTCACTGCTCGCCCCGCATTCGCCCTTATTACGATTAACCTCGCGCAAAGGACAGGACAATCCCGCTTCGCACGCCCTCCGAGCCGGTAAACCCGCAGACTCTGGCGCTGGCCGCGCTCGGCTGGGTGCTGGCTTGCGAAGAGCGGGCGGCCCGATTCCTTGACCTCACCGGGCTCGATCCCGATGCCCTACGCGCGGGACTCGGCGATCCTGCGATCCTTGCCGCCCCGCTCGAATTCCTCGCCAACCACGAACCCGATCTGATCCGCGCGGCTGAAGCACTCGCTGTCACGCCTGAGGAACTGGTCGCCGCCAAGGACGCTTTAGACGCATGACCCGCCCCCTCATCATTTCCGATTGCGACGAGGTGCTGCTGCACATGGTCGCCCCTTTCAAGGATTGGCTGGACGCGAGCGAAGGCGTCAGCTTCCATCTCGAAGGCCACAATTTCGCCGAGGCGCTGCGCTGGAAGGAGAGCGGCGAATTGCTCGCGCCTGCCGATATCTGGCGGATGCTGGGCAAGTTCTTCGACAACGAAATGGATTCGCAGATGCCGATCGCGGGTGCAGTCGAAGGGATCAACACCTTGGCGGAAAAGGCCGATGTGGTGATCCTGACCAACCTCACTGACCATCACCGTGATGCCCGCGCGGCGCAGCTCGCCAAGGTCGGGATCAACGCGCGGGTATTCACCAATCAGGGCCCCAAGGGTCCGGCGCTGAAGGCCATCATCGACGAATACGCGCCCACCCGCGCGGTGTTCATCGACGATCTCGCGCAGCACCATGCTTCGGTCGCCGGAATTGCCCCGCAGGTCACGCGGCTGCACCTATGCGGCGAGCCGATGATCGCCCATGCCATTGATTGCGCCCACAAGGCAGGCCATGCCGAGGCTAGGATCGACCGCTGGGACGAAGCCCTGCCGTGGCTGCTGGAACGACTGGAGGACTGAACATGAGCTACACCGCGAAACTCGCCGAACTCGGCATCACCCTGCCCAAGGCCGCCGCGCCGGTGGCCAGCTATGTGCCGGTGGTGGTGCATGGCGGCATGGCCTATGTCTCGGGCCAACTCCCCTTTGTGGACGGCGTGGTGGTGACGGGCCGGTTGGGCGATGACGTCGGCGTTGAAGCCGGCAAGGCCGCGGCGCGCGCCTGCGGGTTGATGATTGTCGCGCAGCTTCAAGCCGCTGGGCTGCTCGATTCGGTTGAACGGGTGGTGAAGCTGGGCGCGTTCATCAACTGCACCGCGGATTTCACGCAGCAGCCGGAAGTCGCCAATGGCGCTTCTGACCTGATGGAGCAGATCTTCGGCGGCGCTGGGCAACACGCGCGCGCCGCTGTCGGCGTGCCCGCCCTGCCGCGCGGGGCGGCGGTGGAGGTTGATGCGATCGTCGCGCTGAAGGCATGACGGCGCGGCCCGCTCCTGATTGGCTGACTGGTCACGAATATGCCCATCGCGGGCTGCACCGTGAGGGTGTGCCCGAAAACTCGCGCGCGGCTGCCGAGGGTGCGATTGCTGCGGGCATGGGGATCGAATGCGATATCCAGATGAGCCGCGACAATGTGCCGCTCGTGTTTCACGATTGGGTGCTGGAGCGGCTGACCAAGGCGCATGGCAAGGTCGCCGCGCGCCCTGCCGATGAACTTTGCCAGATCCCGCTGATGGGCACCGACCAGACGATCTGGCGGCTGGAGGACTTGCTGGCGCTGGTTGCGGGGCGGGTGCCCATTCTCGTCGAGATAAAGGCCGAGCCGCATCTGGCGGTGGCTGAAGCCTGCATCGCCATCGCCAAGGTGCTGGCTGGCTATCACGGGCAACTGGCGGTGATGAGTTTTGACCTCAGGGTCGGCGAATGGTTTGCCAAGCACGCCCCCGCTATCCCTCGCGGGATGGTGATCACCGACACGCTCGACGATGGCTACAAGAGCGCATGGCGCGCGCCCAAGGCGCTGGAGCGCGCCGCGCCCGATTTCCTCGCCTGCGATGTGCGCGACATTCCGAATGCGCTCACCACCCTGTGGCGCGAAAGCGGCCGTCCGTTGCTCACCTGGACTGTGCGCTCGCCTGAAACGCGCCAGCGCGGTCTAGCCCATGCCGACGCGCTGATCGCGGAAGGAGCGGGTCTCGGGTGAGTGACCGCGAACTTGTTGTCCGGATCGCATCATCGGTCGGCAGCTTCGACCGGGACGAATGGAACGCCCTAGGCGGTAACGACAATCCTTTCGTCTCCCACGAATTCCTCACCACGATGGAGGATTCGGGCAGCGTCGGCCCCGGCACCGGGTGGGAGCCCGCGCCGATTGCGATTACCGATGATGCAGGGCGGTTGCTGGCGGCGCTGCCATCCTATGCCAAGGGGCACTCGCAGGGCGAATATGTGTTCGACCACAGCTGGGCCGATGCGTGGCACCGCGCGGGCGGGCGCTATTACCCCAAGCTCCAGATCGCCGCGCCCTTCACCCCGGCGACCGGCCCGCGCCTGCTGCTGTCCGATCCGGCCCTGGCCCCGCACCTGCTGAAGGGCGCAGAGGCAGTGTGCCTTCAGAACAAGATGTCTTCCGCCCACGCGACCTTCATCGCGCCCGAACAATTGCCGCTATTCGAAGCGGGCGGGTGGATGCCGCGTTCGGACATCCAGTTCCACTGGTTCAACCGTGGCTATACGAGCTTTGATGATTTCCTCTCCGCGCTGTCATCGCGCAAGCGCAAGGATTTGCGCAAGGAACGTGCGGCGGCGGTGGAGGGGCTGACGATCCGGCACTTCACGGGCGCAGACATCACCGAGGCGCATTGGGACGCGTTCTGGATCTTCTATCAGGATACCGGTGCGCGCAAATGGGGCAGCCCCTATCTGACGCGCGAGGCCTTCAGCCTGTTGGGCGAGCGGATGGGGGATCGGATCGTGCTGATCCTCGCCTATGATGGGGCGGTGCCGATTGCGGGCGCGCTGAACTTTGCCGGGCGCGATGCCCTTTATGGGCGCTACTGGGGCTGCACCCGCGAGGTGCGGTTCCTGCATTTCGAACTGTGCTATTATCAGGCGATCGACATCGCGATTGCCCGGGGCCTTAGCCGTGTCGAGGCCGGGGCGCAGGGCGGGCACAAGCTCGCGCGCGGGTATGAGCCGGTGCAGACTTGGTCCGCGCACTGGATCGCCGATCCGGGCTTCCGCGCCGCCGTCGCCGATTTCCTCGAGCGCGAGCGGGCAGGCGTCGCCAGTGACCAGCAATACCTCGACACCCGCACCCCTTTCAAGAAGAGCGATTAGGCCGCCCGCAGCCGATCCTCGGCGAGCCATTGGCGTGCCCGGCGCTGGGCCTCGGCGATTTCGCGTGCGGTCATTTCGTCAGAGATATCCGCGCGGCAAAAGCCCGCTTCCTCATGCCCCCGCGCGGCGGCAAGGTTGAACCACTTGTGCGCTTCAATGAGATCGCAGGGTGCGCCATTGCTACCCGTTGAAAAAGCTACCCCCAGATCGAAACAGGCCCCCGCTTGACCCTGCGCCGCCCTGGCCAACCAGCGCGCCAAAGTGAGATTGCTCTCGGTTTCACGTGAAACATCGGCCTCAGCCGCAGCCATCGCGATAATGTGCATGTTCAAGTCCCCGTCAGTCACCCGGTCGCCATTGAGCGACCCTCCGACGTCAAAATTCGGTGAACATGGTCAATAATTAGTTAACGCGATTGACGCTTTGTGGCCCGCATCCTTTTGCCCCCACTTCATTCCCAAAGCCGCTTGTGCGCCATGGGGGCCTTGCCTATAGGCCCCCGCAGTGCTTCAGCTTGCTGGGACCAAGTGAGCCAATGAAAATATTCAGGCGGCAGGACACAGCGGTCAGCCCAGCGACATACGGGATGAGAGAAATTCATGCCTACTGCCGCGTCTGACGAAATTGATATCCTTGAAAAGGCGAAGCGCATGCTGGCGCCGGACTACGTTCCGAGCGAGGATGAGGAGTACATGAACGAGCGCCAGCAGGCCTATTTCAGGATGCTGCTGCTCGAATGGAAACGCTCGATCCACTCCGCCGCCGACCAGACGCTGCAATCACTTCAGGATGGTCCGCTGCGCGAGGCCGACCTCACCGATCGGGCGTCGAGCGAGACGGACTGGGGCATCGAACTGCGCACGCGGGACCGGCAGCGCAAGCTCGTGGCCAAGATCGATGCGGCGCTGCGGCGGATTGACTCGGGCGAATATGGCTATTGCGAAGTGACGGGTGATCCGATCGGTCTGAGGCGCTTGATCGCCCGGCCGGTCGCCACGATGACCGTCGAAGCGCAGGAAGCCCACGAACGCCGCGAAAAAATCTCGCGCGACGATTGATCGGTAACGACTTTCGAAACTCTGTACCAGCCTGGGACGCAGCCCATCATTGGCGCGCGTGGAAGGCAAAAGTTTAGGACCTGTTAACCGCAAAAGCGCTACGCCCAAAACGAAGCACTGTGGCAGGGAATGCTGCAGCGGTTTTAGAACAGGCAATGGATTTACCGCCAAGGAGGCGCTCCCGGGATGGCAGGGGTTGAGACACGTAGCGTCGCACGCGACAGCCTGTTTTTGCTGGCGGATGTTCGTGTCGAAAATGACGCCGAGACCCGCCGGATCCGCGTCCGCAATCTGTCGGATGGCGGCATGATGGGCGAGGGTAACCTGCGCGTGAAGCGTGGCCACCGGCTCGAAATCGAGCTGCGCAACATTGGCCCGATCGGTGGCACGGTCGCCTGGGTTCAGGACAACCGTTTCGGCATTGCGTTCGACGCGGAAATCGATTCGCAAAAGGCACGGCGCCCGCTGAGCGTCGAGCCGGATCCCGCGCTTGGCATCGTTGCTCCTTCGCGCCTGCACCGTGCACCGCCAGCTCCTGAACCAGCCAAGCTGCGTAAGATCTGACCGCAGGTAACTCGCGCCCAATATGGCGCGGTGCATCATCAAGCTGACCATCATGACGCAACCTGCTAGTCAGGCTTTGATGCGATTCTGGCTTCCCTTGGTTCTCGCCCTGACGCTGGGTTCCTGTGGGCCTTCCAGTGGCGACGGGTCGGTTGCCGTGGCGGTGATCGGCAACCCAGAAAGCCTGTTCCAGCAAGGCGTCAGGCTATCGCCCGCAGCGCAGCACCTGCGCGCGGCGACCTTTGAAGGCATTGTCGCGCTTGATGAAGCCGGGCAGGTGGTGCCCGCGCTCGCGGAACGATGGATCGTCACGGATGACGGCCTTAGCTACATCTTCCGCCTGCGGGAAAGCACTTGGCCTGACGGTGAAGAATTGTCTGCCCCTGACGTGCGCCGCCTGCTGCGCGAATCCATTGCCCGTCTGCGCGGCACGTCGCTGGGGCTCGACCTTGCCAAGGTCGAGGAAATCCGGGCGATGACCGGGCGCGTGATCGAGGTGCGTCTCTCTGCGCCGATGCCGGATTTCCTTCGACTGCTGGCGCAGCCCGAACTGGGCTTCGTCAAGAGCGGCAGCGGCGCTGGCCCGATGGTCATGTCACGCGACGAGACCGAAGCGCTGGTCCGGCTTTCGGCGTTGCCGCCCGAACGGCGCGGCCAGCCCGCGCGCGAGGATTGGCAAGACGTCGCCCGCCCACTATCCGTACGCGCCATGCCTGCACGTGCAGCAGTGGCCGCGTTTTCGCGCGGGGAAGTCGACCTCGTGCTGGGCGGTAGCCTCATCGACTTCCCCTTGGCAGAGGCCAGGCCGTTGTCGCGCGGTACGATCCAGGTTGATCCGACGTTGGGCTTGCTTGGCCTTGTGGTTCGGTCAGAAGCAGGATTGCTCGCTGATCCTGCGCGGCGCGAGGCATTGTCGATGGCGATCGATCGCATCGCACTGATTGAGCCGTTCAGGCTGAGCGGCTGGCGGGCCAGCAGCTGGATCGTGCCGCCCGACAGCTTTTCGGTGCCCCCCTATCCTGCTGAGCGATGGGCGGACCTTTCCCTCAACGACCGTCGCGCCATTGCAGCGTCGCGGGTGCAGGCATGGTCAGCCGAGGCCGGGAAGGCAGCTGTTGTGCGGGTCGGCTTGCCGCGCGGACCAGGCAGTGATCTTCTGCTGCGCCAGCTGACAAATGCCTGGGCGCCGATTGGCGTTACGGTGGTGCGCACCGAGCCGGGGTCAGAGGCTGATCTGGAGCTGCGTGACAATCTCGCAAGGTATCCGGCCCCCGAATGGTTTCTCAACCAATTCAACTGCGGGTTGAAGGCTGGGCTGTGTTCGGCCGATGCCGATGCGCTGGTTCGTGACGCGTTGGACGAGCGGGATCCCGTCGCGCGTGAACGGTTGCTAGTGGAAGCTAACGCTGCCCTGACCGCGCGTGAGGTCTATATACCGCTCGGGGCGCCTGTCCGCTGGTCCCTGGTGCGCGGTTCGCTGCAAAACTATCTCGCCAACCAATGGGGCCTGCACCCCTTGTTCCCGCTCTCCCAACCCCCCACTTAAAGAGGATGGAAACGCCATTTTCCCGCCGTCCCGCCGCGCCGCGGGTGATTGATATGCAGCTGCCGGTCGGGACCGACCCGGCCTCAGTGCGCGCGCGGGTCAGCGCGATGGAAAAGCTGCTTGAGCGCAGTCTGGTGATTCCAGGGATCAACGTGCCTATCGGCCTCGACGTTTTGGTCGGACTGGTGCCCGTCCTTGGTGAGATCGTCACCATGGGCATGGGGGCTTATATTGTCTGGGAAGCACGCAACCTTGGCCTGCCCAAGTGGAAGCTGGCGCGGATGGGGCTGAATGTGCTGTTCGATACGGCGATCGGCGCGATTCCGCTTGTGGGCGACGCGGCCGATCTGGTGTTCCGTTCCAACACCCGGAACCTCAGGCTCATCCTCAAGCATATCGACAAACACCATCCCGAAACCCGCGTGATCGAGGGATAGTTTGCTTGGGGCCAGCAGCGCGCTAGGGCAGCAGGCATGACACCTGAAGACCGCGCCCGTGAATTTGACTGTGCCGATCCGCTGGCCCAGACCCGCGCGCTGTTCAGCCTGCCCGACGGCGTGATCTACCTCGACGGCAATTCTTTGGGCGCGCTGCCCAAGGCGACCCCGGCGGTACTGGCGCGGGTGGTGGAGCAGGAATGGGGCGCCGGGCTCATCGGCTCGTGGAACAACGCGGGATGGTTCGAAACGGCAAGCCGGATCGGCGGCAAGATTGCCCCACTGATCGGGGCCGCGCCGCACGAGGTGATCGCCTGCGATTCGACCAGTGTGAACCTTTTCAAGCTGATCGCGGCGGCGCTGTCGATGCGCCCGGGGCGCAAGACAATCTTGTCCGAACCCGGCAATTTTCCGACCGATCTCTACATGATCGCAGGGCTGGAGGCGCAGGGACTTGCGACACGGCGGCTGGCTGAACGGGAGCGGCTGGCCGAGGCGCTGGACGATGACGTCGCGCTGCTGCTGCTCACCCATGCCCACTACAAGACCGGCGCGCTCCACGACATGGCGGCGCTGACCCGCGCTGCGCATGATGCTGGCGCGCTGGTGCTGTGGGACCTGTCGCATTCGACCGGAGCGGTGCCGGTCGATCTGAACGGGGTCGGCGCAGATTTTGCGGTCGGCTGCGGCTACAAATATCTGTGCGGTGGGCCGGGAGCACCAGCTTTTGCTTTCGTTGCGGAGCGGCACCATGCAGACCTCGCGCAGCCGCTCACCGGCTGGTTCGGTCACGCTGCGCCCTTCGCGTTCACCGATGACTATGCACCTGCGCCCGGGATCGAGCGGATGCTGTGCGGCACTTCGCCGGTGCTTGGGCTGGCGGCGCTGGAGGTCGGGGTCGATCTGATTGCAGGGATCGGCGTGGAGCGGCTCTACGCCAAGTCGCAGGCGCTGTCGGAATTCATGCTTGAATGCCTGACGATGCTGGGCGTCGAACCTGAGGTGGTTAGCCCGATCGATAGCGCTGCACGCGGCAGCCACCTGTCGTTCCGCCACCCGGATGCCTATGCCATCAGCCAGGCTCTGATCGCGCGCAGGGTGATCGGCGATTTCCGCGATCCCGACGTGTTACGGCTGGGTTTTGCGCCCGCCTATCTCAGCTTTGCCGACATCGCAGCGGCTGCCCGGCACCTTGCCGAAGTGCTGATAAGAGGTGAATGGCAAAACCCCGCGTTCAGTCAGCGCGCCGCAGTCACCTGAGCTGCCGCTATCGTTGCCGGTTGGCACGGCATTATCGCATAATCGCGGAATTTCCAATTTTCGCCGCGCTGTCAGGCCCCGCCGCGGCGCGGCTTGTCATTGGTCTGGTGCAGCAGATAGTCTTGCATCCAAGCGACCAGATGGATCACTGGGAGAACGCGGGCATGACACATGGAATAGGTAAGCGCGCGGCTCTCTTAACTGGAATCTTGGTCCTTTCGCTTGGCACGGGCCAGCCCGT
The DNA here is from genome assembly GCA_001556995.1 of Erythrobacteraceae bacterium CCH12-C2. GTDB lineage: Bacteria > Pseudomonadota > Alphaproteobacteria > Sphingomonadales > Sphingomonadaceae > Erythrobacter. The sequence goes on from LSKF01000107.1 coordinate 75,852, forward strand.
TCACACCACCACCGCCCAGTCTGAAACCGCCCCGCCCGCCGCCTGGAGCTATGACGGGCCGAACGGACCGGCGCATTGGGCCCATCTCTCCCCGGCCTATGCCGCCTGCACTCGTCAGGAACAGAGTCCGATCGACCTTACCGCCGCCGTTCCCGCCAAGCTCGGCGCGCTGGCGGTCGATTGGCGGCCGGTGCCGCTGCATGTCGTGCGCAACGGTCACGCGGTTGAGGCCGAGGCCAGCGATCCCGGCGCGGTCAACCACATCACGTTGGCGGGCGAGGATTATCGCATGGTGCAGTTTCACCTCCACCACCCGTCAGAGCACCGGATCAACGGCCGCAGCTTCCCGCTTGAAGTCCACTTTGTCCACCGCAGCGACCGCGGAGATTTGACCGTGGTGGGCGTGGTGTTCGCGGAAGGGCCCGCCAATCCGGCGCTCGATCTGATGATCGACCACGCCCGCAGCGACGACGAATCCGACCGGGTGACGATCGACCCTCGGATGCTGCTGCCTGCCCAGCGCAGCTTTTTTCGCTATGAAGGTTCGCTAACAACCCCGCCCTGTTCGGAGACAGTCAATTGGGTGGTGCTGACCACGCCGATGACCGCCTCAGCCAAGCAGATTGCCGAGGTGACCGCGGTTTATGGCGACAATGCCCGCCCACTCCAGCCGCTGGGGCGCCGGTTCTTGTTGGTCAGCCAGTGACGCGAACGCGCCTGCCGGTCCTGTTGACCGTCACCGCAGTGGCAGTGTTGGCCGTGCCAGTGAACGCACAGGAGGCCGCGCCGGCGCAGACCGATACGACCGACCGCACGCAGGCGCTCGAAGCGCGGCTCGATGCGATGGAGCGCGAAATTGCCAGTCTTCGCGCCGAATTGGCGCAGGCCAAGGCCGTTGCTGCGTCCCCTGCGCCCGTCCCGGTCTCCCCTTGGGCTCACGTGGAAAGCGTCGCCACTTCCTCCACCGAACAGCGCCTTGCGGCGCTGGAAAAAAACGCCGAACTTGGCTTTCGTGTTGGCGCGACCCGGTTCAGCATCGGCGGCTACCTCAAAATTGATGCGCTAGTCTCAGACTATTCGGATGGCGACCCGATCGCCAATGCGCTGATCAATGATTACTACAACCCGGGCCAGATTCCGGTCGGCGGGCGCGGGGATGGGGCGGAACTGACCACGAGCGTGCGCGAGACGAGGGTGGTGCTTCGCAGCGAGACTCCGTTGGCAGGGCAGACGTTGACGGGGCTGCTGGAGGTCGACTTCCTCGACACCCCGCTGATTGGCAACCAGCGGGTTTCCAACAGTTTTGTGCCGCGGGTGCGCCGCGCCTTCATCAATTGGAACAACCTCACGCTGGGGCAGGACTGGTCGACCTTCCAGAACGTCGCCGCGCTGCCGGAAAGGCTCGATTTCATCGGTCCAACCGAGGGCACTGTTTTCGAGCGCCAGCCGCTGATCCGCTGGCGCAGCGGCGGGCTAAGCGTCGCGCTGGAAAACCCTGAGACCACTGTCACGGTCGCTGCCGCCAGCTTCGAGGCGGATGACGATGTCACCCCCGATCTGGTGCTGCGCTACGATCACCGCCTCGCCCATGGCAGCCTCGCGCTAGCCGCGATAGGCCGCTATCTGCGAGTGCAAGAGTTGGCGGCGGCCAATCCCGGCGGGGTTTCGGTGATCGAAGGCGATGCTTTCGGCTGGGGGGTGAGCGCTTCGGGCGTCCATGATTTCGGCCCCAACCACCTGAGCTGGATGGCCAATCTCGGCGAGGGGATCGGGCGCTATCTCGGCCTCAACATCCGTGATGACGTGATCGCCACCTCCAGCGGCGGGATCGACGCGCCTTTCGTCGTTTCGGGCTTCGTCGCGCTACGCCACAGCTTTTCGCCACAGTGGCGGCTGATCGGGACCGGATCGGGCTATTACAGCGCGACACCCGACATGGCTGCACAAAGCCTGACCGCGAGCGTGTGGAGCGGCAATCTCGATCTGATCTACAACCCGGTCCCCCCGCTCAGCTTGGGGATTGGATTTCGCTATGCCACCCGGGAGCTGGCCAATAGTGATGAAGGGAGCCTGCGCCGGCTCCAATTATCGGCCAAATATGATTATTGAGTGCGGAAGTTAAACGCGCGGCATGCGATTGTCTCACGCCTCCAGCTCGATGTCCCAGTAGAGCCAGTCGCGCCACGTTTCGTGGAGGTAATTGGGCGGGAACAGCTTGCCGGCCTGCTGCAATTGCCAGCTCGTCGGACGGATCGGCGCCTGATGCAACGCCATCGCCGCCTGCTTTGGGGTGCGCCCGCCCTTCTTCATGTTGCAGGGCGCGCAGGCGGTGATGATGTTCTCCCACGTGGTGCGTCCGCCGAGGCGGCGGGGGATGACGTGGTCGAAGGTCAGGTGATCATGGCTGCCGCAATATTGGCATTGGAAGCGGTCGCGCAGGAACACGTTGAAGCGGGTGAAGGCGGGAAATTCGCTCTGTTTCACATATTGCCGCAGCGCGATCACGCTCGGGATTTTCATGTCGAGGCTGGGCGAATGGACCTCGCGGTCATAGCTTGCGACGATATCGACCCGGTCAAGGAACACCGCCTTGATCGCGGTCTGCCACGGCCACAGGCTCAGCGGATAGTAGGACAGCGGCGTATAATCGGCGTTGAGCACCAGCGCTGGACAAGCCGAAAGGTTGCGGGTCGGGTCTTCATCGACGCCGCGAAACTTCGCCACTTTCTCGATCAGTTCGGCGTTGAACACGGTGCGCGTTCCTCCCTGATTGACTGGATCATGCCGTGCCAACCAAAAGAGTCAAACCCGTTACAGGGTGGCTATCCACAGGCACAGCCTGTGGAATGCCTGTGGATAGCGCAAGGAAATGTCCTGTGGCATGGCGCTGAGCGATGCCGAATTGCGCCGCCCAGACCACCCGCTTCGCGCCAAGCCCCAACGGCCCGCTGCATCTCGGCCATGCGCTCTCCGCCATTGTCGCGCATGATCTGGCCAAGGCGAGCGGGGGGCGGTACCTGCTGCGGATCGAGGATATCGACGGCCCGCGCTCGCGCCCCGAACTGGCGGAGGAATTCCGCCGCGACTTGGCATGGTTAGGCTTGGAATGGGACGAAGTGCCCGCACAATCGACCCGGCTCGAAAGCTACGCCGCCGCTGCGGATACTCTCAAGGCGGGCGGCCTGCTCTACCCCTGCACCTGTACCCGCAGCGAAATTGCGGCCGCCGGTGCGCAGCAGGGTGCCGATGGTCTGATCTACCCCGGCACCTGCAAGCACCGTCCGCCAGACCCGGCGCGCGCCGCAGCATGGCGCCTCAATGCCGAAAAGGCGCTGGCGGAGACCGGGCCGCTAACGTGGGAGGATGCGCTGGCAGGACCGCAGACGGTTGATCTGTCCGCCCTTGGCGATGTCGTGCTGGTAAGGAAGGACTTGCCCGCCAGCTATCACCTCGCGGTGACGCTCGATGACGCCGCGGACGGGGTGACGCTGGTGACCCGCGGGGCCGATCTGTTCGCCGCCACTCACGTCCACCGCACCCTGCAAGCCTTGCTCGGGTTGACGGTGCCGCGCTGGCATCACCATGCCCTGCTGACCGACGAATCCGGCCAGAAACTCGCCAAGAGCCGCGGGTCGCCTGCGCTCGCCGCTCGGCGTCAGGCAGGGGAGGATGGGCTGCGGCTTGCCGAACAACTGCGCTTGCAACATTTGCCGCTTGGAACCTGACGCGCCCCGGTCCATTATGACTGACATGAACTATGTCCTTGTGCCCGTGCTGCTTGTCCTGATGGGGCTGGTCGCTTTTTCGCTGATCCGCGGGATCATCGCGTTCCTGAAAACCACCAAGATCGATCTGGAGACGGGCGAGAGCCAGACTGCGACCGATATGCAGCTCGCTCAGAACAAGGCGATGTTCGCGCGGATCAAGTATCAGGCGCTTGCGATCGTGGTGGTGGCGATCATTCTGGCGGTCTCGCGCTAAGCCTTCTGCCCGATGGTCAAGCTGAACCGCATCTACACCCGCACCGGGGATGATGGGACGACGGGCCTCGTCGATGGCTCGCGCTGCCCGAAATATGCTGCCCGCATCCATGCGATGGGGCTGGTCGACGAGGCCAACAGCGCAATCGGTCTCGCCATCTGCGCATTGTCAGACGAGGCTGAGCGGGCGCTGCTGACGCGGGTGCAGAACGATTTGTTCGACCTCGGTGCCGATCTCGCGACTCCGGGTGAGGATTTTGCCCCGTCGGAGATGGTGCTGCGAATCGTGCCCGCGCAGGCGAGCTGGATCGAGGCGCAGATCGATTCGCTCAATGAACGGCTCGAACCGCTCACAAGTTTTATCCTGCCCGGCGGGAGCGAGGCGGCGGCGCGGGTCCATGTCGCCCGCGCGACCACCCGCGCGGCTGAGCGGGCGATGGTTGCGCTCGCGGCTGAGGTTCCAGTGAACCCGGCGGCGCTCGCCTATATCAACCGCCTGTCCGACCTGCTGTTTGTTCTCGCGCGAGTAGTGAATGATGATGGCCGGGCGGATGTGAAGTGGGTTCCCGGCGCTAACCGCTAGTCACGGCGCGGCATCCCCGCTAGGGCGGCGGTCTTGCTGCACTTGCGAAGGATAGCCCTCATGCGCAACATCGCCGTCATCGGCGCCGGTCAGATGGGAACCGGCATTGCTCAGACCGTCGCCGCTCATGGCATGAATGTCATGCTGGCCGATGTCGACTTGCCCCGCGCCGAAGCGGGCAAGAGCAATGTCGAGGCGGCGCTGGTGAAGCTGATGGGGCGCGGCAAGATCGAGGCCGCCGCCGCCGAAGCGCTGCTCGCCCGGATCACCCCGGTCGCCGACTACGCTCCCTTTGCAGAAGCCGACCTCATCATCGAGGCCGCGACCGAGCGCGAGGAGATCAAGAACGCGATTTTCGACAAGGCCGGCAAGGTGCTGAACGCGGGCGCGATCATGGCGTCGAACACCTCATCGATCCCGATCACCCGCATGGCCAACCACTCGCCCGATCCAGCGCGCTTCATCGGGCTGCACTTCTTCAATCCGGTGCCGGTGATGGGCCTGATCGAGGTCATCCCCGGTCTCGCCACCGCGCAGGCGACCACCGATGCTGTAACCGCCTTTGCGCGCGGGCTGGGCAAGGAAGTGGTGCTGAGCCAGGACGAGCCCGGTTTCGTCGTCAACCGCATCCTGCTGCCGATGATCAACGAGGCGGTGTTTGTACTCGGCCAGTCGACCGCCGGAATCGAGGACATCGACAAGGGCTGCCGGCTTGGCCTCAACCACCCGATGGGGCCGCTGCAACTGGCGGATTTCGTCGGGCTCGACACCTGCCTCGACATCATCAACGTGCTCTACACCACCACTCGCGACAGCAAATATCGACCCGCGCCGCTGCTGGTGAAGTATGTCGAGGCCGGCTGGCTGGGGCGCAAGACTGGTCGCGGGTTCTATGATTACACCGGCGAGGTTCCGGTCCCGACCCGTTGAGGCAGGCTGCGTTTCAGCGCTTGGCTTGGGGCAGTCCACGCTTCCATTCGTAGAGCAGATCGAGCGCCTCGCGCGGGGTCAGCGCATCGAGATCGGCCGCGCGTAAGGCTTCGGCCAGTGCCTGTTCCGGCGTTGCTTTGGGTTCGGGCCGAATCGCGGCGAAAAGTGGCAGATCGCCCAGTCCGGCGGCAATTCCGCCGGTTGCTTCGCGGGTCGCTTCGAGTTTTTCGAGCACGGCCTTGGCCCGGTCCACAACGGGCGCTGGCACACCCGCGAGGCGGGCCACCGCCAGGCCATAGGAGCGATCCGCCGGACCTTCGGCGAGTTCGTGCAGCAGCACCAGATCGCCCTGCCATTCGCGCGCGCGGACGTGGTGGAGCGAGAGCGCCTCGCAGGTCTCCGCCAGACGCGCAAGTTCATGATAATGCGTGGCAAAAAGACAGCGGCAGAGGATCTGGGAATGCACCGCCTCGGCCACCGCCCAGGCCAGCGCGAGGCCATCATAGGTCGAGGTGCCGCGCCCAACTTCGTCGAGGATCACGAAGCTGCGGGGCGTCGCCTGCGCCAGAATTGCCGCGGTCTCGACCATTTCCACCATGAAGGTCGAACGCCCGCGCGCGAGGTTATCAGCCGCGCCGACGCGGCTGAACAACCTGTCAACGAGGCCGATACGCGCCGCCGATGCGGGTACAAAGACCCCCGCTTGCGCCAACAACACGATGAGGGCGTTCTGACGCAGGAAGGTCGACTTGCCGCCCATGTTCGGGCCGCCGATCAGCCACAGCCGGTCGTCCGTCTCCAACATGCAGTCATTGGCCACAAACCGCTCGCCAGCCTTTGCCAGCGCCGCCTCGACCACGGGGTGCCGTCCGGCGGTGATGACCAAGCCGGGTTCTTCGGTGATGGCGGGGCGGCACCAGTCTCCCTCCGCCGCGCGCTCGGCGTTGCCTGCGCCGACATCCAGCCGGGCCAGCGCTGCGGCGGTGGCGGCGATGGCCTCGCGGGCATCGACGACGGCGGCGACTAGCTCCTCGAAATGCGCCTCTTCTGCCGCCAGCGCATGGCCCCCGGCTTCGGCGATGCGGGCCGCTTCTGCGTGCAGTTTCAGCGAGTTGAACCGCACCGCGCCGGCCATCGTCTGGCGATGTGTGAAGCCGCTATCGGGCGCCATCAAGGTATCGGCGTGACGCGCGCTGACTTCGATGAAATAGCCCAGCACCCCGTTGTGGCGAATCTTGAGCGTCGCGATCCCGGTTTCCTCGCGGTAGCGCGCCTCCATCGCGGCGATGGCCCGGCGGGCATCGCCCGACGTGGCACGCAATTCATCGAGCGCGGCATCATAGCCATCGGCGATGTACCCGCCGCCCGACCGCTCGGTCGGCGGCGAGGGCACCAGCGCGCGCGCCAGCCAGTCGGTCAGCGCGCCGTGACCAGTCAGCTTTGCCAGCACCTCGTTCAGCAGCGCGGGACGATCAGGCGCGCCGCTCAGCCAGTGGTGCAGGCGAGCCGCTTCACTGAGGCCATCGCGCAGCTGGCCGAGATCGCGCGGGGATCCGCGCCCCGCCACCACCCGCCCAAGCGCGCGGCCGAGATCAGGAATGGCGCGTAGAATGTCCCGCAACTGCGCTCGCTCGATCGGGCGGTCGCGCCAGAATTGCACCAATGCGAGCCGCGCCTCGATGGCGGCGACGTCAAGCAGGGGCGCGGAAAGATCCTCGGCCAGCAGCCGCGAGCCCGCGCCGGTCACGCAGCGGTCGACCGCGCCGATCAAGCTGCCAGCACGCCCCCCTGTGGTGCTTTCGAGGATTTCGAGGCTCGCCCGGGTCGCCGCGTCCATCGCCATCCCCGCCTCGGCCGCGCGTGCCACGGGGGGAAGCAGCAGTGGCAGGCTCCCGCGCCCGACATGGTCGAGATAGGCAATCAGCCCCCCGGCAGCCGCCAGCATCGTGCGGGAGAAATCACCAAAGGCGTCTAGCGTCGCCACCCCATGCAACGCCTTCAGCCGCTCGGCCCCGGCATCACTAGCAAAAGTCGAGCGCGGGCGGATAATCGCTTCGTCTGGGCCATGTTGCCAATCTTCGGGCACCACCATTTCGCTAGGGTTGAGCCGAGCCAGCGTCGCACCCAGCGCTTCCGGCGCGCATTCCTCCAGCACCATGGCGCCGGTCGAAACATCGCAGGCCGCGATGCCAATACTGCCTCTCAGCTCTGCCAGCGCCGCGAGCACATTCGCCCGGCGCGGTTCGAGCAGGGCTTCCTCGGTCAGCGTCCCGGCCGTCACCAGCCGCACGATGGCGCGGCCCACCAGCACCTTAGACGACGGCGTGCCCTCCCGCTTGGCCCGTGCCTTGGCCTCATCCGGGGTTTCGACCTGCTCAGCAATCGCCACCCGGCAGCCCGCCTTGATCAACCGCGCCAGATAGCTCTCTGCCGAATGCACCGGCACCCCGCACATCGGGATCGGCGCGCCGCCATGCTCACCCCGGGTGGTCAGCGCGATATCGAGGATCGCGGCGGCGCGCTTGGCATCCTCGAAAAATAGCTCGAAGAAATCGCCCATCCGGTAGAACAGCAGCGCATCGCCCGCCTCTTCCCGCAGGCGCAGATACTGCGCCATCATCGGGGTGGGTTTCGGATCGTCGCTCGCGGCCATAGCTGTCGCCTAGCGCGGGCCGGCCCGATTCGGAAATCTTGTCAGTTGCAGCTTTCCCCCGACCCCTTGCGATTTCCGGCCTATCGCATCAGCTCGCGCGACGCTAAGCGCCAAGCGACGTTACGGACTGCACAAGGGATCAGCACATGGCGGAGGAAAACAAGGGCGGCTTCACCGCGCGCGAGGCGCTGTTCTACCACGAGACGATCCGCCCCGGTAAGCTGGAGATCGTCGCCACCAAGCCGATGACTTCGCAGCGCGACCTCAGCCTCGCCTATTCGCCGGGCGTCGCCGTGCCGGTCGAAGCGATCGCCGCCGATCCTTCGCTTGCGGCGCGCTACACCGCCAAGGCGAACCTCGTCGCGGTGATCTCCAACGGCACGGCGATCCTTGGCCTTGGCAACTTGGGCGCGCTGGCATCGAAGCCCGTGATGGAAGGCAAGGCGGTGCTGTTCAAGCGCTTTGCCGACGTCGATTCGATCGACATTGAACTCGACACCGAAGACCCCGAAGCCTTCATTAACGCCGTTGCGCTGATGGAGCCGACCTTTGGCGGCATCAACCTTGAAGACATCAAGGCACCCGAATGCTTCATCATCGAAGCCGCTTTGCGTGAGCGGATGAAGATCCCGGTCATGCATGACGACCAGCACGGAACCGCGATCATCACCGCTGCTGGCCTGCTTAACGCCTGCCATCTGACGGGCCGTGACATCCGCGATGTGAAGGTGGTGGTCAACGGCGCAGGTGCGGCGGCGATTGCCTGCACCGCGCTGATCAAAGCGATGGGCGTGCGCCACGAAAACGTGATCATGTGCGACCGCTCCGGCCCGATCACCCCGGGCCGCGAAGGGATGGATCAGTGGAAGAGCGCCCACGCGGTGCAGACCTCTGCCACCAGCCTTGAAGAGGCACTGGTGGGCGCGGATATCTTCCTCGGCCTGTCGGCAGCGGGCGCGCTTCAGCCCGATTGGGTGAAGAAAATGGCGGACAAGCCGATCATCTTCGCCATGGCCAACCCCGTTCCCGAAATCATGCCCGATGACGCCAAGGCCGTCCGCCCCGACGCCATCATCGCCACCGGGCGCAGCGATTTCCCCAATCAGGTCAACAATGTGCTCGGCTTCCCCTTCATCTTCCGCGGGGCGCTGGATGTGCAGGCGACCACCATCAACGAAGAGATGAAGGTCGCCGCCGCCCACGCCATCGCCGAGCTCGCGCGCCGTCAGGTGCCCGAGGAAGTGGCGAGCGCCTATGGCAAGAACCACAAGTTCGGCACGGATTACATCATCCCCGCCCCCTTCGACCCGCGCCTGATCGAGGTTGTCTCGTCGGCCGTCGCCAAGGCGGCAATGGATTCGGGTGTGGCCCGCGCCCGGATCGAGGATTTTGACGCCTATCGCATGCAGCTGCGTTCGCGGCTCAACCCCACTACCTCGGTGCTCTCGGGCGTCTACGAGGTCGCCCGGTCGAACCCCAAGCGTATGGTTTTTGCCGAGGCGGAGGAAGAAGTGGTGCTGCGCGCCGCGATCCAGTTCCGCGATTTCGGCTACGGCACCCCGATCCTAGTGGGCCGCACCAAGGCGGTTCTCGACAAGCTGCATCAGCTTTCGGTGAGCGATCCCGGCAGCTTCGAAATCCAGAACTCTGCCGATAGCGAGCATGTGCCCGCGATGGTCGAATTCCTCTACAAGCGCTTGCAGCGGCGCGGCTATACCGAGCGCGATGTGCGCCGCATGGTGAACCAGGAGCGCAACGTGTTCGCCGCGCTGCTGGTGGCGCTCGGCCATGGCGACGGGATGATCACCGGCATGACCCGCACCTTCGCGCAAACCGTGCGCGAGGTGAACCTGGTGCTCGATCCCAAGCCCGATGCGCTGCCGTTCGGCATCCACATGATGATCGGCAAGAACCACACCACCTTCCTCGCCGACACCACCATCAATGAACGTCCCAATGCCCAGGAACTGGCCCATATCGCCAAGGAAACCGCCGCGGTCGCGCGCCGCATGGGGCATGAGCCGCGGGTCGCGTTCCTCAGCTATTCGACCTTCGGCAACCCTTCGGGCCAGTGGCTGAACTCGATCCGCGAGGCCGTGGCGATCCTTGATCGTGAGGATCCGGGCTTTGAGTATGAGGGCGAAATGGCCCCCGATGCGGCGCTCAACCCCAAGGTGATGGCGCTCTACCCCTTCAGCCGTCTGTCGGGTCCGGCCAATGTGCTGATCATGCCGGGCCTGCAATCAGCCAACCTTTCGGCCAAGTTGCTCCGTGAGCTGGGCAGCAATGCCACGATCGGCCCGATGATGATCGGGGTCGAGAAACCCGTCCAGATCGTACCGATGACAGCAGCCGTGCCTGATGTGCTGACGCTGGCGGTGCTGGCGAGCGCGGGGGTTGTGGGGTGAGGATTGCCAGCGCGGCCATCGCCTATTGGGCGGTGGTGTTCGCGCTCGGGTTTGTGCTGGGGACGATCCGCGTGCTGTGGCTCGCCCCGCGCGTTGGCCTGATGCCCGCGACCGCGCTGGAACTGCCGATTATTCTGGCGGCGAGCTGGTTTGCGGCCGGCTGGCTTGTGCGCCGGTTTACAATTGCGCAGCAAGGCGAGGCGTTGGCCGTGGGCGCGCTCGCCTTTGCCATCCTGATGTTGGCGGAATGCGCCCTCGCCCTCACCTTGATGGCGCAGTCACCCGCACAGTGGCTGGCAGGCCTTGCCGCGCCCCACGCGCTGCTTGGTCTGGTGGGGCAGGGGATCTTTGCGCTGATGCCGTGGCTGAGGCTGCGGACAGGCGCCTAGCGCCGCCGAAACCGGAAGTACCACACCTCGTGTCCGTACACGGTACGCGCTTTGTGCTCATAGCGCGTCTCGGGCCAGCCTGAGGGCCTGACCTGCCAATCCGCTGGCTTCTCCACCACCCACTCGAACAGGTCGCGGTGGCGCTGCATCACCATCAGCGCATGGCGGAGATAGACCGCGTGGTCGGTGCCGAAGCGGAATTCGCCGCCGGGTTTGAGCTTCTCGGCGATCAGACGCACCGGGCCATCGTTCATCATCCGCCGCTTGGCGTGTCGCGCCTTGGGCCAGGGGTCGGGGTGGAGCAGGTACAGCATCGTCAGCGCGCCATCGGGAATGCGCTGGAGCACCTCCAGCGCGTCCCCATGATGCAGGCGGATATTGGCGAGGCGTTGGTCGGCCACATGGGTCAGCGCCTGCGCCACGCCGTTGAGAAAGGGCTCCGCGCCGATGAAGCCGTGGTCGGGCAGCAGATCAGCGCGATAGGCAAGATGCTCGCCGCCGCCAAAGCCGATTTCGAAATGCAGCGGGCGTGCGTCGCCAAACAGCGCCTCGCTCGTCACCGGGCCTTCTGCGGGCACAGCAATCTGCGGCAGCAGGTTGTCGACCAGCGACTGCTGATACGTGCGCAGCTTCTTGCCGACGCTGCGGCCATAGAGCCGCGCGATAGTGGTGGGGTCGCCTTCCTTGAACGCTGTCATGGACCCGGCCGATGGCACGCAGGCAAGCGCGGCACAAGAAATTCGTGCTGGACGCGGCCCCTCGCTGTGTGGTGATCAGCGGGCATGGCGACCCAGCACCCCCTAATGTCCGACGCGCTGAGCGAAAAGGAACTCGAAGTCCTGCGCCTGCTGGTGGGGGGTCATACGGTCAAATCGATCGCCGCGCATCTTGGGCGCTCGGAAGCCTCGATCAACGAGCGCCTGCGTGAGGCGCGGCGCAAGACTGGGGTGGGCAGCAGTCGGGAACTGGCACGGATCATCGCGGAACAGAAAAATTGGGACAGGAAAACTGATCTGTCATCGGGCACGCCTTCTCCTGCAGCTTTGTCCGCGCCCCGACACATAAGGGTGTTCGAATGGACGAAAGGAAAGATCGCCATGGCATTCATGCTCCCCGCCGCCGCGCTTGCGCTTGTACTTGCAGCAGGCACCGTCACAAGGCCTGAAGCGGCCGAAACCACGCAGGTCCGGCCGACTGTCAACACCGGGATAAAAACGGGCCAGGCACCGGTTTAAAAAGGGGCCAGTTG
>LSKF01000108.1 GCA_001556995.1 Erythrobacteraceae bacterium CCH12-C2
GCCATGACCTCACCAAGGCCTGCTTCTACATGCTCAAGCGCTGGGACGCGTTCACGCTCTTCCTCGACGACGGCCGCATCTGCCTCACGAACAACGCCGCCGAGCGCGCGCTCCGCTGCATCCCGCTCGGCCGCAAGGCGTGGCTGTTCTGCGGATCAGATCGCGGTGGACAGCGTGCTGCCGTCATCTACACGCTCATACAGACCGCCAAGCTCAACGATGTCGATCCGCAAGCCTGGCTCGCCGATGTCCTCGCGCGCATCGCCGATCATCCCGTCACCACGCTCGATCAGCTGCTGCCCTGGAACTGGGCGCCGCGCTCCGAAGCAATCGCCGCCTAAACCGGGCTACGCGCCGACCAGCATCACACCGCGGCCTTCACCGGACGGATACCTCCCGGCGATCTGTGACATATGAGGAGAGATAGCGTCTGGCAAGGCGATTTCCGGTTGGAGAGAAGCCTATTTGGAAGGTTAACGAGCCACTTATAAGGAACGGAATATTCATGCGAAATAATCAATGCAAAAACTTTGCGATGAATTGTTCAAATATTTCCGAAATTTTGTTTCATGGATAAAATAGATTTATGTATCTATTAAAAATTGATGTTTCTCGTAAAAAATTTTTTCCTTATTTTACATATTACAATAATTATTTAAGTTTGTAAGGCAATAGGTCACAGATCATTGCATTCTGATTGGCAAGGATAGGTTCAATTTCGTCCTCGTCCGGCAGAAACCGGCGGATCAGGACGATTCCGGTATCGCTCGGAGACTCGATCATGATTGCGCCCTCTCTCTCTTGCACTTGTCGGCCTGCCGCGAAGATCACGACATCAAAACTGGGCGATCGCAGATCACGGTCGTTTAGAACGAATATGTTGTCAGAATTGTGCTGGAAGACAGACAGCGACCAATAGCGCGGGCTTGTCGTCACGCCGGTCAGCCGCACGGCACTTTGAGAAACATCGTAGGCCATTGTGGTCGGCAGAATATCAGGGTTCGGACGCCGGATCCTTCCGACCGTGGGGGTTGGATCGCGCCTGTGGACGCAAGTGTTTGCGCCGCCACCCGCCTGTCTCACCCTGCTCTCTATGTGTGTCATCACTTCGCGCGGTGTCTCATGAAGGATGTGCGAGCGCGTCGCGATGAACGCCACAGCAGAGGTGGCCGTAAAGGCCAATGCCGGCAAGATCCAAGATCTGCGCGTCAACACGATATGCGATCGAGTCTAGGCAGATTGATCTGGGGCAATTGAGCTCGAAGTCCATCGGATGGATTATAAAGGCGCAACAGAACCTCCGCATAGCCTTCATCATGCTCATGCAGCGGCAACCACGTCGGCTCTGCGCTAGGCGCGCCCGACAGCCAAATTTCCCAGTTCCCCTCTTCATCTTGCGGGACCTGCGTACTGTTCCAGCCGACCTTGCCCATCGGCTTGCCATCGTGTCCCGGAATGAAGTCCTTAGTAGTATCGTCATACACTGTGATCGACCACCACCGGGTGTCGAGCGCGGTCCCGCGGAGCCGGTAACGGCAGCGCGACGATATTCTCTCTCCCTCGCTGTCGACACTTGTAGCGAAATAAACGGTCTCGCTCGCCTGCAAGCCAAGCGGGCCAGCAAGCGCGAGCCGGGCGCGCTCCAGAGGCGTCATACTGCTTGACCCGACCGTTTGCGAGAACGCCCAATTGCGATGAAAGGCAAGGAACGCATCGGCATTGGGCCTATCAGGCGCAATTGTGCGGCTTGTGTGGATGACGCCAGCGCTTGTGCCAACAGCCAATCCTGCAAGCGCGCCCATCGCGGCGAATATCCAGTGCTTACTGCCAGCCACGTTCTTGACCTCGTCGTGCTTGCCAAGCCCTAAATCGCGACCCGATTCGCAAAAACGGACCCTACCATCTGAAACCAAGCTCGACACCGATCAGGCGGGGCTGGCTATAACGGTTGATCGTCGCTGTCCTAGCGACACGATAGACCTGATCGAAGACGTTGTTGGCGAACGCGGTGATCCTGACCGGACCGGTCTCCACGCCAGCGCGGATATTGACCTGCTCGAAGTCATCAAGATCGAACGATGTCGCGGTCAATTCCTGTGTGCCGCCCCATTGACCGCTAAACAAGATATTGCTGGTTAGAGTAACGGCATTTGAGACTGGGTAGCGGACATTAAGATTGGCGGAAGCCAGCCAATCCGGCACCTGAGCAAGATCAAGTCCGTCAAACCCTCCTGACGTGACTTCGCCATCCTGACGCGATCCACTCAATGCTAATCGCGCAGTCCCGCGCCCGATCGTGAACCGCTTATTTAACTCGGCTTCAATACCATAGCTTCTCGCGTCGCCCGCATTGGTGAGAAAGCTGACCGGATTGACCGGACAGACCGGACTGCCAATGAAGCATCCGTCGTCGACTTGCGCTATCAGGTCATCCTGCTGGGTGTAATAACCGGCGACGGCAAAATAGAAGCCCGTCCCGGGGGAGCCTTTGATACCAAGCTCGTAACTTGTCGAAGTTTCATTATCGAACAGCTCCTGTGCGGGCATCGGCGCGCGCTCATCGCTTAAGCGGGTATTGAAGCCTCCTGCGCGATAGCTGGTGCCAACCTTACCATAGGTGAGAACTTCGGGTGTGACTTCAAATGCGAGGGTTGCGTTGAAAGACAGGTTGTCGGAGTTGATTGAAGCATCGATGATCCGGCTTGGGCCGCCAAATGGCAGCCCTGTGCCAAGATCGAACGCCCTTGAGGATATGCTGCGATCGTCGTGAGTGAAGCGCAGTTCGCCCGTGAAGTTAAGGCGTTCTGTAATGTCGAAGCCTAGAGAGCCGTATGCGGCGTAGCTTTCGAATTCGAGCGAGGATGCGACGATATTGCCGATCGATGGGTTGGGTACGGTCGGCGTTCGGGTCGTTGTCACCGAAAAGTTGCTGTCGAGAATAAGCAAATCGACACCCAACAGCCAAGTCAACCGCTCATCTACCGCAGTGCCGGTAAGGTGCAGATCCTGGTTGAAGTTCGTGGTCTCGTCCACAATAAACGACCCACTTTCCGGATCGATTGGTGCTGTGACCAATCCGAGTCCGCGTATCCGAGCCAGTTCCGGAGCGGAAACGCCATCATTGTCGAAATCAAATTCCGAGTCTCGAACCCGATAGAGCGATGTCGATTTAAGCAACGCGCCGCCGAGATCGAGCTCGGCAATGGCCTGAAAAGAGTCGATATCCTGAATTGCACGAGGTGCAGTGCTCCACGGATAGGTGAACTGTTCCTGGGTATAGCCGCCGGGGAATCCGGGGCGACCCGCAGGAATGTCGACCTGGAAGTGGATATTGGGCGTAGTCAGGTCCTGCGTTTCCGCGAGCAATACAAGATCGAGTGGCCCGCGGTCGAAGCGAAGTTGACCGCGGATACCATAGCCATCTTGCTGATCGAAAAAGACATCGTTCACCGGATTGAAGAAGAAACCGCCGTTCTGTTCCACGACGTCGCCGGAAAAGCGCACGGCGACGCCATCGCTGAGCGGCAGGTTTATGGCACCCTGCGCCTGGAAGCTGTTATTTTCGAAACCGTAGCGCACGTTTGTAAAGCCGGAGAGTTCGAATTCCGGTCGGGCAGAAATGATGTTGATGGCGCCGCCCACGGCGTTGCGTCCATAAAGCGCCCCTTGCGTCCCGCGCAGAACCTCCACCCGATCGATGTCGACCAGATCGAGCCGAGAGAAATTTCGGCCTCCAAAGCCACCCCCGCCGACGTAAGATCCGTTGCGATACAGCCCGACACTCGGATCGCCATTGGTCGCCCGCGCCGTGGAAGAAGCACGGATCGAAACCTCCGATGTTATCGATGAATTCAGGTTGTTGAACCGGACACTCGGCTGGTCAGCGAGCAGTTCACCAGTCGTGAAGGCTCCGCCGCGATCCTCAAGTGACCCGATGCCAATGACCGAAGCAGCCGTCGGTACATCGGACAGGCGTTCTTCGCGACGCCGCGCGGTCACGATGATTTCGCCTTCTTCTTGCGCTTCATCGCTATCGCTTTGAACGGGTTCTGCGGTGTCCTGGGCGCTCAGCGAAGTTGGAAGCACAGCAATCCCTGCGGCTGCGGCTAGCAGCATTTTCCTCGTCACAATCATGTCATCCTCCCCTGATCCCAATTCTCATTATTATTGATAATTTCATTATTATCGATAATTCTCACGCAGCGCGAAGGATGTCAAGGCGGCCGATGGCCAACCGGTGAGTCCGAAACTGTCAAAAATGCGTTAGAGTCTCTTCGACCAGCGCGCGAAATCCGCGCGCGGCATCGCCAAGAGCGGATGGGCTGATTGTGCGCATATCGTCGCTCGCGACGTGATGGAATCGATGTGCGCCGAACACACCGGCAACCGAGGTATAGCCGGCCGCAATGATCTCAGCCAATTCTCCGGCTGCGCCAGATTCGAGCGAATAGGGGACTTCAAGGCCAGGCTGCCCGGTGAATATCCGCCTTGCCGACTCGATCACGTTGTCGGAAACCAGCAAGAAGCGTTGCGGATCGGCGCTTGGCAGAGGAAACAGGTCGCCGGGTACTTCGTGCCAGTCTCGCGTTGCTACATTGGCACCCAGATGCAGCCAGAACGCGGTTTCGCTCGGTGATGGTGCATGATCTCCAAGCACATGGCTCGCGCCAAGGTTTTCGTATTCATGCCCACTGTTGCACACAAAAAACAGATTGTGCCGCGTGCAGGCGCGCGCAGCCCATTCAGCCAATGCCAGCCAAATCACGATCCCGGGTCCGCGCTCGCCAACGCAGGCTGTCCATCCTGAGCGCGGGGTAGATACGGCCAGCCACGGGAGGCCTTCGGCGCGCTCAAGGCGCGCGATGATGTTGAACGCCGGTCGGCTGGCACGATGCGCATCAATCTGCAAACGCGCCGTTTCACCGCGTCTTGCGCCGTCGCGGACCGGATCGGCATTCTTTGGAGCCAGAATCGCAACCGGCCCCGCGAACATCGGGTCCCCGGCTGGAACATTAAGCGCGATCGCCTGTCCGGTTGGCCCGTTGGTGATAAGGATCGCTGCCGCACAGCCTTCGGAAAATGCCGCCCGCACTGGCTCGCGGATTGCGGGGATGTCAGCCTTGGACCAGCGCCGGTGAGGCAAATCAATTACGGCCAGCGCCCCTGGCCGTACGTCAGGCTCCCCGAGTTCCCGGAGTGGCCCCGCGATCCCCTCGCGCGGCGTAGTTAGTGAAAGCGCTAGAGGCAGAACCGGGATCTCTCGCGGGCCAATCTTGATTGCGCTGCGAGCGACCTCGAAATGAGGCACACGGAACATCTGGCGTTCGACCGCGTAACCGCTCCGCATCACGCGCTCAGTGAGCCAGTCACCCACCAGCGAATCTCCCGACCCTCCGGCTCGCTTGTCGCCGGCTTCATGATAGGTAGCCATATCGGCCATGAGGTCTGCCTCGGCAGCTTTGATGCCCGATGCGGTCTGACGATTGCTGACTGCGGAGACGGAGGCATTGGCAATCAAGGAGGCACCAAGCCCCACTCTCAGAATATTGCGGCGACTTGCCTTGACCATGGTCATTTTCGCTTCTTGCGGTCGGTGTTGCGTTTGGTCTGGGCGTGGGTGCGGTGATATTCGTCCAGAGCTCCTGCAAACATGGTTTGCGATACCCCGATCAGGTCGCGCGCCGCCTGTTCAGCGGCATCGGCGTCCCGCTCGACCAACTTCAAGCACAGCTCTTCGAAGATGTCGGCTGATCGCAGGCCAGCCGCGTTGTCCTGCCGGTCGATATATTGGTGCGTGAACACATTGTGTTGCCAACGGGCAAGCAGCGCCAGCCGATCGATCAATTCTAGCGCGAGTTCTCCGCCGCACCTCTTGGCGATGTATCGGCCAATCCGGTTTGAAACCTTGAGGTGTTCGAAAGTGTCGTTGGTGTTCTCCACGACCGCGCGGTATTGCTTGATTCGGTGCAGCAATTCGCGACCGTCTGGTTCGCTCATTTCCATGCTCGCAAGCCGACAGACTACGCCGAACAGAGCTTTCCACAGTTCGTAGACCTCGTTCGCAGCGTGCTGATTGATCTCGATGACATGAGCGCCCCGCCAAGGGACAATCCGGATGAGGCCAATCCGCGCGACATGGCGAAATGCCTCGCGCACCGGTGCGTGCGAGACGTCGAACCGCAAGGCGATTTCGCGCTCCCGGATCCAGGTGCCGGGCGGTATCCGCCATGCCACGATGTCGTCGATCAACATTCTGGCGATGTTCATATCCTGCGTCGAGGTTTCGGCAGGTGCCGGCGGGGTAGGAGCCATGAAGTCGATTTTCCCGAATTCCAGAAAGCTCTGGCCTGAGCTCGCTCGTTGTGTATTATTATCGATAATTCTTGAGAAGGCAATTGGGGTCCAGGGACATGATCGCAGCGGCAAATCGGTTACTGGCAATGCGATGCGGCGCAGCAGGTGCCCTGACGCTCCTGATTGCACCAGTAGCCAAGTCTCTTGCCGCGGACGCTGATGCTGCCGACGATTGTGCCGAGGCAGTAGCCTATTCGGACGAACATCGCGGCTTGTCGGTCCTTGTCCTTAAAGATGGCGAAATTGTGTGCCAGTCCGGCGGCGATACAATTGAGCGGCCCCATGAATTGTGGTCCGGCACCAAGAGTTTCGTGGGTGTGATGTTTGCTGCAGCGGTGCAAGAGGGGCTGCTCGCGCTTGACGAGAATGTTTCGGATACGATCGTCGAATGGCGCAATGATGAGAAGAAACGAGGCATCACAATTCGTCACCTTCTCTCGATGACCAGTGGTCATGAGAGCCGGATTGGCCGACCTCAAGGCTATCGCGCATCGCTTGGCGAGCCAGTGATCACCGCACCTGGTGCAAGTTTCCAATACAGCCCGACCCCGATGCAGATCGCAGGTGAGTTGCTGAGCCGCAAGCTGGAGGCGGCAGGCGAACCGTCGAACCCTATTGTTTATCTTAGGGACCGCATCCTCGGTCCGCTTGACATCAAAGTAGCTCAATGGCGTAGCGGCCCTGATGGTAATCCATTGATGCCGCAAGGCGCGGTGCTCTCGGCGCGGGATTGGGCCAAATTTGGAGAATTCATTCGCAGAGAAGGGAAAATTGCAGGTCGCCGTGTAGTCGATCCAGAAGCCTTCGCAGCCCTATTTCGCGGCAGTGACGCCAATCCTGCCTACGGACTTACATGGTGGCTGCCGCGAACGCCGCTGAGCCCTGATCGCATTACAGAGACCATCGATCTCACCCTACATACCGGATCAGTCCCAGCGGACGCCGTCATTGCAGCAGGTTTTGATGGTCAGAGGCTCTACGTGATCCCCTCCAAGGGACTGACGATCGTGCGTCAGGCAAGCATCGATCCTGCAGCGCTACGTCGCAGGAACAACGATAGCGAGGACAATGGTTGGTCTGACACAAAGTTTCTCAGCTTTTTCGTTGAGCCCTAGCGCCTTAGACAACCGGTGCTCAGCCAAGAGCGGTAACCTCGTCCACCACAGTGACTTCCCTGACCACTTTGTCCTTATCAAGTATTACCGAGCGCCTTAGAGAGGTCGGGATCGAGCCCTTGGTGGGCATCCATATGTACGACGAAGCCAGTGCCTTGGCCGAGACCACCAGTGAGGTTGACAAGGACGATTTGATTCACCGCCGCACGCCCTAGTGCTCGTCTGACACTATCGAATACGACACTCTCGAATGGCTCGACTGGTTCAACGAGAGGTGACCGCTGACGCATATTAACAACATCTGGCCTGAAGAGGCGGCAGCACGACGCTGTGCCATGCTAGACGAACGTCCAATGGCGGCACAATTCACGCCAAAGAGCCTCCAACAATTCGCGGACGGTTCATTTCGCTGATCAACTTGTGCGAGAGATTCTTCCTGCTGCAGCGGGCCCCGCAGAATTTCGTCCGATTGCTTCTAACTCTTATTCTCGGCGACGGATCGAACCCACTCGTTGATCTCCGTTTCTACCCAGACCGAGCATTTGGGCCCCAGGGTTCGGCATTTGGGAAAACGACCCTCGCTCATGCGCTGATAGATCGCCGAGCGGCGAAGTCCGACGCGGTCCATGACCTCAGGCAGACGCAGTAGACGCGGCGGTGGCGCGCAGGCAGGCGTGTTTTCGGCGGAGGTGACACTTGCCTCACGGGCATTGGGATTTGCAGTCATAGACGGTCCTGTCGGGTTATCACGTGGGTCCCCTCCGAGTTGTCCTGCTTCAACGGGTCAGCGACATGGCGATGTCGCGATTGGCGAGGTCATCGATATGGCGGGAGAGCAGCTTGGCTACGAGCTGCGAGGTTCCGCTAGCCCAGCGCGGTCTGAGGTCATCAACCCGGCGCCCGAGGGTGCGATCCAGTTGCCCCGGAAGACTGGTGATGAATTCATCAAGGAATGCCCCCATCTCGCGGTGCATCCATTCGCATGCCAGCGCTTCCTCTCCGGCCAATGTCAGCACAATGACGGCATGAGGCGAAACACCGCAGACCTGGAGCAGACGCACGGCGCGGTCAATGCTGATCGCGCGCTCACCGCGCATGACCTTCAGCATGGTTTCCCGGTGCATCCCGGCCTCACTGGCGATCTGGTGCTTCGGCTTGTCGGCCGTTTCGATGGCGTGCGTGATGACGCGCGCAAGGCTCGCGTTCGTATCGAGGGTGCACTGATGCATGGCGACGACTCCTGTCTTTGAGCATGTGAGTCGAAGGCATATCGCGCACGCGGCGCATAAGAAAGAAAATAGAACATATACCGAACATCTCGTTTCTAGGATGGTTCATCATAGGCCACGATTCGTCGGTGAAGCACGACGCAGCAGACGGTTCGAGGCGACCATTAGTACCGGCGCAGCCACTGATCTGGTTGGAGAATCTGGCAGAACGCAAATCTGAGCGTCCGCATCCGTCCGCTGCAAGGTATTCTGAGCGCTCCGGACTTCCTACACGTATTTCCTAGATGCATAGAGAACACACAGCGAACGCAAGAACGCTGATCCACCCTCCCACACGGAGTTCTCTTATGCAGTCCCTCACCCTCTCCCGGCGCGCTGCCGCAAACGGTCAGCGCGCCTCCAAATTTGACCGGGCAATGACCTTGGCCATCCCGGCGCTGATCGCCAGCCTCGCGGCAGGCGCAGCCTTCGCCGGCGCCGATACGACTTTCGATCCGGCGCTCACCCAGTTCACGACTTCCTCGAAGGCTCGGGCGGCAAAATCATCACGGTCCTCAGCCTCGCGGGCGGCCTGATCGGTCTTGCTTCGGGCCGCTTCTCGCTCGGGCAGGTCGCTGTCCCGGTCGGTGTCGGCATCGGTGTCGGCACGGGTGTCCCGATCGTCACCTCGGTCGTGACCGCGGTCATCTGACGCATCGGGCACGGGAGGGCAGCATCGCCATGAAGGACCCCTATATCATCCCGCGCAGGCTCGACGATCCGGAGCTGATCGGCTTCTGGACCATCGACGAGTTTGCCGGGATGATCATCCCCTTCACCTGGGGCATTCTCAGCCAGCATATCTTTATCGGCATCATTGTTGCGTTCGGCGTCTGGTTCGCGCTGCGAAAGGCAAAAGCAGGACGCGCCAGCTCCTGGGTAGCCCATGCCGCATATTGGTATCTGCCGGCCGGAATTCTCGGGCTCAAAGCGACGCCGCCTTCCCACTGCCGCCTGCTTGCCGGTTGAGGGGAGAAACCCATGTTTGCCGACATTTCTCATGAGCGACAGCAGACGCTGCTTCGCCAGCGCAACCTGTTTGCGCTGACCAGCGCCGGCCTCGGTATTGCGCTGGTGATCACCGCTGGCCTCGCCGCCACCCGGGACCGCGAGGTCGTTCTGCTCCCGACCCTTCCAAGCGCGCTGACCGTGAGCAGTGCAGGCGTCGAGGCCGACTATCTCGAGCTCGTCACCCGCGACACCGCGCTCGTTCTCCTCAATCGGAGCCCCGAGGGCCTCGATTACTGGATGTCCGAGATTTTGAAGCTTGCCGATCCTGCAAGCCACGGCCAGCTCAAGGCCGATCTCGTCCGGATCGTTGCCGAACAGCGCGGGTCCGATGTCACGCAGGCTTTCGTGATCCGCTCGATGACGGTTGATCCCAAGGCGCTCACTTCGGAAGTGACCGGCACGCTCAAGACCTTTGTCGGCGCGCAGGTCATCGCCAGCGATGATCGCCGGTTCCGCTTCCACTGGACCTATCGCGGCCTGCGCTTGGCGCTCGCCGGGTTTGCCCAGGTTCCCACCGACAAACAGATGAAGGAGGCCAAGTGATGGCTTGCCAACCCCTACGCCGCAGGTACCGCGCGCCGCTCTGCTCGGCCGTACTGTTCGCTCTTGGCGCCACCGGCGCACAGGCAGCGGACCAGTTCCGGCAGGCCGCCGACGGCTCGAGCATCGAATGCGCGGTTTCGGCGCGCGAGCTCACCCGCTTTGCGCTGATCGACGACCAGTTCGCCAGCGTCTCGAAGATCTCGAGCGGAACGCCTTACATTGATTTCGCGGTGACCAACGAGCCGCTGCGCGGCGACATCTACGTCTCGGTCCCGGAGACCTTTGCGGCGCGCGCGATCAGCTTCTTTGCCACCACCCGCAAGGGCTATGTCTACAAGCTTGCCTGCAAGATCGAGCCGATCCCGGCGGTACAGGTCTTCATCGCCAACCCGGCGATTGCGCAAGGCAAGGCGGCGGATTGGGAGCGCGAGACCCCGCTTTCAACCAGCGCAGTGCGCCTCATCCAGGCGATGGCCAATGACCGGACGGTTGAGGGCTTCGAGGTGCGCCAGTCCGCCAATCCGCCGGCACGCGTGGGCGATCTCGAGGTCCAGCTGATCGCCGATTACCGCGGAGTGAGCCTTGCTGGAAAGGTCATCCGCATTGCCAATCGCGGCGCTGCGCAGGTGACCCTGGCCGAGCGCGACATTGCCCCTGCCGACACGCTGGCAGTGACGATCGTCAATCCTGTTCTGGGTCCAGGCAGCAGCACGATCGCCTTCATCGTCGGCACGAACGGAGGGTCCGAACAATGAGCGATACGGCACCCGCACCTGCCTCGCATCCGGAACAAGCGGAACACCCCGCGCCTTCGCCGGTCGCCGAGCTCAACGCCCGCACAGCGCGCCGCCAGAAGCTGCTTATGGGCGCAATCGGTGCTCTCGTTCTCGTGGGCGGCAGCTGGTTCATTCTTGGCGGCGACGACAAACCCGCCGGCAGTGATCCTGACGCTGCACAGACCATCGATACGGCCGGCGTCGTCAACCGCGACCTCGCCAACCGCGAGTTCGTTGCGACCTACAGCAACCGGATCGATGCAGTGACCCGCGAGCAGAAGGCGCTGCGCGATGCGAGCGTACCGCGCAGCGAGATCGAAGAGCAGCTGGCGGCGCTCAAGGCCGAGAACCAGGCGATGCGTACCGACGGTCAGGCGGCGATCGATGCAATCTCGGCCGAGAATGCCGAGCTCAGAACCCGGCTTGCCAGTCAGCCGCCTGCCCCGCTCCCTGCTGCTCCGCCGCCGGCCTATGGCCCGCAGGCGGGTGGCTACGACGCCCGCGGCACCGGGGTCGCGACCACCCGGTCGGCCAGTGCAACGAGCGAGAACGCGGTTCCCGCCTTCGCGCCAGGCGAGGTCAAACTGATGAGCTTTGCTTCCGAGAAGACAGGCACTGCAGGACCGCGCACGGCGAGGCCTGAAAAGCCTCCCGTCGTGGTCGAGGACTCCCCCGATTATCTGCCGCCCAATTCCTACGCGCCGGCGCGTGTGATCGTGGGTGTCGATGCCTCGGCGGGGGTGTCGAGCCAGACCGATCCGCTTCCCGTCGTGCTACGGATCACGGGCCCCGCGCGCTCGGTGATGCAGAACGGCAAGGTCCTGACGACGCGGATCGAAGGCTGCATCGTCAATGGAGCCGCGCGCGGCGATCTCTCTTCAGAGAAGGTCTATGTGAAGCTTGCCCGCATGACCTGCGACCAGCCCGGTGGCCGGGTCGCCGTGAGCGAGGTCAAAGGCTTCATCAGCTTTGCCGGCAAGTCCGGGGTGCGTGGGCGCGTGGTCAGCCGCGAAGGCAATCTTGTGAGCCAGGCGCTGCTGGCCGGGATCGTCGGCGGGTTCGGACGCGGGCTCTCGGCCAACGCCAATGGCATCTTCGCCGGCCAGCTCGGTGCAGGCCAGCAGCGCGAGCAGCTCTCTGCCACCGACATTCTGGCAGGCGGCCTCGGCCAGGGCGCGGGCGAAGCGGCCGATACGGTCAGCCGCTACCTCATCGAGCGCGCAGAACAATACCAACCTGTCGTCGAGATGCCGACCGGCATCGCGGTCGAGATCGTGTTTCTCGACGGCGTCTTCGTGAGGAATTCCCAATGACCAGCGAAACGAACCCATCCCCCCACAAGCGGCGCATGCGCTGGATCAAGCCAGCAGCCGGGATCGCCGGGATGATCGCCCTTTCGGCCGCAACAGGCTGGGCCGTCGCCAGCCTCGCCTCGCCCATGAAAGCGCCAGATACAGACACCGTGCGGGCCGCCCTCAAGCTGCGCCTGCCCAAGACCCCGATCGACAGGATCGCTTGCGAGGGTCTTGGCAGCCTGTGCGAAGTCGCCTCCAAGTCGACGCTGTTCTACGTCGATCGGGCGGCGCGCTATCTCGTGATCGGGCGGGTCTATGACATGGAAGCGCGTCAGGATCTGACGGCGGCCCGGCTGCTTGAACTGAACCCAGATCTTCTGACGGCAGGCGCGCCCCGCGCTGCGGCAGCCGAGAAAGCCCCTCAGGCCGCGGCGCGCACGGCACCCAAGAAAGTATCGCTCGCGGGTCTTCCGGCCAATGGCGCAATCACCTGGGGCCCTGTGAACGGGCCGAAGGTCGTGGTCTTTTCCGATTTCCAGTGCGGCTACTGCAAGAAGCTCGAAGAGGAGCTGAAAGCGATCGGTGCGCGGGTCGAGGAGCGACCGATCTCGATCTTCGGGGCCGAGAGCCGCCGCGACGCCGAGCGGGTGCTGTGCGCCCCGCGCCCCGAACTCTCGCTCCGGCTCGCCTATTCGGGCGGCGCGCTCGTCAATCCCAAGCCCTGCGACACCAGCGGTCTCGATGCCAACGAGGCCTTCGCCAAGGCCAATGGCTTTACCGGCACGCCCGTTCTCGTGCGCCCTTCCGATGGCGCAGTGCTCGAGGGCTACCGCCCGGCGGCCGTGCTCCGCGAATTCCTGCGCCCCTCTGCACCGGCGCTGACCTCCAATACAAAAGGATAGATCCATGCGGCTCCCCTTCCGTTTCCTCGCCTGCGCCGGTCTTGCCCTGACGGCGAGCGCCTGCGCGACGTTTGGCACCAATGTCGAAGGCTCGTTCCAGTGCCGCGCGCCCAAGGGCGACTGTGCACCCTCGCATGTCCTCGATGCCCGCGCGACGAGCGACATGACGGCCGAGAAGAACCCGCAGCACGCGATGCGTCCAGCCATTGCTGTCGCGGCGGGCGATCAGGCGCGCACATCCGAGCGCACGCTGAAGATCGTGTTCCCGGCGCGGGTCGATGAGGCAGGAACGCTGCACGACGAGGCTGTCGCCTGGGCCGTGATCGAGAACCCGCGCTGGGCGGCCGAACTGCGCCGCAAGCCTGGCCAAGAGTCCGCACCGCCGCTGATGCGGCAGCTGAAACGGCAGCTGAAGGCGGTGCAGGCCACCGCGCAATCCGGTGCGCTGACAGACAACATGCTCGCGGCTGACAGCATGGACGAAGCCAGCACCGCCCAAGCAGACCAGAGCACCCCTGACGCCGGATTCCTCATCCAGCCCGACAACCACTCCGACCTTTTCCCGTTGGTCTCGCCGCCGGTATCCCCCTCCCCGGAGGACGAGACTGCGACCGGTGCTGATGCACCGGTGGCCGGGGGGCTCCATGCGACCGCGTCCCCGCATGACCCAGCCCCCCGGCTTTCCAACACCCGCGCGCCGCTCACCTTCCCGAGCATCGAAGCGATCGAGGCGGCCAAGCGCGATGCAGCCGCCAGCAAGGCTCAGCCCGAAAAGGAGCAAAATTGATGGTCCAGCGCCTCAACATGATCGTGGACCGGGTCCTTGCTGGGCTGTTGGGCGATGCCGAGCATTCCGAACCAGCGCGCCCGGCCCTGATGATCGATCAGCTCTCGGACTGGCTGCCCTACCGGGTCTATGATCCGTCAAACCGGCTCTACCTCAATGCGCGCTCCAAGGGCTTCGTCTTGTCGGTCACACCACTCATTGGGGCCGACGAGCGCACGGGCGAGATCCTAGGGCAGTTCTTCTCCGAAGGTTTGCCACCCGGCTCATGCCTGCAGGTGCTGCACCTTGCTTCCCCGCGCATCAGCCGGATCATCGCGCCGTGGTTTGCGCCGCGCTATCTTCAGGGCGGGGTCTATGAGGCGATTGCGCGCCACCGCGCCAAGCGCCTCTATGGCCTGGTGTGGAAATCAGGCTCTGCCGATGCGCCCTTCCATGCCCGCCACCATCAGGTGATTGTCTCTGTTGGCGTTCCGGCTGCGAAAGCGGTCAGCAATGAGGAACTGCGGCAAACCCGCGACGGCCTCATGGCCATGCTCAAGTCGCTGAACCTTGGCGTCGTCGAAGTGGGGCCGGAGGATCTCATCGCCATTATCGATGACCTCACGTCCCCCACGACCGCGCAGCAGGAAGATGCCCTTGCCTATAATCCGCACGATGCGATCGCGGCCCAAGCGATCCGGCATGATATCGAGCTGATCGTGCAGGAAGACCGGATGCGGCTTGCCACCGAGCGCTTCCGGCCGACTGGCAAGCTCCACGACGGCGTACCGGAGATCGGCACGATCTACCCTGACGCCTTCGATGTGCGCCACTTTTCGGTCCGCAACACGCCGGCGCGCTGGGCACCCTGGGAATGCGCGCGTTTGATCGGCGATCTCTTCACCGACAAGCTGCGCTTTCCGTGTCCTGCGGCAACGATGCTGTGCCTCGTCTATCCCGATCAAGAGGCGGCGGCCGCCAAGGCCGGGTTCAAGTTCATGCGCACCACGAGCCTTTCCGAAACGCGCAGCGCGCGCTTCCTGCCACGGATCGGCGAACAGGCCGCAGAATGGCAGCATGTCCAGGCCGAACTGCAGGAAGGCCGCCGGCTCGTGCGGGTGTTCTATGGCCTCACGACCTTCTCGCCGCTGGGGCGCGGCGACAGCGACGAGCGCGCGATCAAGTCGATCTACAAAGCGGCGGGCTGGGACCTTGCCGACGAGCGCTTCCTGCAGATCCAGGGCTTGCTGGCTGCCATGCCGATGACGCTCGCCGACGGCCTGGGTGCCGACATGGAGCGTCTGAAGCGCTTCAAGACGGTCCTGTCGACCACCGCCGCCAACATGGCACCGATGCAGGGCGAATACACGGCGAGCGAGGAGACGCGCAGCTGTGCGATCCCGCTCAACGTCGCGGTCGAGACACAGACCCGCTACATCTATTGGTGCAGCGAATTCGGTTCGGGCTTTGAAGAAGATTGCACACGGTTCCATGCGGCGAGCTGCGAGCGCACGGGATTTATCGAAGGCCCTTGCCTGCAATGGGGCGACTTCGGCGGACCGCGCTTTTGTGCCGAGCCCGGGAAGACCAAAGCTCTTGCGGCACTGCTCGCCGTCACCCCAATCACCGAGGCACAGAAGGAACTGCTCCAGGTCGCCTCGATCCCGCTCTACAAAATCCTGACCGTTCAGGCGGCCTACGGGCGCGGCATGCCGACCGATGACCGCGAGACCCTCGCCGAGATCGCTAGTGTCGATCTGTTGTTCGCGGTGCTCGACCGGATCGTCAGCGAATCCGGCCGCTCGATGTCGAGCTTCATCGGCGCCGACGAAGCCAAGATCGCGATGTGGCAAGGCCAGGTCAATGTCGTACGGCAGGCGCTCGCAGACCGGCAGGCCAACACGCATCTGAAGGTCGGCGCGATCATGCAGATCATCGAGAAGACGGCCTTCATCGAGAATGTGCTCGCCGCCTCGATGTCGCCCGGCATGTCGGCCTCGCTCGACTGGTCGCGCGGTGTGCAGTCGCGCGCGCTCTCCCAGTAATCCCCACACCCAGCCGCAAGGCCGCCTCGCGAGGAACGCAGCACCATGGTCGAGATTTTCACGGTTGGCGGCGGCGATTAAACGCCGCGACAAGAGATGCGAAAGGGGCAAGTGCAAAGGCAGCGGATGATGTGAAGGATTCCCGCGATGGGCCAACTGGTCGAGGTCATCTCCGAAAATGCCGAGACCCTTGAATGCTGCCCTGAGCTTGGCCCTGTCACTGAGGAAATCGCCAACCGCAGCCAGAACAGTCCGGTCAAGATTATCCGCATTGCAACGATACGCACGGCGGAACTCGACCTGCGACCAGGCCGCATTGCTCGACACATAGGCACAATAGGTCCGGCCGCGCTGCCAGTTGAGATCGAGCAGCATGTGCCTGCCAAGATCATCCCACAGCAAGCCGGCAAGAAAGTGATGGGTCTCCTTGGCATGAGGCGAGCGCTTCTTGCGCTCCTCGCTCAATGCTTGGGCCGCCGCCCATGTTTCCTGGCTTATCAGCGGATCATGGACGCCCTGGTAGGTTGTGCTGTGGCCGCGGATCTGGCCGACATAAATCGGATTGCGAAGGATGCCGTATACGGTTACGGGCGACATCGGGGTGCCGCCGCGCGCGAGACCCCCACGCGACAGCTTGACCGAGCTGCAATAGCCTGCCTCGCGCACGGCCGTCATCACCGAAGTGTATCGCCGGGTCCTCAGGAACTCGGCGAAGATGAAGCGCACG
This sequence comes from Erythrobacteraceae bacterium CCH12-C2, assembly GCA_001556995.1. Lineage (GTDB taxonomy): Bacteria > Pseudomonadota > Alphaproteobacteria > Sphingomonadales > Sphingomonadaceae > Erythrobacter. The sequence goes on from LSKF01000108.1 coordinate 16,803, forward strand.
ATCCTGGCCTCAGCTTCATCCACACGAAGGCCGTCCTTGCCAGCGACATAGCCAAATGGCGGCAGGCCGCCGTGGATGCGTCCATGACGTTTTCGGGTACGGATGCTGTCGCGGACCCGCTCGGCAATCAGTTCGCGCTCGAACTGCGAAAAGGTGAGCAACACGTTGAGAATCATCCGGCCCATGCTGTCGGAGGTGTCAAAAGCTTGGGAGATTGACACGAGCGTGATCGATTGCCGGTCGAACAATTCGACCAGACGGACGAAATCGAGCAGACTACGGGTAAGTCGGTCTATCTTGTAGACGACCACCGCGTCGACTTCCCCCGCCTCGACGTCCTGCATCAGACGGGATAGCGCCGGGCGCTCAAGTCCGCTACCGGAGTGTCCGCCATCGTCATAGTGCTGTGGCAGTTCAACCCAGCCTTTGTATTGCTGGCTCTTGATGTAGGCGCTGCAGATCTCTCGCTGGGTGACCAGCGAATTGACATCGTGCGCGAGACGTTGCGTTGTGCTCTTGCGGGTGTAGATCGCGCAGCGCTTGATCGGCAGGCTTTGCTCGGTGAGCATCTTCAGGTCTCCTGGTGCGTCAGGTCCCTGATGAACCCGCAGCGGCGTCGCGTCTAACCAAGAGATGATGGTAAAATCGCGGCAAGCCTAACGCGATTTTAAGCCCTTTGCGGCCATCACCCGTCCCGGACACCGGGACGAAGACCGCATGAACGCTCCTTTCGATGCCACAGCGGCGCTCGGGCGCAAGGCCCTCGCGCATCCCGCGCCCGATCATCAGGTCGCGGTGATTGGCCTCGGCTATATCGGCCTGCCCACCGCCGCGTTGCTCGCTTCCTACGGGTGGAGCGTGTGCGGGGTCGACGTGTCGCAGCGCGTGGTCGACACGGTCAACGCGGGCGGCGTCCATATCGAGGAGCGCGATCTCGACAAGCTGGTGCACGATGCGATCACCGCGCGGACGCTGGTCGCATCGACCGAGGTGCCGACCGCGAGCTTCTACATGATCGCCGTGCCCACCCCGCTGGGCGAAAACAACGCCCCCGACATCACCTATGTCGAGGCCGCCGCGCGCGCGATCGCGCCCAGGATCCTGCCCGGCGCCTGCGTGATCGTCGAGAGCACCTCGCCGGTCGGCACCACCGAGAGGGTGGCGCAGATCATCAGCGAAATGCGTCCCGATCTGGTCGTGCCCCAAGACGGCGGCGACGATGAGGCGGACATCGCGCTCGCCTATTGCCCCGAACGCGTGTTGCCCGGGCGGATCGTCAACGAACTCGTCCACAACGACCGCGTGATCGGCGGCGTCACCCCGGCCTGCGCCGAGCGCGCGGCGGTGCTCTATACCAGCTTCGTCAAGGGCGACTGCCTCTACACCACCGCCCGCGTCGCCGAGACGGTGAAGCTGGTCGAGAACTCGTTCCGCGACGTGAACATTGCGTTCGCGAACGAGCTTTCGATGATCGCCGACGTGATCGGGGTCGACGTGTGGGAGGTGATCCGCCTCGCCAACCGCCACCCGCGCGTCAACATCCTCCAGCCCGGCCCCGGCGTGGGCGGGCATTGCATCGCGGTCGACCCGTGGTTCCTCGTGGCGGGCGCGCCCTCGGCCGCGCGGCTGGTGCGCACCGCGCGCGAGGTCAATGACCACAAGGCGGTCCACACCGAAGGCAAGATCCGCGCATTGCTCGATGCGGTGCCAGGAGGCACGGTCGCGCTGCTCGGACTGGCGTTCAAGCCCGACATCGACGATTTCCGCGAAAGCCCCGCGCTGGAGATCGCCGAAGCGCTTTCCCATACCCACGGGGAGCGCATCCTGGTGGTCGAGCCCTTCACCGAAGAACTGCCCAAGGCGCTCGAAGGCACGGGAGCGCGGCTGGTCACCCTTGACGCAGGCCTGAGGCAGGCCGAGATTGTGGTGGTGCTGGTCGATCACACCGCCTTCAAGCATCTCGGCCACGAAGACCTGGTCGGCAAGCTCGTGTTCGACACGCGAGGCATGCTGCGGTTGTGAGCAGCGAGCGAACGCCGGGCGGGGGCAGGCCTCGCATCGTGGTCACCTTCGGCACCCGGCCCGAGGCGATCAAGATGTTCCCGGTGGTCTTCGCGCTGCGCGAGACCGGCCTGTTCGATGTCAAGGTGGTGGTCACCGCCCAGCACCGCGAGCTGCTCGATTCCGTGCTGGCGCTGTCCGGGATCACGCCCGACGTCGATCTCGACCTGATGCAGCCCGACCAGTCGCTCGACGGTCTGGCAAGCCGCATTCTGACGCGTTTTGGGGAGGTATTGGACGGGTTGTTGCCTGATCGTGTGCTGGTACATGGCGACACATTGACCACAATGATGGCAAGTCTTGCGTGCTATTTCCGGCGCATTCCGGTCGGCCATGTCGAGGCGGGCCTGCGCAGCGGTGACATCTATTCGCCCTGGCCCGAGGAGGTGAACCGCAAGGTCACCGGCGTGATCGCCGATTGCCACTTCGCCCCGACCGAAACCGCCGCTGCGGCCTTGCGCGCCGAGAACGTGCCCCAGAGCGCGATCCATGTCACCGGCAACACGGTGATCGACGCGCTGCTGTTCGCGCAGGCAAGGATCTCCGCAGACCCCTCGCTCGCCCCGATGATCGCACCCCTGAAGGAACGTTTCGCGGGCAAGCGGATCGTCGCGGTCACGGCGCACCGGCGCGAGAACTTCGGCGCCGGGATGCAGCAGATCGCGCAGGGACTTCAATCGCTTGCGACGCGGCCCGATGTCGCGATCATCTGCCCGGTACACCCCAATCCCAACGTCGGCGAGGTGCTCCGCCGGGCGCTGTCCGGGTTCGACAACATCGCGCTGATCGACCCGCTGAACTATCTCGATTTCGTTGCGATGATGGCCGCGAGCGACGTCGTCCTCACGGATTCGGGCGGGATCCAGGAGGAGGCCCCGAGCCTCGGCAAGCCGGTTCTGGTGATGCGCGACACGACCGAGCGCCCCGAGGGGGTTGCGGCAGGAACCGCGCGATTGGTGGGCGCGAATGCTGCTGTAATTGCAGCGGAAACCTCACGTCTTCTGGACGACCAAAGCGCTTATGATGCCATGGCCCGCGCGCACAACCCCTATGGCGATGGCATGGCAAGTGCACGGATTGCCGAACTTGTTGTCACCATGCACTTATGAGACAAAGCTTCGCGCGCGGATTACAGTGGTTACGCGATCTTCAGCCCTTCTGCCTTGCGAAAAGGTATCAGAAACTGAGCTGGTCTTTCACAGGCCTCAATCGTTTATGGCTCAATTGTCCTCCATAGGGGACCAATCAAAACGCGATTCGAGAACGCGATTCTCTTCTGAGTCATAATACGGGAAATTCGATATAAGCTCTTCGAATATGGCCTCTTTTTCTTGACGCCGATTATACTTAAATTCGATTTCTGCAAGAAAACTCCACATATGTATTCGCGAAACTTGCCTTGCTGAACGGAGCATACGGCGGACTGTCGACCAGTAGGCCTCGATATGGTTGGTGGAGTGGCCCCTAAAGTCATGAAAGGCGACGGAATGGTTGACTTGGACGTGATCAAAACCATGCTGGCCCAGCGTCCGGTAGCCTGGCAGCATGTCGGTCACGACCTTTGAACCGGGCATGACACGGGCGACAATGTTCGGAATGAGGGTTCCTGACGTTCGGTCTGGCACTATTGCCGACAAAACCTTACCCTCGCATGCCAATCCAAAAACGATAACGGCATCGTTCGGCTTCCCTGCAGTACTAGCAATGTAGCGGAGATGCACCTCATCAATATGGACGGTCTTGCCCTCGCCCCCAAGCTTATCTGGTCGCGCCATAGCTGCCATGTGCACCCTGATCATCCTGCAGAGCCGATGCGAGCTGTTGTGACCGATCCCAAGTTGCCTTCGGATAAATCCTGCGCGCATTCCGGTCGACGTGTTGGAGAACAGAAAAAAGGCATAAAACCATGCCATAAGCGATAGGTTGGACCGATACATAACGGTGCCCTTGAGCGGCGAAACGTGTTTTCCGCAGGCATGCCGCCATTTCTTGGTACCCTTGATCCGCGACCAGTGACCATGCTTTCCGCAGCCCGGGCAAGGCGAATGGGTCCCAAATCTAGCGTCGAAAATGTGCTGCAGACACGATTCTTCGTTCGGAAACCGCTCGAAGAACTGCGCAATTCCGAGGGGCTTTGACTTCCCTGCCATTTCAGTTCTCCCGGGTTGCTTGGGTGCCAAGCGGCAGGCCATACCCTATGGTCAAATCAGGGAAGGCGCTAATCATGTCCCAATAGGTCTGCGCCGACCGATTTCGACGATTGTAGCGGAACAGAAATTCACCGAGGTAGAGCCATAGATGCGTACGCGATGCATACTTGTGGTGCGTCTGGAAGGGCCAGAGGAAATAGGATAGGAAGCCCTTGATCGCATCTGACTCTTGAGGATGGTCCGTGAAGTAGCACGGGAGCATGGTTGCTCGCGGTGGCCGGGAACCATAATCGGAAAACAGCCGGTGCGTGCGGTAGCAGGTCGTGCGCAAATCGCCGTGACCAGGCACCATTTTCGCAACAGCCTGGAGCGCAAATCTCTGACGGGAAGAACCGATTACCTGACAATCGACCTTGCCGTCCCGTGCGGCGAACAGGATATTGGCACGATTTTGGCCGGAGGTGCCTGAGCGTACACGGCGCAGGTTCTCCACCCTCACTTCGATATCCTGTCCTGGCGAAGCAATTGGTGTCATGCGTCCCAACTCGGACATATGCCATCGGATCTTATGAGCCATGAGGAAGGCCGCGCGATAGCTAATCCCGAGATGGCGCTCGAGAAAACCTGCATTCACACCCTCGTGCGAATTGGCAAAGTGCAGCATCGCATAGAACCAGAGCCGAAGGGGCAGCCTGGTGCGATGAAAAACAGTGCCTGCAAGCGGCGAAACAAGTGCACCGCAGCAATCCAGTACATATTGCTTGCTCTTTCGGCGGTGCCAGCTCCTGACGCCGCCACACTTGTGACAAGGGAGGCCCTGGCCGAACCGTGTGTGCATCACATGTTCAAGACAAGCATCTTCTGAGCCGAAACGCAGTGCAACCTCCTGAAGACTGGTGCCATCGTAGCCTGGGCGTGAAAGGCGCGATCGAACCGGCGCGTATCCTAGATCAAATGGCATTGAGGGGATCCTCCACTGACTTTTCGATGGGCTCGCGCACCTGCTGCACCGGCCCGCTTCAAGAACCCGCGCGTACGCATCGCCTGAATCTGCTATGAGCCTTTTCTGCCATCTTTACATAGTCGTTAGGTGCCGTTCGTTCATTCATTAAGCCGCTTCATCAAGGGTGTAGGCGGTGCTGCACCTCCCGGGATTCGCCGCGCCCACAAGATCGCTCGCACGGCATCGATGCTGGTCACGCGCCTGCCCGGTCCAACTGCACCACCTTTGTACCGAGTGTCGGCGCTTTCACGCCAAACGCATCGCCGGTGCTCCTCGTGGGTGCACGCACTTTAGGGCCTCAAACAGGCTTCCGCGACGAACCCGCCCAGGCACTTCCCGCGCGAACAGCCTCAAGTGCTGTTCCAAGCCGACGAGAAGCCTCACCATCGGCAGACAAAGGCAAAATTGCTTGCCGCACGGACAGTAGGCTATAGCTGAAAGCCGATGCGCAGTCTGATAGAGATCGAACGGCTTTACGCCGATAGGTTACACTTTTCGCCCAAGGCCGAAGCCGAGGCGAAGAGTCCGTTGATGCTCGATTCGGTAAGCAAGAACTCATCGATGATGCAGTGTTCGGCCCGCAAAGGGCGCCACGCAGCGCAGCAGCCTTTTGCGATGCTGCACTTTAAAGACAGCCGGGATTTGACCGACCTGCTCGCCACCGGATCCGAACGTCAGGGCCGCGCGATCGACAAGGGGCAGTGGGCGAGCATGGAAGACAAGAAGCAGGAAGGTTACTTCTGATGAACACCCCCTCCAGCTTCCAGACCGACGCGCTGATCGCCGAGGACATCGACGCCTATCTCGACCAGCACCAGCACAAAAGTTTGCTGCGCTTCATCACTTGCGGCAGCGTGGATGATGGCAAATCGACGCTGATCGGCCGGCTGCTCTATGATTCCAAGATGATCTTCGAGGACCAGCTTGCCGCGCTCGAAAGCGACAGCAAGCGGCACGGCACCCAGGGCGAGGAAATCGATTTCGCGCTGCTGGTCGACGGCCTCGCCGCCGAACGCGAGCAGGGCATCACCATCGATGTCGCCTATCGCTTCTTCACGACGGAAAAGCGCAAGTTCATCGTCGCCGACACGCCCGGGCACGAACAATACACCCGCAACATGGTGACCGGCGCCTCGACCGCCGACCTCGCGGTGATCCTGATCGATGCGAGGAAGGGCGTGCTGCAGCAGACGCGGCGGCATTCCTACCTCGTCCACCTGCTCGGCATCCGCCATGTGGTGCTGGCGGTGAACAAGATGGACCTGGTGGACTACGACCAGTCCACCTTCGAACACATCGTCGCCGACTATCGCAGCTTCGCCAAGAGCATCGGGATCGCCGATTTCACCGCGATCCCGATCTCGGGCTTCAAGGGCGACAACATCACCACCGCGCCCTCGGCCAACACGCCGTGGTATGACGGACCGGCGCTGATCGAGCATCTCGAGACCGTCGAGGTCGATGCGGCAGCCGCGCAAGCCCAGCCGTTCCGCATGCCGGTGCAGTGGGTCAACCGCCCCAATCTCGACTTCCGCGGGTTCGCCGGGCAGATCGCCAGCGGCACGATCCGTCCGGGCGACGCGGTGCGGATCGTGCCTTCGGGCAAGACCAGCACGGTCGCGCGGATCGTGACCTTCGACGGCGATCTCGACGAGGCGGTGGCGGGCCAGTCAGTCACGCTGACGCTCGCCGACGAGGTCGATTGCAGCCGCGGCGACCTGATCGCGGCCGCGGGCGATCCGCCGCAGGCCTCCGACCAGTTCTGCGCGACCTTCGTGTGGATGGACGAGGAGGCGCTGAAGCCGGGCCGCGGCTACTGGCTGAAGCTCGGCACGCAGACGGTTACGGCCACGGTCCAGCCGCCCAAATACGAGATCGACGTCAACAGCCTCGAGCACCTGGCGGCCAAGACGCTGGGCCTCAACGCCATCGGGGTGGCCGAGTTCGCCACCGACCGGCCGATCGCCTTCGAATCTTACACCGCCAACCGGCAGCTCGGCGGGTTCATCCTGATCGACAAGTTCACCAACGCGACGGTCGCCGCCGGGATGATCGAGTTCAACCTGCGCCGCGCGGACAATGTTCACTGGCAGCCGGTCGCGATCACCCGCGAGGATCACGCGGGCATGAAGAACCAGACCCCGCGGGTGCTGTGGTTCACCGGGCTTTCGGGCAGCGGCAAGTCGACCATCGCCAACGAGGTCGAAAAGCAGCTGTTCCTTATGAACCGCCACACCTTCCTGCTCGATGGCGACAATGTCCGCCACGGGCTCAACCGCGACCTCGGCTTCACCGAGGCCGACCGGATCGAGAACATCCGCCGCGTGGGCGAGGTGGCGAAGCTGATGACCGATGCCGGTCTGATCGTGCTGACCGCCTTCATCAGCCCCTTCCGCGCCGAACGCGAGATGGTGCGCGCGATGCTTCCGCAAGGCGAGTTCATCGAGATCTTCGTCGACACCCCGCTGGAGGTTGCCGAGGCGCGCGACGTCAAGGGCCTCTATAAGAAAGCGCGTTCGGGCCAGCTCAAGAACTTCACCGGGATCGACAGTCCTTACGAAGCGCCGGAGAACCCGGAGATCAGGGTCAACACCGTCGACATGGCGCCAGAAGAGGCGGCGCAATTCATCATCCGGCAGATCCTGCCGTTGAAGTAGGCGCGGCAAAGGGGGCGGCGATGTTTTTGTTCAGTGGACGCGAAGCGCATAGTCGCTCGATCGCAAAGGCGGTCAGCTGGCGCGTGCTCGGCAGTATCGATACGTTTCTGCTCAGCTGGCTGTTTACCAGCTCCGCCAAGGCCGCCGGCGCGATCGCGCTGACAGAGGTGCTGACCAAGATGGTGCTCTATTACTTCCACGAACGGGCCTGGAGCGGCATCCACTGGGGCACTGATGTCAAACGCGGGCAGACGGCAGCGCCCGGAGGAATGAGTGAATGACCGATAGTGAACTGGCCGCGCGGCTCGCCGAAGCCGCTGGGCGAATCCTTCTCGACGTGCGCGCCAGCGAAATGTTCGATGGTAGGGTGCTCGGCGCTGCGGGCGACGCAACCGCCAACCAGTTCCTGTGCCACGCCATCCGGCACCTGCGCCCGGAGGACGGTCTGCTCTCGGAGGAGGAGAAGGACAACCCGGCGCGTCTCGGCAAGTCACGGGTGTGGATCGTCGATCCGGTCGATGGCACGCGCGAATATGGCGAGGCGCGGGACGACTGGGCGGTGCACGTCGCGCTCGCGATCGACGGCGTCGCCGCTGTCGGCGCGGTCGCGCTGCCGGGGCTGGGTGGCGGGGTCGTGCTGCGTTCCGACCGGCCGCAGGCGCTCCCCGCGATGGCCGGGCCGCCGCGCTTTCTCGTCAGCCGGTCGCGGCCCGCGCGCGAGGCCGAAGCAGTTGCCGCCGCGCTCGGGGGAGCGCTGGTGCCGATGGGCAGCGCCGGCGCCAAGGCGATGGCCGTGGTGCGGGGCGAGGCGGAAGTCTATCTCCACTCCGGAGGGCAATACGAATGGGACAGCTGCGCGCCGGTCGCGGTGGCGCTGGCGCACGGCCTCCACGCCTCGCGCATCGATGGCAGCCCGCTGGTCTACAATCAGGCAGACACCTACATGCCCGACCTGCTGATCTGCCGCCCCGAATGGGCCGCGCGGGTGCTGGCCGAGGTGGCCCATCTCATCGACTCCACCGATCAGGGTTTTGAGGCGTAGGCGAGCTGCTGCGAGAATTGGGAAGCTCTCGAGCTTATGGTTGGCCTGTGCGCAACGGGATGCCGGCGAAGCGCAATCAAGGAACGTGAACCGCGCGAGGATATGAGGAGGCCAATTGCCGACTATGCTCGCGAAGTCCCAGCGCTGCCCTAACGCAATTCGATTGCGCCCCTTTTTTGATCCGGCTAGGAACGCCTCCTAGATATTCGAAGATAACTTCCTAGACTGGCGCGATATGGGATGGCAGCATGGACGACGCACGCAAGGCTCTCGACGAGTTAATCAAGAAGCGTGGGTGCAACTATTCTGAGATCTCGCGGCTGCTCGGGCGCAACGCTGCCTACATTCAGCAGTTCATCCGGCGCGGTAGCCCTAAGCAGCTGGACGAACAGGACCGCACGGTCCTCGCCCGCTTTTTTGGGGTGGAGGAAAAGGTACTCGGCGGCCCGGCGCGCCGCTCAAGTCCTGACGTCGACCTCGTGCACATTCCCATCCTCGATGTGGAAGCATCAGCGGGATATGGTGCGCTCGCCGGGTCGGAAGGCAACTCTGCCCAATTTGGTTTCGATGAGAAATGGCTGCGCCGCCTCACAGCCAGCAAGGCCTCCAACCTGTCGATTATCGGGGTCCTGGGGGACTCGATGGAGCCAACCTTGCACGATGGGGATGAAGTGATGGTTGACCTGGGTGACGGTCAGGCGCGCCTGCGCGACGGGATCTATGTACTGCGCTTGGACGACATGCTGAGCGTCAAACGGATCGCGATCGAGCCGCAGGGCAAGCGGGTAATCGCCTTCATCGACCGCGATGTACCCGGCCTCGCCATCGGTCAGGACGTACTGCGTGAAGTAGCTGTGATAGGACCGGGCATGGGCCTGATCGAGAGCGGCAACGAAGGCTGCCTGATCTGCCTGGAATCGGTCATCGGCCGTGCTGTGTGAAGCGTACATGATCTTTCCTCCTGATGTTCGATGCGTCGCATCAGGAGGTGCGAAGATGTGGGTGACCGTGACGTCGACGCCCGCCGAGATGAGGTGCACGGCGGTGGCGTGCCGGAA
>LSKF01000109.1 GCA_001556995.1 Erythrobacteraceae bacterium CCH12-C2
CGCCATTCTTTACGGAAGGGCATCGGAGCGTCGGTAGGAAGATCGCGTTTGCCCGACCTGTTGAGGTCGCGCAGCATTTCGATGGCAGCGATCGTTTTCGCACTGCCCTTTCCGGCCCTGAACTGGAGCGTCTCAAGCAGGTCGGGGGCGAACTTGCGTAACGTCGCATAGCGGTCGGCCGCGACCGTCAGCGGATCGAGGTTGGCGGTTTCCGCGATGCTCGCCACTTCCGGCCTCGCCTTCATCAGGGTGTTCCACCCGACCGATGCGTCCAGGACCTCAATTGGATCTTCGCCAGTATCGACCGCATCGGTCAGCGCATCGATCGTTCTGCGAAAGATCAGCATCAGCCGCGCCACGTTCTTCGATGTGGCGGCATAGCTACGCGCCTGGGCATTCTTCGCGCGGGTGAAGATGCTGCCGATCAGCTTGTCCGCCATCTCCAGAGCGCTGTCGGTCAGCTGCTCTTCAAGATCGAGCAGGAAGGCAACCAGCGTGGCGCGCCGCCGGGAGGGAACGTATCGCTCGATCATATAGGCAGGCGATGCACGGCCTTCCCGGACATATTGCCGGAAGCGGTCCGCGTGGATGCGGCCAGCCACGTCCGGGGAGATGCCGATCTTCCGCACTTGCCGCAGGCGGTCGAGAATCTGGCGGATATGATCGGGCCTTGCCGCGATGGGAATGGTCTTGAGCGAAGCGAGCTGGCTCATGCCCCCGGCGTCGTCAAAGAGCTGGTCGAGGGCGTGGACCTGTTCAGCGCTGAGATCGTCGATCAGGGCATAGGCGGCTTGCTTGCGGGCACGCGCGCGCCCCGCGCTGCTGGCACGCTCGATGGTGGAGATGGACGGCAGCAGAATCCGGGCCTCACGAAGGGCGGTGACAACACCGGTCGCTATCGTCATCCCCTTGTCGGTCGCCCATGCCGTTTTCGTGGCCGCTTCGATCATGAACGGAATATCGGCACGCGTCGGCCCTCGCAGTCCCAAGCGCGCGGCTAGCTCGCGAGCATGGTCCGTCATGGTCTGGTCCCTCGCCGCATAGTCAGCCAGATCCGTGACGCGCAGGCCAAGCTGTTCTGCGACGAAGGCGGCGAGATCATGGGGCATCGCTCCCCTGTTCTGTATCAACTGCGCCAGTGTGATGCCCGGGTGGCGCAAGAGCGCGAGTTGCAGCGCGACGCCCAACTGGTTCCGTCGTTCCCGTCGCGCGCCGATGATCTCGATGTCCGCAGGCTCGAAGGTGTAGAGCCGAGCCAAGTGGTCGCGATCGGTCGGGATGGCAAGGATCTGATTGCGCTCGCTCTCGGTCAGGAGTTGATGCTTGCGCTTCGTCATGCCGATTCCCGTCCACAAAAGGTCAACTGCGCCTATGGACAGCCATGAGTAAAGAGACATAGTATGTGGACGGCTATGGGCGGGGTGAAGCGGTCGCCCTTCAGAGCGTCCACAGAACGACCGTTTGGGAGACACGATAGATGGGCGGCATTCTGGGCTACGCCCGCGTCAGCACCGGCGATCAGGATGTGGCGGGCCAGACCATGCGACTGGAGAATGCCGGCGCCATCAAGGTGTTCACCGATGTAATATCGGGAAAAAGCATGGAGCGGCCTGGACTGGCCGAACTGATCGCCTATGCCCGCAAGGGTGACACGCTCGCCGTGGTCCGCCTCGATCGGCTTGGGCGTTCGCTGACTGAACTGCTCGCCACAGTCGAAACTTTGCGCAGCCAAGGCATCGCCCTCCTGAGTCTTGAGGAAAAAATCGACACCTCGTCGGCCGCCGGCGAACTCATCTTCCATGTGTTCGGAGCTATCGCCCATTTCGAGCGGCGGCTAATCTCTGAGCGGACCCGCGATGGGATCGCCGCTGCACGCGCCAAGGGCAAGCAGCCTGGCCGTCAGCCGCTCGACATGTCCAAGGTGGATGCGGCCATCAAACTGGTCGAAGCCCGTATCTCGCCGACAGAGGCAGCACGGCAACTCGGCATCGGCAGATCCACCATCTATCGCGAAATGCGCCGCCTTGGCGTGGAAAGGCCTGCCTGAATGTCCAGATTGAAATCTGCTCACGATCTGTCCGGGCTGATGAAATATGCGGATCGTGCTCCGTGGGACGAGGCGATGGATGAAATGCTGTCCGCGCATCTCGGTCCGGCATGTGAAGCGACCGGCCTCGAACCCGACGCCATATTCGAGATCATCGGTGATCATTGGCAAGGGCCGCTATGGGGCTGCGCCTTTGAAGATCTGCTGACACAGGAACTGGAACCTGACGGTCGCAATCTGGTCGATGACTATCTCAAGCGCCGAGGCTGGAACGAGAAGGCGCCGAACAAGGCCTATATGCGCGCGCTGCGGGATACGATGATGTCGCTCTATGAGGTTAGCGAGGTCGTCCCCGGTCAGTCGATGACCTTGCGTGATCTGTTGCGGGATGTTGCGCCAGTCACGGTCCGCGAACACGGCGCGACACAGACCCTCGTCAACTGGGACAAGATCGCTGCACGGGTTGTCGATGTGAACGGTCGCCATGGCATCTCGGGCGCGCTGTTGCCGTTCAGCGCTGATGGCGCCCTACAACTGATCGACGCGTTTGGCCGGCTTGCGGACGATGCAAAGGACACCTCCGAACTAAACCAGACCGACCGGGATGCTATTTTACGGGCATCAGGCCCGATGTTCACGAACATGTGGCTGCTCGATTGTCTGGGCAAAGCCATGCCTGGCACCATGCCGGATATGGTCAACGCCGATGGCGATGATCTTGTGTTCCACCGCATCGTCTTCCCCCTGGCCAAGGGCGTGATCGGCAAGAGCGTGGTTCGCAGGCTGAACGCGGCACAATGGCTGGAGCCTGCCAGCGACACATTCTGGAACTGGCTGGTGCCGGTGACGAAGGAGAGAAAACCACGAACGGCCAAAGGCGGGCAGGCTTTTGTGACGACCATGGAGGACGGCACACCCGTCTTCGCCAATGTCGAGTTGGCGGGACGCAAACTGATCGTTGAGGTCAATAGTGCCGCCCGTGCGGAGAAAGCGATTGCGCAAATGGGCGAATGGCTTGGTGATTGCGTGAGCACACCTATGACCGAAATCCGGACTCTGGCCCAGTTCATGGCTGATGACGCCGCCCGCGCTCCGCAGGAAGAGCCGCTCGATATCCCGCCGGACGAAATGGAGCGCATCGTTCATGATATGCTGACACGCGAATATACCAAAACGCTTGATGAAGCGGTGCCTGCCCTTGGCAACAAGACGCCGCGCGCTCTGGCCCGCACGAAGGCTGGCCGGGCGAAAGTGGCCGACTGGCTCAAATATATAGAGAATGGCGCAGCAAAATCCGGGGTCGGCGAGCCAATGGCTACCTATGATTTTACGTGGATGTGGCAAGAGCTGGGCATCATCGGCCTCCGCAGGTGATGCCCTTGCACGCCGTTCCGGTATTGTTCGTCCTTAGCGTTGCTTGGCGTACCTCCCACGCTATGCCCTC
>LSKF01000110.1 GCA_001556995.1 Erythrobacteraceae bacterium CCH12-C2
TGTGTGGACGGCTCTCCGTTGGCAAGGGTATTTCTGCGCTGCGCTGGCTGGTCGTGGCGCCCATGTGTCCGGCCTGTTTGCGCGGCTTTGCATGGCCGCTGGCCCTGATGCCATTCGCGCGGTTCAGGTCCCTCCCAGTTGCACGCACTCGAAGTGCTGGGGTCGGACGGGTTCTCCTGCTCCGGCGGTTTCAACCGGCTTGTTGCGTCAGTTCAGTCTGCCCTCTCCAACTGGTGTAGCGCCCTTGGGCGCGATCTCTCAGGCGGCTGCCAGCTCCGGTTCCCGGTAAGCCTCGCCACTCGCCAACATCGCCCAGATGATGCGGGCGTTCTTGTTCGCCAGCGCGACAGCGGCAACCTTGGGCTTCTTGCGCGACAGCAGCTGCGTCACCCAGGGGCGCTTGGTGCTGCCCTGCTTCGCTCGCCGCACCACTGCCATGGCACCGACCACGAGCAGCTCGCGCAGGTAAGGGTTGCCGGCCTTGGTAATGCTGCCAAGCCGCTCCTTGCCGCCGCTCGAGTTCTGGCGCGGCGTGAGGCCAATCCATGCCGACAGGCTTCGCCCGCCGCCGAAGGTGGTAGGATCGGGCACGCAGGCCACGATCGCGCTGGCCAGCAGTGGGCCAATGCCGGGGATCTTCATCAGCCTGCGGCCTGCCTCGGTCTTGCGGGCATCGGCGAGGATGCGCCGATCGTTGTCGAGGATCTGCTCCTTGACCATCTCCAGCTGGGTGCTCAGCACCGCAAGGCACGCTCGGGCCTCGCCGGGCAAGCGCGCATCATCCTGATCGGCGATGACCGCGATCAGCCGGTCCAGGCCTCCGCGTCCGATGGCTGCGGTGATGCCGAACTCGGCCATGTGGGCACGCAGGGCGTTGCTGATCTGGGTGCGCTGGCGGGTGAGGATCTTGCGCACCCGGTGCAGCATCATGGTCGCTTGCTGGTCCGGCGACTTCGCGCCGACGAACCGCATCGTCGGCCGGGTTACGGCCTCGCAGATCGCCTCGGCATCGGCAGCATCGTTCTTCCCGCGCTTCACATAGGGCTTCACGTATTGCGGCGGCATCAGCTTGACCTCGTGGCCGAGTGCCGCCAGCTCTCGCGCCCAGTGGTGAGCCGAAGCGCAGGCTTCCATCCCGACAAGACACGGCGGCAGCTTCTCGAACAGCTTCAGTAGCTGACCACGAGAAAGCCTCCGCCGCAGAACAGCTTCGCCCCGCGGGTTAACACCGTGAACCTGGAAAACAGACTTGGCCAGATCCAGCCCAACAACCGATACTTGCTCCATCGTCACTCTCCTCTCCGACTGATCCGCAGAAATTACCCCGCGGGGTGGAGAGCCGTCCACGACATCA
>LSKF01000111.1 GCA_001556995.1 Erythrobacteraceae bacterium CCH12-C2
AGTTTACATGGGCAGTTAAGGTATCGGTATTAACATAATGTATGTTATCAAACTGGCGCATTTCTGTTTGTATTGAATGGGTTGCGCTCGGTTTTTCCCTATCGCATCGCAGAAATCGGGTCTTCGCGCCTTGCTGTCGCCGCATGTGAATGCCATCGGCATGTACGAAATACAAGGCGGTAGGACCTGCGGATGCGCGAACACTCTTCCGGGCATCGCTGCAAGGCATGTGAGCCAGCCAACGCTTTCAGCATCCCGTAGTCCGTGGCCGCGACGAGCTCCCACAATGTTCGCGCCTTCTTTGGGATCAGCCTTGACATCCCAAGGGTTGCCGCACACATTGAACGCATATGGTGCAATTGGTGAGGCATTATGGCATCGGCTGCATTTCTGAGCGAGATCACGGGAAAGGATGGCGTATCGCCTGACCGTCTGTCCGGAGCGTTGCGGATAACCAAGTCCGAACTGGCCGCAGCGGCCGGCTTGTCTCGCGATGCTGTCTCCAAGAGCTCACGGTATGGCAGTGTGTCAACCCAGACACGGCTGCGCGAGATGAGCGAGATCATCAATCGCGTGATCCCATGGACCGGAAGTGAGCTTGCGGCCTATGCGTGGTATCGTTCGCAGCCCCTGCCCTCTCTGGGCGATGCAACTGCCGAGGAATTGGTTCGTCAAGGACGCGCCGAGCTCGTCCGCAGCTACCTCGCCCGTATCGCACAGGGCGGGTTTGCTTGACGCTGCCGGTTACGCGGTTCGAAGGGCTGGTATATCGCGCGCATCACCCGGGTTGGGCGTTCGATCCCGAATCCGGCGAGGGTGCCCGGATGCATGGCGGTCGTTTCAACAGACCAAGTACCGCATGCTTTTACACATCGCTGCGCCTTGAGACCGCGTGGCTCGAGGCACAACAGGGCTTCGCTTTCAAAGCGCAGCCAATGACGCTGTGCAGCTACCGGATCGATTGCAGTGACATCCTCGATCTGACCACAGATGAAGGTCTTGCAGCAGCTCTGGTCACGCGGGCCGAACTCGCATGCGCCTGGGAAGTGCTGGCCGCCGATCGCAAGCCCGTGCCCACCTGGGAACTCGCAGACCGTCTGATCGGAGCCGGATGCGCTGGAATCATTGTCCCGTCTTTTGCTGCGCGGGCTGGCGAGAGAGATATCAATCTGGTCCTGTGGCGTTGGACGCGAGACAAGCCGCACAAGGTCACCGTCGTCGATGACGATAATCGCCTGCCCAAAGACCGGTCATCCTGGCAATGATTGCGGAATTGGTCGCTTGGCATTGGCACGGTTGGCTTCTCACATTTCGGTTGTGACGCTTGCCCAGATCATGAACCCTACGACGCTGAGCATGAGGCAGGTCAGTCCGGCTGCCAGTCGTAAGACAGCTCTCCACCTTTGGGCTTTGGGCCCGCCAATGACGAGATCGTTTCGCCGCCGCTGGGCTCGCATCGCGAAAGTCTCTTGAATGATATCGGCAGCGCCGAATGCGAGCAGCGCTGCGGCTACCATGAAAACTGCAGTCCTTACGCCACCGGGAAGCGCAACAGCGCAAAGGATGGCCGCAATCGATACCAGCAATCCCGTAATGCGGATCAGGTCAGCAATTGGAAAGATGCGGTAGAGCCTCAGCTTACGGCTTGCCCTGAAGCGAATGAGCGGTGCGTTGCACGAGGCACAGATGTGCGTGATACGCCGCTCCATCCACGGGCCGACTGATCGGCTGCATCTGGGGCACTGTGCGATGCTGATCCCCGCGGCGATGTTCATGTCCGTTGTTCCGATAGCTGTGCGACCCGTTCAGGTCGCGTCCCCCTCGCGTTTGCTTTGTTGAGCGGGATCCTCGCATTCCTTACAAGCCTCGCACGGGGCACAAGTCTCACAATCGCTGCATTCGGCTTTGCCAGAGCGCTTTCGGGCGAGATAGCGCGCTCGCTTTTCGGCGGCCGAAGCCTCGGCGTTGGCTCCAGCCTGTTGCTTGGCAAAGGTGGCCATGCTGCTGGCCACCCCCGAAGCTGGTGCAGTCTCTGCGGCCGCAGGCGCCGCGATTGTAGCAACCACTACCGGTAGGCAGATGCTTAGATGTCTGTTGGTCATTGCGCTTCCCTTCCCGTGGTGCCTGCAAAAGGCTACCACCCCGTCCTTCGCCCGTCGCGAAGGTCGTTGTGTGTCCGGTTGTCGCCCAGCGATGATCGCCGGACCTCAAGGCGCACCCCCCTGCCATTGCCAGTGGTGCGGATATCGCGCAGGTCGATATCGTTGCGCTTGGCCCAGCGCTCGGCTGCGGCATCGTCAGCGAAATCGCCCATGTCCTCGAAACTCCAGTTGCTCATTGTCTCGTCCTTTCGTCAATAATTCTATGGACTTGTATAGTGCTTGGCCTTCGCACTCACTCAAACCTCCCTTTCTCGATCTCCCTTCGGAGAGATTCCTCCATGAAATCCTCCAGCTGCGCGAACACATTGGGGTTGAAGAACCCTCTGCATCTCGGGCTGGCTCCGGTATCGTTTCCGGCTCGGTCTTGATTGAGAATGATCACGGTGCGCCGATATGCGCTCATTGGATGATCGTTCGCCGTGGTGCAGATGATCGTCCAGACGAAAGGCGGAATGCCCAGCTTCGTCATGGCGTCCTGCAGATGCAGCTCTGCGTCGAGTACGTAAAATCTTATCCCGAGTGGCAGCATCAGATCGAAATAGCCGCTCGTGGGATTGAGGAAGTCGATCCGAAGTGTGGCACACGTTCCAGATACGCTGTCAGGGCGACCGTCGCCAAAGAGCCTCTCCAGGGTCAAGGCGTCCGTTTCCCCGAAGAGTTCGCAAGCATCCCGCGGCCCTGTGATGAACAGAAATTCCGGATTGATGTCTCTGCTGATCAGCTCGCGGGCTTTTTCCGCGTCCAGGGAACCTATTGATAGGGCGACGAGCCTATCAGTGTAATTCCTGTAAATAGTCATGAGAGCGCCTCCATGAGTGCCTGGCGTACGGTGTCGAAGGTATGGCGGACGGGGCCAAGGCGGATCGTGAGGTAGCCTGCCCGTGCGGTCATCCGGTCCCGCTGCCTGTCGGCTGACCGGTCATGTGTTCGGTCGTCGAGCTCAACGATGGCGATGATTTCCCCGCTGGCCCGGTCTTCGAGCACGAAATCGACCCGTTTCGATGAGAACCGATTGCGCACGCTAATCGAGCGCGAGCGGTCGATCCCGCGCGCGGGCCGCAGGATTGCACCCATCGAAACCTGGGCGTGAACCCTTGCATGAGGCACCGCGCGCTCGATCATCGCGCAGACGATCCGTTCCCGCTTGGTCATCAACGGCGCCGCCCGGACCGGGAGGGTGCCGATGCCGCGTTTGGTGGTGGCCAGAATGACTAGGAAGACCGCTATTGCAGCCAGTGCGAGGAGGCCGATCTCTGTCATAGGGGTTCCGGCCCCATCAGCATCTGTCGTGTCTTGAGATTCCCATCGATCCGGCGGTGCAGATCGATCCCGTTGCCGCGCGAGTGTGGGTAGCGCAACTCCTCCCGGGTGCTGTTGACACGCTCCAGCACGCTGAGGGTGATACTCTCCTTCCCAAGGGTACCATCGGATCCCAGTCCCGCCTGGATGCGCTGGTTGAGCTCTGAGCGTGCGTCACGCCCCGAAGCGAACACCATGGTGCGCTCGCGTTCGTCCTTTGGCAGCGCCAGCCACTGGTCGGCCGCCGACTTGATATGGTCTGGGCTAGCCCTGAACTTGTCGCCCATCACTTCCAGTGCGCCGCGGACCTCTCCGCGGTTGGCCAACGCCGCGATTGTGCGCAGCTGGTCGGTACGCTGGCGCAGGCTCTCGTCCATGCGGACCATAGCGATGCCGTCAGCCTGGGCCATTGCGAACGCCTTCCCGGCGTCGATCGATGAGAGCTGCTGCCGGTCGCCGATCATGATTAGCTTCTCGACGCCAAGCGCGTTGGCGATGCCGACCAGATGCTTCATCGGCTCGCTTCCGACTATGGAGGCTTCATCGAGGACCAGCACGGTGCCCTTCAGCTCGCCGCGCGCTGCTTCATAGCGCTCGCCCTTCCCGGCCAGGGCCGCCTTGGCGTAGGTGTTTACGAACGAGGAAACCGTCTGTGCTTCGATCCCCGCTCCGTCCCGCAGGTCGCCGACCATCTTGTTCTGGAAGGCGAGCCCGAGCACCTTGTGCCCCTCCTGTTCTGCCACCCGTGCAAGGGCGGTGATCATCGTGGATTTGCCTGCGCCCGCGATCCCCTGCACGGCGACAATCCGGTCGGTGGACGATAGACCCAGCACGGCTGCGGCCATTTGGCCGGTGTTCAGCTGCTTGTCGGGCGAAACGGCATTGATCCGTTCCACGGCATTGTCGGCAGGAATGATCGGCGTT
Source organism: Erythrobacteraceae bacterium CCH12-C2 (assembly GCA_001556995.1). GTDB lineage: Bacteria > Pseudomonadota > Alphaproteobacteria > Sphingomonadales > Sphingomonadaceae > Erythrobacter. The sequence continues at coordinate 4,386 of LSKF01000111.1, forward strand.
GCAGCCCCCCTGCCCTTGTCGATCTGAGCGAGGATCAGCGTTTCGGTGGCGAGGCCCTGCGGCGTCGTGACGTGGATGACTGCACCATCGACCCGGTCCGATTTCCCGGGAACGAGCTTGTTGCCCTCCAGGAGCTGCTGAACGCGTGCATCAGCCTTTTCGGCCGTCACGCCCTTCAGCCCCAGATCGAGCGCCGTCTTGGTGATCTGAGCGGCCGGGAAAGCGGCTTCGCGTTGCTCGAGGATACGGATGGCAGATGCGACCGCCGCCTGCGTTCGCAACGCGTCGGGGGACAGCCTGAGACGGTCGAGCCCTTGTGAGACGAGCGGATCTTGGGGCCGAAACATGTCGCCGATGGCGCTGGCGATGTTCGATACCGTTTCGCGGATGCGCTCCGCGGTCGTGGGCAGGTGATCAGCGGTCTTCTCACCCGCGCGCGCCTTCGCATCCTCGATGACCTGCTTTCCGTCGAAGCCGATGGCTGCTGCCCGATCGCGCCAGTCGGCGGCAAGCTTGTCCCGGTCATCCACGTTGAGTTTGGGATCGCGGGTGTTGGTGGTGACCTTGTCGATAGCCGCGGGAGAGGACAGCCCCAGCTCCTTTGCCTTCTCGACGATCGCTTCACGCCGCTTGCTGAATTCGTCGATCGCCTCCTTGGGGACGCCATTGATTTCGAACTGGCCGTGTTTGCCGGTGATACGCGTCTCGTAGCCCAGCTCCGCCAGTTTTTCCCGGAACGCGGCATGGTAGGCGGCGCCGATCACCGCGTTGTTCTTCCATAACTGGCCGTTGTGGAGCGCCTGCCAGGCGCCGTTCGCCATCCGGGTGAGATTGGCGATGACGACGTGGATGTGACCTTGCGGATCGAGCGCGCGGCTCGTGTCGTGAGCGAACATGGCATAGACCAGATTCCCGGTTCGCACCGGTTCGCCGGACTTTGTGCGCTCGTAGGTCCGCCCTTCGGCGAACTTTCCCTCGACCCAGCTCATCGTCTCACGCACCGCATTCCAGTGCGCTGTGAGGATGCGCTGATCGCCCGACACGAGCGCAAGGATGCTGGCGGATTTGGGCATCGAGAACGTGAGGTCGATCCCCGATTGCCGGTTCTGGACCTGGCCGATCTTGTCGCCATTGGGCAGCTCGCCATTGAGGATTTTCTCAAAGGCAAGCCTGTTCAGCTTGTAGCTCACATCCTTGGCGAGAGCATAGTAGTTCGCAAACCCCCGCAATTCGGCGTTGTAAGCAAGGACGATCTCAACGTCGCTGCAGCTTAGCAGCAGGCTCCGATGATCCGTTTCCGCAGCAGCCGCAGGAGAATGTCATGGTTGATGTTCTCGAAGAACCCTGCGACATCCACATCTACGAGCCATTTCACCCCCGTCCATACGGCTTTGACGTGTTCAAGCGCCGTATGACACGACCGGCCCGGCCGGAATCCATGGGAGGCGTTCGAGAACACCGGCTCATAGATCCGTTCGAGCAATTGCCGCGCCACTTCCTGAACGAGGCGGTCATCACACGTGGGAATCCCCAGCGGACGCCGTTTGCCCTTGCCTTTCGGGATAAACACCCGACGCACTGGTTTGGGTTCATAGGTCCCCGCCGTCACACTGGCGATAAGCGGGTCGAGGTCTTCCGGTCCGAAGTCCGCGAAGGTCTCGCCGTCAATACCCGGCGTCATCGCACCCTTGTTGGATGCGATCTTCTGGAGCCCCTCCTCCCAGAGGAGGCGAGACCCCATCAGACGATAAAGCCCATTTACCCGTTTGCCCGACGCAACGAGCGCCGGAATGGCCTCCAACCGGCCTTTCACAGTTTCTGGCAGCATCAGCACACCCCATGATTGGTGGTTGAAGAATCACAGCTGCCGCCCTTCCCCCGGTCTTCCCCGCTTTCGGCCCAATCGCTCGAGACCTTATACGGTTGCACCGCCGCCTCCGAAGAGGTCGATGTCCCAGGCATTACCCCGGGCGTTTGAGTAATATGGCGGCTCCGTACCCATGCAGGCCGGCCTAAGCCGCCTGTTTAGGGCATCCCGTAGTTACGCTGAATGGAGATGCGGCGCGGTTAGCCCTTCTTGGCTTCGAGCGAGATGGCCACCGCATAGGCGAGCCACGCCGCCT
>LSKF01000112.1 GCA_001556995.1 Erythrobacteraceae bacterium CCH12-C2
GGAGTCGTCGGCGCAGGAGTGGGGCTCGGCGCAGGTGCCGGGGCAGGCATTGGCATTGCATGACCCTGATGCTGCGCCACTGCTGGCGCAGCAATCACCGCGCTGCCTAGCAATGCCGCATAAAGGACAGCCCGCACACTCATGCGCCGCCGCCCGGACCGACCACGGTCACAGTCTGCATCATCCCGCCATGCATGTGATACATCAGGTGGCAGTGAAACGCCCAGTCGCCGGGCTCATTGGCCGTGAGATCAAATTGCGCGCTGGCGCCAGGTTGCACAATCACGACATTCTTGCGCGGCTGATGCGCAGCGCTTTCCCCGTTGACCAACTCGAAGAACATGCCGTGCAGATGGATCGGGTGCGCCATCATCGTATTGTTGACCAGCTTCACCCGCACCCGCTCGTTCCACGCAAAACGGATCGGCACATCGCTGACCGCGGAATACATCCGGCCGTCGAACGACCACATATATCGTTCCATATTGCCGGTCAGGTGAAGCTCAAGCAGCCGCGACGGCTCGCGGGTGTCGCGATTGGGTTCGAGCGCAGTCAGCATCCGGTAATTGAGCACGCGGTGCGGCACGTCGCGCAGTCCAAGGCCAGGATCGCCCATTTTGTCGACCGGTGCCATGGATACCATGTCGATCCCTGGGCCGATCTCGACGTCAGGCGGAAGCAGAGTGGTGTCGCGCATCTTCATGCCGTCCATGCTCATGCCGCCCATCGCCATGCCTTCCATGCCGCCATCGGCAGGCTCAGTTTGACTGGCCTGAGCACCATGTCCCATCGCCGCGTGATCCATCTCGCCCGCAACTGCACCAGTTGCGCCGCCCGTCGCAGCAGCGTCTGCAGGTCCGCCATGATTCATTGACCCATGGTCCATACCGCCTGACCCATGGTCCATCCCCATGTCACCCATCGTCAGCAACGGTGGATCACGCAAAGGCGGCACGGCAGCGCGCACGCCAGGGCGGCTCGCCAGCATCGCCAGCGCCATACCAGAGCGATCCATGGACTCTGCCACGATGGCGTAAGCATCTTCGTTGCTCGGCGTTACAATGACGTCGTAGATTTCGGCAGTGCCGATCTGGAACTCGTCTACTTCAACAGGCCGCACATTCTGTCCGTCCGCAGCGATGATCGTCATCGGCAAGCCGGGAATGCGGACGTTGAAGAAGCTCTGCGCCGATCCATTTATGATGCGCAGCCGGATGCGTTCACCTGCGCGGAACAGATATTCCATGCCCTCTGTCGGTCCACGTCCGTTGGCAAGAAAGGTGTAAGTCTTACCGCCAATATCCATGATATCGGTCGGCATCATCCGCATCTGTGCCCACATCCGGCGCTCTTCTCCGGTCATCGGGTAATCATCCGTCCAAGTGCTTTGCTGCCGATTGAAATAGCCTTCGCCAGTGCGCAGCCGCTGCATAATGAAATGGGGGTCGAGCACGGTGAAATCGCTTAGCAAAAGAACGTAATCACGGTCATATTCGACCGGTTCCGGACCGGCCGGGTCAATGATCATGGGGCCATAATGACCAGACTGCTCCTGCAAACCAGAATGGCTGTGATACCAATAGGTGCCCGCCTGCCGAACGGAGAATTCATAATTGAAAGTCTGGCCCGGCTTGATGCCAGGAAAGCTGATGCCCGGCACCCCGTCCATCTGGAACGGCAACAAAAGGCCATGCCAGTGGATCGAGGTGTCGTCGCCAAGGTTGTTGGTCACATTGAAGCGCACATTCTGCCCCTCGCGCAGGCGGATAAGAGGGCCAGGAACACTTCCGTTCACCGCGATGCCGGGACCGCGGCGGCCTTCGATAATGCGATGACCACTCCCAACGGCAAGATCGATCACGTCGCCGCTCAGTTCGCCAAAGCCAGCAGGGATGCGCGGCCCACCTTTCCCGTGGGTGCCTCCACGGTGCACGCTGTGTCCTTGTGCCCAGGCCGGCGTAGCGGCGAAAGCGGATGCCGCGCCAAACGCGGCTATGAGGTGACGTCGAGTAAGGTTAGGACTGTTCATACACCTCTATACGCGCGGTTCGGTGTCACCCCTCAAAAAAACCATCAATTTTTGACGCGCACGGTAAAGCCGCGTCTCGACCGCCTTGAGGCTGATGCCCAGCGTCATTGCTGTCTCCTGCTGGCTCAGACCCTCGATCGTGCACAGGATCAAAACGTCTTTCAGGCTGGCCGGTAGCTTGGCGATCGCGCGGGCGGCCGCAGCGAGTTCGGAGCGGTCTGCGACCAGTGTTTCCGCTGAAGGCGCATCATCGGCGATCCAGTCCGCGGCCTGTTCCGGCATCGGCAGGCCGATAAACCGCCTGACGGCTCGGCGACGGGCCCAATCGCGGCATTTGTTGAGCGTGATGGCGCTGATCCAGGCCTTGAAAGGTCGCTCGGGATCATATCGGTTCAGCGCAGCAAACGCGGCGACGAACGCTTCCTGCGCGATATCGAAGGCTTCCTCAGTGTCGCCTGTCGCCGAGCGCGCAAGCCGGTACACGGTCTCACGGTAGCGTTCGACCAGTGCACGTTGCGCGCCGGGATCGCCAGCCCGTGCTCCGCGTATGAGCGCCGCATCCAGATTGTCAGGGGTCACTGCGGCTGAGCAGCGAGGCTCTTACTGACCACCGCATCGAACCGCGCCTGTTGATCCGGACGCAGCACCGCGCGCATTGCGAAAACATGTTCGAGGGTCGCTTTCTGGAGATCCCCCATCGCATCATGCGTATCGTCTACCGCTGCGGAAACGCGGGGACCAAATTCATGTTCGGCGGCGATGGCGTCGCCAAGCAGTGCATTGCTGCGCCTGAGCCGGTCCTCGAGCGCTTCACGCCGCGCAGCAAATTGGCGCTCAAGGGTGGTCAATTCACGATCCTGCGCCGGGTCCAGGTCGAGCTCGCCATGGATCAGGGCGTGCAGTTCAGCCCCACCATGGTGCGGTGCGGGTTGAAGCATGCGTCCGAGCCATACCCCGATCAGCGCAAGCGCAATGATCAACGCCGCTGCTAGGGCGATACGACGCAGGTTCATTCCTGACCCAGTGCAATCAGAGGAGTAAGCGAAGCCGAAGGTCCGAAGGCCGCAAGGGGCACTTCAGCGCGCTCCGGCACCTGTAACCCGCCCATGACCCCCATCCCAAGCGACACCACGAGCCCTAGGCCGAGCATCGCCCGAGTCTGCCTGACCTCGCCTTGCGCGCGCAAAGCCAGCCTCCCACCATCAATGCCGGAAAGGTCCGGCACAGGAAGTCTGGCCAATCGGGCGAGATTTTCGTCGAGATCCATCATGAAGCTCCTTCCGCATTATATACGCGGACGCGGCAAAAACCCCTCATGTTGCCTCCTTCTCTCCTGCATTTTCCTGCTCAAAGCTGAAAGCATCGATTATGGGACAGGGTCCGGATTGCTCCAACGCGCAGTAATCGGCGAGCCTGACGAGGGCTCCCCGCATGGTTTGCAACGTGGCGATTTTGGCATCAAGCGCCGCGATCCGAACGCGCGCCAGATCCTGCGCAGCTGTCCGGTCGCCAGCATCCAGAGCCAGCAGCGTAGCAATCTCGTCAAGTGTGAACCCGGCGGTCTGCGCTGACCGGATCGATTGCAAACGACCGAGGTCGCTGCGCGTGTAACGGCGTGGCCCCTCATGACGCGCAGGCTGCGCCAGCAAGCCGCGCCGCTGATAATAGCGGATCGTTTCGACATTGACCCCGCCTGCACGGGCAAGTTCACCGATTTTCATTTTCACCCTTGATTCCGTACCATGGTACGGAACCTATATGGGCTGCATTGCAGCGATTCAAAGGAAATCTCCAATGCCCTCACCCGCCAAAACCGCGGTGCTCCACCGCATGGTCATGCCCAATCACACCTGCCCCTATGGCCTTAAATCCAAGCATCTGCTCGAAACGCGCGGCTACAAGGTCGATGATCGGCACCTCACGACCCGCGAACAGACTGACACGTTTAAGGCTGAACACGGCGTTGCAACCACCCCCCAGACCTTCATCGATGGCGAGCGGATTGGTGGGCATGACGATCTTCGGCGCTTCTTCGGTATCAAGGTCTCCGATCCGAATGCGACCACCTACCGCCCGGTGATCGCAATCTTCGCCATGACCGCAGCGATGGCAATAGCCACCGGCGTCGCCGTCGATGGTACGGCCCTTAGCATTCACGTGGCGGAGTGGTTTGTTGCCTTCAGCATGTGCGTGCTGGCACTGCTCAAACTCCAGAATGTCGACAAGTTCGCGACGATGTTTCTCAATTACGACCTGCTGGCGAAGCGCTGGGTGCCTTATGCGACCATCTATCCCTTCGCCGAGGGGCTTGCCGGTGTGCTGATGATCTCGGGCCAATTGCATTGGCTTTCGATACCTGTGGCACTGTTTATCGGCACGATCGGGGCGATCTCGGTGTTCAAAGCAGTCTATATCGACCGGCGCGAACTCAAATGCGCCTGCGTCGGCGGTGACAGCAATGTGCCGCTGGGCTTCGTCTCATTGACGGAAAATCTGATGATGATGGCAATGGCAGTGTGGATGATGAGTTAGAGCAGAGATCGCAAATTTTACGATGCAACGCTGTGTCGTCATCACACGGTACGGGCTCCGTCCGGAGAGAGGCGTGATGGATCGCGAACTGCGCTTCCAGCATATCTGTCATCGCCCGCCGCACCACTTCCGCATCCTCTCCGCCACCAGTCGCAAAGTGCGCGGTCAGGCTGGCATCGTCGCCAGCGACCGAACGCAGATGCAGGTCTAAAACCCCCTTCAAGCCTGCAATCTCTGCCATCGCGGCACAGATGACCTTGAGGTCGAACCCACGCGGCACGCCTTGCAGAGGGATAGGCTACCCATTGCTGGAACGCATTAACGATCAGGTCTTGAACGGGTCGGTGAAGGCTTTGTCAGCTAGGTATTTTCCGAAGCTTTCGTCACGATTTGATGTGGATCAATGTAATCAGGGCGTAAAACGTTCAAATTCGTTCCGATCAAGCGATGATGTTTCTCTTGAAAAGGACATCAGTAGTAAAGGAGCCTTCACCATGAAATCTATGATTTTATTGTCACTAGCTTTTCCGGTATTGCTAGCTGGGTGCGCTACCATGGGAACGCGCATGGCGACCGCCGAGGAACGCGCTAGCTGCGCAAAAATGGAGGAAAAGATGGGGCTTGCTACGCCTCACGATCATGGTGAAATGAAGGGCAGAGGGATGAACCCAATGAACCTGAGCCACTCCCGATGCGTGAAGATTCTCGCGCAGCCTGGTTCATCCTGATCCAGGCATTCGGCGGCCTTGGCGAGCCGCCGAATACTGCCACTGGAGTCTCAGCTCTGCACGATCATGCCGCCTGCTGCGTAACTGAAGCCCTCGCATCGGGCAATGAGGCCGAACAACAGGCCAAATTCAGCGGATTGGTCGACCTGATCGAGAAAGTGTAACCATGATGGCCATGTCCCAACCGCTGCCGATGGAAGCCGAGATCAGGCGGCGTGCGCTTTCGCGGTGGGACAACGAAGGCGGAGCACTCGCGCAAGTCGTCCCTGACGAGGTGGCTGCAAGTCGTGAACTGACCAATACCGAGCTGGTCCAGCTGCGTATCCGGGTCATCGCGCTTGAAAATCTGATGATTGCTGTTCTGGCCGAGGGATCGGAGAAGCAGCGCCAGATGGCACGCGATGTGGCCGCAATGATCACACCTCGGCCAGGGTATACCCAGCATCCGCTGACCGTTCATGCTGCTGATCATATCACCGATCTGGTAGCCCGAGCAGAACGGTTGCGCATGGAATGACACGGCAGAGCCTGTGCTCACCCCCGCAGGAGCAGCCCTGTGGTCGCACTCAGACACCAGCTGCACCAAGGGAGATAGACATGCAAAACCCGAATATCGGTCGCCAGATCATCCACTGGGGATGGACGCTCAGCGTTTTCCTTCTGCTCAGCTTTCTTCTTTGTATTGCGTTCGGCCTGCTGATGCCCGGCCGCTTTCACATGCTTGAGGCATGGTCTCCGCTGCTGCCGGGGTTTGTGTGGCTGACATGGCCGGGCTTCATCGCAGGCGCCGCCGGTAGCTTTCTGTATGGCTGGTACATCGCGATATTGATCGTTCCGCTCTATCGCTTCTTCGGGCGCGGAGCGACGTCATGAGCGGCTATATTTGCCCCATGCACCCTGAAGTCCGGCAGGACGAGCCGGGCGATTGCCCTAAGTGCGGTATGCATCTCGTCCCCGACGACGGCCCACAAAGGGGAATGCCTACCGAAGGCCACGCTTCGCATGGCCAGATGGAACACCAATCCAGCGATGGCCGCTACGATCAGGTGCCAGAGGGGTACACCGGCACGGTCTACACCTGCCCGATGCATCCGCAGGTGCGGCAGGTCAAAATGGGCTCTTGCCCGATCTGCGGCATGGGGCTGGAGCCCGAAACGGCAACCCTGACAGAGGATGGCCCCAACCCGGAACTGGTCGATTTCACACGTCGCATGTGGGTCGGCGCTGTCTTGACTGTGCCCCTGCTGGTTTTGACCATGGGGCCTCTGGTCGGGCTTGGTGGGGTCCGCGAGCTGTTCGGTGAGCGCGCGACACTGTGGATCGAGTTTATTCTCGGCACGCCTGTCGTGCTTTGGTGCGGCTGGCCGTTTCTGGTGCGGGGTTGGAACTCCTTCCGCACCATAAACCTCAACATGTTCTCGCTGATTTCGATCGGCGTCGCTGCGGCGTGGCTATTCAGCGTGGCGGCGCTTCTGGTGCCCGGGATCTTTCCTGCAGGATTTCGCAACGAACAGGGCCAAGTCGGCGCCTATTTCGAGGCTGCGGCGGTCATCATCACGCTCGTTCTCCTGGGGCAGGTGATGGAACTGCGCGCGCGCGAAGGAACCGGTAAGGCCATTCGTGCCCTTCTCGATCTTGCCGCAAAAACCGCACGCGTGGTGCGCGATGACGGTAGCGAGGACGAAATTCCGCTCGAAGACGTCCGGGTTGGCGACCGACTGCGCGTTCGGCCTGGCGACAAGGTGCCGGTGGACGGGACGGTTGCTGAAGGGCATTCGTCAATCGACGAAAGCATGATCTCGGGTGAGCCGATGCCGGTCGAAAAAACGGCGGGAGACGATGTGACAGGAGCGACGATCAATGGCACTGGTAGCCTGATCATCGAGGCCCGCCGCGTCGGTGCCGATACGACATTGGCGCAGATCGTTGAGATGGTCGCCAACGCCCAGCGTTCGCGCGCGCCGATCCAGAAATATGCCGACAAGGTCGCAGGCTGGTTCGTGCCAGTGGTTATCGGTGTCGCGATCCTGTCCTTTATCGGATGGGCAATCTGGGGCCCCCCACCCGCTTTGTCCTATGCGCTCATCGCAGCGGTTGCTGTGCTTATCATTGCCTGCCCTTGCGCGCTCGGCCTTGCGACGCCAATGTCGATCATGACAGCGACCGGCCGGGGCGCGCAGGCGGGCGTTCTGATCAAGAATGCCGAAGCGCTCGAACGGTTCGAAAAGGTCGACACGCTCATGGTCGACAAGACCGGCACGCTAACCGAAGGCAAGCCGCGATTGGTCGCGGTCTTGCCGCAGCCGGGACATGATGAAGGCGAGGTGCTGCGTCTCGCCGCAACGCTGGAACGCGGGTCCGAGCATCCACTCGCCGAGGCAATTGTGAAAGGCGCGCAGGAACGCGGCATTGCGCTCGCCGAAGCTAGCGACTTCGAAGCAATCACCGGCAAAGGGGTGGTCGGCATTGTCGATGGCAAGAAGATCATGCTGGGCAATCTCAAGCTCGTGACTGACCATGGAATTGATGCAACCGGTTTGCTGCCAGCAGCCGATGCACGACGCGACGAAGGCGAAACGGTGATGTTCGTTGTCGTTGATGGCGCAATTGCCGGCTTGGTAAGCGTGGCAGATCCCGTGAAGGAGACGACCCCCGCTGCGATCAAGGCACTCCACGAGCTTGGTTTCCGGATCATCATGGCGACCGGCGATAACGAACGCACCGCGAAAGCCGTCGCTGCAAAACTGGGCATCGACGAAATCCGCGCCGATGTCCTGCCGCAGGATAAGGCCCGCATCATTCGCGAATTGCAGGATCAGGGCCACAAAGTCGCTATGGCAGGGGATGGGGTGAACGATGCGCCTGCACTCGCACAAGCCGATGTCGGCATCGCCATGGGCACAGGTGCCGATGTGGCGATCGAGAGCGCGGGCATTACCCTTGTCAGAGGAAATCTCGATGGCATCGTGCGTGCGAGACGACTGTCGCACGCAACCATGAGCAATATCAGGCAAAACCTGTTCTTCGCGCTCATTTATAATGCAGCGGGCGTGCCGGTCGCTGCGGGCGTGCTCTATCCATTGTTCGGCATTCTGGTCAGCCCGATGGTCGCAGCCCTCGCGATGAGCGCATCGTCGATTTCGGTCGTGCTCAACGCCCTAAGATTGCGGACCGCCAGACTGTAAGTGGGCGGGCAAAAAGGCTGGCGACGCACGCTCCCACCGCGATGATGGCCACGATCAAAAGAATTCGATCAGCTAAACGGTGGTTGTCGCCGGAGCGCTTGGGCGTCTCGGTTTGGCGGAGTTGGCAAAGAATGAAAATGGCGGCGCAATGAGATTTGATAAACAGCCCGAGGTCCATGTTGCCACGTTTGGGTTCTTCACATCGTTCATCTGGGAAATGCTGCAAATGCCCTTACTCGATGTCGGGTCGGCAACCTCCTGGGAAAGCACGTTAGGCTGCACGCGTGCCACATTTGGCGATGCCGGGATACTGGTGCTGGCATATTCAGTGGTCTCGATATTGAACCGAGACAGGCATTGGATCCACCGCCCAACCTCTGGCATGATCGGCACCTATCTGCTGTCCGGCCTTGGAATTACGGTCGTCATCGAAGAAATTGCGACCAGCGTGCCTACGCGTTGGGGTTGGGGCTGGCGTTATAGTGAACTCATGCCCTTAGTGCCCGGCACGAATATTGGCCTCGTCCCCGTCCTGATGTGGATCGCTATTCCACTGATAACGCTTTGGTTTGCAAGGCGTCAGCCCCGACCTTAATCCGCTACATGCCAAAGGTAAAACGTCACTTTCAGAACAATGAACAACTCGCGACAATCGCACGATAGGGTGTGCTACCCTATCCGTTCACGTGGTTCCGCGAGCCGGTGCACTTGCTCTGACAGTGCCGCCGTTCCTACTTGTGCGACATCATTTTCTGCTCGGCCATCATCTGCGTCATCATCTCGTGCATCATCATCATGCGCTCATGGCAGGCCTGCATCATGGAGGCATTATCGCCTTTCATCATGATCGCCATTTGCGCCTGCATCATTTGGTGATGCTCTGCCATCAGCCGCTTACGCTCGGCGGGGTTAGTTGCTGCATGGGCCCTCTGCATCAGGGCATGCATCTCCATCATCTTTTGCTGATGGGCCTGCATAGCCTCGGAGTTTTGCATCATGTCGCTGTGCATCATGTCACCCTGCGTCATTCCGCCCTCGGCGGACTGAGCGATTGCCGACGATGCGGAAGATTGCGCTGACGCGGCTGATGCGGTCAATCCAGTGGCGAGGAGGAATGTAAATATCGCGCGCTTCATCATGAATTTCCTTGGTGGAGTGTTAGCGGATCATTCGACGTTGCGGCTAAAAAATAACCAGAACATGTATGGGTCTGAGACAGAGCAAATCTGCGTTGCCGCGCGACGCTCGGAATTTTCTAATTTCATTTTGTCCGTCGTCAGAACATTTGGCGCATATCGCGGCGTAGACTAGCGGAGTGCGGTCTTCGTCTGGGGGTTGGTTTTAGGCGGCGAGCTTGCGGTGTTGCAAGCGCCGATGTTCGATAGTCTGTCGCTTGATCCTTTCGCGCTGTTTGATGATGGCTGGCGCTCTGCCGAAGTAAGCATCGGCGGGCGTCACGTTGCACAGCGCCTCGTGATAACGCTGGTTGTTGTAGTGCTGGACGAAGGCCTCGATCTGGGCCTCGAGGTCGCCGGGCAGGAAGTAGTTTTCCAAGAGGATGCGGTTTTTCAGGGTTTGATGCCAGCGCTCGATCTTGCCCTGGGTTTGCGGGTGCATCGGGGCGCCGCGCACGTGGCTCATCTTGTTGGCCTCGATGTATTGCGCCAGTTCGCCAGCGATATAGCTGGGGCCGTTGTCGCTGAGCAGCCGTGGCTTGTGCAGCACCGTGGCACTGTCGCAGCCGGAAGCCGCAAGCGCGAGGTCCAGCGTGTCGGTCACGTCCTCAGCCCGCATGTTGGTGCACAGCTTCCAGGCGATGATATAGCGCGAGAAGTCGTCGAGCACGGTCGACAGGTACATCCAGCCCCACCCGATGATCTTGAAGTAGGTGAAGTCGGTCTGCCACATCTCGTTTGGCCGGGTGGTCTTGGTGTGGAACTGATCGGCGGCCTTGATCACGACATAGGCCGGGCTGGTGATCAGATCATGAGCCTTCAGCAGGCGGTAAACCGTGGCTTCCGACACAAAGTACTGGCGTTCATCGGTAAATCGCACCGCCAGTTCGCGTGGGGACAGCTCGCTGTAATCCAGCGCCATCTCAACGATCTGATCCTGCACCTCAGGCGCGATGCGGTTCCACACCCGGCTCGGCGCAGACGGGCGGTCCTCCAGCGCCTCGGGGCCGCCTGCAAGGTAGCGATCGTACCAGCGGTAGAACGTCCGGCGGGCGATGCCGAGCTGGTCCAGCGTCCGCTTGGCAGGCAGGTGGGACTGCTCGACGATCCTGATGATCTCCAGCTTCTCGGATGCGGGATACCTCATTCGTCGTCGCCCCCATCCGCGATCATGCTTTTTTGAGCAGCCGGTTCTCTAGCGTCAGGTCAGCTACGCATTCCTTCAGGGCACGGGCCTCGCGGCGCAGATCCTGCACTTCGCCGCTGGTCGCGGCACGGGCGGTGTCGCCCGCCAGGCGGCGCTTGCCGGCTTCCATGAACTCCTTCGACCAGGTGTAATACAGGCTCTGGGCGATGCCTTCCTTGCGGCACAACTCGGCAATGCTGTCCTCGCCGCGCAGGCCATCGAGCACGATGCGGATCTTGTCTTCAGCCG
>LSKF01000012.1 GCA_001556995.1 Erythrobacteraceae bacterium CCH12-C2
TGATCCGCAGAAATTACCCCGCGGGGTGGAGAGCCGTCCACGACATCAATTGCGGCCGTTCCCGAAAACCAGCATAAATCCCTGATGATTATTGCCCATGCCTCTGGCCTCATCATTCTTCGATAACACGAAAACAGGCAACGCCAGTTAGAAGTTTCCTCTGTCCCAGCAATGTGTAGAGTTCATTAGATACAGCGATAGCCGACGTGATTAACTCGTCTGGAACCCACAAATGGGAGCCCCCTATTGCTGATCTTTTCATGACAATATTGCGCGTCTCTGCCAGAGTCTTTAGTCCCAGCATCTTGCGCCCATGTTTGTATTCTTTCGACGGGACATCGGTTTTCTGCCAATCGACGGCATCGGATATTGCCCGGCGAACGTTGATGGCATAATATGAAACCTCAAAGGGTGCCCCGTCGGAGCGAAGCACCTCTACCGCCCTGAATTCGTGAAGCCCGGGCTCCAGGCCATCAATGCAATCACGGAATGGCTGGCTAACCCCCCAGAAGGAGCAGAACCCAACCCAATCGGGAAGCGATTTTCGTGGCGTTTTCAGTCGTGCGCGTTTCGGCCAAAACTGATCGTCGATATCGATGGCCGCGCGGGTGGGACGAGCCGAAACATGAGCAAGACCGCGCTGTTCCAGAAGTTCGTAAGGTATCATTATTTCGGAGCATGATGGCTCCATGTCGAACTTGACGGTCGCTACCGTCGTGTTCTCACGCTCAAGAAGCCAGGCCATTTACTGCGTTCTCTCATTGGCCCGCATGGGGCGTTCTCGCTCCATAAGTTGACTCCGACTTGCGTTCCAGTCGCCACGACGATGGACAGAACGAGCGTTGTCGTGAATGTCAGCTTTCCACCCATGACCGGCCATGAACAGGGCTGATCCGGGATCCCGAAAGCGGTCTTGCGGCTATGCCCCGCTTCTGGAAAATTCCTGCCGTTCGGCAAACGACCCCGAAGCGGTCATTGCCAGAATTCTTCGTCACAACCGAGAGCGGAAGTCGGCCATGGAAAGCTATCGTTTCTAACAAAAAGAAATGTTCACCATTGAGCTTCAGAATTGCCCGATAGCTGGGGATGGGAAGGCAAGGTCAAATGCGTCGAATTTCAGTCCTCGGTCTGCTAGCGGCGGCATCATGCAATATGGGACAAGATGCGTCTGACCCCACAGCCAATTCGACTAGCTCAGACGAATGCGCCCCACTAAATGGGTCCGACGTGGCGGCGGGCGAACAGATAAAACTCGACCGCGAATTGTTCCGCAGAGCAGGAAACGGAAATGCCGATCCTGTGGTGGAAGCTACATTGGCAATCAACAAGGGCGATTTCCGGCTCTTCGCCTATTCACGCACAGCTCCTGCCAATTATCCAGCTGTATACGGCGTCGAATGTCGACTAAACCTCATGAGGCAAACCGCTCCAGGTTTTTTTCGCGGGATGTCCGGTGCTTCTGATGTTGCTCCACCTGATGCAGCGCGCGCCGAACGGCTCTTCATGCAGAACTATTCTACATTTGCAACGACTTACAACCGCATGATATCGAGAAGCAAAGTTTATCCTTGGAGCGATATCTGCCGGGCTGCGGATGGATCGTCGTTGCCAAGTTTGGATCCCACGCCTTACCCCGATGAATTTGGATATCGGGATCTTGCAGAAACCGAGTCCCCCCTCGACCTAAGCGAGGCAGCACGACGAGGGACTACGGATAGTATCGAACGACTGGCGAAGGCGGACTCAACTCCGATAAACCTAGCCGACCCATTTGGCTTCACGCCGCTCGCGTGGGCAGTTGTTTATCGGCGACCTGAGCATGCTGCCGTCCTTCTCAAATACGGCGCCGATCCAGCAGGATCGTCATGCCAGGGCGAGTTGAACACGACCTCTCCCATTCAGCTTGCACGCAGGATGGAATGGCGAGAAATGATCGATCGGTTTCGGCCTCACCTCAGAACGGCATTGTTTCCCGCTTTGCTTGATCCGCCTGTGCTTGTGCCAGATGCCGCTAGTGAACTTAGCCGCATCCTCGAACCCAAACGACGGCGCCACCCAGAGAAATTGCCGCGCGCAATTTCAATCAGGGCGAAGGTTGCCATTGATGCTGCTGGAAATCCCCAAGGTTGCAATTTGGAAGCCGGATCAGGCGTCTCTGCCTTTGACGAGGAAATTTGTGCCGCCGTGCTCGATGTTACACGCTGGGAGCCAGCTCGCGGGGTTTATGGAAACCCAGAGGCCGGGGTTGGAGAACTGCGTCTGGAAGTAAGAGCTCCCTAGAATCTCTTCGCACCGACGCAAATCATCGCACTGACCGAATTGTCCTTCACCATTGCCGCCGTTCGGGTTTCCACCCATCTGCGGACAAAAGTCAGATGAAAGACCGACGCCAAAAGCGGAATGGCTGCACTTGGCGAAAAACCGATGAAGCTGCCTGTCGGCTTGCGGGGCCGCGAGTCGGCCCCGCTCATGGCCGGTCTTGGGTGGTTTTCTGCCGCCTCTCCCTGATCGTCTCCCCGGACTTGATCCGGGGCCCCGATGCCATTTTTCTAGTTCGTGTAGCGAAGTAAGCGGGATCCCGGGTCAAGCCCGGGAGGCGGAAAAGAGATGACCGCAACTGATGTCGTGGACGGCTCTCCACCCCGCGGGGTAATTTCTGCGGATCA
>LSKF01000113.1 GCA_001556995.1 Erythrobacteraceae bacterium CCH12-C2
CCATGCGATCACCTCAATCTACACCAGAAATTACACCACGAGCGCGGACGCTAACTCGACAATCCCCATGCCTTGCTCGCTGAGGATGCGCCGACAATTCCCGTTACGACTCAAAAAAGACGAACTTGCCGATGCGATGATCGCCCTTTGGCTACTGCACCCTGGAGAGCATCTGTTTCTGTGAGATCGCAAGCAACTGCCGAGACCTTGAGCGGTCCTCGCTCGAAGACGAGTGGGCCAAAAGCGAATCGCAACCGGTTATTTATTTGAACTTTTTTGCGAGGCTACATGACGGCGGACTTGTGCCTTAACGACACGCCATATTTCGTCTCCCCCACATGTAGGTAGCCGTGCGTTTATCAATAACATGCGGGGATGTGGCGGGTTGGAAGTTGGTCCATCTCGTTTCTATCGTCTAAGCGATTGAAAAGATGGTGGGCGCGACAGGGATTGAACCTGTGACCCCACCCGTGTGAAGGGTGTGCTCTACCGCTGAGCTACGCGCCCGTCCAAAAGGCCAAGAGGGCCGGACAGGGGCGCGCCATTACTGCGGCCACGTGCGCTTGGCAAGCATTGCTGCGGCCCCCATGTGAGATTTCTTTTGGTGCGAGGCGTCTTGTGTCACCGCGCTGTCAGCCAGGCGAAGACATCGTGGAGGGCACCTGCGTTCGGTCCGCGCGCCGGGCTGCGGGCAGGCACTGCGCTGACATTGACGGGGCAATCGAGGCAGGCGGCCTGAATGCCTCGCGATCCCATCAGCCGTTCGGCATCGCGGCTGATCCTTGCCGCCAGTTCGCCGTTGCGCTGGGCCGCCAAGGCGAACAGGTCGCTCCCCGGTGCGATCACGGCTTGAGCCGTGCTGCCAGCGACCAGCTGACGGATGAGCGAATCGTAATTGCTGGCCTCTTCTCCGAGGAAGACGGCGTGCCATTCGCCATCCTTGGCACCGGCCTTGCGCGCCGCCCAGGCGAGCGCATCCTGCAATCCGCCGAATTCATCGACCAGTCCCAGCTGGCGCGCGGTGCCGCCGTCCCACACCCGCCCCTGCGCAATGCCATCGACCTTGTCGACTGGCATCTTGCGCGACTTGGCGACCAGGCTCAGGAACTCGGTGTAGGTCGAACTGATCGACGATTGCAGCACAGCATCCATCTCGGGCGTGAAGCCGCCGAGGAAGTCGGGCTGACCCGACAGCGGTGTGGTGCGATAGCCGTCCGAACCGACCCCGAGGCGCGCTGCCGCCTGCTCGAATGTCGGGACGACGGCGAAGACGCCAATCGATCCGGTGATCGTTTGCGGTTGGGCAAAGATCCGCTCTCCCGGCATCGCCACCCAATATCCGCCGCTGGCCGCGACATTGCCGAAGGACACCGCGACCGGGATCTTGCGATTGCGATAGCGCTGGATCGCGCGGCGGATTTCTTCCGATGCGGTCACCGATCCGCCCGGCGAATCCACGCGGACCACGAGTGCGGCGAGATCATCATCGAGCGCTTCGTCGAGCAGATCGGCAATCCGGGTGCCCCCTGCGGTCCCCGGCCCGGCGTCACCATCAACGATTTCGCCAGCGATGGTGACCACGCCAATCGCCTTGCCCCCGCGCGGTTCGGAGACATTGGCGAGGAATGCGTCAAGCTCGCTGGCCGCAAAGGCACCGGGTTTCTTGCTGAAGGGATCCTTGCCCGCCACCTCGGCCACCCGCGCACCGAATTGGGCGCGGTCGCCCAGCTTGTCGACCAAGCCTGCTGCCAACGCGGCCTTTGCCAGATCGCCGCCCGAAGCGTTGATCCAGCCGACCGGATCGCTGGTGACGCGGGCGAGGGCGAGTTTGGGGCGGGCCTTCGTTACGTTGGCCTGCCATTCCTCCCACAACGCGCCATAGAACCCGCTGGCATTGGCCCGGGCCTCGTCCGACATCGAACTGCGCGAGAACGGCTCGACCGCGGATTTGAACTCGCCGACGCGGTACACCCGCGCATTGATGCTGAGCTTTTCGAGCAACCCGGCGTAATAGAGCTGATGCCCGCCCGGCCCGGCGATCAGCGCGAGGCCACGCGGGTCCAGCCACACTTCGCTGGCATGGGCCGCGAGCAGCATGTGATCATCGGCGTAGCCGAGCGCGTAGGTCAGCACCGGCTTCTTCGCCTTGCGCACCCGGTCCATCGCCTCGCCGATTTCCGTGAGGTGGACCTGCCCCCCGCCAAGGAAGGTGCTGAGATCAAGCACCACGGCCTTGATCCGGTCATCGGTGGCAGCAGCATCGAGCGCGCGCACGATATCGCGGGCCTGGTATTCCTCAATCGGTGCCGTGTTCGAGAGCAAGGCAGCGAAAGGGTCAATCGCTGATTTCTCTTCAACGACGACCCCAGCAAGATCGATCAGCAGCGCGCCTTCGCGCACCTGGCCGGGACTGGGCCGGGCCGAAAGCACAGCGAACAGGCCAACGAAAAATAGGACCATGAACAGCAGCACCAGCCCGTCCTTGATCCCGACGAGCACCCGCCACATTTTGCCCACAAAACTCATGTCTGCGCCCCTTATTCCTGAGCCTCCCGATCTAGGGACTTTGCATGGCAACTTCTATCGCAAACCTTACGCCATGGGTTGAGCGGCGGATGCGGCTCGACGAAGGGTCCAGACCCGCTACTTGCAATGCCCGAGACGGAGCGGATTTTGGCCTATGGCAAGGAGCAAGGAGGGAGCGATGCTGTTTGCATCGTGACCGACGCGCAACGCTGTCCATCGGTCAAAATCCGCCCGCCGCTGCGCGGTCGCCCTGATAGGCCCGCTGGACGACGTCGCTTGCTTGCGCGTAGCGCCGCTACGCGACGGCGCCGCGCTCCTTGCCAGAGGGCCTATCAGGGCGATCTCGACCGTTGCAAGTAGCGGGTCTGGACCCTATGGGCATGGCTTTAATGGCCATGACCGATCTTTCCGCGCCCGCAGGCCGCTTTCCGGCCGGGCGGCTGGCGTTTCCGCACCGCGATCTGACCGGCATTGGCCAGTTGCAGCGCCACGAGATTCTCTACCTGCTCGATCAGGCGCAGCAATGGGTTGCGCTCAACCGCCAGAGCGCCAAGCATACCGATCTGTTGGCGGGTCTCACGATCATCAACGCCTTCTTCGAGAATTCGACCCGCACGCTGCTGTCTTTCGAGATCGCGGGCAAGCGGTTGGGAGCGGACGTGGTCAACATGCACGCCGCCACGTCGAGCGTGAAGAAGGGCGAGACGCTGATCGACACCGCGATCACGCTGAATGCGATGCGCGCCGATGCGATTGTGATCCGGCATGGGTCTTCCGGGGCTACGGGGCTGATCGCGGACAAGGTTGATTGCCCGGTTTTGAACGCGGGCGATGGCAGCCATGAACACCCCACACAGGCGCTGCTCGATGCGCTGACCCTGCGTCATGCGCTGGCCGAGCGGGGCGAGGGCGCGGAGGACTTCACCGGCCTCACCGTCACCATCTGCGGCGACATTCTGCACAGCCGGGTGGCGCGATCGAACATCCTGTGCCTCACCGCGCTGGGCGCGCGGGTGAGGGTGTGCGCCCCGCCTGCGCTGATGCCGGTGGGGATCGAGGCCATGGGGGTGGAGGTGTTCCACCGCTTCGACGCGTCGCTGGAGGGCGCGGAGGTGGTGATGATGCTGCGCCTGCAATCCGAACGGATGAGCGGGCAGTTCATCCCTTCCCCGCGCGAATATCGCCATCTCTACGGGCTGACCGCCAAGCGGCTTGCGCTCGCCGCGCCGGGTGCGCTGGTGATGCATCCCGGACCGATGAACCGCGGTGTGGAGATCGATAGCGAGGTCGCCGATCTGGCGGGCCGCTCGCTCATCACCCGGCAGGTCGAGATGGGCGTGGCGATCCGCATGGCATGCCTCGATATCCTCACCCGCGAGGCGCGTGGGCAGGAGGGCTGGGCATGAAGCAGGCGCGCCCCCTCACCATCACCGGCGCACAGCTGGTCACCCCGGCTGGGCTGACTGAGGGCGCGCTGCGCTGCGGGGATGGGGTGATCCTCGCCGTCGGCCCTGATGTCGCTCCGCAGGAGGGTGACGACATCATCGACGCGCGCGGGCGGCTGCTCGCCCCCGGCCTCGTCGACCTTGGCGTCTTCGCGGTCGACAAGCCCGCCTTTCACTTTGGCGGAATTACCCGCGCGGCGCTGATGCCCGATCAGTCCCCGCCGCTTGACCTGCCGAGTCGGGTCAATTTCATCGCCAAGAGCGGCAAGCCCGATCTGTGGGTCCACCCGCTCGCTGCCGCCACCCGTGGGCTGGAGGGGCGCGAACTCGCCGAAGTCGCGCTGATGCAGGATGCGGGCGCGCGGGGGATTGCCACGGGGCGGCGCTGGATCGCCGATTCGGGCGTGATGCTGCGGCTGTTGCAATATGCCGCGATGCTCGATCTGGTGGTCGTCTCCCATGCCGAGGATGGCGGGCTGGCCGGAGAGGCCGCTGCCACCGCAGGCGAGATCGCGACCCGGCTGGGCCTGCCCGCCGCGCCCGCTGAGGCCGAGGCGCTCGCCATCGCCCGCGACATTGCGCTTGCTGAGTTGGCGGGTGCGCGGCTGCACATTCGGCAGGTCACCACCGCCAAGGGCCTCGACCTGGTGCGCGCCGCCAAGGCGCGGGGGCTGCCGGTCACCTGCGGGATTACGCCTGCGCATTTCATGCTGTCGGACCTTGCCACTGCCGATTTCCGCACCTTCACCCGCCTTTCGCCCCCCTTGCGCGCCGAGGCCGACCGGCAGGCCGCGCTGGCTGCTATTGCTGACGGCACCATCGACGTGATCGCCAGCGGCCACGATCCGCGTGGGCCGGAGGACAAGCGCCTGCCCTTCGCCGATGCCGCGCCGGGCATGGCCGGGGCCGAGACGCTGCTCGCCATGACGCTCGGGCTGGTGCGCGATGGGGTGATCGACCTCGCCCGTGCCTTCGACCTTCTCGCCCGCAACCCCGCCCGCATCCTTGGCGTGCCCGCCGGGGTGCTGGAGGCGGGGCTGGAGGCCGATCTTGCCCTGATCGACCCCGATGCCCCCTGGATCATCGATCGCCGCAAGATGGAGGCGACCGCCGACAACACCCCCTTCGACCGGCAGGGCGCGCAGGGGCGGGTATTGGGGCTGTGGAAGGGCGGCGTCCGGCTCGGGTCCTGAGCCTGCTTGTTGAGCTTGTACATGCACGGCCCAGCATTGGCCGAAAGCCGCGCCGCACATTATTTCCTACATCAGCAACAAAAAGCTCCCGGAAAGCACCGCCTTCCGGGAGCAGTTTTTCTCGCTCGCTAGAGAAATCTTACTTGGTGCGCGCCGCCATGCGGACGTCGCGTTTCACGACACCGGCAGGGGGGGTGGCTGCCGCGTAGGTAAAACAGCCGCGACCGGCCGACTTCACCGTGCCGCACAGCGCCTTGGCGCTCTGGGGGCCAAAGCCCTCGGCAGCGACGCGCCAGAAGGTGCGGCCCTTCACCACGGCTTCGGTGATGACAAGCGTGTGCGACTTGAGCTGCGGGAATTTTGACTGAAGCACGGTCCAGCCGCGCTCGGCCTCGATCTTGCTGTCATAGGCGCCAAGCTGGACGAGGTGCGAACCAAGCCCTGCGTCATTCGTCGCTGCGGCAACCTGCTGCGTTGCAGCGCGCGCGCCCCGGACGGGGAGGGGTTGGACGACCGGGTTCGACACATAGCGCACGTTGGCATCAGCCACCCGAACCGTCTGGACCGACGGCGCAGGCGTTGCGAAAGCTTCGGCGAAAGACGTGGTCGGCGCGGGTTCGGCCTTCGCCGCAACCGCAACCGGGGCCGGGGCCGGGGCCACCAGCGGAGCGGGAGCCTCGGCGACCATTTCGGCGGGCGCCTGTTCTGCTGCCTCGGCAAACAGCACCTCATTCGCGGGGAAATTGGCCAGCGCGAGTTGCGCCGGCTGCCCGGCGTCAGCGCGCGGCGTAATGTTGAGCAGACCAGCCACGCGTTGCAAGGACTGCTCGGGCGCGGCCGTGGCGGCCCATTGCGTCAGTCGCATATCGACCTGATCGGCAGGCACATCCTCTTCGGCCATCACCCGCGCAGCCCGCCAATTGCCCGCCAGCGCATAGGCATAGGCCAGGTTCTGACGCAGCTTAGGGCTGCCCTCATTGCTGCCACGCACCGCGTTCACCAGCACATGGACACCGCGTTCCGGCTGGCCGGCCAGCGCCAGCGCAAGGCCGAGGTCGGCAGGATCGATCAGCTTGGCATATTCATCGAGCACCGCCACAGCAGCGCGGCCTTCGCCCAGTGCGGTCTGGGCGAGCGCATAGCTCAGCACGGTGCGCGGGTTTTCATCGCCGAGGTCAAGCGCATCGCCAAAGCTCGTGGCGGCAGACTGGAAACGCCCGCTCTCGAGATAGGCGGCCCCCAGCAGCGCGCGGGCACTGGGGTTGCGCGGATCGGCCAGCACGGCGGCTTCAGCGTGGACGATGGCCTTGTCGACCTGACCCTTTTCAAGCGCAAGCTGCGCTTTCGAAAACGACACATCGGCGCGTGGCGCGGCGGCGGTCATGCATCCCGTCAGCGCGAGCGCTGCGATGGCGGTCGAGACTGCCAGCGCGAAGCGCGGCTTGCTCGTGCCGGTCTTGAAGCTGCGGTCCATGGTCATTTCCCCCGTGTTTTCCTGCGGTTGGCTTGGGTGGTCGGTCAGTGGCGTTTGAGGTGGCTCGCAATCACATCGAGTTCATCGAATTCAGCGAGCAAGGCGTCGAGCGCTTCGGTCACCAGAGCCTGCGCGCTGACCCCCTGCATGGTGGCAGCCAGCCGGAGCTTGAGGTGGCGTTCGGCATCCAGACGCAGCGTGAAGGCGGCCCGGCGGGCCTGCGGGACAGCAGGGGCCCTGCGCTTGGGCGCGGTCGGCGCTGCGATGGTTGCGGCGAAGGCCGGCTCAGCCGCGATGGCCGCAGGCGCAAAATCCTGCGCGATTGGATCATCGCCGTAGAAGGCGTCTTCCTCGTCCTCGTCGTATTCGGGCTCGCGATCTTCCGGCCCGGTCATGACAGCATCGGCCAGCACGCGTTCTTCGAGCCGCCGCTGCTGACGCCGCACAATCGGCCCGGACGCGTCGGCAAAATCGGCCGCCATCACACCGGCATTGATCGGGACAATGTCAGCGCCGCCTACGTCTTCGCCATCTGCAGCATCATCGCCGCCCATGTCGTTCCAGCCGAGGTCTTCGAGCTGTTCTTCAGCGATCGCAGCCAGTGCCGCTTCGTCCTGGACAAGCGGCGGCAGCTGCGGGCGCATGGCGGGCTTGGCGCCGCCCTTGCGGGCGAGCAAGGTCGGGCCGAGCGAGGCAAAACCGGGTTCGGACATTGCCCTGGCTCCCTTCGTTTACTGCTGCGCCACCCGGCGGCCAAAGCCACCGGCGGGACGCGGCACACCGCCAAGCTGCTGCGCGGCGCCATTGGGGGCGGGCGCAAACACGGTGCGGCGGAAGTTCTTTTCGAGACGGTCGGCGATATAGCGCCACAGGGCGGCAATCTCGGCGGCCGAGCGGCTTTCGGGATCGACTTCCATGACCGTGCGGCCATCGATCATCGAGGCGGCGAAATCGGTGCGGTGGTGCAGCGTGATCGGCGCCACGGTGCCGTGCTGCGACAGCGCGACCGCGGCTTCCGAGGTGATCTTGGCCTTGGGCGTGGCGGCGTTGACAACGAACACCAGCGGCTTGCCCGCACGCTCGCACAGATCGACCGTCGCGCCCACGGCGCGCAGATCGTGCGGGCTGGGGCGGGTCGGTACCACGATGAGTTCAGCGACCGAAATCACCGACTGGATCGCCATGGTGATTGCGGGCGGGGTGTCGATCACTGCCAGCTTGAAACCCTGCTGACGGAGCACCGCCAGATCATTGGCAAGCCGCGACACGGTGGTTTGGGCAAAGGCGGGATATTCCGCCTCGCGCTCGTTCCACCAGTCCGCCAGCGAGCCTTGCGGGTCGATGTCGATCAGCACGACCGGGCCGGCGCCTGCGCGCTGGGCCTGGACGGCCAGATGTCCGGACAGGGTCGTCTTCCCCGATCCGCCTTTCTGCGATGCCAAAGCGAGTACACGCAACGCCTGGGTCCCCCATGGATTGAACCGCTGCGGAGCCGCCCTATTGCGACACCGGCCAACGGCTGGATGACCCCGGGATCGCAGGATACCCCTAATTTAAGGTTAACGCTGCACTCCACAGCCCAATCTGTCTGAGACAAAAGCTCTCGCGCGGGGGCGGATCGGCAAGGCCGTGGCAAGCCTCTCGGTAGTCCCGGAGGCGCTGGCAACGTTTTGCTAACCCTGTTTTGTCTATGATGGATCGAGAAGTGAAGGTGTCCGCGCGGCGCGCATTGGACAGGTTGGAGCGAAAGATGGCACGCAACATTGCCTACACATGGTTGCCGACCAAGCACCGGATGGCCTTGGGTCTGGCCGCGCTGGGCCTGCTGGCCGCGCCTGCCATGGCCGATGTCAAGGCCGGCGTTGACGCTTGGAGCGCGGGCGACTTTTCCCGCGCGGTGGTCGAATGGCAGGGGCCCGCAGCGCAAGGTGATGCCGACGCTCTGTTCAATCTCGCCCAGGCATACAGGCTTGGACGCGGGGTGGAGGTGAACAGCGCGCGCGCCCGCAAGCTTTACGAAGAGGCGGCCGCGCGCGGCCATGTGAAGGCGGCCGACAATTACGGTTTGATGCTGTTTCAGGAAGGCGAGCAGGAAAGGGCCATGCCGCTGATCCGCGCGGCTGCCGACCGCGGCGATCCACGCGCACAGTATGTGCTCGGCCTGTCGCATTTCAACGCTGACTATGCCCCGCGCGATTGGGTGCGGGCCTATGCGCTGATGACGCTCGCCAATTCGGCGGGCCTGCCGCAGGCGGCAGAGGCGCTGACACAGATGGACAAGTATGTCCCGCAGGCCCAGCGCGCGCAGGCGCAGTCGCTGGCGCGGCAGCTGGACGACACCGCAAAGGCCCAGCGCGCCGCTGAACTGGCGGCAGCGGATTTGGCGACGCGCCCGGCTCCGGTGGCCGCTGCCGTGACCAAGCCTGTTGCGAAGCCTGACTCCAAACCGGCGACGATCACGCCCGCCGTCGCGGTCGCGGCCGCCCCGGCACCTCAGCTTGCAGCCCTGCCTGCCCCTCGCCCCGCCGCCGCAGCAGCGGCGCGGCAGGGCAGTTGGCGGGTGCAGCTGGGGGCTTTTGGCGTCGCAGGCAATGCCGACAAGCTGTGGAGCCAGCTCGCGGGCAAACCCGCACTCGCAGGCACCCGCAAGGCGCTGGTGCCGAGCGGCAAGCTCACCCGTCTGCTGGCGACCGGCTTTGCCAGCGAGGCCGCAGCCAGCAGCGCTTGTGCCGCCCTGAAGCGCGAAGGGCAGGCTTGCGTGGTCGCGGGGCAGAGCTAAGCGTCGGTCGGCAAGGATCGGCGAAAGCGCGGTTTGGCCCGATCAGCCGCTCTTTCCAAACGCACTGAGGATGCTAGTCTCGCCCCAACGACAGGCTTGGGGGATCAGCCATGAACGAGACAATCACACCGCGCGCGGCCGAGGAGATCTTCGGCGATCAGGATAGCGCCATCGCGCCCGTCGCCGCTGCGGAGCGGATCGACACGCTCGATTTCATCCGCGGGCTTGCGGTCATGGGCATTCTGGCAGCCAATATCGTCGCCTTTGGCCAGCCTTTCGAAGCCTATATGTATCCCACCGCCTTCCTGACTGATCCCGCCGATCCCGGCGGCTGGATGTGGATCGCGCAGTTCATCCTGATCGATGGCAAGATGCGCGGGCTGTTTACCCTGCTGTTCGGCGCGGGCGTGTATCTGTTCATGGAGAAAGCCTGGGCGCGCGGCGGCACCCGCAAGCTTCAGGCGTGGCGGCTGGCGATCCTGATGGTGTTCGGGATGGTGCATTTCTTTTTCATCTGGGCGGGCGATATCCTGTTCTACTACGCGCTGTTCGGCTTCATCCTGCTCGCCTGCCTCAAGTGGACAATCAAGACCCAGCTGTGGGTGGGTCTCGCCGCATATATGGTCGGCGTTGTGATATATGCAGCGATGTTCACCATGACCTGGGCGATTGCTGACACGTCATTCGGCGAATCGGTGCCAGAACTGGCCGAGGCGCGAGCGGGGATGCTCTCCGAGATCGACAACTTTCTGGCGCGCGGCGATGTGCCCAACGCCGCGATTGCCTCGGGCGATTACGCGGCGCTGGTGGCCCACCGCATCAACGA
Source organism: Erythrobacteraceae bacterium CCH12-C2 (assembly GCA_001556995.1). GTDB lineage: Bacteria > Pseudomonadota > Alphaproteobacteria > Sphingomonadales > Sphingomonadaceae > Erythrobacter. The sequence continues at coordinate 10,244 of LSKF01000113.1, forward strand.
GCAGTGGAGCGAGCCGTGGCTCAATGCCGTGCTGTTCGGGTTGGAAACCCTGCCGCTGATGCTGATTGGGGTCGCGCTTTACCGGATGGGGTTTTTCAGCGGGGCACTTGATCGCGGCAAGATGCTGCGCTGGGGCTGGATCGGGCTGATTGCGGGTGGGCTGGCCCATCTGGCCTTCGGGCTGGTGGTGCAGGCGGGCGGGTTCTCGTATTACGGCACGCTCGCGGCTTTTGTCGGCTGGAGCCCGTTGCCGCGGCTGTGGATGGTGCTTGGCATGGCGGCGCTGCTGGTGGTCAATGCGCCTTCGGCCACCGGCTGGCTCGGCGACCGTGTGCGGGCCGCAGGGCGCGCGGCCTTCACCAATTATCTCGGCACGTCGATCCTCATGATGCTGGTGTTCCACGGCTGGGCTTTGGGCCTGTTTGGCGAACTTAACCGTCCGCAGCTTTATGTGGTGGTGGCGCTGGCATGGGTCGTGATGCTGGCTTGGTCCAAGCCGTGGCTTGACCGCTACCGCTACGGCCCGCTCGAATGGCTGTGGCGCAGCCTGACCTACCGGACGGTGTTTCCGCTGCGCCGCTAATTTTCCCTCTTGTTATTAAGAATAGTTCGCATATCTTCGTTCCTGCAAACGCTTCGCAGGAAAGATTCGCTCGGCTATGTACATCTGCATCTGCAATGCCATCCGTGAGAGTGATTTGCGCAAAGCCGCGCTCACTTGCGAAGGCGACGCGGAAGCGACTTATGCCTGCCTCGGCAAGCGCCCCAATTGCGGCCAGTGCCTTGAAGAGGCGCAGGAAATCATCGAGGCTGAGCGGGCCGCTGCCAAGTGCGATTTCCTCGCAGTAGAGGCGGCTTGAACCGCGATTGCGAACGTCTCGCAAGCACCTGATTCGTAACGAAAAATATCGCCCCGCCCCTTGCGGAAAGGCCACCGCAGCGTCTATCTAGATAGCAACGCTGCCAACCGGCTTTTACATTTCGCAAAGGACATTCCCATGAAGGGCGACCCCAAGGTTATCGACTATCTCAACCAGGCGCTCACCAATGAGCTGACCGCGATCAACCAGTACTGGTTGCATTACCGCGTCCTCGACAATTGGGGCCTGAAGAAGCTGGCCGCCTATGAGCGCCACGAATCGATCGAGGAAATGGAGCACGCCGACAAGCTCGCGGAGCGCATCCTGTTCCTCGAAGCGCTGCCCAATTTTCAGGCGATCCATAAGCTGAAGGTCGGCGAGAATGTCGAGGAAGTGCTGAAAGCCGACCTCGCGCTTGAGCACGAGGCAATCCCGCTGCTGCGCGATGCCATCGAACATTGCGAAAGCGTGCGCGATTATGTGAGCCGTGATCTGTTCGCCTACATCCTCAAGAACGAGGAAGAGCATGTCGACTTCCTCGAAACCCAGTTCGAGCTGATCGAGCGCATGGGCCTGCACAATTATTGTCAGCTGCAAAGTCAGGCTGCAGGCGAAAGCTAAGGGTTCGCCGCAGGGCGTGCATAAAAAAGGGGCAGGGCCGGATGCGGCGCCTGCCCCTTTTGCGTTGTCGGGCCTATCGCCCCGGAGGATCAGCGCCGATTGCTGCCAGCCGGGTTTCGAGCAGGAAAAACCCCAGCCCCGTTACCAGCAGCGCCATCGTCAGCACCCACAGCAGGGCGATCAGCGTGCCAATCTGCGCGGTGATATAGGCCGAGATGAACAGCAGCATGATCACCGCGCTGATGATGACCGCCGATGCGGTCGAGAACATGATCGCGCCCTGCATCAATTTGCGCCGCCGCATCAGCCAGCTCAATTCACGTGCCTGTTTCGGGGTACGATGGTCTTCCATCTTGTCTTCGATGGTCTCGACCCGCTTGGCGATCCAGATCATCCGGCTCATGATCACATTCATGATCGCCCCGATGCCCGACAGCAGGAACGCGGGCGCGAGGCTCAGCTGCACCACCTGCTGGACGCGAGGGGTGGAAGCGGTGCGCTCGAGGATCTCGAAGGCAAAGGGCCCCTTGGCCGCATCACTGGCGGCGGCGAGAAGATCGAGCAGCAGCATCACCCTTCCTTGGCGTAGGGGTTCTTGTTGGTCTTGAGCGTCACCCGCACCGGCACCGCATCAAAGCCGAGCTTGGCGCGGATGCCGTTCACCAGATAGCGCTCGTAGCTGGTCGGCAGCAGATCGAGCCGTGAGCCGAAGATCACAAAGCGCGGCGGGCGGGTGCCGGCCTGCGTGATATAGCGCAGCTTGATCCGCTTGCCGCCGGGCGCGGGCGGCGGGTTGGCCTCCAGCGCGTCGTCGAACCAGCGATTGAGCGCCGAGGTGGAGACGCGCTTCGACCAGGCTTCGCGCAGCTCGAACGCGCCTGCCAGCATCTGGTCGAGACCCTTGCCGGTCTTGGCTGATACGGCGAACAGCGGCAGGCCGCGCACCTGCGCGAGGCCATCGTCGAGCGCGGCGCGGATGCCGTTGAACAGCTTGCTCGCGTCTTCGGCGACGTCCCACTTGTTGATCGCGATCATCAGCGCGCGGCCTTCTTCGAGCACCAGCGATGCGATCTTGAGATCCTGATGCTCGAGGCCCTGGGTGGCGTCGAGCAGTAGCACCACCACTTCGGCAAAATCCACCGCCCGGCGCGCATCGGCGACCGAGAGCTTTTCGAGCTTCTCGGTGACGTTCTTCTTCTTGCGCATCCCGGCGGTGTCGATCAGCCGGATCTCGCGCACTTCACCGCTTTTGGGATCGGTCCATTGCCAGTCGATCGCAATCGAATCGCGGGTAATCCCGGCTTCGGGGCCGGTCAGCAACCGGTCCTCGCCCAGCAGGCGGTTGATGAGGGTGGATTTGCCCGCATTGGGGCGCCCGACGATGGCGAGCTTCAGGGGGCCGGAAGGGCGATCCTCCTCGTCCATCGCGGCGATGGCGGCGCGCTCGATGTCATTGAGCTCTTCCCATTCTTCGGCCTTGGCGCCGATGATCGGCCACAGCCCGCCGAACAGATCGGCGATCCCCTCGCCATGCTCGGCCGACATGGCGAGCGGCTCACCAAGGCCCAAAGCATAGGCCTCCATCGCGCCGCTTTCTCCGGCCTTGCCTTCGGCCTTATTGGCGACGACCACCACCGGCACTTCCTGTTCGCGCAGATAGCGGGCGATTTCCTCGTCGAGCGGAGTCAGCCCCGCGCGCGCGTCGATCACGAAGATTGCGGCATCCGCGCCCGCAAGGCTCGCCTCGGTCTGCTTGCGCATCCGGCCCGGCAGGCTGAGCTCGTCCTCGTCCTCCCACCCGGCGGTGTCGACCACGGTGAAGTGTAGCCCGGCGATATTGGCATCGCCCATCCGCCGGTCGCGCGTCACCCCCGGCTGATCATCGACGAGGGCGAGTTTCTTGCCCACCAGCCGGTTGAACAGCGTGGACTTGCCCACGTTGGGGCGGCCGATGATGACGACTTCGGGTTTCTTGGGGAGGGACATGATGCGCGCCAAGTGGGCGCAAATGCCAATTTTGGCAAGCTGAGAGGCCAATCAGCCCTTTTTGGCGACCGGTGGGTTCTCGCCCAGATCCTCGTACCAGGCTTCGACCGGGCCGGTGAGCTTGATCGTCAGCGGCTGGCCCTTGCGGTCGAGGCTCTTGCCCGCCTGCACCCGCACCCATCCTTCGGTGATCGAGTATTCCTCGATATCGGTGCGCACGCGGTCCTTGAAGCGGATGCCGACTCCGCGCCGCAGCTTGTCGGCGTCAAAGAACGGGCTCTTTGGATTGACCGAGAGATGATCGGGCGGCACGTCGGGGCCGCTTGTGGCAGCGGCAGGGGCGATTTTGGGGGTTTCTTCGGTCATGCCCGCGCCCTTAATCGGCAATCCCCTGAGCTTCAAGCGCATTGGCAAGCGCGTTGCGCTTGCCCTTTTGGGCAGAGCGGGATAGAGGCCCTCGCTAATACGCGCGGGGGGCCACGGCTTCCCGCGCGGCTTCGTTCGGGCATGCGGGCGTGGCGAAATTGGTAGACGCGCCAGATTTAGGTTCTGGTATCGCAAGATGTGGGGGTTCGAGTCCCTTCGCCCGCACCAACTTCGCCCTCGTCCGGTCCGCACCCACGAGATTTTTTGGCAAGAAGGCTTCAGACCAGTTCCCATGCAGATCAAGCAGACCGTCAACGAAGGGCTCAAGCGCGCCTACCAGGTCACCATCCCGGCCGCCGAGCTTTCGGCCAAGATCGATGCCGAGATCAAGAAGGTGGCGCCGCAGGTGCGGATGCCCGGCTTCCGTCCGGGCAAGGTGCCCGCCAACCTCGTCAAGAAGATGCACGGCGAAGCCATGCACGGCCAGGTGGTGAACGACACGATCCGCGAATCGGTCGACAAGCTGCTGCGCGACGAAGCGTTGCGCCCGGCGATGCAGCCGGAAATCGGCCTCAACGAAGACTATGCCGAGGGCAAGGACGCCGAAATCACCATCAGCCTCGAAGTGCTGCCCGTGATCGAAGCGCCGAGCATTGATGGCTTGAAGCTCGAACGCCTCGTGGTGCCCGTCACCGATGCGCAGATCGATGAAGCGCTCGCCAACATCGCGGGCCAGAACAAGAGCTACAAGGACGCAGCCAAGACCAAGAAGGCGGCCAACGGCGATCAGTTGATCATCGATTTCGTCGGCAAGCTGGACGGTGTCGAGTTCGAAGGCGGCAAGGCTGAAGACGCGGCGCTGGTGCTGGGTTCGGGCACCTTCATCCCCGGCTTTGAAGACCAGCTGGTGGGCGTGAAGACCGGTCAGGAAAAGACCATCACCGTCACCTTCCCGGCCGAATATCAGGCTGAACACCTCGCGGGCAAGGAAGCCACCTTTGACATCACCGTGAAGGCCGTGAAGGTCGAAACCGAGACGGTGGTGGACGAAGACTTCGCCAAGAGCCTCGGTCTCGACAGCCTCGACAAGCTGCGCGAGATCATGCGCGGGCAGCTCGAACAGCAGACCGCGGGCCTCACCCGCACCCAGATGAAGCGCGCGCTGCTCGATCAGCTCGCCGCCGGTCATAGCTTCGAAGTGCCCGCCACCATGGTCGAGGCGGAATTCGCCCAGATCTGGCAGCAGCTCCAGCAGGAAGCCGCGCGCGAGGAAGACCCTGCGGCTGCGCTCAAGCAGATCGAGGACGAGAAGGACGAATACCGCGCGATCGCGGAGCGCCGCGTGCGTCTGGGCCTGCTCCTGTCCGAAATCGGTCAGGCCAATGGCGTCGAAGTGTCGAGCCAGGAAATGTCGATGCTGATCCAGCAGGCCGCGATGCAATATCGCACCGAGGATCGTGAGCGTTTCGTGCAGTACATCCAGTCCGAGCCGATGGCCGCCGCCCAGCTGCGCGCGCCGCTCTATGAAGACAAGGTTGTCGACTTCCTGTTCGGCAAGGCCGACGTGACCGAGCGCGAAGTGACCGTTGAGGAACTTCAGGCCGCGATCGAAGCCGAAGAGGGCGCGGAAGCTGCGCCTGCGCCGAAGAAGGCGGCTGCCAAGAAGAAGGCCGCGGCCAAGAAGCCTGCCCCGAGCGAATCCGAGGGGGCGGAAGCCGCCGAGGAAGCACCGGCTGCCGAAGAAAAGCCCGCCAAGAAGGCGCCCGCCAAGAAGGCTCCGGCGAAGAAGGCCGAACCTGCCGCTGAAAAGCCGGCCGCCAAGAAGGCCCCGGCCAAGAAGGCTGCGGCGAAGAAGTAAGAGCTAAGGCGAGCCCCCGCGAAGGCGGGGGCCTCAGGCGCGATTGCGCGACGCCAACCGAGTTCCCCGCTTTCGCGGGGACTCACTTAATTATTGGCCGGTCTCCACGGACGAAATCTCGGCGCGGGCAGCTTGGCTGTCCGCGCCTTTTCGTAGGCCGCGCCTGCCTTCAGCACCGCGTGGTCATCCCACTTCGCGCCCATGATGCTGAGGCCCACTGGCAGGCCCTCAATCGCGCCCATTGGCACGGTGAGGTGCGGATAGCCGGCAATCGCCGAAGGGCTGCCAAAGCCAACCGATCCGTTGAAATTGTCGCCATTCACGAGGTCACTGACCCAGGTCGGCCCGCGCGTCGGGGCGACAAGGAATTGCACGCTGTTCTCAGCCAGCAGCTTGTCGAGCGTTTCCGGCCCGGCGATCCGCAGCGCATTGGCGCGGGCCTTCTCATAAGCCGCGCGGTCGGTGGTGGTTTCGGCAAGTTCGAACAGCTCCTGCCCGAACCAGCGCATTTCCTCTTTGGCGTTGGCTTTGTTGAACGCGATCAGATCGGCGAGGCTGCGCGGGGTTGGGCCTTCCTTGAAGGCGGGGATCGAGACGAGATACTTGCCCATATCCTCGCGCAGTTCGAACATCAGCACGGTGAAGCTGTCGGCGTTCATCTGGCGGTTGGGCTGGAAGCTGATATCGACCAGCACCGCGCCCGCGCGCTCCAGATCGGCGAGCGCGGTGTTGAAGACGGCTTTCAGGTCTTCGCGGTCGCCCACCTGATTGCGCATCACCCCGATCCGCACCCCTGCGAGCGAATAGGTATCGAGCCCGGCGGTGTAATCCTTCACCCGCTTCGCTTCCATCGTCACCGGATCGGCCTTGTCCGGCCCTGCAATTGCGGTCAGCAGCAGGGCGGCGTCATGCACCGTGCGGGTCATCGGCCCGGCGGTGTCCTGCGTGCTGGAGATCGGCACCACATGGGTGCGGCTGACGATCCCGACGCTGGGCTTGAACCCGACGATGCCGTTGATCGAGGCCGGGCAGGTGATCGAGCCATTGGTCTCGGTCCCGATCGCGCCCCAGGCAAAGCCCGCCGCAATTGCTGCCCCGCTGCCCGAGGAAGACCCGCAGGTGTTGCGATCAATCGCGTGAGGGTTGCGGGTCAGCCCGCCCACCGCGCTCCACCCGCTGCTCGACCCGTCCGAGCGGATATTGGCCCATTCGGAAAGGTTGGTCTTGCCCAGCACCACGCCGCCCGCCGCGCGCAGATTGGCGATCAGCGGCGCATCGCGCCCGGTCATGTTGTCCTTCAATGCCAGCGACCCGGCGGTGGTGGGAAATTCACGGGTTTCGACATTGTCCTTCACCAGTACGGTACGGCCATGCAGCGGGCCGGTTTCGAGCAGCTGGCGCGCTTTCACCGGGGCGGTCGGATCATAATCGATCACCGCGTTGAGCATCGGGCCATTATCGTCGAGCGCCTGAATGCGCAGGATGTACTCATCCACGCTGAGCAGCTCATTGATCGCTGCGCGGTCCTGCGGCTCACGCGCGGGCGGCGCGGCGGACTGCGCCATTGCCGACGCGGCGGTGGAGGCGAGAAGCAGGGCGAGGCCCGTTCGGGCAAGGGAGTGTGTCATCATCGTGTAAGGGTTTGCCACGTGAGGACGCGGCGGCAAGGGGAAATCGACGCGCTTGCCCCGCCAATTCACAGGCACCGTGGTAAACGCCCTTGAAATTGGCCCCCCGCCTCCGACATAGCCATTCCAACCCAAGCAAAAGAGACAGAGGCCCCATGATCGACCTGTTCGGCAACACCGGCGAAACTTTTGGCACTCAAGGCCAGTTCACCCGCGATCCCATTACGGGCGCGCTGGTGCCGGTGGTGGTTGAGCAGACCAGCCGCGGCGAACGCAGCTTCGACATCTTCAGCCGCCTGCTGCGCGAACGTATCGTGTTCGTGACGGGCCAAGTCGAGGACGGCATGGCCAGCCTGATCGTCGCCCAGCTGCTGTTCCTCGAAAGCGAGAACCCCTCCAAGCCGATCAGCATGTACATCAATTCGCCCGGCGGCGTGGTGACGGCGGGCCTCGCGATCTATGACACGATGCAATACATCAAGCCGCGCGTGTCGACGGTGTGCATCGGGCAGGCCGCCAGCATGGGCAGCTTCCTGCTGGCCGCAGGCGAGCCGGGGATGCGGATTGCGCTCCCCAATGCCCGGATCATGATCCACCAGCCTTCGGGCGGGGCGCGCGGGATGGCATCGGACATCGAGATTCAGGCGCGCGAGATCCTGCGAATCCGCTCACGGATGAACGACCTCTATGTGAAGTTCACGGGGCGCAGCCTTGAGGAAATCGAAAAAGCGATGGACCGTGACACCTTCCTCGAAGCCGAGGAAGCCAAGGCCTTCGGTCTGGTCGACAAGGTGTTCGAATCCCGGCCTGATAACGAAGAATCCGGCGACGAGAGCGGTTCGGGCGGCGCCCCTGATTAATTCGCGCGCCTCGATCTGCGTCGCTGCGGGACAGGCCCTGTTTCGGCACGGTTTTTCCGCAGCTTCGCGAAAGACGCTGCTATGGTAACAACACCAAAAGATGCGCCATGTGTTGATTCATCTGGCGTGCGAGATACATTTGGCGAATCCCTTTCGGGCATGACAGCGTCCGGCCATGCGGATTCGAGGACACAGGAATGACCAAATTGAGCGGATCCGATAGCAAGAGCACCCTCTACTGCAGCTTCTGCGGGAAGTCGCAGCACGAGGTGCGCAAGCTGATCGCCGGGCCGACCGTGTTCATCTGCGATGAATGCGTCGAGCTGTGCAACGACATCATCCGCGAGGAAACCAAGGCAGGGATCGCCGGCAAGAAGGACGGCGAAATCCCCACGCCGATGGACATTTTCACGACGCTCAATGACTATGTGATCGGTCAGGACCGGGCCAAGCGCGTGCTCTCGGTCGCGGTGCACAACCACTACAAGCGGCTCAAGCACTCCGGCAAGGCGGGCGACGTCGAGCTCGCCAAGTCTAATATCCTGCTCGTCGGCCCCACCGGGTCGGGCAAGACGCTGCTCGCGCAAACGCTGGCGCGCACCTTCGACGTGCCTTTCACTATGGCCGACGCGACCACGCTGACCGAAGCGGGCTATGTGGGTGAGGACGTCGAGAACATCATCCTCAAGCTGCTCCAGGCCTCCGATTACAATGTCGAGAAGGCCCAGCACGGGATCGTCTACATTGACGAGATCGACAAGATCACCCGCAAAGCTGAAAACCCCTCGATCACCCGCGACGTTTCGGGCGAAGGCGTGCAGCAGGCGCTGCTCAAGCTGATGGAAGGCACCACCGCCAGCGTTCCGCCGCAGGGCGGGCGCAAGCATCCGCAGCAGGAATTCCTGCAGGTGGACACCACCAACATCCTCTTCATTTGCGGCGGGGCGTTCGCAGGTCTTGATAAGATCATCGCCGACCGGTTGCAGAAGCGTAGCATTGGCTTTGGCGCTCATGTCGCTGATCCCGACAAGCGCCGGGTGGGCGAGCTGCTGGAAAAATCCGAGCCTGAGGATCTCCTCAAGTTCGGCCTGATCCCCGAATTCGTCGGCCGCCTGCCGGTGATCGCAACGCTGCACGATCTCGACGTGCCCGCGCTCGTCACCATCCTGCAGGAGCCTAAGAACGCGCTGGTCAAGCAGTACAAGAAGCTGTTCGAGCTCGAAGATGTCGAACTGACCTTCACCCCCGACGCGCTCCAGGCGATTGCCGAGCGTGCGATCAAGCGCAAGACCGGCGCGCGCGGGCTGCGCTCGATCGTCGAAGGCCTGCTGCTCGACACGATGTTCGACCTGCCCGACATGGAAGGCGTCACTGAAATCGTGATCGATGCCGATGTGGTCGCGGGCAAGAAGGAACCGATCCGGGTGATCGGGGCCGAGAACAAGAAGGAAGAGGCGGCCTGATGCCGCGCAGCACGCTCGCCCTGGTGGCGGCGTGCTTCGCTGTCTCGGCTTCAGCCGATACGGTCAGGCGCTGGCCCTATAAGCCGGTGCCGCTTGCGTGTAACGCCGGTCCTGACAGCCGCACCATTGGAGGCCACGCCTGGCTTGTCTTCGCCTGCGATGACGGTGCGAGCCTCGTCATCGTCTCGGCTGAGGGCAATCCTGCTTCCCCCTTCGTCTTCTCGTTCATCAAGGACTTGTTGGGCGAACAGCGACTGAGGGGTGAGGGGAACGGCGACAAGACCGCATCCAAGGCTGCCTACGACGAGCTCAAGACTTGGACCCGCGAAGATGTCGAGCAGGCCCGGAATCGTGCGATAGCCGTGAAGGCTGCCGCAACGGGCGGCTAAAGCGCCAAATTGCTCTGATCTAACTCGCCCCAACCCATCAAAAACCCCGCCCGGCCTTGGAGGAAGGCCGGACGGGGTCGGGAGAAGCGCTGCCCCTCGGGGTGGAGGGGATGGGGGATTGAGGGACAGCGCCAGCTGGTCTCGGTTAGGCCGGCAGGAACACCCCGTCGGTCACGTGGATCACGCCGTTTGACGTCTTGACGTCGGCCTGCGTCACGGCGGTGGCGCGGCCCTTTTCGTCGGTGATGATGATCTTGTCGCCCGCGAGGCGCGCGGTCAGTTCGCCGCCGGCGACGGTCTTGATCACGGCCTCGCCATGGCCCTTCTTGATCAGCGCGACGAGATCAGCTGCGGTCACCTTGCCCGCGACCGCGTGGTAGGTGAGGATGCTGGTGAGCGTGCCCTTGTTGGCAGGCTTCACCAGCGTTGCGACCGTGCCTTCGGGCAGCTTGGCAAAAGCGGTGTCGGTCGGCGCGAAAACGGTGAAGGGGCCGGGGCTCGACAGCGTATTGACCAGCCCCGCGGCCTTGACGGCGGCGACCAGCGTGTTGTGCACGCCGGTGCTCATCGCGGTCTGGACGATGTTGGGCGCGGCCGGTGCAGCGGCCTTATGGTGGTCAGCCAGGGCGGGCGCAGCGACGAGGCTGGTGGTGGCTGCGAGCGCCACGGCGATGGCAGCGGTGAGGGTGGTCTTGAGGGTCATGTCCAATATCTCCTTTTGCTGGTTGTCGGGTCTGCAAGCCCTCCCGCTTGCCGTAGAGTTACGGCCTCAGCGGCGCGCCGGATGAAAATTAAATATATGAAATAAAATAATATTCTGGCGCTGAAACGAAAAAACCCCGCCCAGCCTGGGGGAAGGCTGGACGGGGTCGGGAAAGGCGCCGTCCCCGGGGTGGAGGGGATGGGGGAAGTGGGGCCAGCGCCAGCTGGTTGCGATCAGCCCGGCAACGAAACCGTGTCGGTCACGTGGATCACGCCGTTCGACTGGAACACGTCAGCCTGCGTCACGGTGGCCTTTCCGCCCTTGGCATCGGTGAGCACGACCTTGCCGCCCACGATCATCGCGGTGAGCTTGCCACCACTGAGGGTGGTCAGTTCGGCCTTGCCGTTGCCCTTCTGGATCATGCCGATCAGTTCGTTCGCCGACACGCGGCCCGGTACAACATGGTAGGTCAGGATGGTGGTGAGGGTCGCCTTGTTCTCAGGCTTCACCAGCGTTTCCACGGTGCCGGCGGGCAGCTTGGCGAAGGCAGCATTGGTGGGAGCGAACACGGTGAAGGGGCCGGGGCCGGACAGCGCTTCAACCAGACCAGCGGCCTTGACCGCCGCGACCAGCGTGGTGTGATCGGCCGAGTTCACGGCGTTTTCGACGATGGTCTTCGTCGGATACATCGCAGCGCCGCCAACCATCGGCAGCTTGTCATCGGCCATGGCGGCCTTGTGATGATCGGCCAGAGCGGGGGCAGCAGCAACGCCGGTGATGGCGACGAGCGAGGCGGCGATGATCGCCGAGAGGGTGGACTTGGGGGTCACTATGGGGATCTCCTTTTGGGGAATATTAGGTGTGCAAGCTCTCCCGCTTGCCCCGAAGCTACGCAGCGCCCGGACAGGCGGATGCGATCGGAGGGCGAATGCAGGTGAGTTGCCGGTTTTGTCGGATGAACCGAAGGCTGGCGGACCAGAGGAATGCAGACGCCCGTTCAGACCGGAGCAAAGGCACCCTTGGCCACAACCGGGCCTGCGTCCACGCCATCCGGCTTGCCGCCAATCGGTTCGCGGGTAAGCACCAGGCTCGCCCCATCGCCAAGCTTGGCGGTGATCGCTGCGGGAACGACCATGCTGCGCACCTCGCCCGGCACAACCACGCCCAGCGATTGCGGTGGGCCGCCATCGACGGGCACCAGCCACAGCTCGTGATCATGCACGCCGTCAGCCGTGAGGCCGATCGCGGCGACGAGCATCTTTTCGCTTTCGGGAATGTAGGTAACGTCGAGCCGCAGCCCGGTCTCGCCAATCGGCACCGTCGCCACCAGCGGCGCGGCGGCGGCGATTTGTGCCGGGGCTTCGACCGGTGAGCGGCCAGGGGCGAAGATGAACAGCGCCAGTGCGACAGCCGCAGCCAGCGACGTCAGCCCGGAAACCCACTGCCAGCGCCGTACGCGTGCTTCGAGCGCGATGACATTGGCCGAGGGGGCACCGTCCGTTGCTGGTGCCTCTGCCCCAGCCTGCTGCGCAGCGAGGCGCGCGGCGATGCCGTCCCACACGTGCTCGCCGGGCTCGGCTCCGGGCATGGCGTCGGTCAGCGGGGCGAACCAGTTGTCCCACCATTCCTTGCGCCAAGCGAAGGCAGGATCGGTGGCATATTTGCCCCGCGCCGCGAGCAGCTCCTCGCCCTCAAGCAGGCCGAGCGCCCATTCGGCGGCGATCAGCGGATCGTCGCGCTGCACGTCGGGGCCGGAGCCGGGGGTATTGTCGTCGGGGCCGCTCATGCCACTTCACTCGCTTCAAGGCAGGCGCGCAGACGCTGCAGCCCGCGCCGGATCCAGCTTTTCATTGTGCCCAGCGGCACATCCGCCGCCTCAGCCAGCTGCGCATAGGTGCGCCCTTCAAAGAACGCCGCACGGATATGGCCCTGCGTGCGCTCGTCCAGCGCGCCGAGGCACTTGTGGATCTGCGCCGCCTGTTCGGCATCGACCAGCAGCATGTCTGCGAGCGGGGCCTCGTCCGCCAGCGGCGCAGCTTCCTCCACCGGCACGGCTCCGCCGCGCACTTTGCCCGTGCGCAGGCGGTCGATCGCACGGTTGCGCGCAAACGCCGCCAGCCACGCGATCGGGCTCGCGCGGGTCGGGTCGTAGCGGTCGGCCCGCTGCCACAGATTGACATAGACGTCCTGCAAGGCGTCCTCGGCTTCCTTTCGATCGCCCAAGATACGCAGGCAAATGCCGAACAGTTTCACCCGCGTGGCGCGGTAGATTTCTTCGAGCGCGCTCTGATCGCCCTCGGCCAGCCGCGCCATCGCATCGCGCAGCGCCTCGCGCGCCACAGTGTCAGCAGGGCGAGGGCGGGACGCCATCAGCCGCACCCGTGGCCGCAGGGGTTTTCGCCGCTTTCGACCTGCAAGGTCGAATGCCCGACCCCGAAGCGGCTTTCGAGCGATGCGGCAATATCGCGCAAGGTGCTGTCGGCGGCAGGTCGGCCCGGCATCACCAGATGCGCGGTCAGCGCGGTCTCGGTGGTGGACATCGGCCACACGTGAAGATCGTGCACCGCGCTCACGCCGTCAAAGCTGGCAAGGTGGGCCTTCACTTCAGCCAGATTGATCCGCTCGGGCACGGCCAGCAGGCCCATCGCAAGGCTATCGCGCGCCAGCCCCCAGGTGCCCCAGGCGATCACGGCGACGATCACGAGGCTGACCAGCGGATCGATCCACCAGAGGCCCGTCAGCAGGATCGCAGCACCCGCCGCGACCACACCCAGCGACACCAGCGCGTCGGCCGCCATATGGAGATAGGCACCGCGGATGTTGATATCCTCCTGACCGCGCACAAACAGCACGGCGGTAAACGCGTTGATGGCTACTCCGATCCCGGCGACGATTATCATCACCATGCCTTCTGGCTGCTGGGGCTCAAGCAACCGGTGAAAGGTTTCGAACAGGATCGCCCCGATCGCCACGGCCAGCAGCAGCGCATTGCCAAGTGCGGCGAGGATGGTCGAGCTTTTGTAGCCATAGGTAAAGCGCCCCGATGGCGGGCGGCGCGCGGCAATGCTGGCGACCAGCGCGAGCACCAGCGCGAGCACATCGGACAGATTGTGCCCCGCATCGGCCACCAGCGCCATCGAGCCATAGAGAAACCCGGCCAATGCCTCGATCACGACAAAGCCGATATTGAGCGCGATCCCGATGGCGAAGGCCCTGCCAAAATCCTGCGGGCCATGGTGATGCCCATGCGCATCGTGCAGCCCATGGCAATCGGACGAGCCGCTGCTAGCGTGGGAATGGGCGTGCGCGTGCATCATTGCGTGGTCAGTTGTAGACGCAAGCATCAAGCCCGTCACGCCTCACGATGCGGATGCGGCGTTCGATGCGGTTGCCGTGGCGGCCGAGCCATCCGCCGGGGCTTTTAACCGCGCGGGTTTTGGGGCTGGGCAGGGCTGCGGCCATGCGGCTCGCTTCGTCTGCGGACATCCGCGCGGCGGAGTGATCGAAGTATCGCTGCGATCCGGCCTCGGCGCCATAGGTGCCGATCCCGGTTTCGGCGACGTTGAGGTATACCTCCATGATCCGCCGCTTGCCCCACACAGCCTCGATCCAGAAGGTGAACCACGCTTCAAGACCTTTGCGGAAATAGCCGCCGCCTTGCCACAGGAAGACGTTCTTGGCGGTCTGCTGACTGATGGTCGATCCGCCCCGGATGCGCCCGCCTTCGGCATTTTCGCGCATCGCCTGCTCGATCGCTTCGGTATCGAAGCCGAAATGTTCGCAGAACCGCGAATCCTCCGCCGCGATAACTGCTGAGACCAGATTGCGGTCAATATTGTCGAGGCTCTCCCAATCCTTGGTGATCCCGTTTTCGTCCATGATCATGGTCGCGGTGACCGGCACCGGGAGCCATTTGAACGCGATCACCAGCAGCAGGGTGATGCCGACGAACCACAGAATGGCTTTGGCGATATAGTGGGCAATGGTGAGAGCCATGACGCGGCTGTAGCGCAGCGCGCGGGCGCGGGAAAGCATCGGCGCTTGTGCAGACCGCGGCGACGTGGCTAGTGAGGCGCAAATAACCGGGGAGAATTCCATGCGCCAGTTCCACCGTCACGCCGCCGCCAGCGCTGCCGCGCTTGCCATCGCCAGTCTGGCTGCGCCCGCGCAGGCCGAAGACCCGGCCACCAAGGCTGCGATCGAGGCGGAGTATGACAATTACCTCGCCCCGCTGTTCCTCGATTTTCACCAGAACCCAGAACTGTCGTTCCTCGAAAACCGCACCGCCGCAAAGATGGCCGCGGAACTGCGCGCGGCGGGCCTTGAGGTAACCGAGGGCGTCGGCAAGACCGGCGTGGTCGGCATCCTCAAGAACGGCAAGGGGCCGACGATCCTGCTGCGCGCCGACATGGACGGGCTGCCAGTCGAGGAAAAGAGCGGCCTCGCCTATGCTTCCAAGGCCATGCAGATCGGTGAGGACGGCAAGGAATATCCGGTGATGCACGCCTGCGGGCACGATACGCACATCACTGCGATGGTCGGCACTGCACGGCGGCTGGCGGCGATGAAGGACAAGTGGAAGGGCACGCTGATGTTCGTGGTCCAGCCCGCCGAGGAAGGCGTGCGCGGGGCCAAAGCGATGATGGACGACGGGCTCTACCAGCGGTTCGGCAAGCCCGATTATGCGCTGGCCTTCCACGTCGCCGCCGAACTCGAGACGGGCAAGGTCTCGGCCTCGGAGGGCATTCAGTATTCGAGCTCGGACTCGCTCGACATCCGCGTGCCGGGGATCGGCACCCACGGCGCCGCGCCGCATCTCGGGCGCGATCCGGTCTATATCGCCTCGCAGATCGTGACCGCGCTGCAATCGATCGACAGCCGCGAGATTTCGCCCACCAAGCCGGTGGTGGTGACGGTCGGCTCGTTCCATGCCGGTTCCAAGCACAACATCATCTCGGACGAGGCCAAGCTGCAAGTCACCGTGCGCGCCAATGACGAGGAGACCCGCGAACAGGTGATCGCCACGGTTGAGCGGATCGCGGTCAACATCGGCAAGGCGCATGGCCTGCCCGATAATCTGCCGGTGGAGGTCAAACGCCTGTCGGGCACGCCGACCACCATCAACGATGCGGCGCTCGCCCGCCGCCTCAACGCGGTGATGCAGCGCGAGCTGGGCGCGGCGGCGTTCCAGCCGTTTGAGCAGCGGAACATGGGGGCTGAGGACTTCACCTATTTCGTCGGCCCCGACACGGGCGTGCCGGGCTACTACTTCGCGGTCGGCGGCACGACGCCTGAACGCATCGCGGCAGCGGCAGCGGGTGGCCCGCCGATTGCCGGGCACCACTCTCCCCTGTTCCAGGTCGCCCCGCGTGAGAGCATTGTGCTGGGCACAAGGGCGATGGTGGCAGCGGTGCTGGATCTGGCCGGAAAGAAGTAAAGCAGCCGATTTGTTCCCCAAATGTTTCACGTGAAACATGGGCGGAGCCACCATGCGAAAAGGGCGCTGCGATTGCTCGCAGCGCCCTTTCGATTTTGAACAATGACCGGCCGATGAGTGGGCAATGACGGCGCAACGACAGCGCTACGCCGTGCCCGCCGCTTACGCCATCCCCGGCAGCAGCCGTTCACCCGCGATCCGCTGCATCGCCTTTTGCAGCTTTTCGAACGCCCGCACCTCGATCTGGCGGATGCGTTCGCGGCTGACGTCGTAGGCCTGCGACAGTTCTTCCAGCGTCTGCGGCTTGTCGGTCAGGCGGCGTTCGGTGAGGATGTGGCGTTCGCGCTCGTTGAGGCTGTTCATCGCTTCGGCCAGCATCGCCATGCGCATCTGCGATTCCTCGGCCTCGGCCACGGTCTCGTCCTGCAGCGGCCGATCATCGGTCAGCCAGTCCTGCCACTCGCCCGCGCCTTCCTCATCCCCGCGCAAGCTGACGTTGAGCGAGGCATCGCCGCCCATCATCATCCGGCGGTTCATGTTGATCACTTCCTGCTCGGGCACGCCGAGGTCGGTCGCGATCTTGGTTACGTCTTCGGGCGAGAGGTCGCTGTCCTCATAGGCCTCAAGCTGCTTCTTCATCCGGCGAAGGTTGAAGAACAGCTTCTTCTGGGCCGCGGTGGTGCCCATTTTCACGAGGCTCCACGAACGCAGGATGAACTCCTGAATCGAGGCCTTGATCCACCACATCGCGTAGGTCGCGAGGCGGAAGCCGCGATCGGGTTCGAATTTCTTGACGCCCTGCATCAGGCCGACATTGCCCTCGGAAATGAGGTCAGCGACGGGCAGGCCATAGCCGCGGTATCCCATCGCGATCTTTGCGACGAGCCGCAGGTGGCTGGAAACGAGCTGGGCCGCCGCTTCGGGATCTTCGTGTTCCTGATAGCGCTTGGCGAGCATGTATTCCTGCTCAGCGGTCAGCACCGGGAACTTGCGAATTTCGGAAAGATAGCGGTTGAGCGACTGCTCCCCATTCAGGGCAGGTAGCGCAGACGCCTTTTTTCGGACAGTGGGGGACTTGGTCACCATTGATTGCCTAACCTTTCTGTGTCGACCGCTGTGGCGGGACCCCTGATGGGCATCCCGCGCTGGGCCACGGGTTCAGTGTATACGCGAAAAATCAGCAGATGGTTGCGCTTTTCATCGATCACTATCGCGCAGTTGGTCGATGAGTTCCTGCATGTCTTGCGGCAACTCGCTGCCGAATCGGAGCGTCTCGCCGGTCACCGGATGGACGAATCCCAACTCGGCGGCGTGCAGCGCTTGCCGGGTGAAGGCCAATGCTTCGAGCACGGGGCGCAAGGGTTTGGGTGTTCGGCCATAGGCAGGGTCTCCCAATAGAGGATGACCGATTGACGCAAAATGAACGCGCACCTGATGGGTCCGCCCGGTCTCCAGCCGGCACTCCACCAGCGCGGCATGTGCCAATCGCTCCAGCACCGTATAATGGGTGATCGCCGATTTCCCGCGCGAGGAATTGTTGGGGAGCACCGTCATTTTCTTTCGGTCAGCATCCGAGCGGCCGACGCGGGCGTTGATGGTGCCTTCGGGCGGGGAGGGGTGCCCGGCGCAGACCGCGAGGTAGCGGCGGTGGACCGTGTGGGCGGCGAATTGCACCGCTAGGCCCTCATGCGCGGCATCGGATTTGGCGACGACCAGCAGGCCCGATGTGTCCTTGTCTATGCGGTGGACGATCCCCGGTCGCGCCACCCCGTTGATGCCGGAAAGCTGCCCCCGGCAGTGGTGCAGCAGGGCGTTGACCAGCGTCCCGGTGATGTTGCCCACCGCCGGATGCACGACCATGCCCGCAGGCTTGTCGACCACGATAACGTGCTGGTCTTCGTAGGCGATGGCGAGCGGGATGTCTTCGGGCTTGGCCTCGGCGGGCATGGCGGCGGCGATGATGATGCGGAACGGGGTGCCGCCTGCGACCTTCATCGAGGCCGAGGACGCGGTCTTGCCCGCGACATCGACCCGGCCCTCGTCAATCAATCCCTGCACCCGCGCACGGCTGAGACCCGTCGCTTCGGCCAGCGCCTTGTCGAGGCGGCTGGGGCTTGTCGTGGTGCCGGTGATGATTTCGGGTTCGCTCACTCCGCCCCCCTAACCGTTCGCCCTGAGCTTGTCGCCATCTCACGCTCACACCGTCTGCCCTGAGCTTGTCGAAGGGCTGCACTTTCTTTAGGTCAACGACATGCCATTCTGGGCTTACATGCTCCACTGCAATGCAGGTCGGTTCTACACCGGCCACACTGATGATCTTGAGCGTCGTATCGCTCAACACCAGGCGGGGCATTTCGAAGGCTTCACCAAGCGCTACTTGCCGGTGGAGCTGGTCTGGGCGCAGGAATTCACGACGCGTGACGAGGCCAAGGCGGCAGAGCTGAGGATCAAGGGCTGGTCGCGGGCAAAAAAGCTCGCGCTGATCCGGGGGGATTGGGAAGCCATTTCGCGCTTGGCCAAGAAGAAAGGCAGCCCTTCGACAAGCTCAGGGCAGACGGAGTTAGGGGTTCCACCCCAGGCTCTCGCCGCCCTGCGCGCTGCCGCCGCCGCAGCGCACCCGCATGAGGCTTGTGGGTTGCTTTTGGGCGAGGGCGCGCGGATCACTGAGGTGAGGGAGACCCGCAACGTCCACCCGGCACCCGCCACCCATTTCGAGATCGATCCGCAGGCGCTGATCGATGCCCACCGCGCCGCACGCGCCGGAGGTTCTGCGGTGGTGGGCTATTACCACTCACACCCCTCCGGCCCGCCGGTCCCTTCCGCCACCGACCGTGCCTCAGCCTCAGGCGACGGGCGCGTCTGGGCCATCATCGCGGGCGACGACGTGACGTTCTGGCAAGACGGGGAACAGGGCTTTGTCGCTCTTTCCTTTGCCTGCCGCGATGGCTAGGACTGCGGCATGATTTCCCAGACCGATCTCGCCGCGATGCTGTGTTCGCGCCTCTGCCATGACATGCTCTCGCCCGTGGGTGCGCTCGCCAATGGGCTGGAGTTGCTCGCTGACGAGCAGGACCCGCAGATGCGCGCGCGCTGCATGGAGCTGCTCGAACAATCGGCCCGGATCAGCACCGACAAGCTGAAGTTCTTCCGCCTCGCGTTCGGCGCAGCGGGCGGCTTTGGCGAGGCGATCCCGATCGATGAGGCCAAGGCCGTGATCGATGCGCTCGCCTCTGATGCCAAGCGGGTCGAGGTCAATTGGGCGATTGCCGAACCCAGCCTGCCCAAGCCGGCGGTCAAGGTGCTGCTCAACCTTGCCCAGATTTCGCTCGATGCGCTGGTGCGCGGCGGCACGCTCGATATCGGGGCCGAGCGGCGCGACGGCGCGGTCGAGATCGTCACCCGCGCGCGCGGTGAGCGGATCGCCTTTGACGAAACCATCGGCCGCGCGCTGCAGGGCGACCTTGATGAGGGCGAGATCACCAGCCGCACCGCCGCTGCGCACATGATCGCGGTGCTGGCCGAGGAGATGGAGGGCGGGCTGCAATACAAGCTCGGCGATGGCGCGCTGGTGCTCGGCGCGGTCCTGCCCGAGCCTGAAGGCATGATCGGCTAAGAGGGGCAAAGACGGTGGGGGAGGACGAACTGGTTCACGAGGAACGCCCCTCGCCCAACTACGACGAACGCACCCTGCCGATCAGCATGGTGGTGCTGCACTACACCGAGATGAAGCCGGTCGGTGCGGCGCTTGAGCGCCTGACCGATCCCGAGGCCAAGGTCAGCGCGCATTACCTCATCACCGAAGAAGGCGGGGTGATCCGGCTGGTGTCTGAGGACAATCGCGCCTGGCACGCGGGGACCAGCTTCTGGCGCGGGATTCCGGATGTGAATTCGGCCAGCATTGGGATTGAGCTGGATCATCCCGGCCACGGTCTGGGCTATCGCGGCTTTGCCGAGGCCCAGATCGACGCGCTGATCCCGTTGCTCGCGCGGATCGTGAAGCACTATGACATCCCGCGCGCCAATGTGGTCGGCCATTCCTGCGTCGCGCCGATGCGGAAAGTCGATCCGGGCGAGCTGTTTCCGTGGGACCGCCTCGCCGATTACAAGCTTTGCCTGCCACGCCCGGCGTGCCTTGCGGCGGGCAATCCGTTCCACAATGACGGGTCGTTCTTCCTGGCGCTGGAGCGCTACGGTTACGACATCACCGATCAGGCCAAGGCGGTCGAGGCCTTCGAGCGCCGCTGGCGGCCCGAGCGCATTACCGGCGTGCCGGATGGCGAGGTGGCGGCGATCCTGTGGCAACTGCTGCTCGACCGCGATGAGGGGCGGACGCGCTAGCCATTCCTGCAACTTGCGCCTATATGGGCGGCGTCAGGGGGCCTGAGGCAGCCGCGCTATGTGCGAGGAAAGTCCGGGCTCCACGAAACAAGGGTGGCGGGTAACGCCCGCCGGCCGCCTTTCGGGGCGGCAAGGGAAAGTGCCACAGAGAGTATACCGCCGATGGACCCTAAAGGTCACAGGCAAGGGTGAAAGGGTGCGGTAAAAGCGCACCGGGGGGCTGGCAACAGCAACCGCATGGCAAACCCCACCCGGAGCAAGGCCGAATAGGGGCCGCGCGCCCGCCGCAAGGCGGGTAGGGGAGTTTCGCCCCGAGCGGCCCGGGTTGGCTGCTAGAGCGCCGGAGCAATCCAGCGCCCAGATGAATGGCTGCCACCGCAGGCCCGTCCCGCAAGGGATACCGCCTGAGGAGACAGAACCCGGCTTATGATGGCCCCCTGATATAAAGCGCAGTGCGCAAGCAACCTACTTCCGTTCGTCCTGAGCCTGTCGAAGGACTGCCCTTCTTTTGGCTCAGTTTGCGAAAAGCAAAAGCAGGGCTTCGACAAGCTCAGCCCGAACGGTTTTGGGGGGTCAAGTCCGCCCCACGCTCACGTAGGTGAACCCCGCCGCGCGCATGTCTTCGGGCTTGTAGATGTTGCGCAGGTCGACCAGCACCGGGGCCTTGGCCAGTTCCTTGATCCGCTTGAAATCGAGCGCGCGGAAGGCGTCCCATTCGGTCACGATCACCACCACGTCAGCGCCTTCGATGGCGGCATAGGGGCTGTCGCACATGGTCACTTCGGGCAGCAGCGGGCGGGCCTGTTCCATGCCTTCGGGGTCGTAGGCCGCCACTGAAACGCCGGCATCCATCAGCGTCTGCGCCACCGCGATGGCGGGCGAATCGCGCATGTCGTCGGTGTTGGGCTTGAAGGTCAGGCCGAGCAGCGCTGCCTTCTTCCCCCGTGCCGCTTCCACGCCGCCGAGCGCGTCGACGACCTTGCGGCCCATCGCGCGCTTGCGGCTGTCGTTGACCTTGACCACCGCCTCGACGATCCGGGTCGGGCTGTCGTAATCCTCGGCGGTCTTGAGCAGGGCGAGCGTGTCCTTGGGAAAGCAGCTTCCGCCATAGCCCGGCCCGGCGTGCAGGAACTTCGATCCAATGCGGTTGTCCATCCCGATCCCGCGGCTGACATCCTGCACATTCGCGCCGACCTTCTCGCACAGATCGGCCATTTCGTTGATGAAGGTGATCTTGGTCGCGAGGAAGGCGTTGGCGGCGTATTTGATCAACTCGCTGGTGCGGCGCGAGGTGAACAGGATCGGCGATTCGTTGAGAAACAGCGGGCGATAGACCTCGCGCATGACCTCGCGGCCAAATTCGTCCTCGGCGCCGATGACGATGCGGTCAGGCCGCTTGAAATCGCCGATGGCCGCGCCTTCGCGCAGGAATTCGGGGTTGGAGACGACCGAAAACTTGCGGCCCGTGCCGGTTTCGCGGATGATCCGTTCCACCTCGTCGCCAGTGCCCACCGGGACGGTTGATTTGGTCACGATCACCGCATCGCCCGCCAGATGCTCGCCGACTTCGCGCGCCACTTCGTAGACAAAGGTGAGGTCCGCATGGCCGTCGCCCCGGCGGCTCGGGGTGCCGACCGCGATGAAGATGGCGCTCGCGCCCTTGATCCCTTCAGCAAGGTTGGTGGTGAAGGTCAGCCGCCCTGCTTTGACGTTGCTGTCGACCAGCGCATCAAGCCCCGGCTCGTAGATCGGCATCACGCCAGCATGCAGCCGGTCAATCTTGCTCTGGTCCTTGTCGATGCAGACCACATCATGGCCAAAATCGGCGAAGCAAGCGCCCGATACGAGCCCGACATAGCCCGAACCCACCATCGCAATCTTCATGATTAGCTGCCCTTGACCGAACTATCCTACCGGGCCCGCGCCGATAATCGCGAGCCTAGCGCGCCCGTTCGCCATGGACGACCTCGACCGGCTCGCCATTCTCGGCGCAGGCCTGGAGGATCCGTCGATGGTCGTCTTCGAGCACGAGCGCTGTAAGCACACCCGAACGGAAAGCGCCAGTATCAATCCCGATCCGATTGCCGCAATCAACGACCCGCTCGAAGATGGTATGCCCGTGCACGACGACCTTTTCCAAAGGGCCCTCGTGACGCAGGAACGCGTCGCGGATCCAGAGCAGATCGCTGCGCTTCTGTGCAGCGAGCGGAACGGCCGGATCGATCCCGGCATGCACGAAAACGTAATCGCCGGCGATGATCATTGGCTCGAACGACGCGATATAATCCCGCTCCGATTGCGGGATCATCCGCGGCAGAAGGTCGAACAATACCTCAAGATCGAGCGTGTTCAGCATTTTTCGGGTCAGGCCGTAGCTGATAAGGGTCTCAAAGCCGCCATGCTTGAGGAAGTGGCGCAAGGCTTCGGGTCGGCTGAAAGCGGCCAGAAACATCTCTTCGTGATTACCGGCCAGCACGCGGACGTTGCGAGAGGTTTGCCAGTCGCGGGTGCGCGCGACCACGGCGGCGCTGTCTGGTCCGCGATCGACCAGATCCCCGAGCAGGACCACCCGGTGGTCGCACCCCGGCGATTGCGCGATCTCGTCTTCGATGGCCATGATCATGGCCTCATAGAGATCAAGCCTGCCATGAATGTCGCCAACGACATAGTAGCGCGTGCCGCGCGGCACTTTGGGCAGGCGAGGCGGTGGGGTTGGTGCCCCGAAGAGCGTGCGCAATTGGCTAAGCATAGGTGAAGCAGGATCCCTTGGAAAAACCCCGAAGCCACCCGCAGGTTCCGGTTGCGACGACCCTTGATCGCCCCGCACCTACGCCAAACCAACGGCGCTGAGCAACAAACCCTCTGCGCCAAGCGACAAGTGGTGCCAAATTGTCGCCCGGAGGCGTTTAGTCGAGCGAGAAGCTGACGGTGGTGACCACCCGCACCTTCTTGTACGGACTGTCAGCCGAGCCCCAGCCACCTGCCTCGCCATCGCGTGCCTCGATTTCGAAATAGCCTTGGGTGGCATCGCGGATTTTGCCGACGCCGGAATTGGAGTCCTCAGCAAACTGCTGCGCGGCCGCGCGCGCGTCCTTGGTCGCTTCGGCCACCATTTCCGGCTTGATGTCATTGAGCTTGGTGAAGGTGTAGGCCATGCCCGAGCCTTCCTCCAAAAACACCCCGCGCCCGACCAGATCGAACTGGCGCGCCACCGCCTTTTGCGCGCGGGCGATGTCTTCGGTGCGCAGCGCAAGCCGCTGACGAACCGTGAAGGTGGTGACGCCCTCATTGGTGTAGCTCGACACGTTCGCGCCCGTTGGTTGCAGCGCATCGGCGGGAAATCCCAGTTCCTTGAAGAACGCCTCAATGCTCTGGGTATCGCGCCGCACCTTGTCCTGCGCTTCGGCGAGGCTGGTGGAGGAGGCGGAGTAAGAGATCGTCCAGGTGGCAAGGTCGGCGGTGACATC
The DNA here is from genome assembly GCA_001556995.1 of Erythrobacteraceae bacterium CCH12-C2. Lineage (GTDB taxonomy): Bacteria > Pseudomonadota > Alphaproteobacteria > Sphingomonadales > Sphingomonadaceae > Erythrobacter. The sequence goes on from LSKF01000113.1 coordinate 34,220, forward strand.
GCGCTCTGCGAGCCCGCGCACGGTGACCGCGCGCTCGGCGTCCTTGGCGCGCAGCAAGCCGTCGCCGAGCAGGTATCCGCCCGCGATCATGCCGATGGCGAGGATCCCGGCGGTGCCGAACCAGCGCACACTGGCGGGCTCGCGCCAGGCACTGGTGGTCGCAATCGCCGGTTGCATGTCATCGTCGCTCATCGCATTGTCCCCCTGAGAGTTGGTGCGACGAGTTGTGCATCATTGTCGATGAACTGAGTTTGAACGAAGGTGGCCATGACCAAGTATCTGCACACCATGATCCGCGTCACCGATCCGGAAGCGACGGTCGATTTCTTCAAGCTGATCGGGCTGGAGGAAGTGCGCCGCTTCGATGTCGAGGCCGGGCGTTTCACACTGATCTTTCTCGCCGCGCCGGGGCAGGCGGGGGTGGCCGAAGTCGAGCTGACCTACAACTGGCCCCCCGAAGACGGGAGCCCTGCCGAAGACTATACGGGCGGGCGCAATTTCGGGCACCTCGCCTACCGGGTCGAGAATATCTACGAGACGTGTCAGCGGCTCGCCGACGCCGGCCACATCATCCACCGCCCCCCGCGCGATGGGCACATGGCCTTCGTCAAATCGCCGGACGGAATTTCGGTCGAGTTGTTGCAGGAAGGCCACCTTGCCCCCCAAGAACCATGGGCGAGCATGCCCAATGTCGGAAGCTGGTAAGTCGCGCGGCAAAGGCGCGTGCCTGAATAAACCCGACCTAAACCATTAAAAACACAGCCCCCTGTTGCCTCCGGGGCTTTTCGCATATAAATTGGCGACTTACTTGGGGAAGGGGGTCGCCTTGTCCATTTGGGAAGCAGATCTGTGGCAGTGGCTGACACTGCTGCAACATGAATTGTTGCTGTTCGCCGCAGTGTTCTTCCTGATCGGCGCGCTGGACGATATCGCCGTTGATGCGGTGTGGCTCTGGCTGCGGGCGAAAGGGAAGGTGCGAACGCCCCGCCGTTCGCGCACGGAGCTTCAGCATCGTCCCTTGCATGCCCCGGCTGCGGTGCTGATCCCGGCGTGGCGTGAGGCCTCGGTGATCGGCGGCACCATCACGAATCTGCTGGCGAGTTGGCCGCAGCCCACTTTGCGGCTGTATGTCGGGTGTTACCGCAATGATCCCGAGACGCTCGCTGCCGGAGTCGCGGCGGCGCGCGGCGATCCGCGGCTGCGGCTTGTCGTGGTCAACGCCGATGGTCCCACCACCAAGGCCGATTGCCTGAACCGTCTCTTTGCCGCGCTCGTCACCGATGAAATGCGCTCGGGCAGGCGGTTTGCCACGATCGTGTTTCACGATGCCGAAGACCTGGTCGATCCCGCCGCGCTCGGCGTGCTCGATGAAGCCATCGCCGCCGGCGCCGATTTCGTCCAGCTGCCCGTGGAGCCGTTGGTGCAGCGCGAAGCCGGGTTCATGACCAGGCACATTGGTAGCCACTATTGCGAGGAATTCGCCGAAGCGCACGGCAAGGCGTTGGTGGTGCGCGATGCGCTGGGGGCGGCTTTGCCCGGCGCGGGTGTGGGCTGTGCCGCATCGCGCGAGGCGCTCGATCAACTCGCCGCGCGACGGGAAGACGGCCGCCCCTTTGCGACCGACTCGCTGACCGAGGATTATGAGCTTGGTCTGACCATTGCCGCAGCAGGCGGGCAGTGCCGCTTTATCCGAACGCGGGGGCAGGATGGCCGGTTGATCGCCACGCGAGCGTTCTTCCCCAACCGCCTTGATACGGTTGTCCGGCAAAAGAGCCGCTGGGTGCTGGGCATTGCCTTGCAGGGCTGGGATCGGATCGGCTGGACCGGGAACGCCATCGAAAGCTGGATGCGCGCGCGCGACCGACGCGGTCCGCTGACAGCGATTGTGCTCATGGCGGGCTATGCCCTCATTGTGCTGACCGCGGTGATGGGGCTGGCGGTGGTGGCCGGATGGGCCGAGCCCGTACCGCTGACCCCGATGCTGCGCGCCTTGCTGATCGGCAATGCCATTGCGCTCGGCTGGCGGATCACCGCGAGGTTTGCCTTTACTGCGCACGAATATGGCGTTGCCGAGGGCGTTTGGGCGGTGCTGCGGCTGCCTTTGACCAATATCATCTCGATCATCGCCGGACGGCGCGCAGTGTTCACCTATATCCGCACGCTCGCGGGCCGGGTCGCGGTGTGGGACAAGACCGAGCATGACGGCCATTCCGCCGAACTGGCCGCAGCCAGGGCGGGTCTGTCATGACCGCCCGGGCGCGCCAGACGGCTCACCGCGGCGCACCGCTGCTGATGCTCGTGCTGCTGCTCGGCGCGTGGAGCGGGGCGCGGGCGGTGATGATGAATGATCCGCGGATGTATGCGCCGCTCCCGGCCCCTGACATGGAGCTCACCCCGCCGCTCATGTCGGTTGCGATGTTGTCTGAAGACCCGCCGCCGTCGCTGCCCCTCGATTGGGAGCCGCCGTTGCCGCAGGAACCTCCCGCACGCGTAGCACCGCGGTTTCACACCCGTGCCGGGGCGTCGCTCGTGGCGCGGCTGCCGCGCGGTCGGGCCAT
>LSKF01000114.1 GCA_001556995.1 Erythrobacteraceae bacterium CCH12-C2
GCACACTCTCTGGAATCGCGACGAGGCCGAACCGCTCGTTACCGAGCGTTGCCCAGCAAGGGACGCCAAACAGCTGCATCGCTGACAGGGCGCTTTCGATACCTTCGGCAAGGCCCAACCGGCCCGCAGCTGGCGGCGCCAGTCTGACAGCACCACAGCCGAGGCTTCCCAGTGCACGCTTGGGACGCTCGAAACCTGCCAACTTGCGGCTTGCAGTATCGAGAAACGTCCTGTGCACCGCGATTATGCCGATGTCAGTTGTGACTGCCGCCAACATGGCCGGGAGGAACTGGACCGCACCAAGTGGTCCGAGCGGCGTGCGCTCGAGATACCGGAGCTCATCCGAGGCACGCAGAATCCCGCGCTGCGCGAGGTAAACTTCGGCAGGGCTGCCGGGGATCGCCGTCGCAGAGTGCCACAAACGCCGCGCGTTGGAATTGAAGGCTCTTTTTTCCTGCGGATCAGCGGCCACGGCGCCAGCGCCATCGAACAGGTCACAGCTGCGAACACCCTGGCGGTCCAGTGCCGCAATGACCTCCTCATTCGAGCATCCCGCAAAGCAATGAAACAGGATCGCTTTCCGACCCAGTGTCACGCTCAGCGAGGGAGTTCGGTCGTCATGCGCTGGGCAGCAGCACATGCCCTTGTTCTGACGCCATGTTCCGGCCAAGCTTTCGACGATCGCGCGAGCGCGGCGATCAAGGTGATGAGCATTCGTTTGTTGGGGCATCGACCCACTCCGTTTGATGTGCCCCTCCCGCGCAGCCTCCGCTCTGCATGCGCGCCAACCGATTTCCCTCCGCGCTATGTTCTATATATGTTCTTAAATGAGTCGACCATCAAGGATAGAGCAATGACCCCAAAAATCCTGTTCTTCGCCAGCGCCAGCATCACAACTGCGCTCGCCTTCCCGGTCAGCGCGCAAGAAGAAGAGCGATCACCTGATCAGGAGCTATCCAGACCTTCCGTTAGCGGCGTCCGCATCGCGGAGGCTTCCAACGGGTTCCAGCTGGTCGAACATGGACTATGGCGCACTCATGATGAGGCTACGCCCGCCAATTCCGATATCGGCGCCGTACCACGCGACGTCCTCTCGCGCCGCTACCAGCATGCAGCCGGAACGAACACATCGAGCTTTCGTAGAGCGAGCTTTTTGCCACACGTCTATGCAGCGGAGGCAAAGTACGCCCTGCCCCCGGGCTTGCTCGACGCGCTCGTCTGGACGGAGTCCAGATACAATCCGTTGGCCGTCAGCCGCGTCGGAGCTGCGGGCCTCGGGCAACTGATGCCGGCCACCGCCCGAGAGCTCGGCGTGGCCAATCGCTTCGATCCTGTTGCAAATATCGACGGTGCCGCCCGATATCTTCGGCAGATGCTCGATCGTTTCGGAGTGGTGCACCTCGCCTTGGCAGCCTACAACGCCGGGCCCGGAGCAGTTAGCAAAGCTGGCGGCATTCCGCGGAACGGCGAAACGCCAGCCTACGTGCGCAACGTGCTTCGGCGATGGAAGCTTTGACAGGGGACGGTTTACGGTGAGCACCCAGCGGAAACGCATATCAGGTCGACTGACGAAAGGAGCACGTAGCCTCCTTCTCACGACTTCTGATGCGCAGACCTGGATCGTCGACGCACTGGACGTGGACCAGACCCTGGTTGGCAAGACTGTCATCGTCGGCGGCATTTCAACAGCGGCCGATCGCATCAAGGCCGACTGAATCGGGTGCGCCTAGCGAGCGGGAAGCCCCAATAGCTTCGATGGCTCTGAAAAGCCTTTGAACAACATCTTCGCCCACACCTCGGCGATTTCGCGGCGACGCTCAAGGAATGCCGCTCGATTGTACGCGCCTTCAGAGCCCGACACCCCCTCTGGAATGTGGGCAAGCATCAGATCTATGACAAGCCTGTCGCTCGCCGTTCCGTTTCTCTCGGCCCATTCATTCATGATCGTCGAGAATGATGCCCGCCAGCCATGCGGCACATGCCTGCCCTGATATCCGCAGCGGTTGTAGAAGTAGCTCAGCGTATTTTCGCTCATCGGAACTCGGGCACTACGGTTACTCGGGAATACAATGGGTCCCCGCCCGGTGAGCTGCTTGGCCGTCCGCAAGACAGCAACGGTGTCAGGCGCCAGTGGCACCAGATGATCGAACTTCTCGTCCTGCTTCAAGTCATTTGCCAGCTTCATGTGACTTGCCGGAACACGCCAAAGAGCCTCGGGGCATAGCCCATCTCCATCCCAGTCGATGTTCTCGAACTCGCCCCATGCCATGCATCTGATGGCCCCAAGCCTCTGAGCTGTCAGTGCAGCGAAACGCGATGCGAGCTTAGTGAGCGGCGAGGCCAGTTCCGCTTCCGTTTTGCGGATCATGTCGTGAAGCGCTTCGATGCTCACAATTGCAGGCCGCTTGCGTCCGCGTGGTACTGGCTTGAGGGCTTTGCCCACGACAGCGGCTGGATCCCTCGCCGCAAGCCCTTCAGCAATCGCCTGCACGAAAACGGCTGACATGCGTTGGCGTACGCGATGAGCCGTCTCGATGGCCCCTCGCTTTTCAATCTTCCTTAGCACCGAAAGCATGATCGGCTCATCAAGCTCGGCGATCGGCAAGCTGCCGATCCACGGAAACACCTCTTTTTCCAAGCTGGAGATTACGTCCCTTGCATGGACAGGCGTCCACCGATCTTCCTGAAGTGCAAACCAGTTGCGCGCCACAACCTCGAAGGTGTTCGACGCTGACATGGCTCGCGCAATGGCTGCTTTCTTTGCTTCGAGACCGGGGTCCCTCCCTTCCGCAAGCAGCTTTCGAGCATCACACTTCCTGTCACGCGCTTCCTTCAGCGATAATTCGGGATAGGCACCCAGGATCAGCCGTCGCTCTTTCCCCGCAAAGCGGTACTTTAGACGCCAGCTTCGACGGCCAGATTTGGCCACGAACAGATAGAGCCCTTCGGAATCGGAGAGCTTGTAATCCTTGTCCTTCGCCTTCGCTTGCCGGACTGCCATTTCGCTGAGCATCTGTGCCCCCAAAACTGCGTTTCGATGCCCCCAGAAATGCCCCCAATCGTTGCGGACGCATGCGGAAATATCGAAACAAATGCAGAACGATCTCTAGCACGAAATGGCTAAAAATCAAGGAAAACAGCGGTTTTTTGGACGCTTGCGGAAGGGTGGCTGGCGGAGAGGGTGGGATTCGAACCCACGTTACCGTTGCCGGTAAACCGCATTTCGAGTGCGGCGCATTCGACCACTCTGCCACCTCTCCGCGAGGCCTGTCGTGCCTATGTGGGCCGCATGGTCGGGGCGGCAGGCGACAGGAAGCGCGCCCGTTAGCGGAAGGTCTGGGGCTTGCCAAGTCCCGTCAGGCTACAAAATGCGGGCATATCTCCACCCAGGCCCACCCAATCTGCTTGTTTTGCGAAAGGAACCCGCCATATTGTCCGCATGGATCGCGCAGAGTTCTTCTCCACCCAGGCCGGACGCACGATCATCGCGCCGCGCCAGACCCGCGCCCGCTTCGGTATCGGCGATGTGGTGCGCCACCGCCTGTTCGCCTTTCGCGGGGTCGTCTTCGATATTGACCCGGTCTTCGCCAACAGCGAGGAATGGTACCAATCGATCCCGGAAGACATCCGCCCGCGGCGCGACCAGCCGTTCTATCACTTGCTGGCTGAGAACGAGGATTCGTCCTACGTCGCCTATGTCAGCCAAGCCAATCTTGTGGCTGACGCTGACGGCGGTCCGGTCGATCACCCGACGGTGCGCCAGCTGTTCGAAACCTTCAAGGACGGCCGCTACCGGATGCGGCGCTCTCTGACGCATTGATCCTCAGCTCTTGAGCTTCCAGCCGGATCGCAGCAGCGCATAAACCCCTGCCGCCAGCACCGCATTGAACACCGCCAGCCCACCGGCAGCCGCGATCAGGCTCCCCTCAGGCCCCATGTCGCTCGCCCCCAGAAAGCCGTAGCGAAAGCCCGAGATGACGTAGAAGAATGGGTTCAACCGGCTGACCCACTGGAACGCCGGGTCGAGGTTTTCGATCACGTAGAACGTGCCCGACAACAGTGACAGCGGGGCGATAACAAAATTGGTGATCGCCGCGTTATGATCGAACTTCTCAGCCCAGATCGAGGTCGCAAGGCCGATTGTGGCGAGCATCAGCGCGCCCATCAGGCCAAACCACACAACCGCCCACGGATGCGCAATGCCGAGCGAGACACCCGGCCACAGCGCCATCGTCAGCGCCACCGTGCAGCCTACCATAATCGCGCGGGTCACAGCGGCACCAAGGATCCCCGCCATCAGTTCACCCGGCGAGAGCGGCGGCATCAGGTAATCGATGATTGTCCCCTGGATCTTGCCACCGAGCAGCGAAAAGCTCGAATTCGCAAAGGCGTTCTGCATCATCGCCATCACGATCAGCCCGGGGGCGACGAAGCTCGCAAACGGCACGCCGAGCACTTCGCGCCCCGCCCGCCCCAGCGCGACCGCGAAGATCACCAGAAACAGCAGCGTGGTGAAGGCCGGAGCCCAGATCGTCTGCGTCTGGACCTTGAGAAATCGCCGCACCTCCTTCATATAGAGGGCGAAGAGCCCCACGCGATTGACCCCGGTGATCACCGGAACGCCGCGCGGGGAAAACCGGGTGCTCCCGCCGGTCTTGTCATCACGCGTGTTTTCAGTCACGGGAGCGGCATCCGCAACGGGGTTTGCTGGAGCAGTATCGGCCATGGCGCGTGCCTAGGCCGCGCAGGCTCCGCTGACAAGCATCCGCCGCCGGGGCCGGATACAGGAACAGGTAGAACATATGAGCTGGACGGACGAGCGCATCGCGACGCTTCGGAAAATGTGGGAAGGCGGCGCCACCGCCAGCGAGATTGCCACCGAGCTTGGCGGGGTGAGCCGCAATGCTGTGATTGGCAAGGCGCATCGCCTCGGCCTCAAGGCACGCCCGTCCCCGGTCAAGGCCAACGAGAAAAAGAAAGCCGCCCCGCCCGTCAAGAAAGTGGCAGCGCCAGCCGCCGCCAAGCCTGCCGCTGAGCCGCGCACGGAAGCGGCCGAACGCGCAGCGGCGCCGGAGCGCGCGGCGGCGCGCCCCGCTGCATCTGCGCCAACCCGCAGCGCGCCCGCCGAGGGCGCTCCTGCCAACACCACCAATTCGCAACCAATCCCGGGCGCACAGGCCGATCTTCCCAAGATCGTGTCGGTCGGCCCCGGCGGCTTCCTTCGGCAAGGCCCGGGCGATCAGCAGGCACCG
>LSKF01000115.1 GCA_001556995.1 Erythrobacteraceae bacterium CCH12-C2
GGGGTCGGTACACAGAACGGACCCAGATATACGCTAAGGTTTTGCCGTGCCTTCGACGGCGCGCATCTGGCGAAGCGGTCTGAGCGCGGTGGATGGCGCATCGGGATCGGTCCAGAGGTAATCGCCGGTGAGATTGATATGCTGCCAACCGAGCGGTGATAGGTGTTGCAGCAGGTCCGGCGGGACCGGCCGGCCGAGGTTGGCGAGATGCATCCGGGCGGCTTGCAGGTAGGTCGTGTTCCACAGGACGATGGCACCGGCGACGAGGTTCAGCGCGCTCGCCCGATGGCTTTGGGCTTGCAGCGCATGATCGCGGATACGGCCGATGCGATGGAAGAAGATGGCGCGTTTCAGGGCATTTTCCGCTTCTCCCTTGTTGAGTTCGCGGGTGGCGCGGCGACGCTGTTCGGGCTGCTCGATCCAGTCGAGCGTGAACAGGGTACGCTCGACGCGACCGATCTCGCGCAACGCCAGTGCCAGGCCGTTGGCGCGTGGATAGGAGCCGAGCCGTTCCAGCATGATCGAGGCGCTGACGACGCCTGTGCGGATCGAGGTTCCCAGTCGCAGCACGTCGTCCCAGTGTGCCTCGATCAGACCTTCGTCGATGCGGCCCGCGACCAGCGGCGCAATATCGGGGCCGGGTTCGATGCCGTTAAACAGGTGCAAACGGCGTGCGGCGATATTCGGGATACGCGGCGCGAACCGGAACCCAAGCAGATGACATAGCGCGAACACATGGTCGGAGACGCCCCCGCCATCGACGTGATGCTCTTCGATGTGCAGATCGGCGCCGTGGTGGAGCAGCCCGTCGAGCACCTGTGCCGCCTCGCTCGCCGAAGCGGAGATAACTGTGGAATGGAACGGCGCGTAGCGATCCGAGACGTGGCTGTAAAAGGAGACAGCCGGCTCTGTCCCCTTGTGCGGATTGACTGCGCCGGTTGCCTGGGCGCGGCGGTCGAGCGGAAAGTTCTGACCGTCTGAGCTGGACGAGGTGCCGGACCCGAACAGCGCGGCCAGCGGCGCGGTGTGTTGGGCGTCGACAAGCCGGGCGAGCGCGCGACCGTAGGTTTCCTCGCGCAGATGCCACGAGGCGAGCCAACCGAGTTGGCGCTGGGTCACGAGATTGCAGGCTTCCGCCATGCGCGTATGGCCCAGATTGGTGGCATCGGCGAGCACCGCCGTGAGGATCGCACGTGGTTCATCCGCGGCACGGCCACTTTGCAGATGCGTGAAGCACTGGCTGAACCCGGTCCATCGATCGACTTCGGCAAGAAGGTCGGTGATGCGGATCGCGGGCAGATGCGCATAGAGCGGCGCAAGGGCGGTATCGGATTCCTCGGGAGTAATCGCCTTCAAGGGCGAAATCCGCAGCCTGCCCAAGCTGAGCTGCACGTCTTCCAGCGCGTCCGTCTCCGCCTTTCGCTCGACCTCGGCCAATCGACGGGCGAGGCGGGCGCGTCGTTCGGCCAGCCAGATATCGGCCGTATCCGGTGCCGGTATCGGCAAGGGGCCGGCCGCGCGCATGTTGGCGAATACGGGGGCAGGAATGAGTTGCTGCTCGACAGCACGATAGCGTCGGCTTCCCTCGACCCACATGTCGCCGGCGCGAAGCCGGTCGCGAAGCTCGACCAGCACGCACAATTCATAGATCCTGCGATCGGGAATGCCGGTGCCGATCGCCCGACGCCAAGCTTGCCGGATGAAGCCGACTGGCGTGCCTGCAGGCAATTTGCGCAGATGACCAAAATGAAGGTCGCGCATGATCGCGACCGCTCGCGCGAGCGCATGGCAGGCTGGCACCGCCCCGAATGTGAACGAGGCGATGAACGAGGGACCGACCTGTCGGAGGACGGGGTAATTGGTCGCGGCGACCGCGACGGGATCGACCGAATCGGGGCGGATCAGCTTGCGGGCTTCATCGACCTCGCGGCCGAGATCATTCCATCCGATCGCTGCCTCGACCGCAGCGCCGATATCGCCACCTGATATCTTGGCGGCGAGCAAGGCAGCGCCGAGTTGGGCAAGCAGCCGGATTTTGCCGTTGATGGTGCGCCGGTTGCGCTTGAGTGTCGTGTCCGCGCTGTTCTGTTCGCGCCGGAACATCTGCCCAAGCAGGCGATCGAACATCAGCACCGCATCGTCGGTGAGGGTAACGATGGTTTCGAGGATGGTCGCCACCAATGTGGCGCGACGCCGCGTCGCTTGCAGCGTCCGAACATGTTGCGCGGTCAGCCGCACGCCTTCCTGGCACAGGCGTCGGAGGCGCTCGGGATGGACGCCTACGGCGATATCCGGATCGATCCCGATGGCCCGAAGCAGTGTCAGTCGCTCGATGATGGCGGCGAATGTCTTTCGGCCGGGCTTGCCGGGTGACTGCCGCACCCAGGCCAGATCGCTCAAGTTCGTGCCTGTGTGGGGCAGGAGAAGCGCATCGAGCAGCCGGCGCTGTCGAGCATCGAGTCCTCGGGTCAGATGCTCGGCGACATGGCGTTCGGCATCGAGCAACGCCTGTGCGACCATCCGCTCGACCGAACTGATGCCCGGCACAATGATGCGCCGTCGCCGGCACTCATCCAGCATCACGCGCGCCAGCCTAGCCCCGCTGGTCGTCGTCAGCGCGATCGGCAGGAGCCATTCCTGCAACGTCGTTCGCAGCGGCCGACTGAGCGGCATGAAGCCGAATGCATCGCGCAGTGCATCGAGCTGTTCGTACCGGGTCGGGCCGCGCGTCGCGTAGTCGGCCAGCACCTCGGGTCCGACCTGCAATTGCTCTGCGACGAACGCGAGCGGCGTATCAGGGATCAGTTCACCGGGTCGCAGGAAACGGCCAGGATAGCGCAGCGCGCAAAGCTGGATCGCGAAACCCAGCCGGTTATGCGGTCGCCTCCGGCGGACGATGATGGCCAAGTCGTCCCGGCTCAATGTCCAGTGCTGGACGAGCAGGGTTTCGTCGTCGGGAAGCGCGAGCAACGCCGCGCGTTGCTCGTCCGACAGGACGGCGCGACGCGGCATCGGCTTAGACCTTGGCCGGTGCGGTCCAGCCGATCCGGGCAAGCGTGCCGAGAAGGGTCGAACGCGGCACCTTGAAGGTCCGGCAGACGGACGCCTTGCTGGCCCCGCCATCCAGCGCGGCGGTGATCCGCTCGAGCGTTTCGGCGTCGATCATCGGCGGGCGGCCACCTTGGCGTCCCCGGCGTTTGGCAGCAGCCAGTCCCGCCATCACCCGTTCGCGCGTGAGCGCACGCTCATATTGTGCCAATGCACCGAACAGCGAGAACAGCAATTCGCCGTGCGGCGTGGTCGTATCCATCTGCTCGGTCAGCGACCGGAACGCGATGCCGCGCGCCTTCAGATCGGTGACGATCGTCAGCAGGTGCGGCAGCGAGCGTCCGAGCCGGTCGAGCTTCCACACGATCAGTGTGTCGCCCGCGTTCAGATAGTCGAGGCAGGCTTTCAGGCCTGGTCGGTCGTCGCGCGCGCCGGATGCCTTGTCGGTATGGAGATGCCGATGATCGACCCCGGTTGCGACGAGCGCGTCCCGCTGGAGATCGACCGTTTGGCGGTCATCGGTCGTTGACACCCGCATATATCCGACCAGCATGTACGACAAACCCTCGAAAGCATGTTTTCGAACACCCTATCAAAGCGACAGGGTTTGTCGATCGTTATGGGCTGAGGCGGGTATGGTTCGGCAAAAGCGCAGGTCCGGAGCGTCGCCTATCACCTGTTTGCCGTCACGCGTCTGCTGTCCGTATGGACGCAAGTAGAAGGCACGCTGATGCCGCAAGAAGCACCAGGTCCTTCAACAGGAACTGTCCGGTTCCGGCCGAAATCGCCGGGAACCCGCCAGCGGTCGGCTCGGCGACGCCAGGCGTGCTCAGGAAAAACGTCAGTGTCACGGCATAAGTCAGGCATGACATCGCCGCGCCGAGAGCGGAGGCCGTCTTGTTGAAAGCACCGATAATCAGCGCAGCGGCCGTCGCGAGCTCGACGGTGCCTATAAAATAGCTTCCACCCTGCACCCCAAAAACGGCCGGAATCCAGCTCATGATCGGACTGTTCTTCATCAATGGCGCGATGCCCATCGCTTCATAGCTCGTGAATTTCATGCAACCGAACCAGAGAAAGATGACCACCAGCGCCCAGCGCAGCAACGCGAGAGACCCGCGAGAGCCGGTCGTCTTTTCAGCTATGTGTAATGTCGAAAACATGGTGCCTCGCTTTCATCATGGCGCATGACCTGCCTTCATGCTTAGACAGGCGTGATATATGCGCTGCGCATACACTATGCGCCGTCAATGAATGAGGCAACCCTTTGAACGTACTCTCGGACCGGCTCGTCAATCTGTTCGGCGCCCTCGCAGTGGGCATCACCGATCGAATTAGGGGTTTGAGTAGCAACGGAACAGAAAACCTACATAAGCCAAGCAGCCGCTTATCTCCGGTCCGCGTTGTCATGGACATAACGGCGCAGCACGCGGTTTATTTCGGTCTGGTATCCCCCCGATTGCGCGTGATCCTTGAACCAGCTCACCACATCGGTATCGAGCCGCAGGGTAACGGGTTTTTTGCGCGGCTTGTAAAGACCGGGACGCTTTGCCAAAGCCCAATTCTCAATCGGTGCCTCGGGAATATCCGCCGTGTCGATGTCAGTGTCAGGCATGTCCACTAGCTGCGCAATTTGGGCCGCTATGTCAGCCTCAGTCATCTTGTGCTTCATAACGTTTCCTTTCATCGGCTGTCGCTTTTCGGGCGCTGATAATACGTATGCTGTTCTCATCGTCACCCGTGGGGAGCGTGTGGACGACCGTTAAGATCAATATGCCGCGTACCAAGCCAATCGCGTGCCAGCGTTCTTCGTCGTTTTCATAGCGATCAAACACGATGATATGGGCGGGATCATCCCAGACCAGCTCAGCCAGCTCGAATGCGACATGGTGCTTGCGCAGGTTGGCAGCGGCCTTGTCGTCGTCCCACTCAAATATCACAAAACTTCCTGTATTGACATTATCGTGCATACATTGCTCGAGGGCCAGATGCAACGCTGAACCATGCGGTCACAACAAACCCCGGTTTGATGCGAAGCGGTCCGACGAACGCGATCGACCCACTGGACGGCCTTCAATCTCACATCTACCCGTCCAGAAACCTATAGCCGGTAAACCCATCGTTCGATAGATTGATGCAAGAGGGAGCGGGCGTCGATGCTGATCGGGTACATGCGGGTGTCGACGGGCGAGCAGAATCTCGATCTGCAACGTGATGCGCTCGATCGTGCCGGATGCAACCTGATCTTCGACGACGTTTGCTCGGGCCGTACGACCGAACGGCCTGGGCTCGACAAGGCAATCGATATCATGCGTGATGGCGACGCTCTTGTTGTCTGGAAGCTCGACCGAATTGGACGGTCGCTGCCTCACGTCGTCGGGCTGGTCGGAGATCTGCAGAAGCGCGGCGTCGGCCTGAAGGTGCTGACCGGCGATATCGATACGACGACCGTCACGGGCCGGTTAGTGTTCGGCATCTTCGCAACCCTGGCCGAGTTCGAGCGCGACCTGATCCACGAGCGCACGATGGCAGGGCTGGCTGCGGCCAGGGCCCGTGGCCGCGCGGGCGGGCGGCCACGGGTGATGACGAAACAGAAGTTGAAGGCCGCAATGGCGTTGATGGCAGACCGCGACAATGCCGCGCGCGACGTCGCTGTCCAGCTCGGAGTATCGGTGTCGACACTCTATGCCTATGTCGACGCCAAAGGACAGCCGCGAGAGCGGGCCAGCGAACTGTTGGCCAAGCGCGGGACCAGATCCGCGGCAGCGGCATAGCGTGAAGCGGTGCCAGTCAGCTTTCTCTCGGACGACCAGGCACTGCGATATGGTCGCTTCGTAGGCGATCCGACCTCGGAACAGCTGGCGCGGCACTTTCATCTCGACGATGCGGACCGGGCGTTCATCGGCGCACACCGCGGCGACCACAACCGGCTCGGTGTCGCGGTGCAGCTTGGCTCGTTGAGGCTGCTCGGCACTTTTCTCGAAGATCCGGCGCAAATACCTGCGTCCGTCACGCGATTTGCTGGCGACCAACTGGCGATCGACGGATCGGCCGAACTAATGGCGCGATATTGCGCGACCAAGGGACGATGGCGGCACGGCCCGCGCATCCGCATTCATTATGGCTACCGAGTCTTCTCCGATCCCGGCGTCGCGTTCCGATTGCATCGTTTCCTGTATGCGCTGTGCTGGACGGGCACCGATCGACCGTCGGCCCTGTTCGACGCAGCCGCGACATGGCTGCTCGAGTTCAAGGTGATGTTACCGGGATTGTCCGTCCTCGAGCGCGATATCGCACGGGTCCGCACGCGAGTCGCCGCGCACGTCCATCGCCGCCTGGTCGACAAGCTGACGTCAGAGCAACGTACCCGGCTCGATACGCTCGTCGCTGTTGCCGAAGATGGACGGCAAAGCCCGCTCGATCGACTCCGTGATGGGCCATATCTGCAAAGCGGCCCTGAGATCAGCCGGGCCATCGACCGACTGACCGAAATCCGTACATTCACCACAGGCTTGCCCGAACTCGACCGCGTACCGCCCGGCAAGGCCGCCGCATTAGCGCGATTTGCCGGCGCCGCGAAAGCGCAGGCCGTCGCCCGGTTGCCGGACGATCGCCGCGCGGCGACCCTGGTTGCCTTCATCCGGACGCTTGAAGCGTCGGCCAGCGACGATGTCATCGACCTGTTCGACGCCGTGTCGACCAAGATGTTCTCCAATGCGCGCATCAACGCCAAGGAGGCGCGGATGCGCTCACTGCGCGATCTCGACGCCGCATCGCTCCGGCTTCGCGATGTCGGGGCGGTGCTGCTCGATGACAGTATCGGCGACACCGAGGTCCGCGCAGCCGTGTTCGCGCTCGTCGACCGGGCAGCGCTGACCGAGGCCGTCGCGCAGGTGAACCTGCTCGCCCGGCCGACCGACGAGAGCTACTTCGTCGAGTTGCGCCAGCAGACTGGCACGATGCGCTATCTGCCGAAGATGCTTGCTGGGCTCGATCTTGCGGCGGCGCCAGCGGGGCAGCCGCTGTTGGACGCGGTCGATCACCTGCGGAGAGTTCACCAGGGTGAAAAGCGCCGTGGACCGGTACCAACATCTTTCGTACCCAAGGCCTGGGCCCGCCAGCTGAAGACCGCGGACGGTGCATTCGATCTGATCGGATACCGGCTTTGTACGCTCGACCGACTACGCCGCGCCATCCGTCGCCGCGACGTCTTTCCCGTTCGCTCACTTCGCTATGCCGATCCTCGCAAGGGCCTACTGACGGGAGCTGGCTGGGAGGCGGCGCGACCGACGGTATGCCGCACGGTCGGCGTGGCGGTCGCTGGCGACGAGGAAATCGCCAAACTTTCGGCGCGGCTCGATCTTGCCTACCGCGAAACAGCCGCGCGCGTGCCGGACAACGATGCCGTGACAATTACGAAGACCGCGAGCGCCGCCGACCTATCAATCGCACCGCTCGATAAGATCGACGAGCCATTGAGCCTCACCAACCTGCATAATGCGATCGATGCGCGACTGCCGCGGCTCGATCTCCCCGAGCTGATCCTGGAGATGCACGCGCGAACGGGGTTCGGGGCAGCGTTCACTCATGCCAGTGAGGGCAATGCGCGCGCTGAGGATATAGCGACCACGATCTGTGCAGTGCTTGTCGCGGAGGCAACCAATACCGGGTTCGAGCCGCTTGTCCGCTCGGAGGTCCCCGCCTTGCGCCGGTCGCGGCTGAGCTGGGTGAAGCAGAACTTCATGCGGGCCGAAACGCTGACGGCGGCCAACGCGCTACTGGTCGCCGCGCATAACAGGATTCCACTGACCCGTGCCTGGGGCGGCGGCGAGGTCGCCTCGGCCGATGGGCTGCGATTCACCGTGCCGGTCCGCACGATCCACGCCGGCCCGAACCCGCGCTATTTCGGGCGCGAACGCGGCGTCACCTGGTACAATCTGGTTTCCGACCGTTTTTCCGGGCTGAATGCCGTGACGGTCCCCGGTACGTTGCGCGACAGCCTCCATCTGCTGGCGGTCGTGCTCGACCAGGAAACCGAATTGCGGCCAAGCGAAATCATGACCGATACGGCCGGCTATACCGACACAATTTTCGGCGTTTTCTACCTCCTCGGGCTCCAGTTCTCGCCGCGCATCGCCGATATCGGCGGCGCGCGGTTCTGGCGTGTCGATGGAAAGGCCGATTACGGTGTGCTGGACGACCTCGCGTCGAACAGGATCAACACCAAGCTGATCGTCGAGCACTGGGATGACCTGCTGCGCCTGGCCGGATCGCTGAAACTCGGCGTCGTGCGCGCGACTGGGCTCACCCGTGTCCTTCAGACCAACGATCGCCCGACCAAGCTAGCGCGCGCGCTCCAGGAACTTGGCCGCCTCATCAAGTCGCTCTACATGCTGCGGTTCATCGATGACGAAACCTACCGGCGACGCATCCTGGTCCAGCTCAACCGGGGCGAGAGCCGTCACCAGCTCGCCCGCACCGTATTCCACGGCAAGCGCGGTGAGCTTCGTCAGCGTTACCGCGAAGGGCAAGAAGATCAACTCGGCGCGCTTGGGCTCGTCGTCAATCTGGTCGTGCTCTGGAACACGATCTACATCGACGCCGCGCTCAACCAGCTCCGCACCGAAGGTCATGTGATCCTCGACGAGGACGTCGCGCGCCTCTCGCCGCTCGGCTCCCAACACATCAACATGCTCGGGCGCTACGCCTTCACCATCCCCGACATGGTCGCGCGCGGCGAGCTGCGGCCGCTCCGTGATCCCAGCGTCACGGGCATCGACGATGCCTGAAGCCGCGCCTTATGTAGGTTTTCTGTTCCGTTGCTACTCAACCCCCAATTAAGAAGGCGGCATTCGACCCGACGATACCCGGCGGTGGCGAAACCACCGCGGCGATCGTCGTCATCGGTCACGCGACCGGTCTTTCGATCGACGAATTAGGACGGGTGCTAGGCTTGTCCCACGCGGGGACGGTGCGGCTTGTCGATCGATTGGTTGCAGCCGGGTTCGCCGTTCGATCCAAAGCGCTACGGGACCGTCGTGCAGTAGCGCTGATGCTCACTGAGGCAGGCGAGACTCGCCTATCTGCGATCCTGCAACGAAGAAACGAGACTTTATCCGAAATCCTTAGCCATGTCTCGAATGCTGACCGCCTCGTGCTGGAACGTATTGCCGAGACAATACTTGCGCAGATGTCTGACGACGCTGTCTCGGCGCTGACGATATGCCGGCTCTGCGACGAGAGGCGATGCTACAACTGTCCGATGGATGCCTTTGGAATGCTGGAGTCGTCGACGCATAGAGTCGACCCATAAGTGCGCGCAGAGACGCTTAGCGTATATCTGTGCCCGTTCTATGTCCTGACCCC
>LSKF01000116.1 GCA_001556995.1 Erythrobacteraceae bacterium CCH12-C2
CGCTGAACAACCAGCTCGCGACGCGGGCGGAGAACAGCCCGTCAGGATCAGCGGTCAAGGTTGCCGACATCGCGATCACCGATGACGCGCTGGGGACCGAGACGATCACGCTGAGCGGCGCGGATGCGGCGTTCTTCGAGGTGGTCGGCAGCGAGCTGCGGCTGAAGGCCGGGACCGCGCTCAACTTCGAAGCGAAGTCGAGCTACGCCGTCACGGTCAACGTCGCCGATCTGAGCATCCCCGGCTCGACACCGGTCACCGCCAACTACACGCTCACGGTCACCGATGTGAACGAAGCGCC
>LSKF01000117.1 GCA_001556995.1 Erythrobacteraceae bacterium CCH12-C2
CCACATCGGTCTTGCCCTTGGCCATGACCGGCACGGTGGTATCGTCGCCGTGGATCCGGGTTGCGGCCAGAACATGCGCCTCGATCAGCTTGTAGATCGGCATCAGCGCGTGAGCAGTGGCGCCGACCTGATCGGCAAGGGTCGAGAGACTGAGCGACACGCCTTCGCGGGCGAACCGCTCGGCCTGCCGGTTGAGCGGTTGGTGCTGCCCATACTTCTCGAACAGCAGCATGGCGAGGAAGCTGGGGCCTGCCCAACCGCGCGGGACCACGTGGAATGGTGCCGGGGCCTGGGCGATCTTCTCACAGTCACGGCACGAGAACTTCTCTCGAACCGTCTGGATCACCTTCCACGAACGCGGGATGACCTCGAGCGTCTCGGTGACGTCCTCGCCAAGCTTGGAGAGCCGATCCCCGCCGCAGGCCGGGCAGGAGCAGGGGGCAGGCACCACGACGCGCTCGCGCGGCAGGTGCTCGGGGAACGGCTTCCTTGCCGGGCGCTTGCGCTCGAAGGCGGTGACCGTGGTGGTCTTCGCTGCCGCTTCCTCGGCGATCAGGTCGTCTTCGGCGGCGTCAGCCTCGAGCTCTTCGAGCTGCAGCTCCATCTGATCGAGCAGGCGACGGCTGCGCTCGGCGCTGGGGCCATACTGCTCGCGCTTGAGCTTGGCGATCTGCAGCTTGAGGTGGGCGATCAGCGCCTCGATGGCGCTCTGGTGGGCCATGGCGTTGGCAAGCTGTGCCGTGGCGGTAGCGGCGTTCTGCTCGGCCTCCTCGACTCTGCGAGCCATCGTCGCCACCAGCGCCTTGAGCGCTTCGACATCGTCTGGCAGGGGCGAGATGGCGGCTTCCACAGGAGAGATGGAATCATGTTCCACCCTCTGCCGCAAGGGCAAAACACCGCCTTGCGACGATTATCCGGCGCTCTGCGGCCGCCACGTATACTGCGGGTTGCGCCAGTCGATCCCCTCCAGCA
>LSKF01000118.1 GCA_001556995.1 Erythrobacteraceae bacterium CCH12-C2
ATGCAGCACTGGTCCGTTCATCGTCTTCTTCGATTTCGACAAATCGGACGTCACCGCCGAGGCCGCGACCATCCTCAACGCCGCGATCACCGCCTATGCCAATTGCGGCAATGCGCGGGTCATGCTGGCGGGCCATACCGACCGGTCGGGCAGCGCGAAGTACAACGAAGGTTTGGCCGAGCGCCGCAATGCCGCAGTGCGCAGCTATATGACCGGGCGCGGCATTCCTGCTGGACAAATCACCGGCGAAGCCTTCGGGGAAGCCCAGCCGCGCGTGCCCACCGCTGACGGTGTGCGCGAGGCGCAGAACCGCCGGGTTGAAGTGACCTACGGCCCCGGCTCGGGCAGGTAAGCCCGCCAACACGGCTGACACATGCGAAGGGGTCGGAGCGATCCGGCCCCTTTTGCAAAGGCTAAAGGGTAAGGCTCAGGCCACCAGCCTGAGATTGGATCGGCTCTTGAGCGGTGCCAGAGCGACCCGTTCGATCCCGGCGATCCCGGTCAGTCGCTCGGCCAGCTCGCCATTCAGCACAAAACGCGATCCCAGCCGCATCGCGACATGGCCGCCATCGGCCAAGGCGAGCCGCACCACCACCTCACCGCTGCCGGTCGGGCGCTCGCCCAGAGCGGCATCGAGTTCGATCTTGAGTTCCAGCAGCGCTTCAACGCTGGCGATATCGGCGGTCAGCTGCATCGCTGTGGCCCCGCTCACCGCCGCGAGCTCGCGAGCGCCGCGCACGGTGAGGCGCGGGGGTTCATCCGGGTTGGGAGCATCAAGCTCGACCGTCAGCAGCAGGCATTCGCCGCTTTCTGCCCAGCGTTCGAACTGCGGCACAAGCGCCTCTTCAAAGCAGGCGGCCGAGAATTGCCCTGAGGTGTCGGAGAAATCCGCCCGCACAAACGTGCCGCCCTTGCGGGTGCGCGCCTTGGTGATGCCTTCGACCATCACCGCCATCACCGCCGTCCCGCGTCCGCCGGCGGGCGCGCCGCCCTCCATCAGGCTCTGGTAGGTGCGCGCGCCATTGGCCGAAGCGACATCGCGATATTGCTGCACGGGGTGGGCGGAGAAGTAGAACCCGAAATTCTCGCGTTCCTTGGCCATGCGTTCAGACCGGCTCCAGGCCTCGCAAGGCGCTAAGCGCAGGTCCTCAGACGGCCCTGCATCGCCGCCAAACAGTCCGGCCTGCCCGCTCGACCGCTCGCGCGCTGCGGCATCGGCCACCGCCATCAACAGGTCAGCATTGGCAAACAGCAGCGCCCGGTTGGGCTCAACCCCATCGAAGGCCCCTGCGCAGATCAGCCCCTCCAGCTGGCGGCGGTTCATGGTGCCCTGCGGCACCCGCTCGAACAGGTCCTTGAGGCTGGCAAAAGCCCCGCCCGCCTGCCGCTCGGCAACGATCGCCTCCATCGCCTTTTCGCCGACATTGCGGATGCCTGCGAGGGCATAGCGCACCGCGTAGCCGGTGTCGGTCTGCTCTACGGTGAACTCGGCCTCGGAGGCGTTAATGCAAGGGGGCAGCACCTCGACCCCGCCCTGCCCGTTGGGGTAGCGGCGCGCGTCATCGACGAAGACGTTGAGCTTTTCCGACTGGTGCATGTCGAAACACATCGAGGCGGCGTAGAATTCTTCGGGGTAATGCGCCTTGAGCCACGCGGTCTGATAGGCAAGCAGCGCGTAGGCGGCGGCATGGGACTTGTTGAAGCCGTACCCTGCGAACTTGTCGATCAAGTCGAACAGCTCATTGGCGCGCTTGGCATCAATGTCGGAGACCGTCTTGCAGCCTTCGACAAAGCGGCCGCGCTGGGCGTCCATTTCGGCCTGCACCTTCTTGCCCATCGCGCGGCGCAGCAAGTCTGCATCGCCGAGCGAGTAACCGGCCAGCACCTGGGCTGCCTGCATCACCTGTTCCTGATAAACGAAGATGCCGTAGGTTTCGGCGAGGATGCCTTCGAGCTTGGGGTGCGGATATTCGATCGGCACCACGCCCGCCTTGCGCTGACCGAACAGCGGGATGTTGTCCATCGGGCCAGGACGATAGAGCGAGACGAGCGCGATGATGTCGCCAAAATTGGTCGGCTTCACGGCCTTCAGCGTGCGGCGCATCCCTTCGGATTCGAGCTGGAACACGCCGACCGTGTTGCCGCCCTGCATCAGGCCATAGACCGCCGGATCATCGAGCGGCAGCGTGCCCAGATCAATGCTGATGCCGCGCTGCTCCAGCAGGTCGGTCGCCTTGCGCAGCACCGAGAGGGTTTTGAGCCCGAGGAAGTCGAACTTCACCAACCCGGAGCTCTCGACATATTTCATGTCGAACTGTGTCACCGGCATATCCGAACGCGGATCGCGGTAGAGCGGCACCAGCTGCGCCAGCGGCCGGTCCCCGATCACCACGCCCGCTGCATGGGTCGAGGAATTGCGCGGTAGACCTTCGAGCTGCATCGCGAGGTCGACGAGGCGCTTCACTTCCTTGTCGTTGTCATATTCGCGCTTGAAATCCGCCGCGCCGTTGAGCGCGCGCGGCAGCGGCCAGGGGTCAGTCGGGTGGTTGGGCACCATCTTGCAAAGGCGATCCACCTGCCCGTAGCTCATCTGCAAGATACGCCCGCAATCGCGCAGCACCGCGCGCGCCTTCAGCTTGCCGAAGGTGATGATCTGCGCGACGTGATCACTGCCGTATTTGGCCTGCACATAGCGGATCACCTCGCCCCGCCGCGTTTCGCAGAAGTCGATATCGAAGTCGGGCATCGACACGCGTTCGGGGTTGAGGAAGCGCTCGAACAGCAGCCCCAGCCGGATCGGATCAAGATCGGTGATGGTCAGCGCCCAAGCC
>LSKF01000119.1 GCA_001556995.1 Erythrobacteraceae bacterium CCH12-C2
TCGCCCCGCCCATGCCCTTGATCATCTTGCCCGGGATCATCCAGTTGGCGATGTCGCCGTTCTCGGCCACTTCCATGGCGCCGAGCACGGTGAGATCAATGTGCCCGCCGCGGATCATGGCAAAGCTGGTGGCGCTGTCGAAATAGGCGGAGTGCGGTAGTTCGCTGATGGTCTGCTTGCCCGCATTGATGAGGTCGGGATCGACCTCGTCATCATAGGGAAAGGGGCCGATGCCGAGCATCCCGTTCTCGCTCTGGAGCGTCACCATCATGCCTTCGGGGATATGGTTGGCGACCAAAGTCGGGATGCCGATGCCGAGGTTGACGTAGTACCCGTCCTGAAGCTCGCGCGCCGCGCGGGCGGCCATCTGGTCGCGAGTCCAGCCGGTGGGAAGCGTCGTCATGGTAAGTTGTGTCCTTATTTGCCCAGAAACGGCGGAACGAGAAACCATCCGTCGCCGATCAGCGTTTCGAGCCCGGCCCCGGCCTCGGGGTTGCGCAGATATTTGAAGCGTTCGTCGAAATCGGGCCGTTCGTCCCCGACAATGGCCACGACGCAGGCGAGCCCGGCGAGATTGTCGCGCCGCTGCTGCTTGGTGTCGGGTTCGTCCCGGCGCAGCGAAATGATGTCCTGCCCGCGCGGATCAAGACCTGCCTTCTCAAGGGAGGTGCGCACCGCGCCCGACTGGTCGACGGGCAGATCGGTCAGCCAGGCAATCTCAATCCCCGCCTCGCGCAGCACCGCCAGGCCAAGCGCAAGGCCGGGGAGCTGGGCGGGATCGGCGGGCGGATCAAACACGCCGCCAGCCGGGTCGAGATCGATCAGCGCGATCAGTTGGTCGCCCGCGGCGCAGCGGCGGCGCTTGCCATCCAGCGCCACCGGATCGCTGAGCAAGGCCGAGGGCAGTTCGGCCCCGCTGCGAGCGCCCACAGCAGAGGCCTGACTGTAGCGCACGAAGCGGGCAAAATTCGCCTGTTCGGGCGCGAGCGGACGGGCTGGATCGGGATAGGAGACCGTCAGCTCTGCCTGTGCGTTAGCGGCGTCAGCGGTGCTTAGTGGCACCTGCACTGCGATGGTGGGCGGGGGAGCAGGCACGGGGGTTGGAGTTGGAGCTGGAGTTGGAGCTGGAGCCTTGGCCACCTTTGGCTCGTCCACCTCTTTGCCGTCAATTCGCGTCCCGAACACCCCTGCGCCAGCCAGCGCAGGAATGGCGACCGCCACACAGCCTGACAAGGAGGGCACCGCGAATGCCAGCAGCGGCAAAACAAGCCACCTTTTGTCCATCACACCGTCTCCCTCTCCCGAACGGTCCTGAACTCGATCTTTTTGTCATAGGGCGCGCCGAGCACAATACGGTTCACGAAGACGCCCGCCAGATGAATCTGATCGGGGTCAAGCGTGCCGGCTGGCACCACTTCCTCGACTTCGGCAATGCAGATCTTGCCGCAGGTCGCCGCGGGCTGGTTGAAGTTGCGCGCGGTCTTGCGGAAGATGATATTCCCCGTCTCATCGGCCTTCCATGCCTTGACGATCGCAAGGTCAGCGAAGATTCCGTGCTCAAGAATATAGGTCTGCATAACCCCGTCACGGTCGGGGAACTGCTTGTGTTCCTTGCCTTTGGCGACTTCGGTGCCCACGCCGGTGCGGGTGTAGAAGCCCGGGATGCCCGCGCCCCCTGCTCGCATCCGTTCGGCAAGGGTGCCTTGCGGGCAAAATTCGACCTCAAGCTCGCCCGACAGATATTGCCGCTCGAACTCCTTGTTTTCGCCGACATAGGAGCTGATCATCTTCTTCACCTGCCGCGTGCGCAGCAGCTTGCCGATGCCTTCGTTGTCGATCCCGGCGTTATTGCTGGCAAAGGTAAGCCCTGTCACGCCGCTGTCGCGTATCGCGTCCAGTAGCCGCTCAGGGATGCCACATAGGCCAAAGCCTCCAGCGGCGATGAACATGTCATTCCTCAGCACGCCCTCCAGTGCGCTGGCGGCGTCGGGGTAAAGCTTGGTCATATGGCCTGTCTCGGGGTTCCGTACGAATGAATGTGTCTGCGGGAATCTGGCCGAAGAGTAGAGCCTTCCCAGCGCGGTGTCACGCCTGCAGCGCAAGCAAAGTCGAATCACCTTTCATGTTGCGTCGCAGCACATAATTTGGGGTGCATTTTTGCTGAAATTTGCAGCATGTGCCGAAGCCTTGGGCAGTTAGCGGCAAAGTTTTGCACAAAATGTGACAAAAACCGGCCTGAATTGCATCCTTTGCATCTCAATATGCCGCTTTCGCACTTGCGCACACCCGCGGATTGCTGCATATGCGAAGTGCCTTTCAGGCATCCTCTCCCAAACTTTCAA
This sequence comes from Erythrobacteraceae bacterium CCH12-C2, assembly GCA_001556995.1. Classification (GTDB taxonomy): domain Bacteria; phylum Pseudomonadota; class Alphaproteobacteria; order Sphingomonadales; family Sphingomonadaceae; genus Erythrobacter. The sequence goes on from LSKF01000119.1 coordinate 2,343, forward strand.
GCCCGGCCTTTGTGCCGGGCTTTTTTCGTAATGGCATCATCGCCACCGCTTGGCTGAGGTTTTGCCGCCGGTCTGATGCACCAGCCGGTCGCTCGCTGATTGTATTCGCTGGCCACGGTCCCTAGCTAACGCGCAGACCCGTTGAACATCAGCAATTCAGAGAACCGATCATGGCCGATGGCGCCAATTCCACCCTTGATGCCCCATCTGTCCGCACCGCGCGGTTGCAGGTAGCGCCTGCGCGCCAGGAAGAATCGGGGCAGGGCATCGCCCGCATGCCGCGCTCGGCCTTCCAGAAGCTCGGGATCACCGAGGGCGATGTCGTTCAGATCAAGGGCAAGCGGGTGACCGCTGCCATCGCCATGGCGGCCTATGCCGAGGATGACGCGCTCGATGTGGTCCGGCTCGACGGTCTCCAGCGCGGCAATGCCGAGGCCGGGTCGGGTGAGCATGTCGAAATCTCCGTGGGCGAATCGCGCCCCGCCACCCGCGTGGTCTTTGCCCCCGCGCAGCGCGAGATGCGTCTTCAGGGGCCGACTCAGGCGCTGAAGCGCAACTTCTTCCGCCGTCCGCTGGTCGCCGGTGACCTTGTCGCCACCACCGGCCAGCAGCCGGTGCAGAACATGCCCGCCGACGTGCGCCAACTGCTGCGCGCCCCGGCCTATGCGCTCACCCAGATCCGCCTGACGGTGGCCGCGACCAGCCCCAAGGGCATCGTCCACATCGACGAAAACACCGAGGTCGAGCTGCGCGCCGAGTTCGAGGAACCGCGCGATGGCCGCGCCGTCGTCAACTATGACGATGTCGGCGGGATGGAGGAGACCATCCGGGCGCTGCGCGAAATGGTCGAGCTGCCGCTGCGCTATCCCGAACTGTTCATCCGCCTCGGCGTCGAACCGCCCAAGGGCGTGCTGCTCCACGGCCCGCCGGGCACCGGCAAGACCCGGCTGGCGCAGGCGGTGGCGAATGAAAGCGACGCCGAATTCTTCATCATCAACGGCCCGGAAATCATGGGCTCGGGCTATGGCGAAAGCGAAAAGCGCCTGCGCGAGGTGTTCGAAGAAGCCAGCCGCGCCGCCCCGGCTATCATCTTCATCGACGAAATCGACTCTATCGCTCCCAAGCGTACGCAAGTGCCGGGAGAGGCTGAGAAGCGGCTTGTCGCCCAGCTCCTCACCCTGATGGACGGGCTGGAAAAGCGCGCCAATGTGGTGGTCATCGCCGCCACCAACCGCCCCGATGCCATCGACGAAGCGCTGCGCCGCCCCGGCCGCTTCGACCGCGAGATCGTGATCGGCGTCCCCGATCAGCGGGGGCGGCGCCAGATCATCGGCATTCACACGCGCGGGATGCCTTTGGGTGAGACCATCGATCTTGATGAACTTGCCCGCGTCACCCACGGCTTTGTCGGCGCGGATATCGCGGCTCTGGCGCGCGAGGCGGCGATTGAGGCGGTGCGGCGGATCATGCCACGACTGGACCTCGACGAACGCACCGTCCCGCCTGATGTGCTCGATGATCTGTACGTCTGCCGCGACGATTTCCTCGCCGCCCTCAAGCGCGTCCAGCCCTCGGCGATGCGCGAAGTGATGGTGCAGGTGCCCAATGTCAGCTGGGATGATGTCGGCGGCGTGGGCGAGGCGGTGGCCAAGCTCAGGGAGGGGATCGAACTCCCCTTGAAGAACCCCGATGCGTTCCGCCGACTCGGCATTCGCCCGGCCAAGGGCTTCCTGCTCTATGGCCCACCCGGCACCGGCAAGACCTTGCTCGCCAAGGCTGTCGCCAAGGAGGCCGAGGCGAACTTCATTTCGATGAAGTCATCCGATCTCCTGTCGAAATGGTACGGCGAAAGCGAGCAGCAGATCGCCAAGCTCTTCGCCCGCGCCCGCGCGGTGGCGCCGTGTGTGGTGTTCATCGACGAGATCGATTCGCTGGTTCCCGCGCGCGGCTCTGGGCAGGGCGAGCCGCAGGTGACGGGCCGGGTGGTCAACACGATCCTCGCCGAAATGGACGGGCTGGAAGAGCTGCAATCGGTGGTGGTGATCGGCGCGACCAATCGGCCGACGCTGGTGGACCCGGCGCTGCTGCGCCCGGGCCGTTTCGACGAGCTGGTCTATGTCGGCACGCCGGACAAGGCGGGCCGCGAGCGAATTCTGGGTATCCACACCACCAAAATGCCGCTGGCCGAGGGTGTAGATCTGGCGGCACTTGCGGCTGAAACCGAGCGCTTCACCGGCGCGGATCTTGAAGATCTGGTGCGCCGGGCCGGCCTTGCCGCACTGCGCCGGGTCGGCGGCGAGGTGACTGCGGTGGAGCGTCAGGATTTCGAGGCAGCGCTCAAGGATTCGCGCGCCACGGTCTCGGCCGAGATGGAGGACGAGTACAAGAAGATGCGCGGCGAGCTGAAAAAGCGCGCTGCGGCGGTGCAGCCGATCGGGTTTATCTCGCCCGAGATGCTCACGCCGACGCGGGAGAAGAAGCACGATTGAGGGGCAATGTTCTCTAAATGTTTCACGTGAAACATTGGCTTTGGTCGTCATCCCAGCGAAAGCTGGGACCTCGGGCCGCAGAGTGCAGCGTTCGCCGTCCTAGGCCCCAGCTTTCGCTGGGGTGACGGATTTCAGTGCGCCGCGTCCCAGCTCAGCCCGGTGCCGATATCGACCCCGAGCGGCACGCTGAGCGCCACGGCAGGCAGTGCCGCCTCGGCCATCACCTGCCGGATGATCGGCGTCGCGGCCTCGACGCGGCTCTCAGGCAGTTCGAAAACGAGTTCGTCATGAACCTGCAACAGCATGCGCACGTCGTGCAGGCCCGCCTCAACGAGTGCGGGAAGCATGCGCGCCATCGCGCGCTTGATGATGTCGGCGCTGGTGCCCTGGATTGGCGCGTTGATTGCAGCGCGCTCTGACCCCTGGCGTTCCGCCTGGTTCTTGGAATTGATCCGCGGGAACCACGTCTTGCGCCCGAACAGCGTCTCGGAATAGCCCTTGGCCCGCACGCTCTCCAGCGTCTCATGAATATAGCGCTGGATGCCGGGGAAGCGCTGGAAATAGGTGTCGATCATGCCTTGCGCTTCTTCCGGCGGCACTTCCAACCGCGCCGCGAGTCCCCACCGGCTGATCCCGTAAAGTATGGCGAAGTTGATGGTTTTTGCCCGCGCGCGGGTGTCACGGGTGACTTCGCCGAACATCTCGCGCGCGGTGCGGGCGTGGATGTCTTCGCCGTGGGCGAAGGCTTCCTTCAGGCTGGCGACATCGGCCATGTGCGCGGCGAGGCGCAATTCGATCTGCGAATAGTCCGCCGCGAGCAGGACGTTGCCGGGTTCGGGCACGAAGGCTTCGCGAATCTGCCGGCCGATGGCGGTGCGGATCGGGATGTTCTGCAAGTTGGGATCGGTTGACGAGAGCCGCCCGGTCTGCGCGCCGACAAGGCTGTAGCTGGTGTGCACCCGGCCCGTTGCGGGGTTGATCGCCTCTTGCAGGGCATCGGTGTAGGTCGACTTGAGCTTTGCCAGCTGGCGCCATTCGAGCACCTTGCGCGCGATGGGCGCGCCTTCGCCCGCGAGCTTTTCCAGCACCGAGACGTCGGTCGAATATTGCCCGCTCTTGCCCTTCTTGCCGCCCTTGTAGCCCAATTTCTCGAACAGGATTTCGCCCAGTTGCTTCGGGCTTCCGACGGTGAATTCCTGACCGGCGAGCGCGTGGATTTCGCCTTCCAGCCGCCCGATTTCGACCGAGAACTCCTCCGAAAGCCGGGACAGCCGCGCGCGGTCCACCCGGATGCCTTCGCGCTCCATCCCCGCGACCACCGGGATCAGCGGGCGGTCGACCCGCTCGTAGATGCGCGTGCCGCCCTCCACCGCGAGGCGCGGCTTCAAGTGGCGATAAAGCCGCAGAGTGATGTCAGCATCCTCGGCGGCGTAGGCGGTGGCGCGGTCGAGCGGGACTTCGGCGAAGGTGATGGCCTTCTTGCCCGTCCCGCACACATCTTTGAAGGCAATTGGCGTGTGGCCGAGGTGGCGCTGCGAAAGCTCGTCCATCCCGTGGCCGCCCCCCATGCCTTCCTCGCCGCGCCCGGCATCGAGCGCGAAGCTGATCACCATGGTGTCGTCGATGGGGCTGACCGCGATCCCCTGACGGGCGAGCACGTTGAGATCATACTTGCCGTTCTGGAACACCTTGAGGACCGCCTCGTCCTCCAGCAGCGGTTTGAGAAGCGCGATAGCCTCGGCCAGTGGCACCTGCTCGGGCTTCTGCGCGAACATATCGTCGCCGCCGTGGGCGAGCGGGATGTAGCAGGCATCGTTCGGCCCGAGCGCGAGGCTGACCCCGACCAGATCGGCGCGGATGGCATCGAGCGAGGTCGTCTCGGTATCCACCGCCACCAGCCGCGCGGCGCGGGCGCGCTCCACCCAGGCCTCCAGCCGCTCCAGCGTCTGCACCGTTTCATAGGCGGCGTGATCGACCGGCGGCATTTCGGGGAGCGGCTGGCGGTTGGCCTCGGCTTTGGAGGCATCGCCTGCGGTGGTCGGCTTGGGCGGGTTCAAGTCGGTGGTGCGCGAAGGGCTGCCATGCCCCGCATCGAGCCGCCGCAGCAGCGAGGTGAAGCCGTGCTGGGAAAGGAAAGCGGCGAGCGGTTCGGGCGGGACGGGGCCGAGCTTCATCTCTTCGAGCGGCTGCGGCAGATCGCAGTCCTCCTTGAGCGTCACCAGCACCTTCGAAAGCTCCGCGTCGGGGCGGCCTTCGATCAGGCGATCCTTCAGCTTGGAGGGCTTCATCGCCGGGGCCGCATCAAGCGCTGCCGTCAGCGAGCCGTGTTCCGCGATCAGCTTCGAGGCGGTCTTGGGCCCGATCCCGTAGATGCCGGGCACATTGTCGACCGCATCGCCCATCAGCGCCAGCACATCGCCGACGAGCTCGGGGCCGACCCCGAATTTCTCCTCAACATCGGGGAGCCAGATGCGCTGGTTCTTCATGGTGTCGAGCATGTCAATCCGCGCCCCATCCACCTCCGAGATCAGCTGCATCAAATCCTTGTCGGAGGAGACGATGGTGACGTCCCACCCCCGCCGCTGCGCTTCGCGGGCGTAGGTGGCGATCAGATCGTCCGCTTCCAGCCCCGGCACTTCGATGCAGGGCAGGCTGAAGGCGCGGGTGGCGTCGCGGATCAGGGGGAATTGCGGGACGAGATCCTCGGGCGGTTCGGGCCGGTTGGCCTTGTAATGCTCGTAGATATCGTTGCGGAAGCTCACCCCGCTGGCATCGAGGATCACCGCCAGATGGGTCGGGCCGTCCGCAGCGTCGAGATCAGCGGCGAGCTTCCACAGCATCGTGGTATAGCCATAGACCGCCCCCACCGGGGTCCCTTCCGGGTTCGTCAGCGGCGGCAGGCGGTGATAGGCCCGGAAAATGTAGGACGAGCCATCGACGAGATAGAGGTGCTGCTTTTGAGCCATGCCGCCTGCTAGCAGCCACCGCGCGGCGCGGGTAGGGGCATAAAGGCGTCACGATCGCGTGGCTCACCCTGTCACGCCGGTCAAAATGTGGCAATAAAGTGGCAAAATTTGGGCGCCCTGCCTTAATCCCCTTGTGCTGCCCCATTTCTGCCACTATTTAGAGGGCGAGCCGGGGGATCAGACACCGGTATCAACGCCTCCCTGCACAGGGATGCGTGTTTCATTCGCTGACAAAGGAATGCACACCATGCGTAAGATCATTCTCGCTGCCGCCATCGCCACCTCGGCTCTCGGCCTCGCTGCTTGCAGCGGCGAAACCGCCACCGAAACCGAAGAAGCTGTCGATTCGATGGCCGCTGACGCCGAAGCCAATGCTGACGCCGCCGCTGAAGGTGCCGAAGCTGCTGTCGATGCGACCGCCGAAGGCGCTGAAGCTGCTGCCGAAGGCGCTGCCGACGCTGCGACCGAAGCTGCTGACGCTGCTGCCGCGACCGCCGAAGAAGCGACCAAGGCTGCCGAGTAATCGGATGTGATCATCGCCGCTTCGCGCGGTGGTGACGACAAAGAGGGGCGGTGCCGCAAGGCGCCGCCCTTTCTTTTTGTCACGATGGTCTGGCTACGGCCTTAACCGCCCGTCCCATATGGCGCGCTGGCATAGTTGCGCACTGGGCTCTGCGGTGCGCGGGCGGCGAAGCCATCGTAGAGCGCGCGGGCGATGGCGGCGATCCGCTCTTCGCGCGCCGCTTTGCCGCCTTGCCCGGTCACATAGATCGCCACGGCAATAGCGCGGCCATCCGGAGTTTCGATGATCCCGATATCGCTGGAAGTGTTGTTGAGCGAGCCGGTCTTGTGGCTCACGCGCGCTTCAAGCGGGATGTGCGCCGGGATGCGGCGCTTGCCGGTCACCGTGCGGCTCATCGCGGAGAGGATCACCTGGCGGCTCTGGTCCGACAGGAAGTCACCGCGATAGAGCCCTTCGAGCAGCCGCACCATCGCGCGCGGGGTCGCGGCATCGCGGGTGTCGATATGACGGGCCGGATCATACTGCCCGTCATCGCGCACCAGCGTGGCGATATCGCGGTTGATGCTGAAATCGTTGATCCCCTGCCGCCGCACCCAATCGCTCACGACACTCGGCCCGCCAACCGCTGCCAGCAGCGCGTCGGTCGCGGGGTTGCTCGACCGGGTGATCATGATCTCGATGAGGTCGATCGCCGGCATGTACTGGCCCGGGCGAACAGGCGCCTTGGGCGAGGAATACTTAGCCGAGGCCACCGGCATCATCAGCGGAAATTCTGATGTCAGCGTGTAGCGGCCCTGCTCGACCAGTTCGAGATAGGCCGCCGCCACCGCGATCTTGCTTGTGGAGGCCATCGGGAACAGCTGATCGCCCAGCACCATGACTTGCTCGCCGGTCGTCAGGTCGACCGCCGCCACCCCAATGCGGCCGAGCGCAGGGTTCGCAAGGTCGGCGATGCGCTGTTCAAAGCTGTTCTTGTAAATCGCGTTAAAGGTCTGCGGCTGACGGGGCTGCGTGCCGAAGACGCTGTCGAAGCTGGCCTGCAGATCGTCTTCCCGCGCCGATGCAGGCACCGCCATGACCGCGAACGCGGCAGCAAGGCCAGTGGCGAGGGCAAGAATGCGAGGGCGTGCCATAGGGCCAAGCTACTCCGTCAAGGTTGCAGTGAGCTTAATCACGCATCCTAGTCATGCCGGATTCCGCGCGACAAGGCTTTGCATGACCCGGTGCGACGAAATGTGCGGCGTGAGCGACAGAGTCGCCCGCAAGGCACCTTTCGTCAATCCTCGATTGTTGTGGCCCTTTCGTCGAAAGGCGACTTGCCTGCCCACCGAGGGTCTTGACTGCCCCGGCGATACGGGCAGTTTACGCGACAATCATAATTCCAAGGGGACCTCTCGCATGAACTCTGTTTCGCTGCGCCTTTCGCGCGCCGCCCTGACTGCGTTGCTCATTTCCGCCTCCAGCGTTGCTTTTGCGCAAACCGCACCGATCGTGCAGCCGGGCGCGCCGGGGAAAGCCAGCCGCACGCTGAGCGCTGATGAGGCGACCAAGCTCGCCACCGCCAGCTACCTCCCCGCTGACGCCACCTTCATGCAGCACATGATGGTGCACCACCAGCAAGCGCTCGACATGGCGGTACTGGTGAAGGAGCGCACCAATAATGAAGATCTTGTCGCGATTGCCGGCCGGATTGAGGCCAGTCAGGCGGACGAGATTGCGTTCATGAAGAACTGGCTGGCCGAGCGCGGCGAGCCGCTGGAAGACCCGAAGATGGCGGGCCACGGCGCGCACATGCATCACATGATGGCGGGCATGGCCTCGCCCGAACAGATGGCGGCGCTTGCTGCGGCGAAGGGCGTTGAGTTCGATCGCCAATTCCTCACGCTGATGATCGCGCACCATGACGGCGCGGTGAAGATGGTCGACAAGCTGTTCGAGGAAGACGGCACCGCAGCTGACCCGGTCCTGTACCGCTTCGTCAGCGACATCAAGGGCGAGCAGCGCAGCGAAATGGAGCGGATGGACAAGCTCCTCGCGGGCCTTTCGGTCGATCCGCGCGCGAACCTTGCTGCCGGGTTCGACAAGGCCGGTGAAGCGATCCTCAACCTGACCAAGGTGGCGAGCCTTCCGAAGCCTGCCGGGTTCTACGATCCTGCCAACCCGGCTGATCTGCGCCCGCCCGCCGCACCCAAGAAGGGCACGAAGGCCGAGGCCAAGGCCGCGCCTGCCACCACGGAAGCAGCACCTACCGTGGCCCAGGCCGCGCCTGCCGCCCCGGCGGCCACGCCCGGCGCTGCCCCCGCCGCAACCCCGGTTCGCGCCGAGGAAGACAGCCTCACCCAATTCGCCGAGCGCTCCCCGCTGCTCGACTTCGCCAACACCGACATCGCTTTCTTTGACGATGTCATGGTCGCAGGCTCCTACCATGGCTTCAACATCTACAAGCTTGGCAGCGATGGCGTGCCCAACCTGATGAGCTCGGTCGTCTGCCCCGGCGGGCAGGGTGATGTCTCGGTGGTCGGCAACATTCTCGTGATGAGCGTCGAGCAGACCCGCGGCCGGGTCGATTGCGGCCTTCAGGGCGCGCCCGGCAAGGTCAGTACGGAGCGGTTCCGCGGGCTTCGCGTCTTCGACATCTCCAATCTCGCCGCCCCACGTCAGGTCGGCGCGGTGCAGACTTGCCGCGGCAGCCACACCCACTCGATCGTCAGCGCCGATGACACGCGCATCATCGTCTACAATTCGGGCACGGCGGGCATCCGCGACGAGGAGGAACTCGCAGGCTGCGTCGGCGGCATCCCCGGCGACACGCGCACCGCGCTGTTCTCGATCGACGTGATCGAGATCCCGCTCGCCGATCCCTCCAAGTCGCGCATCGTCAAGAGCCCCCGGGTCTTCGCCGACGAGCGCACCGGTAACATCGCGGGCCTGTGGACCGGCGGCGACCATGGTGAAGGCACCCAGCGCACCGCGCCGACCGATCAGTGCCACGACATCACCGTGTTCCCTGCCAAGGGCATCGCCGCCGGGGCCTGTTCGGGCAATGGCATCCTGTTCGATATCTCCGATCCTCTGAACCCCAAGCGGATCGACGCCGTGACCGACACCACCTTTGCCTATTGGCACTCGGCGACCTTCAACAATGATGGCACCAAGGTGATCTTCACCGACGAATGGGGCGGCGGCGGGCGTCCGCGCTGCAAGGCGTCCGATCCCAAGACCTGGGGCGCCAACGCGGTCTATGACATCGTCGACGGCAAGCTCGTCTTCCGGGCGCATTACAAGATGCCCGCGCCGCAAGGCGACAAGGAGAACTGCGTCGCGCATAACGGCTCGATCATCCCGGTGCCGGGCCGCGATCTTTTTGCGCAGGCATGGTATCAGGGCGGTCTTAGCGTGATGGACTTCACCGACAGCGCCAACCCCAAGGAAATCGCCTATTTCGACCGCGGCCCGATCGATGCCAAGCAGCTGGTGCTGGGCGGCTACTGGTCGGTCTATTGGTACGGGGGCCACATCTACGGGACCGAAATCACCCGCGGGATCGATGTTTTCGCGCTGAAGCCCAGCGAGCACCTGAGCGCTGAGGAAATCGCGGCGGCCAAGGCGGCAGTCTATCCCGATGGCCGCTTCAACCCGCAGACCCAGACGCAGGTGACCTGGCCCGCCGAGGTGATTGCCAGCGTCGAGGCCAGCCGCAAAGGCGGATAAGCCCCAACGCCCCGCGCACTTGCCCGCGAAAAGCGGGCTAGAGCCAACGCGGAAGCCATGTGATATTCTCGCCCCGGCTCGGGGGGAGAATCACAATGCGCGTGTCTGTGTCTGGGTGGGTGTTGCTCGGTGGTCTGGGCTCGGCTGCGGCTCTGTTTTCGGTCGCCGCCATGTCGCAATCGGCCGCGCCGGGGCCGGTCCGCTATGCCATGGACGCCGCCACGATGAGCGGGCTGGGCGCCATGGCCGGCGGCGGCGGAATGGGTGCCGTCATGAGCATGATGCGCGGCGGCCCGCCCGAGGCGGTGCGCACGCTTGAGCTGCACCATGGTGCCGACACCACCGCCCCCACCCCGCAGGCCGATCACTTTATGCCGCAGGGCACCGGGCTCGGCGCTTCGGTGCGCTTGATCGCCCCAACCCGCAGGGAAGCCGAGACCGGAGAGCCAAGCTTCGAGCGTCCAAGCGGCCGGCTGCTGCTGTTCTGGGGCTGCGGCGCGCGCGCGGGCGCAGGCCAGCCAGTGGTGATCGATTTCGCCAAGATTGCCGCCGGGCAAATGCCGCCGGACCTGTTCATGAACGCGGTGGACCTGCCCGAAGACTGGCAGGTCAGCGTTGCGAACAGCCGCACCTACACCTCGTGGCCCAATGGCAAGGACAACAAGACCGTCCCCGCCAAGGGCTCGCTGATCGGCGCGCACAAGATCACTGCGAATTACGCCAAGGAGATCAACTTCACCCTCGGTGAAGATTTCATGCCGCCCTTGCAGGCCACGACCAGCGAAGTGAGCGGAGGGGCCAGCATGCTCGCGTGGAAGGGGCTCGACAAGGCGACCGGCTACTATGCTTGGGCGATCGGTGCGAAGGACACCGGGCGCGGCGGTGCGCCGGTGGAGATGGTATGGTGGGCCTCGTCGAAGGAGCAGGCCTTTGGCGGACCGCTGTGGGACTGGATCTCGCCCTCCGGAGTGCGCAAGCTGATCGCGGCCGGCACAGTGATGCCGCCCGAACAGCGCGATTGCACTATCCCCGCCGAGGTGATGAAGGCGGCGGGTGAGGGGATGATGGTCAACCTCCAAGCCTATGGCCCGCAGGCCGATTTCGCCTACCCGCCGCGTCCGGCGGATACGCGCAAGCCCTGGAACCCCGAATGGATCGCGCGGGTGCGGTTTCGCTCCTCGACTATGCTGATCCCCGGTATGGAGGGCATGGGCATGGGCATGGGACAGGCCGATGCCGAAGGCAGCAGCACCGGCGAGGCGGCTAAGCCGAAGAAGCCCAAATGCAAGGGGCTGAAGGGTATTGCCGAGCGCGCAGCAGGGCTGTGCGAATAGGAGTGCTACTGCAGCGTGGTGATCTCTTCGCTGCCGTCCGTGCGACCATAGAATTGCATCAGCTGCACCAGCAATTCGCAGCGGTCGGTCAGGGTTTCGGCTTCCAGCAGCGCCTGCTTTGATGCAGGGTCGAACGGAGCGATCTGCGAGACGCCGTTGATCAGCGAACGATCATCCAGCCGCTCGACCGAATCCCAGTCAACGCTGTAGCCTTGCGCATCGGCAAACCGCCGCGCCTCGCGCTCGAACCCGCCGCGCTGGGCGTGGGTGAGGGTTTCGTCCTCGTCCTCTTCATAGATATCGGCTTCGATCTGGCGGAAGGCGGTGGTGACAGTGAGTTCGCGCAGCAGCCGGAACCGGGCGACGCCTTCGAGGATGAGGTTGTAGCGCCCATCGTCCATCGCCTGCACCTCGCCGATCTTGCCGACGCAGCCGACCTTGTAGAGCGGCGCGCCCTCCATCGGACGCTGCGGCTGGATCATGGCGATCTGGCGATCCCGGATTAGCGCATCGCCCACCAGCGCCCGATACCGCGGCTCAAAGATATGGAGCGGCAGCTGCATCCCGGGAAACAGCACCGCACCAGTGAGCGGGAAGATCGAAAGGCGGCGGGACATGATGTTCTGGCTCATCCAAACAATACGCGCGAAAGGCGGCGGCGGACGCCGACTACCCACTCATCCTCAAGTCCGGTAGCTTCGAAGATCTTGAGCAGCTTGGCTCGCGCCGCGCCCTCGTTCCATGCGCGGTCAGCGGCGACCATGGCGAGGAGCGTGTCGGCGGCGGCATCGCGGTTCCCTGCGGCGAAGGCGGCTTCGGCGTAGGCGAACTGCGCAGCCATATCATCAGGCGCGGCTTCGGCGGCGGCGCGCAGGGCGGCAAGCTCGCTGTCATCGACCTTGGTGCCCGCGAGCTCCAGCGCGCTGCGGGCGGCGGCCATTACCGGATCGGCGGCGAGGCGCGGATCGCTGTCGATCACCTGCATGACCTGCCCGGCTTCCTCAATCTCGCCCAATTGCACCAGCGCCCGCACCAGCCCGGCATGGGCGGGGGCGTTGTCTGGCGCGAATTCGGTGATCTGGGCAAAGATGCTTGCGGCGCGCTGCGGATCGCTGGCGGCGAGCGCCTCCTCGCCCATCTTGACGAATTGGGCCAGCTCCTCGGGCGAGGGGCCTTGCGGCGCGCCCGCGCCGTCAGCTCCACTTGCCTTCACCGGCAACTGCGCGAGCAGCTGGTCTAGAATCGCCTTCAGCTGCGATTCGCTGCGGGCGCTGGTAAGATCGGCGACCGGCTGGCCCTGGAACATGGCATAGACCGTCGGGATCGAGCGCACCTGGAACTGCGCGGCGATGAATTGCTCCTCATCGACATTGAGCTTGGCCAGCACCACGCCCTTGTCGGCATAATCGGCCGCGACCTTTTCCAGCACCGGGGTCAGCGCCTTGCACGGACCGCACCACTCGGCCCAGAAATCCAGGATAACGAGCTTGGTCTGCGACGGTTCGACCACCGCCTTGCGGAAGCGGTCCACTGCCTTTTGTTCGTCGATGCTCAGTCCCATGCTGGCCAAGGCTATGCTCCTGTCTTGCGGCGCGCTGCGGCGCAGGTCTTGCCCCCATGTGGGGCGCGATGCGCCAATGTGAAGCGCACCAGCATTAGGGAATCGTGCTGACGGCTTGTGCTCCTGCGATCAAGTGCCAATCGCGCCAATTTTGCGCTTGCAGGCATGGCAAGCCGCTGCTAATCGCGCCGCCTCTCCGGCAGATACCGCGCTTTTCGCAGTATCCGTCAGCGCCAGTGAGCGGGCGTAGCTCAGGGGTAGAGCACAACCTTGCCAAGGTTGGGGTCGAGGGTTCGAATCCCTTCGCCCGCTCCATATTTTTATCCGAAAATCAGTTGTTTAAGAGGGCGCGCACTGCCTAACTGGGGCTTGCAATGGTCCCGGCGATGGGCTTGTAAGCACCTAGTAAGCGCGGCCGGCGGCGCTCCGTTCGCGCGAGCTCTCGCCCCGCCTCACTCAGCCTGCCCTTATTCGTTTTGCTTTTGGCGCCTCTCACCCGATTCCCGTGCGCAAGGGGGCGGCGTATCGACGCTCCTGCCCCCAGCCAAGGTATCGGTGTCACATTCCCAAAGCCAGTTCGGTCTGATCATTCACGAAGGCTGGCTCATAGGTACGTGTCAGAGATCCTGTGACTCCCACATCGCGCAACGCACCGCGCCATTCGGCGTTGATTCGCTGAGGCTGGTTCCGGTGCGGGGCGGACGCCGTGGTTGCTCGAGAGCGCAGACGAGGCGAGGGAAAATAGCGACGCGCCTTTTGCGTCAGCCGCGGGGCAGAATATCGACGATCCGGCGATGCTGATATCATGGCAGATGTTCAATCTGGTCGTGACGAACATCTGCCATTGGATGGCAAAGCACCTTGAGCTTCTCGATATCTTGTTGACACCAGAGGGCCGAGGAAACCCGGGGTGTCCCGTTTCAGCGGCAGATAGGGCGCCCTAGCGCATTGCAGCTCTGGGCCGTCTCTGCGGACGGCTCGCCGCAAGGGACATGAGCCAGTGCGACTTTCCCCTTTTCGTACAGGACAAGGTTCGCGATCGTCGCCTGCAGCACCATCTCGGAAAGATTGCCCGACGTATCCCTCACCAGCCGGACATCATAGCCGTCGGCCGCCATCGACTTGGCGGGAAGACCAACGCAAAAATCGGCGGTGTTGTCGGGATCGAGCATACAGAAGGGTTCGAACATGGATCATTGCTTTTCGTCAGACGGCCAAGCGAAAGCTCCGCAGGATAGCGTTGCTCCAAGCGCAGCCCCATACCGACCCGAATAGGCGAAGGCTGACGTGTCAGCGTCCTCGATCTTGCTCTCGCGCAGCGATCTTGGCGTGGAATCCGCCATGGCGGGGCCGGCTTGAGCAAAACGGGATGGAAGTGACAGGTAAAGACGACGTCGAAGCCTAACCGGCTGTCAGTCGACACTCATGCCCGCCGATCCCGCCGCCAGCGGCTGGGGTTGACGCCCATTTCAGCACCAAAGGCGCGGGCCAGAGACTGCGAGCTTTCGTAACCCACCTCCAGCGCGATCTCGGTGACCGACATCTCCGTATGCGCCAGAAGCGCACAGGCCCGCTCGATCCGAAGCTGCATCAGGTAACGGTGCGGCGGCGTGCCCACGCTTTTACGGAACGCGCGGGCAAAGTGGAATGGCGACAAACCGACCCCTGCTGCCAGATCTGCCAGCGAGACTGACGCTGCGAGGTCGGACCGCAGTTGCTCCACCGATCGCCGCACCTGCCAGGGGGCGAGTCCACCGGTATTCCATGCTGCAGGTGTGTTCCGCGGACAGCTGAGCCAGGTCAACAGGGTCGCTGTCGCGCTTTCGATGAACAATGTCGAACGCTGGTCCGCATGGGAGGCATGGGTCCAGATGCTGTCCAGAATCTTAACGACCATCGCGTCTTCGAACGGCGCGCTGTGCACCGCGCCCAGATCGCCCGCGGCGCATGGGGAATGGCCAGGGACAAGCGCCATCGCCGTTTGGCGCGGGATGGAGATAACGGTTCCCTTGCCCGCATCATCGGCGGCATAATGCGCGTTGACCCGAGGCGGCGCGACCGCGACCATGCGGGGGCGATGGATGCCCCGCCAGCGACCAGCCCCGAAATCGAATTCGGCGCGGCACGTGCCGAGGGCGGGTATGGCATAGCTGATCACGAAGTCGTCGGTCGGCGGGTCCGGGAAGGATCCGGCCGGCTGATCGAAGCGGAAAATGTTGATCGGCAGGCCTCCGACCTGCCTGCTGCCGACGATGTGTGCGCCATACTCCGTCTGGAAGTTGACGGCGAAACTCATGCACGCCGTTCCCGCCGCCAGCGGCTGGGGTTGTTGCCCATCTCGGCGGCAAAGGCGCGGGCCAGAGATTGCGAGCTTTCGTAGCCGACTTCCAGCGCGATTTCGGTGATTGACATCTCCGTATGCTCCAGGAGTGCGCAGGCTCGTTCGATCCGCAGCTGCATAAGGTAGCGGTGCGGCGGCGTGCCCACACTCTTCTTGAACGCACGCGCGAAGTGGAACGGCGAAAGTCCGACCCCCGCTGCCAAATCTGCTAGCGAGACCGAGGCTGTCAGGTCGGACTGCAGATGCTCCACCGATCGGCGCACCTGCCAGGGTGCCAGCCCGCCGGTGGACATGGTCCGATACCGGTCGGGGGTGTTGCGCATGCGGCCAAGATGCACCCCCAGCATCAGCAGTGCGCCGTCAACCAAAAGGGACGAATGTGCCGTTCCCGCTTCCCGCTCAAGCCAGAGCCGGTCAATGATCGCAGCTATGAAATCGTCATGCAGCGGATGTCGATGCACATCGCCGAAATCGCCGTCCCGCGGCCAGTCGGTTTCGGCCATCAGATTCGTGAGGGTCGCGAACGGCAGCGCGAGAAACCGGATCTCGTGGGAATGGTCGAGGACGAACGATGTGGCTGAATTCGGGGGAATGATAACGGTTTCCCCGATCCTGCCGGCCGTTCGGAACGACCCGGCACCAAGATCAACGACGCCCGACGGACATCCGCCAACGACGCGCGAGATCACCATGTCGGGCGATGCAGCATCGGACCAGTCACCTGCAGTCTGACGTGCCTGCATCAGTGTAAAGCAATCAAAGCTCCGATCGTCGGAGATTACATGGCCATAGGCGTCGCGGTAAAAGTCGCCGTGGCTGTCGTAAAAGGCGGCGTCGAAACTCACGCCCAACGCTCCCTCCGATACTCCGTCGGCGAGATGCCGGTATGTTGGCGGAAGGCGCGCGCGAGTGCCTGACTGGAGTCATAGCCGACGGCCATCGCAATCTCGGTCACGCTGCAGCGCGTATCTTCCAGCATGGCGCGGGCACGATCGATGCGGAGCGTCATCTGGTAGCGGTGCGGCGCCATGCCTATCGACCGGCGGAAGGCTCGCGAGAAATGGAAAATTGACAGGCCGGCCATCTCGGCAAGCTGCGCCAGCGACAGGGCAGTATCGTCCGATTGCGCCATCGCCTCGGTGACGCGGCGAATCTGCCAGGGGGCAAGCCCACCCTTCAGCGAAGGGCGCGGTGCGCCCGCCAGAAGCGCCAGCTCGGCGACGATCAGCGACAGAACGCTGTCGGCGTGCAGTGACCCATGATTGTTTTGTGTGACCGCGGCGTGCCAGAGTCCTGAGCTCAGATGCCGGGCAGCAGGATTGATGAAGTGATTGCGGTGAAGGTGCCCGAAATCGATGCTCACATGGCTTTCGTACGGAAGGCTCCGCCGAACGAATTCGCTGCTGATGGCAAGGCAGCGAATACTATGCGGTCCGTCGACATGGATGTCGGTCGCAACTCCAGGCGGGATCAGGTAGAGCGCGCCGACAGGTGCGGTCTCGCGGAAACGGCCTGCACCAAAATCCGAGTTCTGCGACCACCCCGTATTGAGTGTCTCCACAATGACGAGGTCCAGACTCGGAGGATCGGACATGTCGCCGCGGGGCTGCCGACATTCCATCATTGCAGCGTTATCGCCTACAATTCGCTCGGCGCACACATAGGGCGCGAGCGGACCGCTGAGATAAAGGTCTCGATGACGTCGCAGTTGTGCTGCCATGGTGCGGGCTGCCCAAAAACCTGACACTGGTTGCGACCATACGAATTCCGCCCCGCACCGGGTAGCAGGAAGCGCCCCGTGAGCTTCGAAAACAGCAATATTGGTGCGAAGCATTGTCTTTGTGCTTGGTTGAAGCGGTCTGCCAGGCCTCGTCGATGCCGAAAATTGAAGCAACTTCGGGTGCGAAGCCGTGCGGCACAAAGCGTAGGGTATCCATGTGCATGACAGATCATGAAAGGCAGACGGACGATGCCGCTGAGCGCGGACTTGCTCATTCACCTGCTCTCCGCGCCGCATTTCGATCGTTCGGCATGGATGGCGGTTTCGAGCGCGCATCTTCATCTGCGCTTCGGCAACGAGGCCGTGCTGGTCGAACAGGTGGTATCACTGGACCGGCTGGAGCGCTGGCTGTCGGGTGTCCAGACGTTTGGGGCGACGTTTCTCGAGCATTGGCAGCGACGCGAGGCGATCTTCATCGAGGCTGATGTGCAGCCTCTGGACCACCAAGCGGTTACCCCTTGCGCCATCGTCGTCCGGATGTCGCGCGGCAAGCTGCTGGACGCGCGAGTCTATATTGATCGTTGTACTGAAGGCTGACGATTGCGGTTCTGCTCGTCGAGCCTGACGTCCTCGACTGATTGTTTCTGGTCAGACGAAGAGCGACGCGGTGTCATCATGGCCGTCTGGTGGGATCGTGACCAGTTACGAAAGCTATTCAATTATGACGATGGCCCAAAGCGATCCGCAAGCCACAACGGGACTGACATGATCGAGACCAACGCGCGGTACGCGGCGTCAGCCTGAGACCCTTGGCTTCAAATGGCTCATGCCTCGGTCGGTTCGCAGCAAACGAGGCGACACGGCAGCAATCGCGGCAAAGCGCGCCCGGCGAATGATCGGTTAATGGTATCCCACCACCGACAGCGGGTCAGTTGAAGATTGGCGCCCGCAAGGCGGACACCAGGGGGGCACCTGGGAGCGACCGATGAATCAAGCAACAGGACTTCTTCTGCCTGAGCCTTCTGCTGCGGTCATGTTCCAGTGGCTTCGGGGCAGCGGAAGCAAGTTGCTTGTTCCAGCCGGATGGGATGCGATCATCTTGCCGGCATGCCGGACTGTGGTTTCGGCTTTTCCTGGGGTTCCTCTGACACATGTCCATGCCGGAAGCATACTTTTCATCCCGGCCAATACCTGCACGTCAGTCACTTTCGGAGCCCGGCATGACGCGGCAATCCTGCTCTTCCACCCGGTGCTTCGGTCTGATTGCAATGCCTTGCTTGAACCCTCGGGTCGCCGCGTGCCGGGAACAGCCATGGTTGTGCAGTATGCACAAACCTGTGCAGCAAGGCTGGGTCTTCAGCTTTTGTTTGAGTTGCCGGAGCCATCCTGCCCGGTTGACCTGAGCGATCTTGGAGAAATCCTGCTCTGCAGCCTGTCTGCAAACGATACAACCGACGCGCTGCGGTCCATGAGCGTCGCCGGCAGGCAGATGACGCAAGCCGATTTGCAGCTGATCGACCGGCTGATCGAAGACAATCTCGAAAGCCCGATTCGTCTCAACGACCTTGCCCGGGGTTAGCGTCCGCGCTCGTGGTGTAATTTCTGGTGTAGATTGAGGTGATCGCATGG
>LSKF01000120.1 GCA_001556995.1 Erythrobacteraceae bacterium CCH12-C2
AGACAGGCGCTTGACGAACCCAGCCGCACGCAGCACACGTCTGATCATGGCAAACGCATCGGCTTCATTGCGCAACCAACAAACCCGCAGCATAGCAGCGGCGGACTTGGACGTGCGCGCAATCGGGCTCTGACCACCCTTCACGATTGCCGTATTCGACAACCCCGCCCGGTCGGCGGGGTTTTTTGCGTCGTTCGGGCTCATCGACAAAGGAATGACGTGATGACCAACAGCGAAATCGAGCGGACCGCCGTGCTCGTGCTGAGCGCCGAACTGCCGCGCCCTGAGTGGACCCATGAAGCGCACTTCGCGCTGGCGCTGTGGTGCATCCGCCATCGCCCCGATCTGGCCGAGGGCGATGCGATGCGCGGCCTCATCATGCGACTCAACACCTTCCACGGCACGGCCAACACCGACACATCGGGCTATCATCATACGATGACTCTGGCCTCGCTAAGAGCGGCGCGCGCAGTGCATGATCCGGCACTGGACCTGGCCGATGTGCTTGCCGGACTGATGGCAAGCCGCTTCGGTTCCTCTGGCTGGATCCTCGAGCACTGGTCTAAAGAACGGCTGTTCTCTCCCGAGGTGCGCCGCGCTTGGGTCGAGCCCGACCTCGTCCCCCTGCCGTTCTGACCGCGCTATGGCTTGCAATGCGGGCCGCGGGTGGGCATTTCCGCCGTCATGACCGAACCGACGACACTCCCCATGCGCGCCGCGATCATTCCGGTGACGCCGCTCCAGCAGAACTGCTCGCTGATCTGGTGCACCAAGACCATGAAGGGCGCGCTGGTCGACCCCGGTGGGGATTTGGACAAGCTCAAGGAAGGCGTCGCCAAGGCGGGCGTCACCCTCGAAAAGCTGCTCGTCACCCACGGGCATCTCGATCACTGCGGGCAGACCGGGATGCTGGCCGAGGAGCTCGGCCTGCCCATCGAAGGTCCGCACGAGGATGACCGCTTCTGGATCGACCAGCTCGATGATGACGGCCCGCGCTGGGGCATGGTGGCGAAGAGCTTTACGCCCACCCGCTGGCTGAAGCACGGCGACACGGTGACGGTGGGAGAGTTGACGCTCGACGTGATCCACTGCCCCGGACACACTCCCGGCCACGTGGTGTTCTACCACGCGCCGAGCCGCTTCGCGATTGTCGGCGATGTGCTCTTCCAAGGCTCGATCGGCCGCACGGATTTCCCGCGCGGCAATCATCAGGACTTGATCGATTCGATCACACAGCGGCTCTGGCCGCTCGGCGAGGACGTGATGTTCATCCCCGGCCACGGCCCCACCAGCACCTTCGGGCGTGAGCGCAAGACGAACGCGTTTGTGAGCGATTACGCGCTGAGCTGAGGAGGCGCAGGCTTGGGCAATTTCCTTTACTGGGCCCTGCGCACCGCACTCCTCCTGCTGTTGGTGACCACGGTCTACTTCACGATCCTCTTCACAGAAGGGCGGTGGTTGCTTCAGCTGGCGTCGGTTGCAGGCTTAGCCATTGCCTACAGCCTGCTTGATCAGCCGCTGAGAGAGATGCGCGGACGAGGGCGTTAAAGGACCCCCGTCACCACCAGCACCGCCACCACGGCCAGCCCCAGCTGCACCAGCAACGTCACGATCGTCCCGATCATCCGCCCGATCTGTGCCTTGCCGCCGTCCATGCCGAAACCGTGCGCCACGCGGCCGAGGAAATAGGCCGCCGCCACATAGGCCAGCCATTCGCTGCCCTTGCCCGCCAGTTCGATGGCGGCGATCAGCAGCACCACAAAGGCGGTGTTCTCGACGTAGTTCAATTGCGCCCGCATCCGGCGTTGCAGCGCCTCGTTCCCGCCATCGCCGACGCTGATCTGAAGCGCGGTGCGCAGCGCGCCAATGCGGATGCCGAGCCAGATATTGAGCACAGCCGCTGCTGCGGCTGCGGCGAGCGTTACAGGAAGCATAATCATGATGAGATCCCCTCGAAATAAGAACAGCGTGCTAGGACGCGGCGAGGCTGCTTGCAACGCGCGAATTTTCCGCTATAGCGCGCGCCTTCCCGCCGCTGCTGGCCAAGGAATGCGCGCACCGGCTGCTGCTTGTGCGCCGCTCCTCCTTGCCGTAAGGGCGGCCTTCGAGAATCAGAGCGCCGGTGGCGCACGTCAGTTATTTGAGGAAATGGTGCCGCCATGGCTGTCCCCAAGAGAAAAGTATCGCCCTCGCGTCGCGGCATGCGTCGCTCGCATGATTCGCTCAAGGTTGAAGCCTTCGGCGAATGCAGCAACTGCGGCGAATTGAAGCGCCCGCACAACATCTGCGGCCACTGCGGCCACTACAACGGGCGTCAGGTCGTCGCCGTCGGCTGATCGCCGGTGGCCTGCATCCTAGACCGGAGTAAGGCATCATGACCCTCCCGCGTATCGCCGTTGACGCGATGGGCGGGGATGAAGGCGTGCGCGTGATGGTCGAAGGCGCGGCGCTGGCCCGCCGCCGCCACGAGGACTTCAAGTTCCTGCTGGTGGGCGATTCTGCGCGCATCGAAGCCGCGCTCGAACAGCATCCGAACCTGCGCGCTGCTTCGGAAATCCTCCACGCCGATGATGTGGTGGGCGGCGATGAGCTGCCGAGCCGCGCGATCCGCCGCGCCAAGACCACGTCGATGGGCCTTGCCGTCAACGCGGTGAAGACCGGCGCGGCTGGCGCTGCTGTCAGCGCGGGCAACACGGGTGCGCTGATGGCGATGAGCAAGATTGCGCTCAGGACCATGCCGGGCATTGATCGCCCCGCGCTCGCCGCGATCATGCCGACCTTGCAGGCGCATGACGTGGTGATGCTCGATCTGGGCGCCAATACCGAGGCGGACGCGCGCAATCTGGTGCAGTTTGCGGTGATGGGCGCGGCCTATTCGCGGATCGTCAACGGCTTCGACAAGCCGGTGGTCCGCCTGCTCAACATCGGCACCGAGGAAATCAAGGGCACCGAAGAACTGCGCGATGCCGCCGCCATGCTGACCGCGGCGTCGGCGCGTCCCGATGGCGGGCTGGCGCTGGTGTTCGACGGCTTTGTCGAAAGCGACAAGATCAATCGCGGCGAAACGCACGTGGTCGTGACTGATGGTTTCTCGGGCAACATCGCGCTCAAAGCGATCGAGGGTTCGGCCCGCTTCGTCACAGACCTCTTGAAGCAGGCCTTTACTTCTTCGTTGCGCTCGAAGATCGGGTTCCTGGTGTCCCGTCCGGCGACCGAGCTGCTGCGCCACCACCTTGATCCCAATAACCACAATGGCGCTGTCTTCCTCGGCCTCAACGGCGTGGTTGTGAAAAGCCATGGCAGCGCCAATGCCAAGGGCGTGGCCAATGCCGTCGCGGTTGCTGCGCGGCTGCTTGAGAACGAGCTCACCGCGCGGATCGCGCATGACCTGTCGCAATTGGGGGAGGGTGCGCTGAAGCCGGGTGGCACAGCCTCGGCGCCCAAGAACGGCGAGGCCGCTGCGTGAGCGGTTCGCGCCTGCTCGGCACCGGTTCGGCGCTGCCGGCCCGGGTCATGACCAATGCCGAACTGGCGCAGCAGGTCGACACCACTGACGAATGGATTGTTGAGCGCACCGGCATTCGCCAGCGCTACATCGCAAGCGAGGGCGAGACCACGGCGACGCTCGCCACCGCAGCGGCGCGCGCGGCTTTGGCTGATGCCGGGGTTGACGCGGCCTCAATCGGGCTGATTGTGCTCGCCACGGCCACGCCCGACAACACGTTCCCCGCCACCGCGACTAAGGTGCAGGCCGCGCTGGGCTGCAATGGCTGCGTTGCATTTGATGTGGCGGCGGTGTGCTCGGGTTTTCTTTACGCGCTGGCGACCGCCGATTCGCTGCTGCGCACCGGCATGGCCAAGCGTGCCTTGGTGATCGGAGCGGAAACTTTCAGCCGCATCCTCGATTGGGACGATCGCACCACCTGCGTCCTGTTCGGCGATGGGGCGGGTGCTGTAGTGCTGGAAGCGCCTGGTGCCGATGCCGAAGGCGGTCTGAAGGCGCCTGGCATCATCGCAACCCGGCTGCATGCCGATGGCGGGTGCCATGATCTGCTCTATGTCGACGGCGGCCCATCGACCACGCAAACGGTCGGCCATGTCCGCATGAAGGGCCGCGAAGTGTTCCGCCATGCGGTGGTGAACCTTGCTGATGTTCTCAAGGAAGTTATTGAGGATACAGAAATTTCTGTCGAAGATATCGACTGGGTCGTGCCCCATCAGGCCAACGCCCGGATCCTTGATGCGACCGCAAAGAAACTCGGGATCGCGCCTGAAAAGGTGATTGTGACCGTCGATCGCCACGCCAATACTTCGGCTGCGTCGGTGCCCCTCGCGCTTGATGTCGCGCGCAAGGATGGGCGGATCAAGCCGGGCGATCTGGTGATGCTGGAGGCGATGGGCGGCGGATTTACTTGGGGTGCCAGCCTGATTCGCATGTAGGTTGCACGAGGCGCATCAATGGCTTTGGCTAACAGAAATGCTGAAAACTGCTTTCTAACCCCTTCATCGCATTGCAAAGACCTATAAAATTCATCATAGGCTGGTGAATGCAAGGGTCGCGCCACGCAGGAGAACATGCATGATGCGTTCGGTAGGCACCTTGACCCGCGCCGATCTGGCAGAAACCATCAATCGCAAGATGGGATTCAGCCGGGCAGAATCCCTCGAAATGGTCGAAGCGATCCTCGGCAAGATGAGCGATGCGCTCGCCAAGGGTGAAAACGTCAAGATTTCGGGCTTTGGCAGCTTTGTGCTTCGGGACAAGAACGAGCGGATCGGGCGCAATCCCAAAACGGGCATCGAAGTGCCGATCACCCCGCGCCGGGTGATGACCTTCCGTGCCAGCCAGCTTCTGAAAGAGCGCATCGCCAAGGGGTGATCGCGACAAGGTGAGGTTTGATGACCGGGTTCGATGATCGCAAGGACGAAGGCGCGCTGCGCACCATCGGCGAAGTCAGCGATATGCTCGGCATCAAACCGCACGTTCTGCGTTACTGGGAAGCGCAGTTTCCCCTTCTGAAGCCGCTGAAGCGCAGCGGCGGTCGGCGTTATTATCGGCCCGGCGATGTTGCTCTGGTCGAGACTATCGATCGGCTGGTGAACCGCGAAGGCTACACCCTCAAGGGTGCCGAAGCGGTGCTGCGCGCCTCATCCAAGTCGGCGCTGGATCGCCGCAAGGATGACCGCCGCAGCGGCGACCGGCGGGTGGAAGCCGATCCCGCTGACGCCCCGGGCGTGCGGCTGATGGTCACGGAAGGCCCGGACATGGCCGAGGCGATAACCGCGTTGAAAGCGATCCGCGCGAAGCTAGCTGCCGCGTTGGAGGCGTAGGGCCTAGATCCCGAGCGCCTTGCGCAGTTCGGCATTGATGCGCGACTGCCAGCCTTTGCCGGTGGCGCGGAATTTTTCGAGCACATCGGGGTCGAGCCGCAGGGTCACCTGCTGCTTGGGGTTGGGTGATGGCGGGCGGCCTGCGCCTCGGTCGCCCGGTTCGAGCGGGACGATGCCGTTGGGGCCAAGCTTGCCAGTGGCGGGGCGGATTAGGACTCCGCCGCGATAGATGGCTGCAGCGCGGAACATCTCTTCCGTGAGCTCTGGGGCATCATCGGGATCAATCCAAGGCTCCTCGTCTAATCTTGATTTCGCGCTCATGCATATGCCTCATCGAGATTATTCGTCTGCGGTCGTCTCTAACTGTCCACACCATGGCGACATGGCGCCCGTCGAGCGAACCATATGTGATCCAGCGGCGTTCGCCATAATTGAACCGCTTGTCGGGAACATCGATACCTTCGCTGTCGAACACTTCTTGCGCACGGGCGAAATCAAGCCCTCGCTCAGCTAGGGTCTTGAGGCGCTTGGCCTCGTCATATTCAATTTCCATCAATGCCTCAGTTTTGGAAGCTGGACTGAAACGAACAAGACTATGTTATCCTACCGGTTTTGGACGCCGGCTACGAGCTTCGTTCGTTGCTTAAATTTAACGTAACTACAAAAATTGTCAACCCACCTTCATTCCGCTGCCAGCAGCGCGGCCTCGCCCAGATCGACGCTCACCAGCCGCGAGACGCCTTTTTCGGCCATCGTCACCCCGAACAAGCGGTGCATGCGGCTCATCGTCACCGCGTTGTGGGTGACGATCAGGTAGCGGGTCGCGGTGGTGCTGACCATCGAGTCGAGCAGATCGCAGAAGCGTTCGACATTGGCGTCGTCCAGCGGCGCGTCGACTTCGTCGAGCACGCAGATCGGGGCGGGGTTGGTGAGGAATAGCGCGAAGATCAGCGCGGTTGCCGTCAGCGCCTGTTCGCCGCCCGACAGCAAAGATAGCGATTGCAGTCGCTTGCCCGGCGGCTGGGCGTAGATTTCAAGGCCCGCTTCGAGCGGATCATCGCTGTCGACCAGCGCGAGGTGCGCCTGCCCGCCTTCGAACAGCCGCGTGAACAGCACGCGGAAATGGCTGTCGACCTCCTCAAAGGCGGCGCGAAGGCGCTCGCGGCCCTCGCGGTTGAGGCTCCCGATCGAGCCGCGCAGCCGTGCGATGGCTTCGACCAGCTCGGCCTGTTCTGCCGCGCTGGAGCCGGCCTCAGCCTCGATCCGGGCGAGTTCGTCGGCGGCGACGAGGTTGACCGGGCCGATCCGTTCGCGCGCGGCGGTAAGCTTTTCCAGCTCGGCGGATTCTTCGGCGGCTGGGGCAAGCGCGTCTTCGTTAAAGCCGAAGCGTTCGCCCAGCAGCGGCGGGGGGCACTGGAAACGCTCGCCCGAGATGCGGGCCATTTCGGCGCGGCGCAGTTCCTCGTTCTCGGCCCTTGCGACAAGGCTGGCGCGGGCTTCGCGGGCCTGTGCGAGGGTCTCGGTGCGTGCGGCGAGCGCCGCGTCAGCAGCGCGCTGACGGGCCTCAGCCTCGCGCATCACCGCCTCGGCGGCGGCAAGTTCGGCGGCGAGGCGGGTACGGGTGGCCTCGCCAGCCTCAATCTCGGCGGTGAGCGCGGCGGGCTTGGCTGCGTGGACGGCGTGCTCTTCGGCGATTTCCGCAAGCCGCCGGGTGGTTTCGGCCATGCGCCGCTCGGCATCCGAGGAGCGCGCCTGCCACCCGGCGTGATCGGCCTGCTGCGCCGCGAGCCGTTCGCGCGCGACGGCGAGCGCCTGATCCTGCGCGGCGAGTTCGGCGAGGGCGGATTGCACGGCTGCGCGAGCGGCAGTGTTGCGAGCCTGTGCGGCTTCCAGCGCGGCGCGTTCAGCATCGCGGGCGGGCAACCGGCTGCGGGCTTCCTGCGCGGCGGAAACCTCGGCGCGAGCGGCGGCGATCTGGGCGTCGATGTCGCTTGCGCTGGCGGCGAGTTCGGCAAGGCGCGCGGCGAGGCGTTCGCGTAGCGCTTCGGCCTGATCGAGCTTGCGAAGCGCCTGCCGCTCGGCCTCGATTGCGCCGGCAAGGCCGCGTTCTTGCGCCACCAACGCGGTTTGCAAGGCGCTGAGTTCCTCGCGGACCGCCTTGTCCTCGGCCTCGGCGCGGGCGGCGGCTGCGCGCAAGGAGGGGAGTGCGGCTTCGAGTTCGGCGAAGCGATTGGCGGCTTCCAGCTGCGCGGCCTCGGCAGCGCCTTCGCCGCGAGCAATGAAGCCATCCCAGCGGCGCAGGTGCCCGGCGCGCGTCACCAGCCATTCGCCGGGGGCGAGCGCACGGCCGTCGTCGGTATCCACGCAATGCACCAGCGCGAGGCGGGCCGCGAGTTCGGGCGGGCAGTCCGTCAGGCGCACCAGCAGGCTGTCGGCAACCGGTGCGGGCGCTTTCGCCCCGGTCCAGAAACGCCCGTCCTGCGCCGCCTGAGGCGCGCCGAGCGGCGATTTCCCATCGCGACCCAAGACCGCAGCGAGCGCGCGTTCATAGCCGGGGGCAACGCGCACCCGGTCGAGCGCGGTTGCCATGCCCTGCCGCCCGGCTTCGCGCTTTGCGCGGGCCTCGCGGTCGCGGGCGAGGGCAGAGTGTTCGCGCTCGACCCCTGCGAGTTCAGCGCGGGCGGCGGCAAGCGCAGTGGCAACCTCGTCGCTGCGCGCTTGCAGATCGGCCTTGCGTGCCTGACCCTCGGTCAGCTTCCCGCGCAGGCGGGCGACCTCCTCGGTTGCCTCCTCCACCGCCCCGCGCGCGGCGATAACATCGGCCTCGGGATCGCTGCTGGCGGCGAGATCGGCGCGGGCGCGGGCGATGCGCTCGGCTTCGGATACAATCCGGGCGAGGCGGCTTTCCGCCTGTTCCACAGCAGCTTCAGCGACCCGCCATTCGGCCTCTACCCCGGCGTGATCAGCGGTGGCCTTGGCCAGCGCGAGTTCAGCGGCGCGGTGAGCGCGTTCGCGATCCTCAGCCTTTTCGGCGAGAGCGGGGCGCGCGGCTTCGGCGCTCGTCACGCCCGCGCGGCTGGTCTCGAGTTCGGCCGTGAGCCGCGCCAGCGCCTCGACCGCCGCGCTGGTCAGCCTGTCGGCATCGGCCCGGTCTTCCTCCAGCCGCCGCTGCTGGCGCGCGAGGTCGGCGAGGCGGGTTTCGGCGGCTTCGAGCTTTTCCGCCAGCGCTGCCATGCGGTGGCCGTGGGCGCTGGCATCATCGCGGCGGTCGGCGAGTTCTTCGCGCGCTTCGGCAAGCGCCTCGGCGGCGGCGGCCTGCTCCCTTTGGGCTTCGGCGACGGCGGCCTGAGCAGCAGCAACCTGCTCTTCCGCTGCGCCTGCCGCCGCGCGGGCGGCCTTCGCGGCGGCGGCGGCCTCGCGCCAGCGCGCGAACAGCAGGCGGGCTTCGGCGGCCTGAATCTTGTTCGATATTTCAGTGTAGCGTTCAGCCTGCTTCGCCTGCCGCTTCAGCGAGGCGATTTGTGCGTCGAGCCCTGCCATCAGGTCTTCGAGGCGCGCCAGGTTCGCCTCGGCGGCGCGCAGCTTGCCCTCGGCGTCCTTGCGGCGGACGTGCAGGCCAGAGATCCCGGCAGCTTCTTCGAGCATCGCGCGGCGCTCGGCAGGCTTGGCGGCGATCACGGCGGCGATCCTGCCCTGACTTACCAATGCGGGGCTGTGCGCGCCGGTGGCGGCATCGGCAAAGGTCAGCGCCACGTCCTTGGCGCGCACATCGCGGCCATTGACGCGGTAGGCGCTGCCTGCCCCGCGCTCGATCCGGCGGGTGACCACCAGCTCCTCGCCTCCACTATCGCTCGCGTGGAGCACCACCTCGGCAAAATCGCGTGGGGGGCGGGTGCTCGTGCCCGCGAAGATCACATCCTCCATGCCCCCTGACCGCAGCGACTTGGCGCTGGTTTCCCCCATCACCCAGCGGATCGCTTCGAGCAGGTTGGATTTGCCGCAGCCATTGGGGCCGACGACGCCGGTCAGGCCCGGCTCGATGCGCAGTTCCGCCGGTTCGACGAAGCTCTTGAACCCGCTGAGCTTGAGCCGGTGGAACTGCATCAGGTGGCTATTCCGCCGCCCGCTGGCCTCAGCGCGCCCCGGCGCGCTGGAGCATGGGTTCGAGCTGCTGCCACGCCGTCACTTCGATCTTCTTGCCGTTGAGGAAGAAAGTCGGGGTGCCGGTGATCTTGAACTCTTCCGCCTGCGCATTCGAGTTGTCGCGAATCGTCTCGATCGCCTTCACATCGCTGAGGCAAGCACGCGACTGATCCGTCGAAAGCCCGCGCGCGGCGAAGAAATCAATCAGCCCTGCTGCCTGGGCAATGGTGATGAAGCGCTGTTCGACTGGCTGGTTGGCAGCTGCCTCGTAGAGGCTCTGGTTGGCGTTCACCGCCGCGAAGATGTCGTTGAGCGAGGCCCAGGCCTGATCGGACAGCGGTTGCATGTTCTCCTTCGCCCCGCAGCGGACCAAGGCGGCGATGGAAAGGTCGATCGGATCGCGCACCAGATTGCGCAGCTCGAAGCTGACCACCCCGGTGGGGACGTACTTGTCCTTGATCACCGGTTTGCCAGTGGCGGAAAAGTTCGCGCAGGCGCCGCAGGTGTGCGAGGCATATTCGACGAGCTTAATCGGTGCATCAGGATTGCCGATCATGTAGCCGCCTTCAGGGGTGATGGTGACCGTATCGGCCCAAGCCGTGCCCGCAGGTGCGGCAATCGCGGGGATCGGTTCGCCCGAGGCGGGGCCGCCATCGGCACTTTCCGTCTCGCTGCAACCAACGAGCGCCAGCGAGGCGAGGGCGAGCAGGGGGAGCGAGCGCAAGCGGGAAAGGGTCATCAGTCGAGAGTCCTTGGATTGGGCGGAGAGGATAGCCCCTCACGGTCCGGTCCAGCAAGGCCGGGGCGAGCGGCTGTGAACAGTTGGATCAGCCGGGGGTGTCACCGGCGAAACGGGCTGAGAGCACAGGGTAGAGCGCGGACCAGCTATGCACCTCATTGAGGAGCTTGCCATCCATCGCAAAGCTGGGTGTGCCGGGCACCCCGAAATCGGCGTAATCGGCGCGGCTGTTGTCGATCAGTTGGCGGGCGGCGACATCGTCCATGACGCAGGCATCCAGCATCGCCTGCGATTGCCCGCGCTGGGCCAGCAGGGCCGAGAGGCCGAGCGCGCTCGCGGCATTCATCCGCGAAGCCTTGTCGCCTCGTCCCCAGATCGCCTGCTGGCTCTGCGGAGCATTGGCCGCCTTCCCGAGCCACTCGTTCTGCGACAGCATGAAGGCGCGGTGGCGATCCTTGAACCCCGCCGGATCGCCGCACTGGACCAGCAGCGACACGGTGAGATCGAGCGCGTTGCGGATCACCGGGCGAACTTCCACCCCGATCTTGCCCGGTGCCAGCAGCGCAAGTTCAATCGCCGGTTCGCCCTGCACTGCGAAATCGGCGCAATGCGGGCAGGTGTAGCTGATGAATTCGACCAGCTGGGTCTTGGCCTCGGGATTGCCGATCAGGTGGCCGCGCTCGGTGCGCTTGATGGTGGTCTGCCAGTCGCCCGGATTGTCCTTGGGCACGAACTTGCTGTCCGGGTTGGCGAGGGACTGCTGGCCGGCCACCGGCCCGGCGAGCAAGGCCAGCGTGCTGGCAGCGGCAGCGATGAAGAAGGGTTTGATCATGACCGGTCGATATCCTGCGGGTCGGGGTTTTCGGCATTGCTGATGCTGCGCGCGAGAGATTCGAGCACGGTGCGCAGTTCGGGATCACCAATATCGCGCAAGCTGTCGCCGAGTTCCAGTGGGATGGGTTTGAGCGAGGGCGGAGGCTTGGCGGTCCTGCCATCGGTGGGCGCGGCGACGGGGCCTTGCCTGAGCTTGACCCGCGCCACCGCCTTGTAGCCGAAGAAGCGGTTCACCCGCTCGATGATCTCCGGGATCACCTGATGGATCAGCGGAGCGTGGGCGGGGACGACCACAAGTTGCAGGATGCCTTCGGCCTTCTCGCCGGGGGGGAAGCGGATTGCCTCAGGGCTGCACACGCGGGCATGGGCCGGGCCGACGATCTCGGGCCAGCGGGTGACGACCGAGCTTTGCACAAAGCCGAAGCGGCGAAAGGCGGTGCGGCCGATTGCGGGCATGAGATCGCCGATCGCGCGCGAACCCTGCCCGCGCGGGCGGGTGTAGGGCTTGATCTTGCCTTTGGTATCCGGCTTAGCTCTATCTTTCATCGTCGCCGCCATGCCATAGGCGGGGCGTGACTGCCAGCATCTCCGATAACTTGCTCGCATGGTACGATGTCCATGCTCGCGATCTGCCGTGGCGCAATCCGCCGGGTGCGGCTTTGCCCGATGATCCCGCGTGGCCCTATCGGGTGTGGCTGTCCGAGGTGATGCTCCAGCAGACGACCGTAGCGGCGGTAAAACCCTATTTCGCGAAGTTCCTCGGCATCTGGCCCACGGTTGAGGCGCTGGCTGCCGCCAGCGACGATGACGTCATGGCAGCTTGGGCCGGGCTTGGGTACTATTCGCGCGCCCGCAATCTGGTGAAATGCGCGCGCGCCGTGACGGAGCGAGGCGGGTTTCCGACCACCGAGGCGGAATTGCGAAAGCTTCCCGGATTGGGCGATTACACCGCCGCCGCCATTGCTGCGATTGCGTTTGGTGAGCGGGCGGTGGTGGTCGATGCCAATGTTGAGCGAGTGGTGGCGCGATTGTTTGCGATTACAGAACCCCTTCCGGGCGCGAAGAAAGCAATCCGTGCCGCATCTGACCGCATCACGCCTGCGGCCCGCTCGGGAGATTTTGCCCAAGCCATGATGGATCTGGGCAGCCAGATCTGCACCACCAAGGCCCCGCGCTGCCTGCTCTGCCCGCTGGCCGAGGCCTGCGCGGGGCGCAAGATGGGCGAGCCCGAGGCGCTGCCGGTCAAGCCTGCGAAGAAAGCCGTGCCCGAGCGGCGTGGCACCGCTTTCTGGATCACCCGCTCCGGTGGGGCGGAGGTGTGGCTCGTCACTCGGCCGGATAGCGGAATGCTGGGCGGGATGCGGGCGCTGCCCGATGATGGCTGGACCGCGCGCAAGGATGGCTCTGGCGTGGCGCCCTTACCGGGCGAAGCGCGGACACTGGGAGCGGTGCGGCATGGTTTCACCCATGCACAGCTGACCTTGGAGGTGGTGGGGGTCGCCGCCGATGCGGCGCCTGCAGGCGAGGGCCAGTGGTGGCCGGTCTCCGCGATAGAGGAGGCGGGCCTAGCAACCCTGTTCCTCAAGGCTGCGCGGCTGGCAATGTCAGCGTCAGGTTAAATCAGCCCGCCACCCAGCATGAGCCGCACCACCGCGATCAGCCCGATCACAAGGCAGAAATTGCGCCCGCCATCCTTCGACGAGAGCGCGCCCAGCACGATCCCAATCACGATCACCGGCAGCGCAATCCAGTTGGCCGCACCCAGCAGCGGAAGCTGCGCCGGAATGACGATGATGAGACTAACAATACCGATGAGGTAAGCGAGGATGTTGAGCATGTGTCTTATATAAATAAGACACCACTCCTGTGCAAGCCGCAAACCTCTGCTTTAAACCCGTTCACAGCGATTGACCCCCGCCTTCGCCTGCCGCAGACACGGGATCAGAACCCATCCGGAGATTCTCCCCCATGACCATCCGAGCATTCGATTCCGCCTCGCTCTCCCGCCGCGCCCTGATCCGGGGCAGCGCCATGCTGGCTGGCGGCGCGGCGCTGACCACTCTGCCCTTTGGCCGCGCCGCGTGGGCTGCCCATGATGTTGCGGAAAGCTGGCCCAATGTCGCAGCGCTCGCCAATCGCTATGTCTCGCAGCGCAAGGTGGCCAATCTGTTCCTGACCTTTGGTTGGGGACAAGAAGATCACGCCCACACCGTCGGCGGCGGTACGCTTTCGCTCGCCAAGCCGACCCCGGTGGATGAAAATTCGCTGTTCCGCATCTATTCGATGTCGAAGCCGATCACCGGCATGGCGACGATGATCCTGATCGATGAGGGCAAGCTTGGCCTCGATCAGCCGCTCTACGAAATCCTGCCCGCGTTCCGCGACACGCAGGTGCTGGTCAATCCCGATGGTCCGCTTGAAGAGACCGTCCCGGCGATCCGCCCGATCACGATCCGTCAGCTGCTCACCCATACGGCGGGCCTCGGCTATCAGATCATCAGCAAGGGGCCGCTGCTCGCCGCTTACAACGAAAAGGGGATCGTTGGCGGGCGGGTGAGCCGGATGCCGATCCCGGGCTTCCCGCCTGTCACCCCGGCCCCGGGGCTCGCGGTCTGGGCGGATCGGTTGGCCGAATTGCCGCTGATGTATCAGCCTGCCACCAAGTGGAGCTATTCGTGCAGCATCGACCTGCTCGGCCGAGTGATCGAAGTCGCCAGCGGGATGGAGTTCGAAGCGTTCCTTAAAAAGCGCATCTTCGAGCCCTGCGGCATGACCAGCACCTTCATGCAGGTGCCGCAAAGCGAGGTCGGGAGGTTGACCGACAATTATGGGATCGTGGGCGGCAATGCCTTCCCGATCGATCCGGGCGCCAATTCGATCTTCACCGATCCGCCCGAAGTCCCTGCTGGTGGGGGCGGCCTCGTGTCGAGCCCCAAGGATTACGACCGCTTCTTGCGGATGCTGCTGGGCTATGGCCGGCTCGACGGCAAGTTCGTGATGAGCGAGGAGGCGGTGCGCGTTGGCGTGTCCGATCTCATCCCGGCGACGGTCGATACCAAGGGCACCTGGCTCGAAGGCGAAGGCCACGGCGCAGGGGGCCGCTCCAAGGGCATGACCTTCGGCTGGGGCGGGGCGGCTGGCACGCTGGCGGCGGTCGATTTCGGGCTCAATCTTCGCTCGACCCTGTTCACCCAGTACATGCCGTCCGAAGCATATCCAATCCGCGATGAATTCCTTGCCGCGATGGAGGCCGATCTGGCGGCGATGCGCACGAAGAAGAAAGCCGCCTAATGCACTTGCCCGCCGCCGCGCCGCTGATGGCCTTTGCCGGATCGCCGATGGACCGGGCGGATCACATCCGCGTCGATGATGCGGCGCTGGCGGGGCTGATGAACTGGCGCGCTCGGGTGTTGCTGCTTGATGGGCTGCTCCCCGGGGTGGATGATAAGGGCGGGCTGGTTTGGGGGAGCCTCGCCGATCTCGCGCCGGACGCGGAGCTGGTGTTTCTCGGGTTGCTGGACGGCAAGGCGCATTTCGCCCCCGTCCCGCCTGCGGGCGCTGAGGGGCCGGCCTATGCTCAGCCCGCCGCGTGGCAGCTGATGCAACTCCTCTCGCCGCCTGATCTGGCGATTTATGGCGGAGCGCGCTCCTTGGTGGATTGGCACGCGCGGCATCGCTTCTGCGCGCGCTGCGGTTCGCCGACCAAGCTGGTCAAGGGCGGCTGGCAGCGGCATTGCCACGGCTGCGGCGCGGACCACTTCCCGCGCACGGATCCCGTCACGATCATGCTGGTCGAGCATGAGGACAAGCTCCTCCTCGGCCGCCAACCGCGCTTTCCGCCGCGGATGTATTCGGCGCTCGCGGGCTTTGTCGAACCCGGCGAGACCATTGAAGAGGCGGTCGCGCGCGAAATCCACGAGGAGGCGGGCGTGCGCGTGCGCGATGTGCGCTACATCGCCAGCCAGCCCTGGCCGTTCCCGAGCCAGTTGATGATCGGCTGCACGAGCGTGACGGACGATCCCGAACTCACCATCGACAAAACCGAGCTCGAAGACGCGCGCTGGTTCACGCGCGCCGAACTCATGGAAGCGCGCGCCGCGGGGGAACACGGCACCGAGCTCCTCTATTTCCCGCGCCCCTTCGCGATTGCGCATCACCTGGTAACCTGGTGGCTCGACCGATGACCGATACCCTCACGATTGACATCTACTCCGACGTCATGTGCCCCTGGTGCCTGATCGGCTATGGCCAATTGACCAAGGCGCTGGCCGAGCTCGAGGGCGAAATCGCGGCGCAAATCCGCTGGCGGCCGTTTGAATTGAACCCGCACATGCCTGTTGAGGGCGAGGACCAGGAAGCACACCTTCAACGCAAATACCGCCGCTCGGCTGAGGAAGGCGCGGCGCTGCGCGGCCAGATGAAGGCGATTGCCGAAGGGGCGGGCGTTTCGCTGTCCTACGAGGGGGAGGGCGAGGCTCCGCCCGCGATGATGTGGAACACGCGCGATTGCCACAAGCTGCTGACGTTTGCGTTGGAGCAGGCGGGGCCAGAGTTGCAGACCGCGCTCAAACTCGCGCTGTTCCGCGCCCATTTCAACGAGCGCATGCCCTTGGGGGACCGCGACGTGCTGCTCGACATCGCCGCCAGCGTCGGCCTGCACCGCATGGCGGCCAAGGCCGCGCTTGACGATCTCGACCTCGAAGCCCGCGTCCTCGCCGAAGAGGCGCAGGCGTGGGACATGAACATCTCTGGCGTCCCGGCGATGATCATCAATAGCAAGTTCCTGATCCCGGGGGCGCAGGCGCCCGAAGTATATGTGAACGCGCTGCGGCGGGTTGCGGAGAAGGTAAGGGCCTAGATCGTCATCCCAGCGAAAGCTGGGACCTCGGGCCTCTTGGCGCGCTCAGTGCCGCCCTAGGCCCCAGCTTTCGCTGGGGTGACGGCGTGGCCTAAACCAACCCCAGCCGCTCCAGCTTCATTGCCAGCCGCCCCGGCAGCGCGTCGCCGATGTCTTCGCCTTCGGCCACATCCTTTGGCGCCTTGTCCTCGGTCAGGTAGCGCCAGCCCTGATGCGCGCGCTTGGGCTGGGTGTGGACGCGGATGAGGCGCGGCTCGAGGCAGATGTCCCAGCGCCCATCATCGGTCTTTACAAAACCCCTGATCGGCGAGCGCGCCACAATCGCGTGGTTGATGATCCAGTAGAGCGAGCCGCCCACCACTTCCTCATGCAGGGTCGGCCGGTTGCGGGTGGTGAGGCGGATGTCTGACCGACCCTCATACCATCCGGCAAGGTGCTCAAAACTCTTCGCGCCGAACGCGATCTTGGTCAGGTGGAGTGGCACGGCGTCAATGTGGGGCAATCGGCGGGGGGATCAAGCGATTTGGCGCTCGGCCTCCACAGTCCTGCGAGCCTGCTGCCGCTCAGCCGACCAGACCGCTCACCACTGCGAGCCCGAGGAAGACCAGAAAGCCCATCGAATCTGTCGTCATGGTGACGAAGATCGAGGAGGAGATAGCCGGGTCCGCCTTCAGCTTTTGCAAGGTCAGCGGCACCAGCACCCCCGCAAACCCGGCAATGACGATGTTGCACAGCATCGCGAGACCAATCACGAGGCCTAGCATCGGGTTGGCAAACAGCAGCGCGACGATCACCCCGACCACCATCGCCACCGTCCCGCCGTTCAGCGCCGCAATTGATATCTCGCGGCGGATCGTACGCCAGGTGTTGGCATCGGTGAGCTGGTTTGTCGCGATGGCGCGCACTGTCACCGCGAGCGTCTGCGTGCCCGCATTGCCGCCGATCCCGGCGACAATCGGCATAAGAACTGCCAAAGCCACCATGGTCGCGATCACATCCTCGAACTGCGCAATCACGCTGGAGGCGACCGAGGCGGTGAGCAGGTTGGCCAGCAGCCAGCGCACGCGGGCCTTGTAGCTATCGACGATCGGCTCGTTGATGTCGCCATCGCCCGCGCCCGACAGCAGCAGCGCATCCTCGCCCGCTTCTTCGGAGATGATGTGGACGATATCGTCGACCGTCATCTGCCCGACCAGCCGTCCGCTTTCGTCCACCACCGCGGCCGAGATCAGCGCGTATTTCTGGAACATCAGCGCGACCTCTTCCTGATCCATCGTCACCGGGATCAGGGTCTGGTCGCGCTTCATAAGATCGGTGAGGCGCACGTTGCGCGGCGTGGTGAGGACCCAGTTCAGCGCGCAGGTGCCGACCGGGTGATGGCGTTCATCAATCACGAAGACTTCAAAGAAATCGTGCTCGAGATCGCCTTCCTCGCGTAGGAAATCGATCAGGTCGCCCACGCTCATATGCTCGGGCACCGCCACAAAATGGCGGCTCATCAGGCGCCCGGCGGTTTCCTCCGGATAGGCAAGTGCGCTCGAGACCGCGGCGCGGGTTTCGGGCTCCAGCTCCGCGATCACCGCGGCCTGATCGGCTTCGTCCAAGTCCTCGATCAGCTGCACCGCATCGTCGGTGTCGAGCTGCTCGGCAATGGTGGCGACCGCCTGTGCGGGCAGGGCCTCCATCAGGTCTTCACGCACGTAATCGTTGAGCTCAGCGATCACGTCGCTGGTCATCAGGTCGGTGATCGCCGCCGCCAGCGCCGCGCGCTCGGACCGGCCCAGAAGTTCGATCAGGTCGGCAATGTCGGCAGCGTGGAGCGGTTCGACGAGGTCATAGACCGCGCCCTTGTCGCGCGTCTCCAGCGCATCGCGCACAGCGCCGACGAAGTCAGCCTTCAGCCGGTTCTCGCTGTCGAGCCGTTCGTCGTCGACCCGGTCATCCGGGCGCACCTCCGCCTCACCGTGATCGGCGATCAGCAGATCGTCTTCAGGGATGCGGTCGTCGGCCATGCCAAGGCGTTTACGGAGGGGCTTATGAAAAGCAAGCGCGGGAGGGTGACAGGCGGCGATTGGCTGCTAAAAGCGCGAGCAAATTGACCCAGGAGATATGCAATGGCCGATACGCTGACCTTCACCCTCGACACCGGCGACGGCGAACCCAAGGACGTCGTGATCAAGCTGCGCCCCGATCTCGCCCCCGGCCACGTCGCGCGCATCACGGAACTGGCCAGCGAAGGCTTCTATGACGGTGTGGTATTCCACCGCGTGATCGCAGGCTTCATGGCGCAGGGCGGTGATCCCACCGGAACCGGCATGGGCGGCAGCGACAAGCCCGACCTCGCGGCTGAATTTAACGATGCGCCGCACGTCGAAGGCACCTGCTCGATGGCGCGTGCGCAGAACCCGAACAGCGCCAATTCGCAGTTCTTCATCTGCCTCGATGACGCGCGCTTCCTCGACAAGCAGTACACCGTGTGGGGCCAGGTCGAGAGCGGCATGGAACACGTCCACGCCATCCCCAAGGGCGAACCGCCGCGCGCACCGGGTAAGATTGTGAAGGCGACGGTGGCCTGAGGCGACAGATGAGCGCGTGCGCATGACACGGGCGTGGGCAGCGGCGCTGGCAGCGCTCATGCTGTCCGGTTGCGCCACGCTGCCCGACATCGTGCAGTCGCGCTCGCCCTGTCAACTCGAGCCGGGCGGATGGTGCGGCTTCGTGCGCGAGGCGGCGGTCGAGGTGTGGCCCTATGCGATAGCCTCGACCAACGCCTACACCGGTGACGCGGACATATTTGCCAAGCCCGGCCGGGTGCTCCAGCGGATCGAGCATCGGCCGATCGCGCCCGAGGATGCGGGCAAGGGCTTCAGCTACGAGATCTTCAACCAGTATGCCCCGGGCTCGGGCGCGGATGCGGCGCGTAAGCCCGTGGCCCGCGTTCTCGCTTTTCGCGGCACCGATACCAAGGGCCTCGCCGATCTGTTCTACGGCACGCTGCGCAACGACCAGATCGAACTCGCGCTGCGCTATTTCAATGCCGAGCGGGAGCGCCTCGGGTCCGATCTGCCTTGGATCGTCGTCGGACATTCGCTCGGCGGAGCGCTGGCGACTGAGGTGTCGAACGCCCATCCCGAAGTGCGCGCCTACATGTTCAACACCTCGCCCTTTTACCGCGACGAGGTGCGGACCAATGCCCTGCGGCGAACCGTCTTTAACGAACGCGGCGAACTCCTGCGGCTGTTCGCGCGCAGCAGCGAGCCTCCGGCGGCCAACGTCTTCACCATCAATTGTGAGCCCCGCAAGGGCGCGATCACCAAGCACAAGGTGCGCCCGCTCGCCGATTGCCTCACCTGGATCGCGGCCTATGGCAGCGCGGACGCCTATGCCGTGGTCAAGGCCAACGGCATAGGCAAGCCCTTCGTGGAATGCGGGCCGGAGGACAAACCGCATCCCGGGCCGGGCGTGAAGCCCGAGGAGCCCTGCATCCACAACAGCCTGCGCGAGCCCGAAAGTCGGCAAGGTGCGAAGTCGGCGCGCGGCGGGAATTGAACGCGCGCGCCATCGGCGCTATGGGCGGCCCCCTCATGAAACCCTCGACGCCCCCCCAGACCTACCGGGTCAAGAGCTTCGGCTGCCAGATGAACGTCTATGACGGCGAGCGTATGGGCGAGCTGCTCAGCGAACGCGGCATCGTGCCTGCGCCTGAGGGCGAGGCGGCCGATCTCGTCATCCTCAACACCTGCCACATCCGCGAAAAGGCAGCCGAGAAGGTCTATTCGGACATCGGCCGGCTGGTGAAGGCGGGCGAGGCAGCGGGGAAGGCTCCGATGATCGCGGTCGCGGGCTGCGTCGCGCAGGCCGAGGGCGAGGAAATCATGGCGCGCGCCCCTGCGGTCAGCATCGTGGTCGGCCCGCAGGCCTATCATCGCCTGCCTGAGATGCTGGATAAAGCGGCCAAGGGCGAGCGCGCGACCGACACCGACATGCCCGCCATCGCCAAGTTCGATGCGCTCCCGGCGCGGCGCAAGCGCGGCCCCAGCGCTTTCCTCACGGTGCAGGAAGGCTGCGACAAGTTCTGCACCTATTGCGTGGTGCCCTATACCCGCGGCGCAGAAATCTCGCGGCCACTCAGCCATCTGGTGGCGGAAGCGCAGAAACTGGTCGAAGCGGGCGCGAAGGAGATCATGCTGCTTGGTCAGAACGTCAACGCCTGGCGCGGCGAGGACGAGAAGGGCCGCCCTGCGGGCCTCGCGGCGCTCATCCACGCGCTGGCAATGATCGATGGACTGGAGCGCATCCGCTATACAACCAGCCACCCCAACGACATGGATGACGCGCTAATCGCCGCGCATGGCGAGGTGGCGAAGCTGATGCCTTACCTGCATCTGCCGGTGCAGGCTGGCAACGACCGCATCCTCAAAGCGATGAACCGCCAGCACACGGCGGAAAGCTACTTGCGTCTGATTGAACGCTTCCGAGCCGTCCGCCCCGATATCGCGCTCTCAGGCGATTTCATCGTCGGCTTCCCCGGAGAGACCGAGGCGGAGTTCGAAGACACGCTGCGGATCGTCGACGAAGTCCGCTACGCCGCGTGCTTCAGCTTCAAATACTCTCCGCGCCCCGGCACCCCCGCCGCGACGATGGAGGGTCAGATCGCGCCGGTGGTGATGGACGACCGCCTCCAGCGCCTCCAGCAGCGCATCGGCCAGCACCAATTCGCCTTCAATCAGGCGAGCGTGGGCAAGCGCTGTCAGGTGCTGGTCGAGCGCACCGGTCGCCATCCCGGCCAATGGCTCGGCAAGTCGCCATGGCTGCAATCGGTCCACTTCGAAGGCGACTATGGCATCGGCGATCTGGTCGAGGTGGAATTGGCCGAAGCGGGGCCGAATTCGCTTAAGGGCCTAGTTACGGCCCTCGTCTGACCGCTCGGCGGCCACCGCCGCGCGGGCTATGTCGTTATAGACCCGGCGCGGCTTGGCATTGCGCGAGGCATCGTAGAGTTCGCGCACCAGCGCCTTGTCATAGACGGTCAGCCCGTCAGGGGGATCGGGGGCGGTAAACAGAGTCAGGATTGTCGGCGCAGCCACCTCGCCTTCGGGCGCGCCACTGTCGATCAGCGCGCGCATGGTGGCATAATCCGCCAGCTGGCCGAGGGTGAAGCCGTGCGCCGCCTCGCGCGCGATCAGCACGGCGGCGCCGGTGATCTCGGTGGTGATGATCGGGTCCGAGTTGCTCAGCGGCTCGATTTCCGTAAACGTCGGGAATCTGAGTTGGTCGCCAAGCTGGGGCCGGAACGCCTTGCCAGTCGCGTCCCGCACTGCGACCTTGTGCCACGCGCGCACCGGCCCGCTCTCGGCCAGCACTCGCTCGCGCTGGTAGCTGGCGAGGTGGGCGAGCTGCGGCGAATCCGAGGTCAGCCAACCGCTTGCAGGCCCTGCTTCGGGTGCCATGAAGGCAACCCGCACCGTCGGCACGCAGTCCGGCTTGCGGTCGGCTCCGACGCCCAGAGCTTCGGCATTTTCGCGGATGCGTTCGGCGATCACCGCAGCATCCTCGCCTGCGAGGCCGCGCACTTCGACGCACACGGGAAAAGTGAATTTGGCGATCGGCTGGCGCATCTTGGCCGGGCGCACCACCTCGCGGGTGAAGTCTCGGAGTTGCTTATGCCGTTTCGCCTCGGTCGGGGGTGGGCGCACGATGATGTTGGGGTCTTTGGCCGGTTCAGCCGCCTCGGGAGCATCCTGCGCGTTCCCCGCAGTCGCCACAGTTGCGAATGCGATCATCATCAGAAGCCCGGTACGCAAGCGCATTGGTCACGCCCTTTCAGTGACTTAGTTATACTCGATTACCACATAAGACCGGATGATGTGAAGCATCCGTGACTTTCCACCGCCATCTCTTCGCAGGCGGCTTGCCATGGCGCGCGCGCAGCTTACGCTCACGACTCGTGGGCTAAGGGATTGTCCCTCGGCCGCAGCCAAAGGAACCTATGGGCCGACGACCCTCCCGTGCCGCACACCCGGCGCTCTCGCCCGATCCGCGCGGCATTCCCGCCCCGCGCCGCGCCCGCGTTGATCTGACCTTCGAGAATCAGGCGCTTCTCGGCGCTTTGTTCGGCCAGTTCGATGCCAATCTGGTACAGGTCGAAAACCGGCTCGGGGTGTTCATCCACGCGCGGGGGCATCAGATTGTCATCGAGGGGCCGGAGGATGACGTCGCCCGTGCTCGCGAAACATTGAAGACCATGTATGACCGGCTGGCGCGCGGCGAGGCGCTCGATAGCGGGGCAATCGAGGCGCTGATCGCGATGTCGGCCGAACCGACGCTTGAAGGGATCATTGCGGGCGACGAGGGCGCGGCCCCGATCATGATCCGCACGCGCAAGAAAACCATCGTGCCGCGCTCGGCCACCCAGATCGAATATATGCGCGCGCTGGCGAAGGAGGACATCATCTTCGCGCTCGGGCCGGCGGGGACGGGCAAGACCTATATCGCCGTGGCGCAGGCGGTCAGCCAGCTGATCACCGGCAGCGTCCAGCGCCTGATCCTCTCGCGCCCGGCGGTGGAGGCGGGGGAGAAGCTCGGCTTTCTCCCCGGCGACATGAAGGAGAAGGTCGATCCCTATCTCCGCCCGCTTTACGATGCCTTGAACGATTGCATGCCGCCCGAACAGGTCGAGCGGCGGCTGGCCAATGGCGAGATCGAGATTGCGCCTATCGCCTTCATGCGCGGGCGGACGCTCGCGGACAGCTTCATCATCCTCGACGAAGCGCAGAACACCACCAAGGAACAGATGAAGATGTTCCTCACCCGTTTCGGCCAGAACAGCCGGATGGTGATCTGCGGCGACCCGCGCCAGGTCGATATTCCCGGCGGCCCGCGCATGAGCGGGCTCAATGATGCGGTCGAAAAGCTCGAAGGCATTGAAGGCTTCGGCACCATCCGCTTCACCGCCGCCGATGTGGTCCGCCACCCGATCGTGGGGCGGATTGTCGAGGCTTATGAGGGGAGTGGCGAAGGCGAGGGGGCCTAGAGCGCTCCGGCAATGCTGATCGCCGCGTGGTTCGTGCTGCTTGCCGCTGCGGGCTGGCTGGTGTGGACTGGCTGGCTGATGGCCTTCCGACCCTCCGGCGCGCTCGACCTGCTGCGCCGCACTGCGACGAGCCATCGGATCAACGCCATCGAACAGGTGCCGCGTCTGATCGCGGGCGCGGCGATGGTGGTGCGGGCCGAGGTGTCGCGCTTTCCGCAATTCTTCACCATCGCGGGACTGTTCATCGTCGGCAGTTCGGTGCTGCTGCTCGTCATCCCGCTGCGCTGGCACAACGGCTATGCGGTGTTCTGGGCGGAGCGCATCCCGCTGGCAGGGGTGCGCGGTGTCGCGCCTTTGGCGGTGCTTGGCGGGATCGGATTGATCTGGGCGGCATGAGGCCGCTACAGCGCCTGCCCATGCAGCTTGATATCGACATCGAAGACTGGCCCGCCGCCGATTGGGACGCGCTGGCGACCCGTGCCACGCTGGCGGCAGGCGAGGGCGAGCCGCTGCTCGCCAACCCGCGCCTCATCGCCAGCCTGCTGTTCACCTCGGATGCCGAGGTCCACACCCTCAATCGCGAATGGCGCGAGCGGGACAAGCCCACCAATGTCCTCAGCTTCCCGATGCTCGAGCGCGAGGAACTCGCCAGCCTCGCCCCCGATGGCCCGCCTGTTATGCTCGGCGATATTGCGCTCGCCTACGAAACCTGTGCGCGGGAGGCGGCGGAAAAGGGCGTCACGCTTGAAGCCCACGCCGCGCACCTGATCGTCCACGGCCTCTTGCATCTCGCCGGTCACGACCATGTCATGTCCGACGCGCAAGCCGAGGCCATGGAGGCGCTGGAAACCCGCATACTTGCCAAACTGGGCATCGCTGACCCATATGGCGCTTGAAACCTCTTAGGAGCCACACGCAAGGCCATGGCCGATTCCCATTCGTCTGCCCCCCCGTCGGGAGAAGCGGACAGTAGCAGTGGACTGATGTCTGCGCTTCGCAAAATGCTCGGGCTGGAAGGCGCGCGGTCTTTGCGCGAACAGCTCGAAGAAGCGATCGATGAGCACGAGGGCGATGACGGCGGCTCCGGCGCGGATGCCGCCAGCGGGACGCGCGGGGACCTGTCGCGGGTCGAGCGGCAGATGCTGCGCAACCTGCTCCACTTCTCCGAGCATGACGCCGATGACGTCGCGGTACCACGCGGGGAGATCATCGCGGTGGATGCCGCGATCAGCTGGGCCGAAATGGTCGCGGCCTTCAGCGAACATGGCCATTCTCGCATGCCGGTCTACCGCGAGACGCTCGATGACGTGATCGGGATGATCCACATCAAGGACGTCTTCCCCTTCCTCGCCAATGGCACTCCGCCACCCGAGGACTGGACCACGCTGATGCGCCAGCCGCTTTATGTGCCGCAGGCGCGCGGGGCCCTGGATGTGCTCGCGGATATGCGCACCCAGCGCGTTCACCTTGCGATCGTGCTCGATGAGTTTTCGGGCACCGACGGGCTCATCACGATTGAGGATCTGGTCGAGGAGATCGTCGGCGATATCGAGGACGAGCATGATGATGCGCCCCAAGCGCTGATCGTGCCGCTCGAGGACGGGATGTGGGACTGCGACGCCCGCGCTGAGCTCGACGATATCGCCGAACAGATCGACCCGCGCCTCGCCGAGGTGGAAGAAGCGGTCGATACGCTGGGCGGCCTTGCCTTCGTGCTGGCAGAGGCGGTGCCGCCGGTCGGCACAGTGCTGGAACATCCGAGCGGCTGGCGCATTGAAGTGACGGCAGGCGACGAAACCCACGTCACGCGGCTGCGCCTGCACCCTCCCGCAGATGAGAGCGACTTGCAATAGGCGCAAGCTTTCGGCCTATTGAAGATTTTTTCTTCGATTTTTTGCATCCGAATGGCGTTTTAGGCGTATCTCCGGTCACAAAGGAGAGATCAGATGCCTGCACGCCGTTTGCCCCCCCTGCGCGCGCTCGAAGCGTTCATGCGCACTGTCCGGCTGGGATCAGCCCGGGCGGCGGCGGAGGAGATTGGCCTCAGCCCCTCGGCGCTGTCGCGGCGGATCAGCAACCTCGAAGAATTCGTCGGCAAGAAGCTGTTCACCCGCGCGCGCCAGTCGATGCAGCT
Organism: Erythrobacteraceae bacterium CCH12-C2; assembly: GCA_001556995.1. Lineage (GTDB taxonomy): Bacteria > Pseudomonadota > Alphaproteobacteria > Sphingomonadales > Sphingomonadaceae > Erythrobacter. The sequence goes on from LSKF01000120.1 coordinate 25,073, forward strand.
GACCGATGAGGGCCAAGCCTTCTACGAGGCGGTGAACCCGCACATGGAGGCGCTGGCCCGCGCGGTGGAGAGCCAGTCGGACAATATCGCGCTGCTGCGCCTGCGGCTCGGCGTGCTGCCAATGTTCGGTAGCCAGCGCCTGTTTCCGCGCCTTGGCGAGCTGAGGAAGCGTCATCCGCTGCTCCACATCGACATCGACACCGCTCCGCATCTGGAGGATCGGGTGGGCGACACGCTCGACGCCGCGATCATCCTGTCACGCGGGCCCGCAAGCGGGCTGCACGCGGTGCGGCTCGACCACAACCTCGTCCACGCGATCTGTTCCAAGGAGACCGCGCGCACCATTGGCCCCGACATCACTCCCGAGGCGATGGCCAAGCAGACCTTTCTGATTCACAACGAACTGCCGGAAAGCTTCGTCGCGTGGAAGAAGGCCAACGGGCTCGATCAGATGGACCCGGCCGCGATCGACCATTACGATTCGGGCGCGCTGATGCTGGAGGCCGCTGCACAGGGCCTTGGCATTGCGATTATGCATGATGATCACCTGCGCCGCGCCAACGACAACCGCCTCACCAACCTTCCCGGCACGCCAGTGGAGAGCCCCTACAGCTACTGGTTCGTGTGCAAGCCCGTGGCGCTGGAAAGCCGCCCGGTGCGGATCTTCCATGATTGGCTGGTGCGCGCGGGGCTTTAATCGACCGGCTGGCTTTCCGAGCGCGGCTCGTAGCGCACTGGCGCAACCGTGTGCGCAAAGGGGCGCAAGGGGCGGCCAAGGATGGCGATCAGTGCCTCCTCGATCCGGCGGCGCGATTCCTGGCTGATAGCCTTGCGTCCGCGAAAATCTTCGGGGCTGAAGGGTTCGAGGAAATGCACCCGCAACGGGAAACTGCCCTTGCGTGACAGCACCCGCTTGGCGTTGTTGAACCCGCCTTCTTCGCCGATCCAGCCGATCCATTCGGCGACCGGGCCGTAATCGAGGATCGCCGGCTGCACCAGCACACCCGGCGGGGGCGGTTCGAGCACCGACAGCATCGAGGTCTTGAACGGCAGCAGCGATTGCCCGTCGGTGGTGGTGCCTTCGGGGAAGACCGTCACCGACCAATTGTCGACCAGCGCATCCTTCAAGGCGTTGATTTGCTCGGCCACACCCATGCGGTGCTCGCGCTTGACGAAGACAGTGCGATTGAGGCTGGCGAGCCAGCCGACCACGGGCGCTTCGGCCAGTTCCGCCTTGGCGACAAACGCCGTGCCGCTTGCCCCCGCCAGCGCGAGGATGTCGACCCACGAGATATGATTGGCGACATAGAACACGTCGCGCTTCAGATGTGTGCCCATCACTGTCACCCGCGCGCCGCATACCCGCGCGGCATAGCGCAGGAACAGCATCGGGAAGGGCGAACCATAGGCAAAGGCGCGGTACAGGTAATGCAGCGGCACGAACACCAGCAGCAGGCCGATCAGGCCGAGCGACCGCCACACGATCCGCGACCATCCCAGCCACGAAATCGGCGTGATCTCGCCGCGCGCGGCGGCGAGGCGCAGATCCCAATCTTGCTGATCCTGTGAGGAGTGGGCGGCCTCAGTCATTGCGGGTCAGGCGAACACCGTAAAGTTCCATCCGGTGATCGACCAAGCGATACCCCAGCCGCTCGGCAATCTGACGTTGCAGGGCTTCGACCTCAGGGTCGACGAATTCCACCACCTTGCCCGTCTCAACATCGATCAAGTGATCGTGGTGGGCCTCGGGCACGGGTTCATAGCGAGAACGGCCGTCGCCGAAATCGTGGCGATCCAGAATGCCCGCCTCCTCGAACAGGCGCACGGTGCGGTACACCGTGGCAATCGAAATGCGCGGATCGATCGCGGCGGCGCGGCTGTGGAGCAGCTCGACATCGGGATGGTCATCGCTCTCCGACAATACGCGGGCAATCACCCGGCGCTGCTCGGTGATGCGCAGGCCTTTCTCGGCGCAGAGTTGTTCGAGATCGATTTTCTGGTTCAAGCAAAGCTCCATCGCCGCAGGCCGCTTTGGGGAGACGCGACCATCCCATAGCAAAGCAGCCTCATCCCTACAGGGACGAGGCTGCTTGCTCAAGCTGGCTTGCCGCCCTCTCAACAGGGGCGTCGTGGCCTGCAACCTGCGGTGCGACCATATGGGCGTGGGTTAGGCTGTCTTCTTTGTCCGGCGGGTCTTGGCCACAGTCGTGCCCGGCTTGCGACCAAGGCCGATCTTCTTGGCGAGATCGCGGCGCTTTTCCGCGTAATTGGGGGCAACCATCGGGTAATCAGTCGGCAGACCCCAGCGCGCGCGATAGTCCTCGGGTGACATGTCGAAATTGGTGCGAAGATAGCGCTTGAGCATCTTCAGCTTCTTGCCGTCTTCGAGGCACACAATGTAATCAGGTTTCACCGAATTGCGGATCGCGACTGCCGGCTGCGGTTTGGGTTCTTCAACCTCGACCACTTCACCAAGGTTGGCCAAGGCGGCGTAGACGTTGGTAATGAGGCTGGGCACATCAGCCACGGCCACATCATTATTGCTGACATGCGCCGCCACGATATCGCTGGTCAGCGTTATAAGCGTTTCTTTCAGTTCCATTTCCAAATCCTGCAGGAGTTCCTTCGGGCATCTGATAATGCGTGCCCGCTATTGCTACATGGCGCAAATTTACAATCGTGGCAATATCATGAACCAGATTGCACGTAGACCTGCTTGGAGAAGTGGTAATCTAGATCGTGCGTCCGAAAGTAATAGCGTCAACCCGTTCACCATTCGCCATTCGATAGTATTTCTGCCGCTCACCGATGGGCTCAAAGCCCAGTTTGCGATAAAGATTATAGGCAGGATTGCCGCGCCGCATTTCGAGATAGATTCGCGTAATGCCTCGCGCCCGGGCGCTAGCGAACAGGTGTTCGATCAGTATTGTCCCGAGGCCACGCTGGCGGAACCGCGGTACCACGCCGATCAGCAGCAGCTCTTCTTCGTCGAGGACGTGCCGGGTCAGAAAAAATCCGGCCGGAACTGCGGCGGGGTTGGGACCATCCGGGATCGGATTGCCATCCCCATCCACCACCAGCGCGTGCGTGCTGCCAAGCGTGAGCGCATCGGTGACCTGGCGCAAGTTCCACGCTTCGCCAAAGGCGGGGTCAAAGGCGGCCTCCATTACCGCCATGATCCGTTCGATCGTGTAGGGGCAAGGGGTCATGCAGGGAGCCGATCCTTGATCGGGGTGGCGTCAGGCCCGCGGCCATAAATCGGCACAAGGTCGTGCGTCAGGATCGCGTCGGGAAGTCGGGTTGTGGCACCAGCGTCCGGCAGCATGTCGAGTGCGGTAATGGAGCGTTCAGTGTGCAGCGCGGCCAATGCTTGCGCACGGTTTCCGGCTACTATTGTTGCACACCCCCGCGCCCGGGCCGCATCGGGACTCAGCGAGACGAAATCGTTGGTGGGCAGACCATCTGCGGCGAAATCGGCGATGAACCATTCGCCATGACCGCCATTGGTGCACACCGTGACCGGCGCTCCGGGGTGCAGCGCCTGCGCCTGCGCCGCGATCAGCGCGAGCGTCGGGTAGCCCCGCACTTCGGCTCCCCACGCCAACCCGAGCGCCCTCGCCGTGGCGAGGCCGATCCGAACGCCGGTAAAGCTGCCGGGGCCGAGTGAGACGAGAATGCGCTCTGCACGCCCTTTTTCGGGCAGTCTCGCGATCATCGGCACTAGCGCCTCGGCATGGCCGCGCCCCAGCACGCGGTGATCACGCGCCAGCAGCACCTCACCCTCGAACAGAGCGACAGAGCACGCCTCGGAGGCGGTTTCGATGGCGAGCACCCGCATGGCCACGCGCGATGCCAAAGCGACGCGCCCGGCGCAAGCGGCGTGATGCGCCTCAGGCGATGCGGTTGAAGGTCGCGAATTCCGGGCGGGGTGAGCGCGGGAAGATGCTGGCGGGATCGCCATAGCCGACCGAGCAGATGAAATTGACCCGGTGGCGCGGTTCGTCGGCGAAGAACGCCGCGTTGACGGCGGCCGGATCAAACCCCGACATCGGACCGCAATCGAGGCCAAGCGCGCGGGCCGCCAGCATCAGATAGGCCCCTTGCAGTGAGGAATTGCGAAACGCACCTTCCTCGCGCGCCTTTTCATCGCCTTCGAACCAGCTTTTGGCGTCGGTATGCGGGAACAGCCAGGGCAATTCCTCGTGGAAATCGATGTCATAGCCGATAACGGCGGTGACCGGGGCGGCAGTGACTTTCTTCTTGTTGCCCTCGGCCATGCATTCGACCAGCTTGGCCTTGGCTTCGGGCGACTTGACCCACACGATCCGCACCGGCTGCATATTGGCAGACGTCGGCGCCATTTTTACAAGGTCCCAGATGGCGTGAAGCTGTTCGTCGCTGACCGGCTTGTCGAGCCAACCGTTGTAGCTGCGTGCTTCGTTGAAGAGCTGGTCGAGCGCCTCTGCCGACAGAACATGATCGTGGAACTGGGTCATGCGGCGCGGACCTCGGTGACTTCGGGGACGTAGTGCTTGAGCAGGCCCTCAATGCCGTGCTTCAAAGTCGCGGTGCTCGACGGGCAGCCCGAACATGATCCTTGCAGGGTCAGGTAGACCACTCCGTCGCGGAAACCGCGGTAGGCAATGTCGCCGCCGTCGCCCGCCACAGCCGGGCGCACGCGGGTTTCGAGCAATTCGTTGATCGCGGCGATGACCTCGGCATCTTCCGGGCGCTCTTCCACAGCCAGATCATCCTCCGGCGGGACGACAATCCCGCCCGCCGTGCCGCCGACAAACAGCGGAGCCTCCGAGACGAAATGGTCGAGCAGGATCGCAATCACTTGCGGCTTAAGTGTGCTCCAATCGGCCCCCGGGGCGGCCGTGACGCTGACGAAATCAGCGCCGAAGAACACGTTCACCACCTCGCCGGTGTCAAAGATGGCCTGCGCCAGCGGGCTCGCTTCAGCCGCTTCGGGCGTGGCAAATTCGCGGCTGCCGGTGGGCATGACAATCTGGCCGGGAAGGAACTTCAGGGCCGACGGGTTGGGGGTGGTTTCGGTTTCGATGAACATGGACGTAAACTTAGGTAGCGCAGGGGCGCAGGGCAAGGTCGGATGAGAGGCAAGCATTCACTATCGCTTCACACTTTGCCGCCCTATATGCGGTGCATGACGTCGTTCTTTCGCGTGACACGCGCTCTCGCCATCCTGCTTGCTCCTTTTGCGCTGGCGCAGCCCTTGCTGGCTCAGCAGGCGCAGCCTTCGGCACCGGTTGCAGTCCCGGCTCAGCCCCCCGCTTTGCCGCCCGTTCCTGCGCCCACCGCGCTCCAGACCGATGGCGAAGTGCCTTGGCTCTACAAGGGTTCCGACGTTCCAGTCGATGACCAATGGCTGTTTGGCCAGATGAAGAATGGCCTGCGTTATGCCGTGCGGCGCAACGGCGTGCCGCCGCGGCAGGTCTCGATCCGGGTGCGGATCGATGCCGGGTCGCTCCACGAGCAGGACAAAGAGCAGGGCTATGCTCACTTGCTCGAACACCTGTTGTTCCGCGAAAGCAAGTATTTGAAGCCCGCCGAGGCGATTGCCGCCTGGCAGCGGCTAGGGGCAACCTTCGGCAGCGATGCCAACGCCGAAACCAGCCCGACCCACACCGCCTTCAAGCTCGATATTCCCAATATCGATGAGGCGAAGCTGTCCGAGAGCTTCAAGCTGCTGTCGGGCATGATCCGCGAGCCGGTGCTCAATGATGCCAACGTCGCCGCCGAACGCCCGATCGTGCTCGCGGAAAAGCGCGAGCGGGGCGGGGCGGGGCAGCGCATGGCCGATCTCACCCGGCAAACTTTCTTTGCCGGACAGCGCCTCGCAACGCGCAATCCCATCGGCACGGAAGAAACCCTGGGCGGCGCCAGTGGCAAGGCGGTCAAGGCCTTCTATGATCGCTGGTATCGCCCCGAAAACGCCGTGATCGTGGTGGCGGGCGATGCTGATCCGCTGGTGCTGGCCGGGCTGGTCGAACAATGGTTCGGCGATTGGAAAGGCACCGGCAAGCCCGGTGTCGCACCCGATTTCGGCGATCCTGTCGCTCCAGCCGGGGCCAAGGATCCGGCAAGAACCGGCACCCCAGTGGGTGAACTGGCGATCGGGGTCGAGCCCGATTTGCCGCGCAGCCTGACCTTTGCGGTGATGCGCCCGTGGAAACAGGTCAATGACACAATCGCCTATAACGAGGGCCTGCTGATCGATGCCGTCGCGCAAGCGATCATCAACCGGCGGCTCGAGGCGCGCGCGCGGGTCGGCGGCAGCTTTCTGTATGCGCAGGTGCAGCAGGACGATATCTCGCGCTCGGTCGATGCGACCTTTGTGACCTTTGCGCCCTTGACCGACGATTGGAAAACCGCGCTGGCCGATGTCCGCAGCGTGATCGCCGACGCGCTGACCAACCCGCCGACGCAGGAAGAAATCGACCGCGAGGTGGCCGAGTTCGACGTCGTGTTCGCCAACGGGGTCGAGCAGGAATCGGTGCAGTCCGGTTCGGAGCTGGCCAACAATCTCGTCAATGCGGTCGATATCCGCGAGACGGTGGCCGCGCCCGACGTGGTGCTGAATGTGTTCCGCGGCATGAAGGCGAGGCTCAATCCCGAAGAGGTGCTGGCCCGCACGCGCAAGCTGTTCGAGGGCGAAGTCACGCGTTCAGTGTATGTCACACCGGTCGCAGGCGAGGCTGATCCCGATGCCCTTAGGCTTGCGCTGGCGAGTGACGTCGCGGTTGATGGCACGGCCCGGCTCGCGGCACAGACGATCTCGTTCAAGGATCTCCCCGCGATCGGCGAACCCGGCACCATCACCGCGCAGAACCCCTTGGGCGTGCTGGAGATCGAGCAGGTCGATTTCGCCAATGGCGTGAAGGCGCTGGTCTGGGCCAATGATGCCGAGCCAGGGCGCGTCACCGTGCGGGTCCGCTTTGGCGCTGGGTACCGCGCCTTTGACAAGGACACCGCGCCCTATGCAGCGCTGGGTAAGGGGGCGCTGGTCGGATCGGGCCTCGGTGAACTTGGCCAGAACGAGCTCGACCGCCTGACCACGGGCCGCAAGCTTGGCTTTGCGTTTGATATTGATGATGCTGTCTTCACCTTCACCGCGCAGACCCGGTCGGAAGATGTCGCGGACCAGCTCTATCTCTTCGCCGCCAAGCTGGGGATGCCGCGTTGGGACAAGGACCCTGTGATCCGCGCCAAGGCTGCGGCTGAACTGGCGTATAACACCTTCGCCACCAGCCCGGGCGGAATTCTCAACCGCGATCTGGATTATCTCGTGACCGGCGGAGATCAGCGCTTTGCCACCCCTGACCCGGCGGCGTTGAAGGGCTTGACCCCCGAAGGCTTCCGCGCGGTTTGGGAGCCGCTGCTGCAACAAGGCCCGGTCGAAGTGCTGGTGTTTGGCGAGTTCGACAAGGCCGCCATCATCGAACAGCTTCGGCTCACTTTCGGCGCTCTGCCCGCACGGACGGAGATTTCGCCTGAGGTGGCGGCGCGGGTCCCGACCTTTGCGCAGTCTGGTGACCGCCCCGTAGTGGCGATGCATCGCGGGGATGCCAATCAGGCGGCTGCGGTCGTGGCGTGGCCGAGCGGTGGCGGGGTCGCGGCCCTGCGAGAGAGCCGACAGCTCGAAATCCTGACCCAGCTGTTCAACAACCGCCTGCTCGAAGCCCTGCGCGAGCGCGCAGGCGCGAGCTATTCGCCGCAGGTGTTTTCGAGCTGGCCGGCCGATCTGGCCAGCGGCGGACGGATCACAGCGCTGGCGCAGCTTGAGCCTGCCTTCGTGCCGGTGTTCTTCGCCGAAGCAGAGCGCATCGCGAAGGACCTCGCCGCCAATCCCCCAACCGCCGATGAATTGGCCCGGGTGACCGAGCCGCTCGGCCAGCTGATCCGGCGCGCGTCGACCGGCAACCAGTTCTGGCTCTACAACCTCGAAGGCGCAGCCTTTGATCCGCAGCGCGTGATCCTGCTGCGTTCGCTGCTGGCCGATTATTCGCAGACCACGCCGCAGATGATGCAGTTCCTCGCCGAACGCTACCTTGCCAAGGGCACGCCGTTCCGGCTTGCAGTGATCCCCGAGGGACAGACCCTCGCCGAGGCACCAGCGGGCGGGGCGAGCACAAATGCTGCGCGCGTACCCATCACCGGGCGCTGAACGGATGCTTCGCTGACACTGAGCGGGAAATAAAGTTGTGCCATGCGGCATTGCCGCTTTACAATTCAGTCGCGTGTCCTGTAGCGGGCGCCCCCGCGCCAAGCGCGCCGCCATTGTGAAAGAGTATTGATCGTGCCTGAGACCTGGACCCCGGATAGCTGGAAGGCTCACGAAGCGCGCCACTTGCCGCATTATGAGGATGCCGCCGAGCTGGCCGAAGCGGAAAAGACCCTCTCGTCCTATCCCCCGCTGGTGTTTGCGGGTGAGGCGCGGGCGCTGAAGGCCGATTTGGCGCAGGTTGCGAATGGCCACGGGTTCCTGCTGCAAGGCGGGGACTGCGCGGAGAGCTTCGCCGAGTTCCACCCCAACAACATCCGCGACACCTTCCGCGTGCTGTTGCAGATGGCGGTGGTGATGACCTTCGCCAGCAAGCGTCCGGTGGTGAAAGTTGGCCGCATGGCCGGGCAGTTCGCCAAGCCGCGCTCGGCCCCGACCGAAACCATCAACGGCGTCACCCTGCCGAGCTATCTCGGCGACAATATCAACGGGATCGAGTTCGACCCTGTCAGCCGCCGCAATGATCCGGCACGGATGGTGAAGGCCTATTCGCAGGCCGCCGCCACCTTGAACCTGCTGCGCGCCTTTGCCGGCGGGGGCTATGCCAACCTCAGGCAAGTCCACCAGTGGACGCTCGATTTCATGGGCCGCACGCCCTGGACCGAGAAGTTCGGCGAAATGGCCGACCGGATCGGCGAAGCGCTCGATTTCATGGAGGCCTGCGGGATCGATCCCGGCACGGTGCCGCAATTGAAGGGCACCAGCTTCTACACCAGCCATGAAAGCCTGCTGCTGCCTTACGAACAGGCGATGACGCGGCAGGATTCGCTGACTGGCGATTGGTATGCGACCAGCGCCCACATGCTGTGGATCGGCGATCGCACCCGTTTCCCCGGCTCGGCGCATATCGAATACGCGCGCGGGATCGGCAATCCGCTCGGCATGAAGTGCGGGCCCTCGCTGGAGCCCGATGCGCTGCTGACCCTGCTCGACCAGTTGAACCCGAAGCGCGAGGCGGGGCGGATCACACTCATCAGCCGTTTTGGCCATGACAAGGTCGAGGATGGGCTCCCGCGTCTTGTTCGCGCCGTCCAGCGCGAAGGGCATCCGGTGGTGTGGTCCTGCGATCCGATGCACGGCAATGTCGTGAAATCGGACACCGGCTTCAAGACCCGCCCGTTTGATCGTATTCTGCGCGAGGTGAAGGGCTTCTTCGCTGTTCACCGCGCTGAAGGCTCCCACCCCGGCGGCATCCATATCGAGATGACCGGGCAAGACGTGACCGAATGCGTCGGCGGCGCCGTGGCGATCACCGAGGAACGCCTTGGCGACCGCTATCACACGCATTGCGACCCGCGCCTCAATGCCGAACAATCGCTGGAACTCGCATTTTTGGTCGCGGAAATGCTCAACGACGCGGCGGGCGAGCGCGGCAGCGAGATCAGCGCCAACGCCGCCTGAACCGGACCACAGCAACCCAGATGAGGGGCGGCTCGGCGCAATATCCTGCGAAGCGCGATTATTTTGCGATAGCGTCCATATTGCCTTACGTCTTTTCTATGTAACGGCAGGCGCGCATGTCCTGTCCGGCAGGCGCAAGGCATGGACAGGAGGCGCGGGCGATGCACAGCAAGCGACACAAGGCCACCGAGTGTAGCGATGCGGCCGCGCTGACCGCTAGCTTCCGCTCAACCCGTGCGTTGACGGAAGGCTTGGTCGCTCTGCTCAGCGATGCCGATGCCAGCTTGCAGTCTATGGAGGATGCGTCCCCGGCCAAGTGGCACCTCGCGCACACCACGTGGTTCTGGGAAACCTTCCTGCTGCGCGATCATGCGCCGGGATATCGGCTGTACCGCGAGGATTGGCCGTTCCTGTTCAATTCCTATTACGAGGCGGAAGGCGCACGGATTGCGCGGGCCGCGCGTGGGTTGCTTTCGAGGCCCACGCTGGACGAGGTGCTGGCATGGCGCGCGGTCGTGACCGAGGCCATGATGCCGCTGGTGAACGATCCGGCGCTCGCCGATCTGATCGCGCTGGGTATCGCGCATGAGCAGCAGCACATTGAATTGCTGCTGACCGACATCAAGCATGCCCTGTTCCAGAACCCGCTGGGCCCGGCGATGTGGGACGGGACGCCCCCGCCGGCCACCGCGCCTGCTGCGCCGCTCGGCTGGCACCGCCATCCCGGCGGGATCGCGCTGGTTGGCCATCAGGAGGCAGGCTTTGCCTTCGACAATGAAGGCCCGCGCCACCGGGTCTTGCTCGAACCCTTCGCGCTGGCTGATCGGCTGGTGACCAATGGCGAATGGGACGCCTTCATCGAAGATGGCGGCTATGCCGACCCGCGCCTGTGGCTTGCCGACGGCTGGGCCTGGGTGCAGCGCGAGCGGATCGCCGCGCCGCTCTACTGGCGGGATGATCAACATTTTACCCACCAAGGCTGGCAGGTGCGCGACGCGAACGCGCCGGTCACCCACATCTCCCATTTCGAGGCTGATGCCTTCGCCACGTGGGCAGGCGCGCGGCTGCCGACCGAGTTCGAATGGGAGGCGATTGCGCGCGGGCAGGATGGGGCTTCGGCGGCGCCAGCGCATGATCCAGCGCTGGGGAACCAACTCGATCATGCCAGGGCCCCGAACCCCACAGGCAGCCCCGGCCTGTTCGGCGATTGCTGGCAATTCACCCGCTCGGCCTACCTGCCCTACCCCGGCTTCCGCGTCGCCGACGGTGCGGTCGGCGAGTACAATGGCAAGTTCATGAGCGGGCAGGTGGTGCTGCGCGGGGCATCCTGCGCGACTGTCCGGGGGCATTCGCGCGCCTCTTATCGCAATTTCTTTTACCCCCATCAGCGCTGGCAATTTACTGGCCTGCGCCTTGCCAAGGACGCGTGAGATGACGGCTAATCCGGGTCTGAGACTGGTTGAACGCGACCAAAGCGGAGTCGATCTCGCCTTCCGTGCCGATGTGCTGCTGGGCCTTGCCCAAAGCCAGAAAGCCGTGCCTGCCCGCTGGTTCTATGATGATGCCGGATCGCAGCTGTTCGAGGATATTACCCGCCTTCCCGAATATTACCCGACCCGCGCCGAAACCGCGATCCTGCGGGAACGGGCCGGCGAGATCGCCGATCTGATCGGGCCGGGGCGGGCGGTGGTGGAGTTCGGCTCGGGCTCCTCGGTCAAGACCCCGCTGCTGCTGTCGGCGATCCAGCCTTCGGCCTACGTCCCGCTCGATATCGCGGGCGATTTCCTGCGGGCGTCCTCGGCGGCGCTTGCGGCGAAGTTTCCGGGCCTGCCGGTCTACCCGGTGGAGGCGGATTTCATGCGCCGGACCGAACTGCCGAGCGAGGTCGCTGACCTGCCCAAGCTCGGGTTCTTCCCCGGATCCACCATCGGCAACATGATCGCCCGCACCGCTACCGATCTGCTGCGCTCGATGCGCGAGACCTTGGGCGAGGGGGCGCTGCTGCTGATCGGAATGGACCTCGTCAAGGATGAGCGGGTGCTGCTCGCCGCCTATGATGATGCCGCAGGGGTGACCGCGCAGTTCAACCTCAACCTCCTCACCCGCATCAACCGTGAGCTTGATGGCGATATTCCGGTGGAGGCATTCGCGCATGAGGCGCGCTGGAACGATCCCTTCGCCCGCATCGAAATGCATTTGGTAGCGCGCGAGGATGTGCGCTTCACGGTCAGCGGCCAGAGCTTCGCGATGCAGGCGGGGGAGACGATCCACACGGAAAACAGCCACAAGTTCACCGATCGTTCCTCTCAGCAGATGCTGGCATCGGGCGGGTGGGAGCCGCGTGCGCGTTGGACCGATCCGGAGGGGCAATTCTCGCTGCTGATGGCTGAGGCACGCCCGCCGCGTTCCGCACCCTGAAACCGGCGCGCCCCTCGCGCGTTGGCGGGGGATGAACGAACACACGGACATCTGCATCATCGGCGGCGGCATGGCGGGGCTCTCCGCAGCAGTCGCGCTCGCCGGTTTGGACCAGAGCATCATCGTGCTCGACAAGGGCCGCGGCCCCGGCGGGCGGATGGCGGCACGGCGGGTGGAGATAGCCGGGCAGCAGGTCAGTTTTGACCACGGCGCGCAATATTTCACCGCGCGCGATCCTGCTTTTCAGGAACAAGTCGCCGCATGGGAAGGCGCAGGCGTCGCGGCGCGCTGGCCAGCGGCGGGCGATGATGCGTGGGTCGGCACGCCGGGGATGAACGCCCCGATCCGTGCCATGGCGGCAGGCCTCGATGTGCGCTGGGGCGTTCGGGCCGAGCAACTGCGGCGCGATGGCTTGCGCTGGCATGTCGAGGCGGGGGAGCACAGCTTCACCGCTGCCACCGTGCTGGTCGCGGTTCCCGCCGAGCAAGCAGCCGTGCTGCTGGCCGACATCGCGCCCGATCTTGCCATGCTTGCTGGCGGCGTGACCTCCGCGCCGTGCTGGGCGGTTATGGCTGCCTTTGCCGAGCCGCTCTCTATCACCGCCGACACCTTCCGCTCAGACACCGCGCCGATCAGCTGGGCGGCGCGCAATTCCGCGAAGCCGGGGCGCGGTGGCGGGGAGACTTGGGTGATCCACGCCTCGCCCCATCGCAGCCGCGCGCTGATCGACCTGCCCAAGGACGAGGCCGCTGCCACGCTCCTCGCGGATTTCTTCGCCGCCACCGGCACCGAACCAGTCGCACCGACCCACCTCGACGCGCATCGCTGGCTCTATGCCCTGCCGCAAGCGTTGAAGGGCGAGGGCGCGCGGTTTGATCCCGACCTCAGGCTCGGCATCGCCGGGGATTACTGCCACAGCCCGCGCGTGGAAGGGGCGTGGCTCTCCGGCCGCCGCCTTGCTGCGATGGTTTGCGGGGCGCTCGCCGAAAGCCCCGCCTGACGCTTCAGGCGGCGGTGCTCGCGTCGATCGCGTCAACGATCCGCGCCATATCCGCCGCCAGCCGCGCGGTCATGGCGGCATCGTCCATCGCGTCGAACGCGGTCACTTGCGGCATCGAAATCCCCACCCGCAAGGTTGCGCCCCAACGCCCATCGGCGAGCTTCACGCATTTGACCGGCTGCCCCAGCCGCACATCGCGCGCCACCAGCGCCTTGTGCAGCGCCACCGCCTGATCGAAATCGGGCGTGCCGGGCAGGGCGGTGAGATCGATGGTTGAGAGCGTGCGCATTTCGACCGGGTGGCTGTCCCCCTCGGCCCGCGCACCGGGCTCGTAGGGGGCAAGCCGCCGCCCGCCCAGCCGCGCGACAAAGGCCGTCCGTACCGCCGCGTGGAAGGCGAGCACCACCCGCTCGACCCGCGCGATCGGGATTGCCTGAAACCGCTCCAGCTCGAAAATGCTCGCTTCCAGCCGCAGCAGCAGGCCGAGGTTCGCTTCCTCGGGCAATTGCGCTGCGGCCGGCCAGTCGCAGGGCCATTCGGCGCGGCGGAAGATCGCGGTAAGGCCGCTCGGCAATTCGGCGGCGCGTTCCACCACCGCCTGCGGCACCAGCGCAAACCCGCTGAACGGCGGGCCGCCCATGAATTTCGAACCCGTCAGCATGACGATGCACCCGCGCGCCAGATAGGCATGGATCGCATCGCTGGTGATCCGCGCCTGACAGGCATCGACGATGAAGCTGACCGCATCGCCATGACGCGCGGTGAGCGCGTCGATATGCGCGAAGTGGGGGACCACGAGGCCGGTCTTGCTGCCATGGAGCACGTGCACAAGCGTGTGCCGCCCTGCCGCCTTGGCCTCGGTCACCGCAGCCTCGACCGCTTCGGCGATTTCGGCGGCGCTGAAGGCGCGGCCTGCGCCGTCGCGGACCGGGATGTTGTAAAGCTCGGCACTGGCAGGCAGCGCCCCGCCGATGGGGTCGCCCTTCGTAACCTTGACGCCGCGCGCGGTCTCGCTTGCGAAGAATTGACCGCTCGCCGAATAGATGCAGCCCGAGCCGACCTCGTCTGCGCCGATCAGGATGTTGCGGATCCCCTTGGCTCCGCGTCCCTTGGCATGGGCAAGGCCGAGATATTCGAGGTCGGTGCCCGACGCGGCGAAGACGACCGTGGCAGGCGTGGTGACGCCGTAAGCGGCGAGAATCCGCGCCCGCAAGCCATCGAGCGCGGCGGCATAGCCCGAAGGTGAGAGCGCCCCATCAGGAGCAATCTGCTCCAACCGCCCGAGGCAATGCGCAAAGGCATCGGCCGAAATGTCGTTGGCGGTCGAGGAAGCATAGGCCACGGTCGGCACCGGCCAGGGCGAGCTCATGTATTGATTGCGGCGGGTGGCGGGATCGATCACGATCCGGGCATCGCCGCCTTGGCTGAGCAGTCGGCCGAGCCGCTCATCGGGCGTCTCGCCGCCCGCAGCGGTCTTTGTTTCGGGCTGGTTCATGGCGGCGCCCTTAGCCCAAGTGTGCCGCAAAATGGTAGCGGTTGATTTGCGCCGCCATTGCGACCAATAGGCCGCGTTTCATCCTTCAAGCCCATGGACCCTGATCGCCGTGACGCAAACCATTCGTCCCACCCGGATCCCCGACGAGGCCAAGCAGCGCCTTACCGTGCTGTTCATCGCCAAGCACGCGCTGGGCGATGGTTCCCTGCACCCCGAAGATGGCAACCATGCGATCTATCACCACGAGGTGCGCACGATCCTCGAAGGGATCGGCATGGGGCTAAAGGTCGCAAACAATTACAATGCCTTGTTTGAGAAGCCCGAAGGGGTCGATTTCGTCTTCCCGCTGCTCAACCGCGGCGGCTTTCTCAATTCGGAAATGATGCTGCCGCTGCTCTGCACACGGTTAGGCCTGCCCTATGTCGGGGCGACGCCGATCCTGCGGGGCCTTTCGGACGACAAGCATCTCTCCAAGCTCGAGGCGCATGCACGCGGTGTTCCGACCGCGCCTTGGGCGATCTTCCGCCGCGGTGCGCCGGTTGATGTGGCGATTTGCCCCCCAGCCGAGCGCTGGGTGATCAAGCCCAACGCCTCCTCGGCGAGCTGGGGCGTGCAGGACGCGACTGACGCCGCGGGGCTGGAGAAGGCGATTGCCTCGGTCCATGCCGATGGCCATGATGCGATTGTCGAGCCCTTCCTTGTCGGTAGCGATGTCGAAGTGCCGGTGATCACGGCTAATGGCCGCCCGACGATCATGCCGATGATGCAGTTCCTGCAAGCGGACCCTGCGCACCTGCGCACCTATTACGAAAAGCGCGATCTGGTTGACCGGTCGAACAAGTACAGCCTCGTTGCCTATGATCGCCCGGACATGGTGGCGCGCATCACCGAGATGACCGAGGCCTTGATGGGCATTTTCGAACCCTTCGATTACGGGCGGTTCGAATTCCGGGTCGATGATGCGAGCGGTCGGATCGACTTCCTTGAGGTCAATCTCAACTGCAATCTGTGGTCGGAAAAGGTGTTTGGCCGCTCGGCGCTGCTCGCCGGCTTGACGCAGGAAGAGCTGATCGAGACCATCGTTGCGGAAAGCATGTTGCGCCAGGGCCTGTTCGCGCAATGACCACGGCTTCGGCGCTTGTCCTGGCCGGACGCCGCGATGGCAGCATTGATCCCCTCGCGGCGGCGCACGGGGTGGCCGACAAGTGCCTCGTGCCGGTGCTGGGAACGCCCTGCATCGAGCATGTGCTGGGGGCGCTCGCTGAGACGCCCGCGATTGGCCAGATTGTCGTGTCGATCAATGATCCTGCCATTCTGGCTGGCCTGCCAACCGCCGATCGCCTGATCGCCGAGGGTCGGCTGACCGCGATCCGGGCCGAGGTCAATCTTGCCCAAAGCGTGATCGCCGCTGCCGCGCACGCGCCGTTTCCGCTGCTGGTAACCACCGCCGACAACGTGCTGATGACGCCCGAATCGATTGCGCTGATGATCGCCGGCGCGGGCGATGCCGATGCCGCCGCCGCCTTCGCGCGCAAGGCCGATATTCTGGCCGCCCACCCGGAAGGCCAGCGGCGGTTCTATGAATTTGCCGATGACGGCTATTCCAACTGCAACACCTACTGGATCGCGCGCCCCGAAGTGCTGCGGGTGGTCGAAATTTTCCGCGAGGGCGGGCAGTTCGCCAAGAACCCGCGCCGGGTGGTGGCAGCCTTTGGCCTCATCAACACGCTGATGTTCCGGCAGGGCTGGCTCAGCCTAGAAGCGGCGCTGCGGCGGGTGTCGAAGCGGATGAAGCTGAAGCTGGTGCCCGTGGTGATGGCCGACGGCAGTTATGCCATCGACGTCGACAACGAGCGCACCCATGGCTGCGCCACCGAAATCATGGTGCGCCGCCGTCAGGCTGCCATCGGCGCGGGGCAATAGCGCTTAAGGTAATCGCCGTGCCCCGGCATGTGCTGGACGAGGTAGCGGATCGATTTCTCCATCTCGTCGACCTCGTGCCGGGTCTTGGCCGGGTCGAGCGCGTCGGCCATGGCGTTGTGCCCGCCCATCGTGATCCCCTGACCCATCATCACCGCCGCCCAGCTGGTTTCGGTGAAGAGCTCGTCCTCCTCGCGGAAGATTTGGCCATTGGCCTTGAACAGCTCCACTTTCTCGGTGAGGCTGTCGGGTACGTCCATCGTGCGTACATAGTTCCAGAAGTCGGAATCGGTGCGTTGGGTGGCGTTGTAGTGCAGGATCAGGAAGTCGCGGATGCGGGCATATTCGCGGCCCGTGAGGCGGTTGAAAGTGTCCTCCTGCACTTGCGTGATCCCGTCGAGCGAGAGCAGCGAAATCAGCTTGTCGATCCCGGTGTTGATGAGGTGGATCGAGGTTGATTCCAAGGGCTCCATGAACCCTGCGGCAAGGCCGAGCGCCACGACATTCTTGTTCCAGAACTTCTTGCGGCGTCCCGTGGTGAAGCGCAGCCAGTTGGGCTCGGCCTGCGGCTTGCCCGCGATGTTGCCGAGCAGGATGTCGAGCGCCTCTTGGTCCTCCATGTAGCTTGAGCAATAGACGTGGCCATTGCCGTTGCGGTGCTGGAGCGGCACCTGCCATTGCCATCCGGCGCGGTGCGCGGTCGCGCGGGTGAAGGGCGGGGGCGGGCTGCCGTCCTCGCGCTGGCATGGGAGGGCGACTGCGCGGTTGCAGGGGAGGTAATGGCTCCAGTCGTCATAGCCGGTCTTGAGGGCCTGCTCGATCAACAGGCCGCGAAAGCCCGAGCAATCGATGAACAGGTCGCCCGCAAAGGAACGTCCATCATCGAGCGTCACGCTGGTGACGAAGCCGCTCTCGCCATCCAGCGTAACGTCCGCCACGCGGCCCTCGTGCCGCACCACGCCGCGCTCTTCGGCAAAGCGGCGCAGGAACGCGGCATAACGCCCCGCATCCAGGTGGTAGGCGTAATTGACCGGCGGCAGATCCTCGCGGGCGTAATCTTCGGTTCGGGCGAACTTGCCGAAATAGGCGGCCATGGTTTCCAGGTTGAAGACCTGGATCGGGCGCTTGTCCCCCGCGCGGGCCAAGCGGTGCCAGACGTGGTGGAAGCTGATCCCGCCCATCGTGTAGCCATAGGCGCCGAAGGGGTGGATATAGCTGTCGCCAATCCGGTTCCAGTTTTCGAATTGGATGCCGAGCTTGAAGGTGCCGCCGACGGCAGACAGCATTTCGCTTTCCTTGATCCCCAGCAGGTCGTTGAAGCCGACGAAGGGCGGGATCGTGGCCTCGCCTACGCCAACCGTGCCGATCGCTTCGGATTCGATGAGCGCGATTTCCACTGGCCGCCCGGCCTTGATGCGCGATAGCGCCGCTGCCGCCATCCAGCCGGCTGTGCCCCCGCCCACGATGATAATCCGCTCAATTGCCATGATTTCCTCAATCCCTGCCTGGGCGCCCACCGCTGTTATCGCGGGTTTCAGCTGCGCCGCCAAGTGTTGCCAAGATGCAATATGAACCCGAGATTACAAGTCTTGAGAACGCTCACAAGATGCGCTAACACTGTGCGCGTAACCCAAGTGACCGGCACGAATCTGTCACAGGGATAGGGGAGGTTTGAAACATCATGCAATTCGCTCTGCGTGCGCCGTCGCGGCGCTTCTTCGCTCTCGGGACGGCATCTTGCCTCGCCATGTCCGCCGCGCTTGCTACGCCCGCGCTGGCGCAGGATGCGCAAGCTGAAGAGCCCGCGGAAGAAGAAACGCCCGAGATCGTCGTAACCGCGGGTTTCCGGGCCTCACTCGAGTCGGCCCAGAACATCAAGCGTAACGCAGACACCTTTGTCGATGTCATTACCTCAGAAGATATCGGCGCGTTGCCAGACCGTTCGGTCGCCGAAGCACTTCAGCGCGTCCCCGGCGTCAATATCGGCCGGTTCGAAAAGCCATCGGACCCGGATCGTTTCTCGGTGGAAGGCACCGGGGTGATCGTTCGCGGCTTGCCGTTCGTTCGGTCCGAGCTCAATGGCCGCGATATCTTCTCGGCCAATGGCGGGGTGGCGCTCAACTTCAATGATATTTCGCCGGAATTGCTGAGCCGGGTCGAGGTTTACAAGAACCTCACCGCTGAAATGGTCGAAGGTGGCATCGCGGGCACGGTGAACCTCGTCACCCGCAAGCCGCTCGACCGGCGCGGGACCCACATCTCGGGCACGCTCGAAGGCAGCTACGGCGATCTTGCGGAGGAGTGGTCACCCGGCGGGTCGGTCCTGGCGTCGACCACGTTCGAAGGCGACCGCGGCTCGCTCGGCCTGCAATTCGGCTATGCGCGCTCGGAGCTGATCAGCCGCACCGATGCCTCGCAGCTGACTGATCCATGCTACCGCGCGGCAACGCTCAACGGCGGCTGCTTCCGCCCGCGTCCGGTGGGCAGCGGCGGCTTTGGCGGCACTGTGCAGTTCGATGAGACCAACTTCCCGCCCGCAGGCAGCGTGCTGGTGCCCAAGGGCGCAGGCGTACGCACCACCGATCTCGAACGTGATCGTGAAGCCTTCAACGCGGTGGTCCAGTACGAAAGCCCCAACCGCGATTTCCTCGTCACCTTCGAATGGCTGCGGTCGGACACCACGTTCGAATCGAACGAGTTCTCGGCGCTGGCGCAGGTCAATGATGATGCGCTGTTCCCGGTTCCGGCAGCGGGCAGCACGTGGGAGTTCGATCAGAACGGCGTCTTCCAGCGCGGCGTGCTCAGCCAGCGCATCGGCGACGCCTATGCCAACCCCTTTGGCCGCGGCGGGATTCCGCTTGAGACCCTTCGCCTGCAGCGCGAAACATCATCGCGCACCGAAGATTTCTCGGTCGATATCGACTGGAGCATCACCGACCGCTTCCGGATCAATTTCGAAGCCCAGCGGATCGAATCCGATCTGCAGCAAGACGCCATCATCGGGGCGCTGAACAGCTGGGCAAATATCGCGATCGACGCCACCGGACGCGTGCCGCAAGTCCAATTCCTCGCCCCTCCGGGCGCGCCGGCTGATTACTTCACGTCTGGTCGGAACTCCTATTACTGGTTCCTGCTCGACAGCGTGGCGCGCAACGAAGGTCAGCTTGATTCGGTGCGCTTTGATGCCGAATACGACATCAGCGACGAGGGCTTCTTCAAGAAGGCCAAGTTCGGTGTGCGCTGGTCGGATCGTGACCGGGCAACGCGCGACACCAACTTCACCACCTGGGGCAACCTTTCGGCACCATGGGCAGGCCGCGCGGGCTGCGCGCCGTGGAACGCCGGGCCGGGCTGCGGTGCCACCGGTGGTTTCCAGCCGGGCCGCTTCTTCACCGGCCTTCCCGGTCAGGAATTCGCGATCGCGGGCGGTGCCTATGTTGACGACTTCCCGACTTTCTCCAACCTGCGCACCCCGTTCGACAATGGCTTCCAGCGCGGCAATTCGCCTTCGCCGCTGCCGGGCGGAGCGTTCTACTTCGGCGGGGATGATTTCCTCGGAGAATATCTCGCGGGTATCTCCGACGATCAGGCGCGCCAGATCAACGTGTTTTCGCAGACGCCCAACCCCTACTTTGGTGTCAACGGTCGCACCTTCACCGATCCGATCACCCGGCAGGTGGTGCCCTGCGATCCGTTCTGCCCGAACGAGCTCGACATCGTCCGAGAAGAAACACGGGCAGCCTATGCCCGGGTCGATTTCGGCACTGATTTCAAGAATGGCTGGAAGCTCACGGGCAATATCGGCCTGCGCTATGTTGAAACCCAAGTGTCGGCGGGCGGTCTGATCGCCTTTCCGAATGCGGAGCAGTTCGATGCCCGGATCGCCGGGGGTAATGGTGACGGGGTCGCGCAGCTGTCCGAAGTCAACGCAGCTTGCGCCACGGCTCAGAACCTGCCGCTCGATCAGCGCCCCGCCTTCTGCAGTCTCTCGCCTGCGCGCCTCGCAACATTTGCAGCGGCGTATACGACCGAGATTCTCGACGATACGCAGGATGAGACCTTCGGCACCTGGTTGCCGAGCTTCAACGCCCTGCTCGATACCGGGAACGGGCTCTTGTTCCGTGCGGCGATTTCCAGAGGGATCAGCCGCCCTGATCTGGGGGCGTATCGCTCTGGCGGGGCGATTGGTGACAACACGGGCGTGCTGCGTGCGCAAGGGACGCTGGCCAGCGGGCCGCTGTTCGCACTCAGAACCGGCAATCGTGATCTGCGTCCCGTCGATACCTGGAACTATGACCTTTCGGTCGAATGGTATTTCGACCGGGTCGGTTCGCTGACGGTCAACGCCTTTGCCAAGGATTTGGGCGGGATCGTCGACAATGTTACCGAGCTCGTCAATTTCAGCAGTCCCTTGGTGCCTTCGCTCGAAGTTGAGCTGTTCCGTCCGGTCAACCAGCAAGATGGGACGCTGAAGGGGATCGAGATCGCCTATCAGCAGACCTACGACTTCCTGCCCGGCTTGCTGAGCGGGTTGGGGACGCAGCTGACCTACACCTATGTCGATGGTTCGGACTTCTCGAACACCGACCGGGCCGGAACGCTCGGACCCTTTGCCGATGCGCAGCCTTTGGCAGGGATTTCCGAGAACACGTTCAACGCCACGGTCTTCTACGAGAAGGACTGGCTCTCGGCGCGTCTCGCCTACAACTGGCGGTCAGCCTTCCTGATCACCCCGCGCGATGACATCTTCCCGTTCTCGCCGATCTGGGGCGAATCCACCGGGCAGCTGGATGGATCGATCTTCGTGACCGTGAGGGATGGGCTTAAGCTCGGGGTGCAGGGCGTGAACTTGCTCGACGAGGTGACGCGCACCAGTCAGGTGGTGGATTTTGACGGCACACGGATCGTCCGTTCGGCTTTCCGCAACGACCGCCGCTTCACCTTCCTTGCGCGCTTCGACTTCTAAAGGGCGCGTAACATGACGATGGCAGGGCTGCTGAAGGCGAGCGCGCTGACAGCGGCCCTGCTGCTTTCGGGAGGCGCGTCGGATACACCGACCGCGCCGCTGGAAGGCGCGGGCTGGGCGCTGGTCTGGGCCGACGAGTTTGAAGGTGACACCCTCGACCGGAGCAAGTGGACGCCCGAGGTATCGTGCTGGGGCGGCGGCAATTTCGAACGGCAATGCTACACTGACCGGCCCGAGAACATCGCGGTCGAAGGCGGGCTGCTGCTGCTCAAGGCGCAGAAGGAGCGCTTCACCGGCCCCGCGCGCCCGCCCGAAATCGCGGACAATCCCAACCCCAAGGTCACGCAGCCCTATACCTCAGGCAAGGTGCGGACCAAAGGGCTGCACGCCTGGCGCTATGGCCGCATCGTAGTGCGTGCCAAGGTCCCGCTGGGGCAGGGCACTTGGCCTGCTGTGTGGATGATGCCCGATGAGCCCGCCTATGGCCCATGGCCGCTTTCGGGTGAGATCGACATTCTTGAAGCGGTGAATATCGGCGCAAAGTGCAAGGTCTGCGACGGCGGCAAGGGCGAGAACCGCACCATCAGTGCACTCCATTTCGGCGCGCTTGCGCCCAATAACCGCTTTGTCGACAGCCGCACCGCCCTGCCTGATCTGGCACTACCTTCGGACGATTTTCACGTCTATTCCGTCGAATGGGGCGAGGGGCTCATCCGGTTTCTGGTGGATGACCGGGTGCATCTCACCGTCACCGACGATCAGTGGGACAGCGCCTCGCCGCTCGCCCACGGGAAGCCTGCGGCACCGTTCGACCAACCCTTCTATGTGATGGCCAATCTGGCCGTCGGCGGGCGGTTGTCGGAAGAAAACAACGCAAAGGGGCTTGCCGCCAAGAGCTTTCCCGCGCAATTCGCCATCGACTGGATCAGGGTCTATCGCTGCGCCTCCGACCCCGATACGGGGCGGGCGTGCATCAAGTGATCGGATTAGGAACGGACGAGGCATGGCGCGGGGGCGCAAGACAGTCACGATCAGGGATGTTGCCGAGGACGCCGGGGTCTCGCTCCAGACGGTAAGCCGCGTGATCAATGGCGGGCCGAATGTCCGCCCGCAGCTTCGCGACAAGGTGCAGGCGGCGATCGACCGGCTGGGCTATGTGCCGTCGCTGGCCGCGCAGCGCATGAGCGGGTCGCGCTCCTACATCATCCTCGCGATCAATGACCGTGAACGCACGCTGGCCGACTGGCGCGAGCGGCGCGGGACCGACTGGGTTGACCAGATGCTGCTCGGCGGGATCCTGACCTGCTCGCAGCATGGCTATCGGATGATGGTGGAACTGGTCGATACCCACTCCGATCATGTCGAGCGCGAGCTCGGCGCGGCGATTTCGGCCTTGCAGCCCGATGGTGTGATCCTCACCCCGCCGCACTCTGAAAACAAGCTGATCACGCAGCTGCTGGCGGAACGCGGAATCCCGTTTGCGCGGATCGGATCGAATGCGCCGGGGCCGGGCATTCCGATCACTATGGGCGATGAGGGCGCGGCGCATCTCGCCACCAGCCGCCTGGTTGCGCTCGGCCATCGCCGCATCGCCATGATTGCTGGGCCAGCGCAATACAGCCTCAGCGGGTGGCGGATCGACGGCTGGAAGCGGGCGCTGGCTGAGCATGGGCTGGCCTCGGAGGGCCTGTTGGAAACGGGCGATTTCGGGTTTGAAACCGGGTTGCGCGCGGCCCGCGCCTTGCTGGAGCGCAATCCCGATCTCACCGCGATTATTGCCAGCAGCGACCAGATGGCGCTCGCCGCGCTTGAGGTCGCGCGCGAGCGCGGGCTGGCCGTGCCGGAGGATATCTCGCTGATCTCCTTCGACAACACCCCGATCGTGCGCTTCACCCAGCCGCCGCTGACGGCGGTGGACCAGCCGATTGCCGAGACCGTCTCGCGCGCGGTGGAACAACTGATTGCGCGGCGACCGGACGAAGACAGTAGCGCGGTGATCGAAGTCGCCGCCGGGCTGGTCGAGCGCGCCTCAACCGCGCCGGCGCCGGTCCGGGCTTGAGCCTTCCGCCCATCGCCACGCCAGAGTGCCAGCCGCGCTGGTTCCTGCTGCTGTTTGCGCTGGCTGCGGCGGGCGGGGCGGTGGCTTACGTCCCGCTGCTGACCGTGCTGCTGCCGCAACGCATCGCCGAACTGCAAGGCGGTGAGGATGTCGCGGCGCTGGCGCAGGTGACCTTTGTGGGCGCGGTGATCGCGAGCCTCGCCAACATCGCGGTCGGCATGATCAGCGATGCCAGCAAGGTGCGGCGACCGTGGATCCTTGCGGGACTGATTATCTCCAACCTGCTGCTGATCGCGGTGGGCGAGGCACGGTCGGTGAACGCGTTGGTGCTGCTGATCATGGCCTGGCAGGTCGGTCTCAACCTGATGCTCGCGCCGCTGATGGCATGGGCGGGGGATTGCTTTCCCGATGACCAAAAGGGCGTGCTCGGCGGCGCGCTGGCTCTGGCCCCGGCGCTGGGGGCATTGGCAGGGTCGCTGGTGACCTATGCAGGGTTCGTTCCGCCAGACTCCCGCCTCATGCTGGTGGCGGCGCTGGTAACGTTGCTGGTGATGCCCGCGCTGATCATGGGCCGCGAGCGGGTGCGGCCCGAGCTGATGCGATCACCACCTCAGGGGCAGACCGCCGAAGCGCCGCGTCCGCGCTACACGGTGCGACGGATGTGGGCAGCGCGGTTTCTGGTGCAGGTGGCCGAGGGGGGGATGTTCGCCTTTCTGCTCTACTGGCTGCGGTCCTTGGCTCCTGATTTTCCTGAGCATGCGGCAGCCAATATCTTCAGCGCCGTGCTGGTGACTGCGGTGCCGATCTCGCTCTTGTTGGGCCGCTGGTCGGATCGTCATGCCCGCCCGATACTGCCGCTTGGTGCGGCTGCGCTGCTGTGTGCAGCGGGAATGATCGTGATGGCGGCGGCGGGGACACTGGCGTGGGCCATTGCCGGATATGTGGTGTTTGCGATTGCCGCCGCGATTTTCCTTTCGCTCCATGCGAGCCAGACCCTGCGCGTGCTGCCCGCGCCGCAGCACCGTGGGCGCGATCTTGGCCTGTTCAACCTCACCAACACCCTGCCTGCGATGGTGATGCCATGGTTGACGGTGCTGCTGGTGCCAACCTTGGGGTACTCGGCTCTTTTCGTGCTCTTCGCCGTGCTCGCCATGGTGAGCGCCGCGCTGCTCGCCTCCTTCGCGCCGCAGGCGTGGCGGGATGCTTGAGTCTTGCCAAAGGGCGCGCACCTCGGCATATCTTGATAACGTTCTCAGAACTGTTTCTCTGTGGACATTCAACCAGCACATAAATGGTCTTGGGAGGGACTGACCTGGTGATGCGACGGATTTTCGGGCAGCTTGCTGCGAGCGCCGGCCTTGCCGCGATGCTGGCGAGTTATGCCGCTGCCGAGCAGGGGCAAGGCAACACCGCTCCTGCCAAGGCACAGGCTACTGCGCAGCCCGCCACCCCTGAAGAATTGCTCGCGCGCATGAGCCTTGAGCGCAAGGTCGCGCAAATCATCATGCCCGATATCGGCTCGATCACGCCAGCCGATGTGCGCAAATATCGCTTCGGCACACTCCTCAATGGCGGCAATTCCGGCCCTGGCGGCGACGACAAGGCCCCGGCGCGCGAATGGCTCAAGCTGGCGGACGCCTATTGGGACGCCTCGACCGCGCCGCTCGGGCGCGGGGAGCCGGTGATCCCGTCGGTGTGGGCGACCGACGCGGTGCATGGCCACGCTAACATCATCGGCGCGACCGTATTTCCGCACAATATTGCACTGGGCGCGACCGGCGATCCTGATCTGATCCGCCGCATTGGCGCGGCGACCGCGGTCGAGATCGAGGTGACGGGGATCGACTGGACCTTTGCCCCCACCATTGCGGTTGCCCGCGATGATCGCTGGGGCCGGACCTATGAAAGCTATTCCGAAGACCCGGCGCTGGTCAGCCGCCTCGGCGCAGCGATGGTTGAAGGCTTGCAGGGCAAACCGGGTGAACCCGGCTTCCTGGGGGTCGGCAAGGTGGCAGCCACAGCCAAGCACTTCTTTGGGGATGGCGGGACCGCGCAGGGCGTTGACCAAGGCGACGTCAACGGCAACCTCGCCGATCTGATGGCGATCCACGCTGCGCCCTATCCCGCAGCCATCGGCGCGGGCGCGGCGAGCGTGATGGCGAGTTTCAACTCGATCAACGGCACCAAGATGCACGGCAATGCCCCGCTGCTTACGGGCGAGCTGCGCGGCAAGCTCGGCTTTGGTGGGCTGGTGGTGGGCGATTGGAACGGCCACGGGCAGGTTGAAGGCTGCACCAATTCGGATTGCCCGCAGGCGCTGCTGGCGGGGCTTGATGTCTATATGGTGCCCGAGGACTGGAAGGCGCTCCACGCCAATCTGGTGAAGCAGGTCAAGAGCGGGGCGATCCCGATGGCGCGGCTCGATGAGGCGGTGCTGCGGGTGCTGCGGCTGAAGCAGCAGCTCGGTATCTTGGATGGCGAGGTCAAGCCCTCGGCCCGGCCCAATGGCGGCAAGTGGGAGCTGCTCGGATCGCCCGAACACCGCGCCATTGCGCGCGAGGCTGTGGCCAAATCGCAGGTCGTGCTCAAGAACCATGGCGTTCTGCCGCTGAAGGCAGGCGCGCGGATCGAAGTGGCGGGAAGCGCGGCGGACAATATCCCGCAGCAGGCGGGCGGGTGGTCGGTGACCTGGCAAGGCGGGGGTGATCTCACCCCGGCGGAATTCCCCGGCGCAACCTCGATCTATGCCGGGATCGCGGAAGCGGCCAAGGCGGCGGGTGGCGAAGCGGTTCTGGCCAAGGACGGCAAATCTGCCACCAAGCCCGATGTCGCCATCGTCGTCTTCGGCGAGGAGCCCTACGCCGAATTCGTCGGCGACCGGAAGGATCTCGCCTTCCGCGACGAGGAGGGCCTTGAATTGCTTAAGGCCTACCGCACGCGCGGGGTGAAAACCGTGGCAGTGTTCCTTTCGGGCCGGCCATTGTGGATGAACCGCGAGTTGAACGCCGCCGATGCCTTCGTCGCCGCATGGCTCCCGGGCAGTGAGGGCGCCGGGGTAGCGGATGTCCTGTTCGGCCAGCGCCCCGCGACCGGGCGGCTGTCGTTCAGCTGGCCCAAGGCCTGTGATGGCACCCCGGTCAACAGCCCCGATGGCGCGCTGTTTCCGGTGGGCTTCGGCCTCGATCTGAATGCCAGAGCGCATCTCGTGCCGCTGGACGAGACTTGCGCAGCGCTCACCGCTGATGCCGGGGCGACGTGGTTTGCCAGCGGCAAGCTTGGCGCACGCGTCATGGCGGTGGCGGACAATGCGGTGCTCCCCGATCTGCGCGGAGCCGGCAACGGCATCATCGCGACCGGGGTCGATCGCAAGGCACAGGAAGATGCGCGCCGGATCGCCTTTGCCCGTGGTGCGCGTCTGACGCTGAGCGGTCCGGAGAGCGCGGCGGGCTGGCGCATCACCTATCAGGTCACCGCCCGCCCGGGCGCGCCTGTCACCGTGACGGCCAGCGGCAAGGCGCTCGACATCACGCAGCAGGTGGCGGTCGCTGAGGGCAAGGGCTGGCGTGAGATGGTGCTGACGAGCGCCTGCCTTGGTCAGACGGGCGGCAGTCTGACCTTTGCCTCAGAAGGCGCCTTCGTGCTTCAGATCAGCGAGATCACCCGCGAAGAAGGTGCCGCCAGCACCGAGTGCTCGTTCTAGCTGCGCACGATTCCCGATAGCACAGGATCGCTGCGGCCCGGAAACAGCCGCGCTATGGCAAGCTTGGGATCGAGCCGCAGATGCTCAGCCACCGCGCCTGCCAGCACGCTTTCGAGCGCGATGGTCGGAGCAAGGTCGCGGCCCTCATAGAGCTGCTGGTCGGCAAGGCCCGGCCAGTCTGCAATCACCCGTCCGCCGCGCACCGCGCCGCCCATGACGAGCGCGGCCGAGGCCGTGCCGTGATCGGTGCCGCCCGTGCCATTGAGCTTCGCGGTGCGGCCGAATTCGGTCGCGACCACCACCATCGTGTCGGCCCATTGCGGGCCCATCCCGGCGCGATAGGCGGCGAGCAGGGCATCAAGCTGACGGGCCGAGCGGGCGAAGGCGCCGCGCTGATTGGCGTGGGTGTCCCAACCGCCGAGCTCGATCATCCCGATCCGCGCGCCTTGCGCCCCGCGCATCAGCGATGCGGCGAGATCGCCTGCCGCGCGGGCGTCGTTCAGGTTCCTCAGCCCATCGTCGCTCGCCATCGCCTTAGTCTCAAGCGCGCGCGCCCACAGCGGGCCGAGTTCAGTGTCGGCGGAATAAAGCTGGCTGACCCGCGCCAGCAGATCCTCGCTTGCATCGGGCAAGGCCGAGGGCGCGTAGTTGGACACCGGCGCACTGCCGCGCAAAGCGAGTGGCACCGCCTGCGCAATCGCCAGCGCACGTAAAGGTGCAGGCGCGCCTTCGTTCATCAGGCTCGCTAGGCGGTTGAGCCAGCCGTCCTTGGTCGCATAGGGCGCATTACCGCCGGTCTCGAGCAGGTTCTGCCCGTCGAAATGTGACCGCTCGCGATAGGCAGTTGCGGCGGCGTGGACGAACAGCGCCTCGCCCGCACCTGCCGCCTTGCCAATCTCCGCGAGCGCCGGGTGAACCGCAAAGAAACTGCCGATCCGGGGTACATTGTCGTAATCCGCAAGGCTGTCCCCGCGCAGCGCCACAAGGCCCGGGTCGCCAACGGGTGCGAGCATCGCCATCCCGTCGGCGGCCCCGCGCAGCAGCACGAACAGCAGGTTGCGGCTTCCTGTGCCTTGGGCAAAGGCAATCCGCGGCAAGGCCAGCGCGCCTGCGCCGAAGGTCAGCGATCCGGCGAGCAGCGTGCGGCGATCGAGTTTGGTCATCATCGGATCTATCTCCGCATCATTTCAGGGGAAACCAGCAGCAAAGCGAGTGCCTGCTGCCCGCTTTCGGCGCGGGTGAGCTGGGTGCGGGTGGCCTCGCTCAATGCGCCCGGAAACGCCGCTTCGGCGCGGGCGATGATGCCATCCTGCGGGACATTGCGGGCGATCCGCTCGGCAAGCTCAACCCGCTTGACCAGCGCGTCAGGGCCAGCCCAGCTGGCGGCGATATCGTCATAACCAGCGGGCGACGGCGCGCGCCATGGCACTTGGCCGAGCTGCGTCAGGGCGCCGACGAGCCGCTGGGGCGGGAGCGCTTCGGCGCCGGTCATGCGCATGGCTGCGATCAACCATTCAGTGGGCGTGCGGAACTTGACCGGCTCCGGCGTCCAGGCCTCAGGCGAGGCGATCAGAGTGCGGGTCAGGCTGGCGAGATCGCCGCCGGTTTTGCGGAAATCCGCCTCCAGCCGGGCCACCAGCGCAGGCGGCGGGGTGTCACCGGCGAAGTGGCGGGCGAACTTGGTGGCGATGTGGCGCGCGGTCGACGGGTGCGCGGCGAGATCATCGAGGATGCTGAGCGCCTGCACCGCCTCGCCAGCAGGATATCTGCGCCCGAGCACCTGCCGCGCGCCCGGTTCATGCACCAGCGCCACAAACGCCGCGCCGGTCGGCTGATCCTCGGCAAAGCGGCCCACGCGGCCGATCCCCGGCACCGTCCACCCGGTCAGCGCGCGGGCGAGCTCGGTCACATCGGCCTGGCTGTACACGCCGTCGACCCCCAGCGTATGCAATTCGAGCACCTCGCGCGCGAGGTTTTCGTTGAGCCCGCGCGGGCGCTGCGGGTTGGCCGCGCGCCGGGCGGCGCGCTGCGCGAAGGGGGCGTTGGGGCCGATCGATTGGAACTGGTCAAGATAGACCAACATCGCCGGATGCAGGACCGCTGCCTTCAGCATGTCCGAAAAGCGCCCGAGGACGTGCGGGCGGATTGCGGTGAATTCGTGCGGGCCGGCCTCGAATTGGGTGCCGGGCTTGCCGACCGAGACGCTGAAATGGTTCGACCAGAAATGCACCAGCCGCTCGATCATCGGCGTGGGGCTGGTGATGGCAAGGTTCATCCGCACCGCGATGTCATCGGCGAGCACCCGGCGCGCTTCGGCCAGTTTCTCGCGATATTCGGGAGGGAGTGCGGCCAAGGCGGCTTCGCGCGGGTTTTCCTCCGCCATCCCACCCGCCATATCGCCAGCCATAGCCGGAGCATTGGCTGCGTTCGCAGCGGCCAGCGCACGGGTATCTTGCTGGAAACGCCGGAGCAGCTCGAGCACTTCGCCGGTCTTGGCCCGCGTATTGACCCTTGCCGCGATGGTGGGCGGGGCCGGGTCATAGGCATCGAGCTGGCTCAGCAGATACCGCTGCGGATTGGACGGCACGCTGTCCTTCGCGCTGAAACCATAGCCGAAGCGGTGGAGCGCGATGCTGGCCGGGCTCATGGGCGGGCCCTATCGGAAGCGGTCAGACGCATGGCGTGGCTCTCCAATCTCGTCAGTGTTGATGCGGCAATTCTTGCGCTTTGACCTTCCAACGCGCGAACGCACCATTCCCTTCGCGACAAGCTGCGGAGTTTCACGGCGTGACGATGTCGAAGCCCTGCGGCATGGGGTCAAGCGCGTCGATCAGGTGTTGCAGCGCGGCGATATCGCCTTCGACCTGGAGCCCGGCGCCCTGCATCGCGGCCACGGGCTGCTTGAGGAACAGCATGGCCAGCAGCAGCGCGCGCGGCCCGCGCACCGTCACATCGGGCGTGCTCGGCAATCCTCCAACGCGCCCGATCAGCACCCGGCTATTGGCTTCGAGCGTGGCCTGCTCCTTGCGGTCGGTCAGCTCCAGCGCCACCGTGAGCCGGGGCCGTTCAAACCGCTCCGGCGCAAACCGGGTCGCGGCGGAATCGAGCAGTTCCTGCGTGGCGATGGCGGCGATGAGATCAGCGCTCTGCGCGGCCGACATCGGCGCGCGCCCGTTGGTCAGGTCGCCAGCAGCGGCAAGGAACTGATTGCGCCAGATTGCGCTTTCGGACCTGTAGCCTTGTTGGCGGTAGCTCTGTGCCAGCAGCGCCTTGGCCTCAGGCGTGTCGGGCGCGGCGAAGACGAGATTCTGCAGTAGGTCCGACGCCCAGCGGTAATCCCCGGCCGCCATGGCATTGCGCGCCAGTGCCATGGTGCGCTCCGGTCCGCCCAAGGCCTCAATCAGGCGCGTCGCCCGGGCAACGGGCGGGTGGGCGTGGAGATTGGCGGGGACGGCATCATACCAGCCGAGATAGAACTGGTAGATCGCCTTCGCATTATGGCTGACCGTACCGTAATACCCGTGGGTTGACCATTCATCCGCCAGCCCCGTCGGCGGGGCGTTGTCGAGCGCTTCAGCGATCTCAGCCATGGTCTCGCCGCGGTTCATGCGCCGCACAGTCTGATCATGCAGCCAGCGGTAATTGTCGCGCTGGGCGGTGAGCCATGCAGTGGCTTGATCACGTCCGAAGATCGGCCAGCAATGGCTTGATATTACAGCATTGCTCTGCGGGGCGTAGCGCGTCACCGCCTCATCGAGATAATGCGCCCAAGCACGCGCATCGCGCACCTTCGCGCCGCGCGGGGTGAGGATGTTGTGCAAGGTGCAGGTGGCGATCTCGGCGGCGAGGAAGGTCTTTTCAGGCTCGATGAAGACGTTGAATTCGGCCGGGGCCTCGCTGCCCGAGACGATCTGGAATTCGAGGGTCACGCCGTCCACCACCCGCGTCTCGCCCGTGGCGGCGATGGTAAGGGTAGGGGGGATGAGCGACAGCGTGCCGCCCGAAACCGCCATGCCGATGCCGCTGCCCATCTGCCCTTGTGGCCCCGGCGTCATCCCGGTGCCGAACTGATAGGCGGCCCTTCGCGTCATCGCGCCCCCGGCTATAAAATTCTCGGAGGTCGCCTCTTCCATGAAGCCTTCGGGCGCGATCACTTGCGTGCGGCCTGCAGCCACGTCGGCTGGATCGGCAACCCCGCGCACCCCGCCGAAATGGTCGGCATGGCTGTGCGAATAGATCACCGCGCTCACCGGGCGCTGGCCAAGCGTAGCGTTGACGAGCTCCATCGCCGCGCGCGCGGTTTCGACGCCGGTGAGCGGATCGATCACGATCCAGCCCGTCGCCCCGCGAATGATCGTCATGTTCGAAAGATCGAACCCGCGCACCTGCCAGACATTGTCGGTCACCTGATAGAGCCCATGGTGCTTGAGATACCGCATGTGCCGCCACAGGCTCGGGTGGACCGTGTCGGGCGCGGGTCCATCGACAAAGGCATAGGCGGCGAGGTTCCAGACCGGCTTGCCGTTTGCCCCTGTAATAATCGGATCGCTGCGGGTGGCGAGAAAGCCGCGGCGGACAGAGTCCGCGTCGCGGGTGCCATCAGCAGGTAGTTGCGCCGCAGCGGCCTGTTGTGCAGCACTGGTGGCTGGGCTTGCGGCGTTTTCCTGCGCCGCGCCAGATGTGGCGGCCATCCCGGCCAGCGCTATCGCGGCCAAGCTTGGTGCAAATCTCATGCTGTCCTCCCTCTCGTCCCCACGCTGGTGATGCCCCCGCGCGGCGAAGGATTCAAGCGCGGTGGCCGATCGCCTGGCCCATCCGGACCGGATCGCCCGGCTTCAGACCCTCCAGCCACGCCGCCCGGCCCGGCTCGAACAGCAGCACCACGGTAGAGCCCAGGTAGAAACGGCCCATCTCTGCACCAGCGGCCAACACGGGCGCATCGGCGGAGAAATCCTCGCGCAGCACCTCGCGCTGATGCACCGCGAAGCGCCGGGGCCAGACGGTGTCGATCCCCGCGACGATCATCGCCCCGACCATCACGCTGGCAAAGCGGCCATCGGGGCCATCGAACAGGCAGGCGAGGCGTTCGTTGCGGGCGAACAGGCGGTCGACCCCCTCAGCCGTCTGCTGGTTAACCGAAAACAGCTGGCCGGGGATATAGGCGGTCGATTGCAGCGTTCCGGCAGCGGGCATGTGGACGCGGTGATAATCGCGCGGGCTGAGATAGATGGTCATAAACCGCCCGCCCTCGAACCGCGCGGCTGCCTCTGCGCCATGACCGAGGAGGTCAGCGGCGCTGAAGCTGCGGCCCTTGGCTTGGATGATCTCACCGCCGGTAATCGTGCCCAATTGGCTGATCGCGCCATCGGCCGGGCTGAGGATGAACCTTTCGGTATCAGCCAGCGGCCGCGCGCCGGGCTTCAGCTCGCGGGTGAAGAAATCATTGAAGCTGGAAAATTCGCGGGCGTCGCGCGCCGCATCGGCGAGGTCGACGTCGTAGGCGGCGATGAACCGCTGGATCAGGCGATCCTTCAGCCATGGCCGCTCGCTCGCCGCCACTGCTCCGGCAAGCCGGGACAAGGCGTGCTGCGGCACGATATGCTGGAGCAGGATAAAGGGCGAGACCATCAAGCAGACCAGACGCGTTTAGGGGAACGGAGCGCGGCCTCTTGCCCGCTGGCGCTGCAAATGTCGATGGGACTGCGGCGGGCTCCTTGGCCCGCCGATCAGTGGATCAAAGGCCGCGCGCCTTGCGGCTTTCCCGCACCAGCTCGGCCATGCGCAAGCTCGCTCCGGCGGAGGTCTTGCGCGCATGGTCTGCGCCAACCGATTGCGCGGTGGCCAGAGCCTCGGCGAACAACCGCCCGCCGACCGAGATCACGATCGGTTCACCCGCCACGGCAATCCGGCTGCGGGCAATCGTCGTGCGCAAGCGCTCGATCGACGCTTCACGCCCCAGCGCGTCCGAGAGCCCGATGTCGAGCGCATCCGGGTGCTGAGCGCGCACCTGATTGGTCAGCGCCTCGGCGCTATCAGGAAAGGTCATATCGACCCGCCAGCCCGCATCAGTGAACTGATCGGCCAGCATCGAGGTGCCAAGCATATGCGGCTCTCCGGGCGCGGTGGCGAGCAGGACCGAATAGCGGCTGTTGCGGATGGTGTCGGCGGTCTGACTATAGCGCACAGCGTGGCCGGCCATCTGCAACATGCTGAGCCCGATGGTGAGATCGATCTCGCAGCACTCATCCGCCAGCCACGCATCGCCCAACGCGCAGGCCGCCGGTTCAATCAGCAGCGAGACGATCGCCGTGCTGGTCCAGCCCTCTTCTGCCAAGGCAGCGATAAAGGCGTTGAGGCGGATATCGTCGGCATCGAGCGCGAGCCGCACGAGCTCGGCGACATATCCCGACACCGCTTCGGGCATCGGCCGTGCGGTGCGCGGTGTGCCGGTGGGTGCTTCGTCAAGGCGGCTGTAAAGCAGCAGATCCCAGTCCGAGAACAGGCGCGCCGAGACGATATGTTCGCTGATCACTTCGATGTGATCATGACGGGTGTCACGCTTGATCGAGACCCAAAGCGCATCAAGCTTGTCCGGTGGTCCTTCGATGGTCTGGAGAAAGCAGCCGTCTTCGAACAACAGCATGCCGGTGACGCCCAGACTGCGGTTGCGCTTGCGGGCCTTACCGACCAGCGCCTGAAGATCGGCTGATCCCGGCGAAGATGTCGCGGTGCTCTTGTATGTGAGGGAGGCTATCCAGCCGCCATCGCCTGATTTGTCCCCGCCGGACTGTCCCATACCCTCATCCCCTATCGCCAAGTACGGGGATCACGGGGAGGCAGAGCAGCAAGCATGCGCGACCAGACCACCCGGCAGACGATCCCCATCCGCCAATTTTTGGCTCTGCAGCTTCAACGCTCTATCGTTCAAGCTGTGGCACCGACTCCGGCGATGCCATGGCGTCATGTGCCGCAAAGATAAAGGAGCATCCGTCAAGCTGGCTTGATCGTCAAGTGACAAGCAAGCAACACAGGTCAAACGCCGCGGAGATTGCAAAATCCGAGCGGGCAAATGCCTATGGCAGGATCAGCATCGCGCCGCCCTGCACACAACACCTCAGGCCCAGAGCTTCTCGGCCATTTCTGGCAGCGCGGCGGTGTAGCGGGCGACGTCCTCGATCTTGCCGGTGCTGACCCGCGAATAGCCCTTCCACGGGCCATAGGCACCGCGGATCGCGATCCCCTGCGCGGCCATGGCATCGCGCAGGGCATCGGCATCGGGCACCTGCACGAAGACAAAATTGGTTTGCGAGGGCAGGGCGGTCAGCCCGGCCTTGGCGACGGCTTCGTTGATCATAGCGCGCCCTTCGAGCACCATCGCGCGCGACTGGTTGAGGAACGTGGTGTCATTATAGCTCGCAATCGCCGCTGCCACCCCGGCGAGATTGCCGCCGAAGCTCATCAGGTGCGATCGGATCGTCGCGGCATTGGCCTCGCTGGTAATGGCATAGCCGACGCGCAGCCCTGCCATGCCGTAGATCTTGGAGAAGGTGCGGCACACGATCACGTCTTCTCCGGCGCGCACCAGATCGATCATGGCGTTGTCGTCGGGCCGGTCGGTGAGCTCGTTGTAGGCTTCATCGATCAGCACCGTGGCCTTCGGCGCGACCTTGCGGCTGAAAGCGCGCAGATCGCTGGCCGGGATCAGCATACCGGTGGGGTTGTTGGGATTGCAGATCTGCACCAGCGACACGCCGCTATCGACCTTGGATGCCATCGCCGCCAGATCGACGCTCATGTCTGCTGCTAGCGGCACCCGGACCGATGTTACGCCCTGTCGCTCACCATAAAGCACGGTCGTGTCCCAGAACAGATCGGGGCACAAGATCGTGCCCTTGCGGCCCCAGGCGAGGGCGATGGCACACAGGATTTCGGTCGATCCGTCGCCGATTACCACCTGCTTGGGGCTGACCGAATGGCGCTCGGCGATCATCGCGATCAGGCGTTCCACGCCGCGGTCGGTGTAGTAGCAGCCCATCTTGGCGGTTTCGGCGATGGCGCGCAGGGCGGAAGGGGCGGGGCCATAGGGGTTCTCGTTGCGGCTCAGGAGCGCCTGCCCGATCTTGGGTCCGAAATCGGGCTCAGCGGCGGCGGCGCTGCTCATCGCGGCGCTGAGGCTCGAAAGCGGCAGCGCGCCCAAGCCGCTGGCAAGGCTGGCCCCGGCGAGGAAGGATCGGCGATTGGTCGGCATGGGCAGTTCCTTTGCAAAAGAGCGTGGAAGCGTCAGAATTTGGCGATCATCAGAACACCGATGAAGGTGAGATAAAGTCCGAAAACCCGGCGCAAAATGGCGGGCGCAAGATAGTGTGCTGCCGCAACGCCCATGGGGGCAAAGATGACCGATGTGGTAATCAACACGGCGGCGGCTGGCAAATGCACGTAACCCAAAGCGCCCCAGCCAAGTCCGCGTTCGCCAAGGCCGATGATAATGAAGCCGATAGTCGCCGGAATCGCAATTACCGCGCCCATCCCCGCTGCCGTGCCGATCGCGCGGTGGATCGGGGTGCCGCAGATCGTCATCGTGACGGTGGTGAGTGTGCCGCCCCCGATCCCGAGCAGGGTCGAGAACATGCCGAGCGCGCTGGCGATGCCTGCACGCGGCAGGCCCGAAGGTAAGGCTGCAAACAGCGGGGCGCCTTGGCGCGCGGGCAGCAGGAAATAGATTGCAAAGCCCAGCACTCCTGTGCCGAAGATCACCGCCAGGTAAGCGCCGGAGACCATGTCGGCTAGCAGTGTGCCCAGCACGGTCCCGCCCATCACCCACACCGCCCAGCTTTGCAGCAGGCTGAAATCCACCGATCCCCGCTGCGCATGGCTGCTGGTCGCACGGATCGAGGTGAAAATGATCGAGGCGAGCGACGTGCCAACAGCGACATGGGCGGTTTGTTCAGGCGAGACTCCGATGATCGGGAGCAAGAACATCAGCGCCGGCACAACCACAAACCCACCGCCAATACCAAACAGGCCGCCGGCAAAGCCAGCAGCCGCACCGGCGGTGATCAAAGCCGGCAGCGCAAGGACGAGCGGAGAGAGGTCACTCATTGCGCGCAATGGTAAAGGCGCGATGCCGATCGCCAAGTGAATTGTTACGCAGCGGCATGGGGTAAATGCCCCATTGCATCATCATGTCCATCATTTTGCGGGGGAGAATCATCGCAACTAATTGCCGCCAAACTGTTGCCTTGCCGCAACAATCATTCGACTTTTTGGGCCTCGGTTGCATTTTTGTTGCATCACCAACGCTCCCGCGCGTTCATATCGCATCGCAAAATATAAGTCATAAAGGTGGTCATCATGCGAATTCGCGCTCTCCTTCTTGCCTCGCTTGTCATGCCTGCAACGCCTGCCTTCGCGCAGGACGAGGAAACGCAGGCGACCGACGCCGGACAGGCGATCATCGTGACGGGTTCGCGCCGTGCCGACCGCACCGTCGGTGACAGCGCCGTGCCGATCGATCTCATCACCGCCGATCAGCTGAACAATTCCGGCTTAACCGAAACCGCGCGCCTGCTGCGCGATCTGGTGCCGAGTCTCAACTTCCCGCAGCCCTCGATCACCGACGGTACCGACGTGATCCGACCCGCCACCTTGCGCGGATTGGGCGCGGACCAGACCCTCGTGCTCATCAACGGCAAGCGCCGCCATGCCTCGGCGCTGCTCAACATCAATGGCTCGGTCGGGCGCGGGACGCAGGCGGTCGACATCAACTTCATCCCGGCTTCCGCGATTGGCCAGATCGAAGTGCTGCGCGATGGCGCGGCGGCGCAATATGGCTCGGACGCGATCGCCGGGGTGATCAACTTCCAGCTCAACAACGCGCGGAAGGGCGCAACATTCTCGGCCACCTATGGCGGCTATGTCACCAATATCGACGGGGTGAACGAGATTACCGGCCTCGTGATTGGCGCCAACGGCCAGCCCACGCTGGCACCCGATGGCACGCTGGCCGTGAACGATACGGGCAAGAAGCTCAGCGTGACCGATGGCGGGGTGCTGACGCTATCATCGAACTTTGGCCTTCCGCTCGGCGCAGACGGGTTCATCAACCTGACCGCAGAGTATCGCGACCGCGATGACACCAACCGCACCGGCTATGACCGACGCACGCAGTACAATATCGTCGGCGGTCTGCGTGACCCGCGCGAGCAGACCTTTGACCGCCGCTCGCACCGATATGGCGATGCGCGGACCGAGGATTTCTCGCTGTTTGCCAATATGGGCATCCCGCTGGATGATCAGGTCGAATTCTATGCGTTTGGCGGCTATGGCGAACGGCGCGGGAATTCCGCCGGCTTCTATCGCATCCCCTCGGATGCGCGCAACGTCGTGGCCATCTATCCCGATGGGTTCCTGCCGGAAATTGACACGCTTTCGAAGGACTGGTCCATCACCGGCGGCATTCGCGGCGAACTGGGCGGGTGGGATTTCGATCTTTCGGCGCAATATGGCCAGAATCAGGTCGATTACCGCGTGCTCAATTCGCTCAATGCTTCGCTCGGCGCGGCCAGCCCCACAGAGTTTGACGCTGGCGGTCTGAAATACACCCAATGGATCAACAATTTCGGTGTTACCCGCGATATCGAAGGCCTGTTCGATCGCACCACGCTGGCCTTCGGTCTGGAGTACCGGCGCGAATCCTTCCAGGTCAGCCCGGGTGAGCCGGATAGCTTCCGCTTTGGCGGCGTGCGGGTGAACCAGAACAACCCGCTCAACACCAGCACCGCGGGCGCGGCGCCGGGCAGCCAGGTGTTCCCCGGCTTTCAGCCGACCATCGGTGGCGTTTCGGTCGTGGGCGTCAATGCCCGCGAGAACTTCTCGGCCTATGCCGAACTCGATATCGACCTGATCCCGCAGTGGAACCTGCAGCTTGCAGGCCGTTATGAGGACTATTCCGACTTTGGCAGCGACTGGAACGGCAAGATTGCCACCCGGTTTGAAATCACCGACTGGTTGGCGATCCGCGGCGCGGCTTCGACTGGGTTCCGCGCCCCGGGCGTCGCTCAGCAGTTCTTCGCCGCCGCTGCGACCAACAACGTGGCAGGCGTGCTGGTCGACGCCGTGACCCTGCCGGTCGGGAACCCGGTCGCTCAGGCACTCGGCGCATCGCCGCTCAAGCCCGAAACCGCATTCAACTGGTCGGTTGGTACGGTCTTGAGCCCGTTTGCGCGCTTCAACCTTACGGTTGACTGGTTCCAGATCGATATTGATGACCGCATCGTCCTGACCGAGAACCTCTCGGCAACCCGCGATGCCAATGGCAATCCGAGCGGCACCGGCGCGGGGCGCGCGATTGCGACGATCCTCAACAATGCCGGGTTCAACACCATCTCGGCGGCCCGTTTCTTCATCAACGGGATCGACACCCGCACCCGCGGGGTCGACGCGATTGCAACCTACCGGATGGACATTGGCAGCTCGGGCAAGCTCAATCTGACCGCGGGCTACAACTGGACCGACAATGAGATCACCGGCCGCAACGATACGCCGGGCGCGCTCAATCAGGTGCCGGGGGTCGTGCTGTTCGGGCGTCTGGAATCGCTGCGCATCGAGCAGGGCCAGCCGCGCGACCGGATCAATCTCGGCCTCGATTATTCGCAGGACTGGGTTTCCTTGACGCTGCGTGGCAACCGGTTCGGCCGAGTGCTGGCGCCGGGCACCGATGCCTTTACCGACCTGACGATTGCGCCGGCCTGGGTGCTTGATGCCGAGGTGCGGGTCGAGCCGATCAACGGGCTCGAATTCGCGGTGGGATCGAACAACCTGCTCGACAAATATCCGACTTCGAACCCCACCGGGGTTGGCACTGATCCGGTGACCGGCAACCCGCGCAATAACTCAGCCAACAACTACTTCCTGCCGTTTTCAAGCTTCTCACCCTTCGGCTTCAACGGCCGGT
This sequence comes from Erythrobacteraceae bacterium CCH12-C2, assembly GCA_001556995.1. GTDB lineage: Bacteria > Pseudomonadota > Alphaproteobacteria > Sphingomonadales > Sphingomonadaceae > Erythrobacter. The sequence continues at coordinate 64,290 of LSKF01000120.1, forward strand.
TCATCTATGGCCGGGTGAGTTATCGGTTCTAGGACCGGGTTCCCTGTTTCAGGAAAAGACGCGGGCGGGAGGCACGTCTCGCCCGCGTCGTCCGGCTCCTGTCCGGGCGAGGCGGTGGATGAAAATCCTAGGATTGCAATATTTTAGGATAGGTCTGGCTGGGGCGGAAGGATTCGAACCTTCGCATGGCGGTACCAAAAACCGCTGCCTTACCGCTTGGCTACGCCCCAGCAAGAGCGGCGCTCTATAGCGGCTTCGATCAAGATGTGAAGGGGGCGAAAGCACGTAAATTCGCGCTTTCGCCGCGCCGTTCAGGCCGGGGGGCCGGCCTCCAGCCGCTTGCCTTCAAAGTCGGCCGCCGAATGGCGTTCCTTCAATTGCGTATCCTCGTGGCCCCACACCTTGTTGACGATCCGCCCGCGCTGCACTGCGGGCCGCGCGTTGATCTCGGCCACCCAGCGGGCGACGTTGGTGTATTCGTCGATGTTGAGGAAGGTCTTGGCGTCGTTGTAGATATTGCCTTCCACAAACGGCGCGAGCCACGGGAAGTTGGCGATATCTGCGAGGGTGTATTCATCGCCGGCAAGGAACCGGCTCTCGGCGAGGCGCTTGTCCGCCACGTCGAAGATGCGCTTGGTTTCCATCGCGTAGCGATTGATCGGGTATTCGTATTTCTCGGGCGCATAGGCGTAGAAATGCCCGAAACCGCCGCCAATGAAGGGACCGCTTGCGACCTGCCAGAACACCCAGCTCAACACCTCAGCGCGGGCCTGCGGCTCGGTGGGCAGGAACATTCCGAATTTTTCCGCGAGGTGCACAAGGATCGCGCCGCTCTCAAACACCCGGAATGGCGCGGGGCCGCTGCGGTCGAGCAGGGCGGGGATCTTGGAATTGGGGTTGATGCCCACAAAGCCGCTGCCGAATTGCTCGCCCGCGCCGATATTGACCGTCCAGGCGTCATATTCCGCGCCCGCGTGCCCGGCTTCGAGCAATTCTTCGAGCATGATTGTCGCCTTCACCCCGTTGGGGGTGGCGAGCGAATAAAGCTGGAAGGGGTGCTCGCCCACCGGTAGCTCCCGCTCCTCGCGCGCGCCGGCGGTCGGCCGGTTGATGCCGGCGAAGCGTCCGCCCGAAACGGTGTCGGCGCTCCAGACGGCGGGCGGGGTGTAGGTGGGATCGGCCATGGTGCGAAGGCTCCTTGAAGGTTACCCGCGACACTTGGGCGCTGCCCCGCCAAGGTGCAAGCATCGGTGAGCATCGAAAGACTAGGGCGCGGCAAAGCAGGACTTTTGCGGCCCCCTCAGCCGCCCTGCTAGGAACCTTGCGGATTCCTCGCTAGAGGCTTTCCCCGAACCACCCGGAGCGCGCAAGCACCATGCCCGAAACCTCGCACCCCTTCTTCGATTGCCACGAACACGGCTTCGTCCGGGTCGCCACCGCGACCCCGTGCAGTCGTCCGGCCGATGTCGCCTACAACACCAAGGGCGTGCTGGCCGAGGCCGCGAAGGCCCATGCGGCGCAGGTCGATCTGGTGGTGTACCCGGAGCTGTGCCTCTCGAGCTATGCGATCGATGATCTGCTGCTGCAGGAGGCGCTGCTTGACCGGGTTGAGCAGGCGGTGGCGGAGGTCGTGGCGGCTTCGGCTGACATCAGCCCGGTGCTGGTGGTCGGCGCACCGCTGCGGCGGGCGGGCAAGCTTTACAACTGCGCGCTGGTGATCGCGGGCGGCGAGTTGCTCGGCGTGGTGCCGAAGAGCTTCCTGCCCAATTACCGCGAGTTCTATGAAAAGCGCTATTTCACCTCGGGGCGCGATACGCGCGAATTGTGGATTGGGGTGGCGGGGATGGAGGTGCCCTTCGGCACCGATCTGGTCTTTACCGCCGGGAACCTGCCGGGCTTCAGCATCGGGGTGGAGATCTGCGAGGATTTCTGGGCGCCGATCCCGCCGGCGATGCGCACCGCGCTCGCGGGCGCGCTGATCCTGTGCAACCTCTCCGCCTCGCCCGTCACCATCGGGCGCGCGGATGACCGCCACCTGCACTGCCGTTCGAGTGCCAGCCGCGCCATCGCCGCCTATGTCTATTCGGCGAGCGGGCATGGGGAGAGCACCACCGATCTCGCGTGGGACGGGCAGGGCGTGATCTACGAAATGGGCACGCTTCTCGCCCAGAGCGAACGGTTCGACCGGCGCGGCGAGCTGTGCATCGCCGATATCGACACCGCGCGCCTCGCAGCGGAGCGTCTGCGCAACCAGACCTTCGCCGATGCCGCCGCCGCTGAAGGCAACCCGGAAGATTTCTATCGCAAGGTCGTGTTCGAGCATGCCTTCACCGCAGGCGACATTGGCCTTAGGCGCGATGTCGCGCGCTTCCCCTTTGTCCCTGACCGGCCCGACAAGCTCGACGAGGACTGTTACGAGGCCTTCAACATCCAGGTCGATGCGCTGATGCGGCGAATCGAGTCCACGGGCGCAAAGAGCCTTGTGATCGGGATTTCGGGCGGGCTCGATAGCACCCATGCGCTGATCGTTGCGGCCAAGGCGTGCGACCGACTGGGCCTGCCGAGAAGCTTCATCCGGGGCTACACCATGCCCGGCTTCGGCACGTCCGAGGGCACCAAGACCAATGCTCTCCGCCTGATGGCGGCGCTGGAGATCACGGCGGGTGAGATCGACATTACCCCTGCCGCCAACCGGATGCTCGCCGATATCGGCCACGCCTTTGCTGATGGCGAGCCGGTGCATGACGTGGTGTTCGAGAATGTCCAGGCGGGCCTGCGCACCGATTACCTGTTCCGCCTCGCAGGCCAGCATGGAGGCTTTGTGCTCGGCACGGGCGACCTCAGCGAGCTGGCGCTCGGCTGGTGCACCTATGGTGTGGGCGACCACATGAGCCATTACGGGATCAATGCAGGCGTGCCCAAGACGCTGATCCAGTATCTGATCCGCTGGGTGATCGCCACCGGACAATTCTGTGATTCCTGCGCGGAGGTGCTCGGCGAGGTGCTGGGCACCGAGATCAGCCCCGAGCTGGTGCCGCCGGGTGCGGGCGGTGCGGTACAATCGACCGAGAGTCTGGTGGGGCCTTACGAATTGAACGACTTCTTCCTCCACCACGTGATCCGCTATGGTCAGCGCCCTTCCAAGGTTGCGTTTCTGGCGTGGCATGCGTGGAAGGATGCTGCAGCGGGGCTGTGGCCTGCGGGCTTCCCGGCGGATCGCCGCAATGCCTATACCTTGCCGACCATTGCGCATTGGCTGGACAAGTTCCTGCACCGTTTCTTCGGCTTCTCGCAGTTCAAGCGTTCCGCGCTTCCCAACGGGCCCAAGGTCAGCTCGCAAGGCGCACTTTCCCCGCGCGGGGACTGGCGCGCGCCGTCCGATGCGGTGGCGACCGTGTGGCGCGCAGAATTGCGGGAGAAGCTGCCCGAGGATGTGGTGCGCGAGGTATTCGGCGACCCTCCCGCCTGATGCCCAAGAGCCTACCCCTCTCCGCGCTCGGGATCATGCTGTTCTGCAACGTCGCTTGGGCGATGAATGTGGTGGTGAGCAAGATCGCGGTGTCAACGCTTGGCCTGCCACCGCTGTTCTACACCGTGTTGCGTTCGGCGACGGTGCTGGCGGTGCTGTTCCCGCTGCTACGCCATATTCCCCAGCGCCTGCCGCTGGTGCTTGCCGTCGGGTTTGCAGTGACGGGGGGGAGTTTCGGGCTGCAATTCGTGGGGCTACAGACCGCGAGCCCCTCGGCGGTGGGGATCGTCAATCTCTCAGGAGCGCCGCTTACCGTCCTGTTTGCCGTCATCTTTCTGGGCGAGGAAGTGCGCTGGCGGCGCGGGCTGGGGATGGCGCTGGCGCTGGGCGGCGTGGGGCTTGCGATCGGCGCGCCTTCGGGGGCGAATGATCCGGTGGGGCTGGGGTTTGCCTTTGCCGGGGTGTTGATCGGGGCCTTCGCCTCGGTGTTCGTCAAGCGGATCGAGATTGGCTCGGTGACCTTGCAGGCGTGGGCCGCAGTGGCTTCGCTGGCGGTGATGCTGCCAGCATCGCTGCTGCTGGAAACGGGGCAGATCGCCGCCGTGGAGGCCGCGCCGCTGGCAGTGGCGGGGTGCGTGCTGTTTGCCGGGCTGGTGGTGTCGGTCGGCGCGCATTCATCCTATTTCCGGCTGTTCCAGCGCCATGATGCGAACCTGATCGTGCCGCTCACCCTGCTGACCCCGCTGCTGACCATCGCCTTCGGGACGTGGCTGACGGGGGACACGATCGACTGGTCATTGATCGTCGGCGGGACGATGGCGCTGACCGGCGTGGCGATCATCGTCATCCGCCCCAGCCGCACGATCTTCAAACCGTGGCTGATGCGGCCCAAGCTGTAAGCCAGCGATGTTTCACGTGAAACATTTCAAGAACATAAATTGCCACAACGAGCGTGGCAATGACCCCGCGATGAAACGGCAATGACCCGCCGACGACCCGCGAACGGGTGACCGGGGGCGAGGGACGCCCCCGGTTCACGATGCAATGCGCCGATCAGGCCGCGAGCTTGAGCGCGGCTTCCTTGGCGGCGGCGATCTTTTCCTCGCCGTCCACACCCATGATCCCGTCGGCCGCCACGATTGCGACATCGGTGATGCCGAGGAAACCAAGGAAGAAGGTCAGCCAGCGGCTCATGTAGTCGAAGTCAGCGCCCACGGGGGTGCCGCCGCTGGCGATGGCGAGATAGGCCTTCTTGCCGGTCAGCAGGCCTTCGGGGCCATTGGCGGTGTAGCGGAAGGTAGTGCCGACACGGGCGACGAGGTCGGCCCAGGCCTTGAGCACGGCGGGCGGGCCGAAATTGTAGATCGGCGAGGCGATCACGATTGTGTCGGCCGCCTGCAATTCGGCGATCAGGGTGTCGGCGATGGCGGCGAGCTCGGCCTGCTCCGGCGTGCGATCCGCCGCCGGGGTGAGGTTCGCGCCAAACCGCTCGGCGCTGACATAGGGCAGGTCGTTGGCGGCCAGATCACGGGTGGTGACGCTGGCACCGCTCTTGGCAGCAAGGCCATCGACGATGGACTGGCCCAGCCCGCGCGAGATGCTCTCGGCGTCCGAACGGATGCTGGCGGTGATGTAGAGAATGTTGCTCATGGCAGGGTTCCTTTTGTGCAAGAGAGGAAGGGGGGTGGAGCCGACCGCTCGGGGGAGAGGGGGGCGGCCGGCTCCGGCGGGGTGGTGTCAGGCAGCGTCGACCAGCACGACTTCGCTGTCTTCCAGCGCGGTGATCGTCACCGATTGTTGCGCTGTGATCGCGACACCATCACGGGCATTCGCCTCGACATCGTCGATGCGGATCTTGCCGGTGGCGGGCACCAGATAGAGGTGACGGTCAGCGCTGCGGGGCGTGTAGGTCACGCTTTCCCCGGCCCGGATCGTCGCCCCCAGCACCCGCGCATCGGCGCGGATCTTGAGTGCATCATTGTCGTTCGCCACGCCGCTCGCGAGCGGCACGAAGCTGCCGTTGCGGTCGTCCTTGGGGAACTGGCGCGCGCCCCAGCTGGGTTCGCCGCCGCGCTCGTCGGGGATGATCCAGATCTGGAACAGCGTGGTTTCCTCGCCTTCGAGGTTGTATTCCGAGTGGCGCACGCCATTGCCGGCGCTCATCACCTGCACGTCGCCCGCTTCGGTGCGGCCTTCATTGCCCATGCTGTCGCGGTGCGTGATCGCGCCCTTGCGGACATAGGTGATGATTTCCATGTCGCTGTGCGGATGGGTGGGAAAGCCGGTGCCGGGCGCGATCGCGTCATCGTTCCAGACCCTGAGTGCGCCCCAATGGACGCGGGCGGGATCGTGGTAATTGGCGAAAGAGAAGTGATGATGCGCATCGAGCCAGCCGTGGTTGGCGGCGCCGAGGGTGTTGAAGGGACGAAGTTCGATCATGTCGTGTCTCCTGTCTTGGTGAAGCCCAGATAGGACACCAAGCCTGTGCGGATAAGTGCAATAAAACTTGCCAAGATGTTCGGAATATCTGAACATGTGAGATATGAAGCTCGGCGATCCTACCCTCGATCAACTGCGCATTTTCCTCGCTGTGGCCGAGCATGGCAGCTTTGGCGGCGCGGCGGCCGCCATGGGGCGCGCAGTGTCGGCGGTGTCTTATGGAATTGCGCAATTGGAGGCGCAGCTGGGCCTCAGCCTGTTCGAGCGCGAAGGCTCGCGCCGTCCGGTGCTGACGGCGGCGGGAGCGGGGCTGCTGGCCGAGGCGCGGCGTGTGGCCGACGGGGTCGATGCACTGCTGGCCAAGGCCCGCTCGCTCCATGCGGGGCAAGAGCCTTCGCTGACGCTGGTGGTCGACGTGATGGTCCCGAGCGAGGTCACCGCGCGGGTGCTGGGCGAATTCCGGCGCATGTTCCCGACTTGCGCGCTGACCTTGCGGATCGAAGGATTGGGCGCGGTCGCATCCTGCCTGATTGAAGGCGGGGCCGATCTCGCCATCGGCGGGCCGGTCATCGGCGATCAACCCGCGCTGGAGCGGCAGGCGGTGGGGGAGGTCGACCTGATCCCCGTCGCCGCGCCCTCGCACCCCTTGGCACAGGCCGGTATCGCGCCGGGAGAAAGCCGCCGCCACCTGCAATTGGTGTTGACCGACCGCTCGCCGCTGACGGAAGGCCGCGAGTTTTCTGTCCTGAGCCCGCTCATCTGGCGGCTGGGCGATCTGGGGGCGAAGCATTCGCTGCTGAAAGAAGGCCTCGGTTGGGGCAACATGCCGCGCGGCATGGTCGCGGGCGATCTCGCGAGCGGCGCGCTGGTGGCACTGGACCTTCCGGAAAAGCCGGGGGCGCATTACGGCCTCAACGCGCTGTGGCGGCGCGACACGCGGCTCGGCCCTGCGGCGAGCTGGCTGGTGGATGCGTTCAAGGCGGGGTTGGCAGGAAACCCAGACGTTTCCCCTAACGTCACCCCAGCGCAAGCTGGGGCCTAGGGCCGCATAGAACAGCGCTTGCCGCCCTAGGTCCCAGCTTGCGCTGGGATGACGGCAGTGGGGGCATCTGGTCCAAAAAATGTCGCCGCATCGCCCGCCTGCCACAGCGCGAATTTGGGCATGATGGCGGCGAAAAGTTCCGACGCCGCGTGGCCGTCAAGCCACCTCTGCAAGCGCGGCAGAGGTTGCTGCGCGAACCACGCGGGGTCGATGGCAGCAAACTGGCGAATGAAGGGGAACAGGGCGATATCGGTGAGGGTGCGGGATTGCCCGCAAAGGTAAGGCCCGCTTTCCAACCGCGCCTCCAGCGGGACGAGCAGCGCGAGGGCGGCGGCGCGGTGATCGGTGATGCCGTCCTCCTCGTACCGACCCGGATACTTGGCGCGGTCGAGGTGGTGCTTGAATGGCCCGTCGTTCACCGCGATCAGCCCGCCGTCATCGCCCGCCAGCCAGCCCTCGGGGTCATGCTGCGCGAGCGCCCAGCGCATGATGCCGAGGCTCTCGTCGATGATGGTGCCATCGGCCAGAACCAGCACCGGTACGGTCGCTTTGGGCGAGGCTTCAGCAAGCTGCGGCGGCTTGGCGGCGAGCTTCACTTCGCGCAATTCGACGGTGATCCCCGCCACCCACAAGGCCATGCGCGCGCGGATGGCATAGGGGCAGCGGCGGAAGGAATAGAGGATCGGCGAACTCATTCCTTCGGCAATCGCACCGCGCCGACATGCAATTCGCCCCGCGCCTTGGCGAGGGCTTCCTGCCGCTGGCGCTCGGCATAGCCGGCGCGTTGTTCGGGAGTGCGTTCGTGGATGCAGACGGGGCAGCTCACGCCGTCCTCGTAATCGGGGTGCGCGAGCGCTTCGGCATCGAGCGGGCGGCGGCAAGCGCGGCACAGCTGGAACGTGCCCTGTTCGAGGCCATGGCGCACCGTCACCCGCTCATCAAAGACGAAGCATTCGCCTTCCCACAGGCTCTGCTGCGCAGGCACTTGTTCAAGATATTTGAGAATGCCGCCCTTGAGGTGATAGACTTCGTCAATCCCCTCGGCGCGCAGGAAGCTTGTGGATTTCTCGCAGCGAATGCCGCCGGTGCAGAACATCGCCACGCGTTTCTTGCCATCGAGCAATTCCTCGCGGTGTTCGCGGAACCAGGCGGGAAAATCGCGGAAGGTGGGCGTGCGCGGATCGACCGCGCCTGCGAATGTGCCGACTGCGACTTCGTAATCGTTGCGGGTGTCGATCACCACCGTATCGGGGTCGGCGATCAGCGCGTTCCAATCATGCGGGTCGACATAGTGACCCGCGCTGAGGGTCGGGTTGATGTCGGGCTCGCCCATGGTCACGATCTCGCGCTTCACCCGCACCTTCATGCGGTAGAACGGCGTCGCGGGCGCCCCTGAAAACTTCACGTCGAGCTCCGCGCACCCCGGCAGCGCCCGGATCATATCGAGCACCGCCGCCAGCGCGTTATCGGTGCCCGCAATGGTGCCATTGATCCCCTCGCGCGCGAGCAGCAGCGTGCCCTTAATCCCCGCCGCCTCGCAGGCGGCGAGCAGGGGCGCGCGCAGGGCCTCGGGATCAGAGAAGGGCGTAAACTTGTAGAGCGCGGCGACTTGGATGGGCTGCGGGGTCATCCCTCTACCGCCTTGCCCGTGCTTGCCGGTCCTCCAGAGCATGGCGATGCGCCGAGGGACACCGCGAGGCCGCGCTTCTCGAGCGTGATCGGACCGCCAATCTTACAGCCTTCGAGCGATGGGCCCGGCCCGTTCAAACGGAACATCCGCTTCGACCCGTCCTCCATCCTGACGAAGACGGCCTGGCTCTCACGGGGCTGGAAGCGTCTCTCCACGATTGCGCCTGTGCCGAGGTAGGCGGCGGATATAATCTCCGGCGTCTGCGCACGCAGCGCTTCGCGCCGCTCGGTCCACCAGACCTTAACGGAAAGGAGCAATCCCGCTATCGCAAGGAATGCCACGGCCACTCCCACCCACTCGCGGCGCCACAAGGGTTGGCGGAAGGGATCGCCCATGCGCCTATATCCGCATCACCCAGCCGTGGGTGTCCGCGATCCGGCCGGTCTGGAGGCCCACCAGCGTTTCGCGCAGGGCCGCGGTGGTCTGACCGATCCCGCCTGCACCGATGGTGAATTCGCCGTCGTGCGAGGCGACTTTGCCGACCGCTGTCACCACCGCTGCCGTGCCGCAGGCGAGCACTTCGACCAGATGGCCGCTCGCCGCGTCCGCGCGCCATTGGTCGATGGCGTAGGGGGATTCGGAGACTGTGAGGCCCTGTTCTTCCAGCAGCGTCATCAGGCTGTCGCGGGTGATGCCGGGGAGGATCGTGCCGGTCAGCGGCGGGGTGATGACGGTGCCATCGGCGAAGACGAAGAACAGGTTCATGCCGCCCAGTTCCTCGACCCAGCGGCGCTCGACCGCATCGAGGAACAGCACTTGGTCATGGCCCATCGCAAAGGCCTGTCCGGTGGGCACAAGGCTGGCAGCGTAATTGCCCCCGCACTTGGCCGCCCCAGTGCCGCCGGGGGCGGCGCGGGTGTAGTCGGAAATCCAGATGCTCACCGCCTTGGCGCCGGACTTGAAGTAATTGCCGGCCGGACTTGCGATGACGATGAACTTGTATTTCTTCGCCGGACGCACCCCGAGGAAGGCCTCGGTCGCGATCATGAAGGGCCGCAGGTACAGCGAGCCGCCCTCGACCGCCGGATACCAGTCGCCATCCACCTCCAGCAGCGCGCGGATGCTGGCAATGAACAGCTCGGGCGGGAGATGCGGCATCGCCAGCCGGTCCGCCGAAGCGTTGAAGCGTGCGGCGTTGGCTTCGGGCCGGAACAGGCCGAGTGCGCCATCGGGATGGCGATAGGCCTTGAGGCCTTCGAAGATTTCCTGCGCATAGTGCAGCACACTCGCCGCCGGATCGAGCGGGATGGGGCCGCGCGGGGCCACCGTGGGGGTCTGCCAGCCGCCCAGCGCCTCGTCATAGTCGATCACGACCATGTGATCGGTGAACACGGTCCCGAAGCCGGGATCAGCGATCAACTGCTCGCGGATGTCGGCGGGCGTAGGCGCGGGGTGGGGGAGGCGGATAAAGTCCATGGCAAAGCGCCTAATGCTGCACGGTCCCAAGGGCAAGACACGTGTTGGCAGTGCCTGCCCCTCCACCATCCCGAGGATGGTCCCATTGCATTAAAGGGGGAGGCCTGAACGGTCGCATCGCGACCGCAAGGCCGACCGGCCGCCCGCAGGTGCTCGAGCCCGCAGGGCTCGAAACGCACCGAGGACGAACCCGCGGAGGCGGGTTCGCAAAACAAACAATGAAAAGGGCGCTTCCAGCCCGTCGGTGGAAACGCCCTTTCATGGTCAGCGGCCAGGAAGTGCCGCTCACGAAGCCTCTAAGGGTATCCGAAATTACCGATAGTGCCTCGCGCGGAAACTTGCCGACCTCTCTGCTGAACCATGAGACATCGGATCACCTCCTTTCGCGCTAGTGTGCCAAGACCCTCTCGTTTCACCGGGGGCCGAGGACCGCGTTCGCCGCTGGCCTCGGGTGTTGTTTTGAATCATGTGATTCGTCAGGACAAGTCTTGTTTATTTCTTTTCCCACGTCATAATCACACTTCGCCGGTCGAGAACCGGGATGCAGCGCCTGAGGGAAACCTCGGGCGTTTTGCATTTGGGGCGCGGCATGTGGACAGGCTGTGCGTGAACCTGTGGATATTAATGTATAGAATCGCTCGGCGGGTCGCCTAGCGGCAATCCTCGATCACCCGGCTGACCTCGGCATGGCTGGGCAGATAGAGCGGCGGCATCCCTTGTGCGCCGATCGCGAACTTCCCCTTCGAAAGGGCCATTGCATCGAGCAACGCAAGGTCGCCGGGCATGGTAGCCTCAGGCGGACCCTCGCCCATCCGAAGCGGCAAGGCTCCAGCCTCGGTCTCGGTCCGGATTTCTGCAACCGGTGAGCGAGCGGCGCTGGAAGGCAAGGTCAGAAACATCGTCTTCCGGCCGCGCTCGCAGCGCAAGCGTGCGAGCGCAGTATTGTCTTGGCTGAGGAAGGTGGCTGCGCTGCCCCCCAATACCGCCTCGTAACGCCATTGGCCCGGCGTAACGGCGGCATCGATCCAGGTGTCGGAAAGAAACCCGCTCACTGCGGGCGCGGGCGAGGGCGCAGGGGTTGGTCGGGCAATAGAGGCGGGCGCCGGTGCGGGAGCCGGTTCTGCCGGCGCGGAGACGCAGGCGGGCAAGGCGAGGCTGATGGCCAGCGCGGGGGCGAGGCGATGGGCGGCTTTCATCCCTGCATTGTGCGCGCTAGAGCCTTGGCTTGTCCATGCCTGATCACCCACCCCGCCTGCCAAAAGCCCAAAAGCGCCGTGTCGACCAACTGCTGGTCGAGCGCGGCCTCGCCGAAAGTCGCGCGCGGGCGCAGGCGCTGGTGATGGCGGGGCTGGTATTCGCGGGCAAGACCAAGATCGCCAAGCCCGGTCAGCAACTCGCTGAAGACATCGCGCTGGAGGTGCGCGGCCGCGATCATCCCTGGGTCAGCCGGGGCGGGATCAAGCTGGCGCATGCAATCGACCATTTCGGGCTCGATCCGGCGGGCGCGGTGGCAATGGATATTGGCTCGTCGACCGGCGGGTTCACCGACGTACTTCTCACCCACGGTGCAGCTCATGTGTTCTGCGTCGACAGCGGCACCAACCAGCTTGCGTGGCGGCTGCGCGAGGACCCGCGTGTGACCGTGCTGGAACAAACCAGCGCGCGCATCCTCACGCCGCAGCACATCGACCGGGCGTGCAACTGGGTGGTGTGCGATGCGAGCTTTATCAGCCTCGCCAAGGTGCTCGACGTGCCGCTTGGGCTGGCGGCGCCGCAGTGTCAGCTGGTCGCGCTGATCAAGCCGCAATTCGAAGTGGGGCGCGAGGAGGTCGGCAAGGGCGGGGTGGTGCGCGATCCGGCGCTGCATGCGCGGGTGTGTGAGGAGGTGCGCTTTTGGCTCGAAGGGCTGGGCTGGGCGGTCACGGGTATCGTGCCAAGTCCGATCACTGGACCTGAAGGCAATGTGGAATTCTTGATCGCTGCCACGCGGGGGTGAGCCGCCGCTCCCAAAGAAAAGACCGGCAGCAACCCGTGGGTCACTACCGGTCTCATTCTTTCCCGATCACGACCATCAGGCCGTGACTGGCAAGCCGTAAGGCTTACTGAGCCGGGGTGGCTTCGGCAGCCGGGGCTTCAGCAGCCATGGCATCGCCTTCGGCCGGAGCAGCTTCAGCAGCCATCGCATCGCCTTCAGCAGCCATGGCATCGCCTTCGGCCGGAGCAGCTTCAGCAGCCATCGCGTCTTCAGCAACGGCGGTTTCGTCAGCAGCGGTGTCAGCAGCTTCTTCAGCAGCCGGCGAGCAAGCAACAACGCCGAGGGCGAGGACGGCGGCGAGCGCAAAGGTCTTCTTCATGTCATTTCCCCTGAAAGGCCGAAAAATTCGGACAATAATGAGCGAAAGCGCGTTCGTTATAAACTTCCTGCAGCGATCGCGCTTCCGAATCACGGCAGGAATGTGGCACGCCTAGCAGAGGTTGTGCCAGCGGCCCAAGCCTTTCGTGCACTTCCCACGACTTTGTGCACCATCAAACCGCTGTTGCCGGGGAAGGTGGTTCATTGCGGGGCAATTTCTCAGCGATAAGTTGGCGTATGTAGGGGGCTCTGTTATTCGCCACCGCATTGAAAGGGCGAGGGGCCAGTCCGGGCTGTTTCGCTCCAAGGAAACGCAATGAATGTTCTCGCCTCAAAGTCCCAGCTCCGCGCCAGTCTGCTGCGCTGGTCGCTGTTCATGGTGCCGCTGGTGCTGCTGATCGGCTTTGCCGCGGGAAAACTTGGTGGGCCGGACACAGCCTGGTTTGCCGGCCTCAACAAGCCCGCGATCTATCCGCCGCCGGTGGTGTTCGGCATTGTCTGGAGCATCCTGTTCGTCCTGATTGGCCTGTCGCTCGCCATCGTGGCCAGCGCGTGGGGCGCAGCGGGTCGCGTGGCGGCACTCATTGCCTTCGCAGTGCATTTCATCGGCACGCAGAGCTGGTCGGCGGTGTTTTTCGGGATGCAGGAGATGGTCGCCGGCCTGCTGGTGCTGGGCTACGGCATTGCGACCTTGCTGGTGGCGATTGCCCTGATCGGCCGGGTAAGGCGTGGGGCCGCGCTGCTGCTATTGCCCTATTTTGCGTGGTTGTGTTTTGCTGCGGTGCTTAACTACCAGTTCGTGACCGCCAACCCTGATGGCGGGCAGCGCGGAGCAAGTGGAGCGGAAACCCGGGTCGAATTGTAGTCGCTGCGATACTGGACAAGCCGCCTTCCAATCGCCAAATACGCGCCATGCAAAGCCAGAACCCGATCATCGCCGACCTCGTCAAACTCGCCAACAGTGCCGCAGGCACCATGGCAGGCATGTCGCGCGAAGCCCGCGAAAGCGCGCGCGAGCGGCTGCGTGAGGCGTTTGGCGGCATCGACTTCGTGAGCCGCGAGGAATTCGACACCGTCAAGGCGATGGCGCAAAAGGCGCGCGAACAGGCCGATGCGCTCGAAGCGCGGCTGGCGGCGCTGGAAACCAAGCTCTCCAAGAAGTAAGCGTAAGGCCGCAGGCATGAACCTGCGCGCCTCGGCCATCCTCCTCGCCGCCCGCGCACAGGGCGAGACGGGGGCGATTGCCCGGCTGTTGACGGCCGAGGCGGGGCTGGTCGCAGGCTATGTCGCGGGAGGGCGCGGACGGCAGATGCGCGCGGTGATGGTGCCGGGCAACCGCGTGGCGCTCGATCTGGTGACCCGTTCCGCGAGCCAATTGCCGTTCGCACGGCTGGAACTGGAACATTCGCGCGCTGCGCTGATGACCGAGCCGCTGCCTGCCGTTGCGATCCAGTGGGCTTGCGGACTGACGGCCACCGCGCTGCCCGAACGCAATCCCTATCCCGATCTCTTCGATGCGCTCGATGCGCTGCTCAGCGCCATTGCCATTGCCCCTTCGGCACGCGGCTGGGTTAGTGGGCTCATCGCCTATGAAACCATGCTGCTGCGCGAGCTTGGCTATGGCGGCGGCCCGCCGCCGCAGGCGGAGGATCTGCCGGGCCAGCTCAAGGCGCTCGGCCAGCTCGAAGGCCAGCTCGGGCACTACCTGCTTGCAGGGCGCAAGGGCGATGTTATGGGCGCGAGGCGGCTGCTGACCGAGCGGCTCGCGCGCATGGCTTGAGGGGATACCTGGTGAAAATTGCAGTCCTGCCCGGCGACGGGATCGGCCCCGAAGTGACGGCGGAAGCCGTGGCCGTGCTCGAAGCGCTGGCGCTGCCGGGGTTGACCCTGTTCGAAGGCGATGTGGGCGGCATCGCGTACCATCGCCACGGCGTGCCGCTGCCGGAGGAAACGCTGGCGATGGCGCGCGAAGCGGACGCGGTGCTGTTCGGCGCGGTCGGTGATCCGACCTGCGATGCGCTGGAACGCCATTTGCGGCCCGAACAGGCGATTCTGGGCCTCAGGAAGCACCTCGGCCTCTTCGCCAACCTGCGCCCCGCGCGGGTGTTTGCCGGGCTGGAGCACCTCTCACCGCTGCGCCCCGATATTGCTGCCAGCCTCGACCTGCTGATCATCCGCGAGCTGACCGGCGATGTCTATTTCGGGGCCAAGGGCCAGCGCGTGACCGATGACGGCGAGCGCGAGGGCTGGGACGCGATGTCCTATGCCGAACACGAGGTGCGCCGCATTGCTCATGTCGCGTTCCGCGCAGCGGCAGCGGGCGGCCTGCCGCTCACCAGCGTCGACAAGGCCAATGTGCTCGAAACCAGCCAGCTGTGGCGCGATGTGGTGATCGAGGTTGCGGCGGAATACCCCGAAGTTGCGCTCGATCACATGTATGTCGATAATGCCGCGATGCAGCTGGTCAGCCACCCGGACCGGTTTGGCGTGGTGCTGACCGGCAATCTGTTCGGCGATATCTTGTCCGATCTTGCCAGCGCTGCGGTGGGTTCGATTGGCCTGCTCCCCAGCGCTTCGCTGGGCCAGCGCCAGACGGCCCACGGCACCTTCGGCCTCTACGAACCAATCCACGGCAGCGCGCCCGATATCGCCGGGCAGGGCAAGGCCAATCCGATGGCGACGATCCTGTCGGCAGCGATGATGCTGCGCCATTCGTTTGGGATGGAGGCTGAGGCGGCGCGGATCGAAGCTGCTGTCGCGCGGACTCTGGCGGACGGCATCCTCGGCGGCGATCTGGGTGGGAGCCACGGCACCGCCGCGATCGGCGCAGCGGTGCGCGAACGGCTCTAGCGCGGTTCGGGCGCCCGCATTTTATGGTTTATAAAGAATTATGGTCCAATAGGGGGGCATGGATCAGACCTTCTTTTTGCGCCATGAATCGGTCGAGGATGACCTTGCCGAAATCTGGCCGGCAATCTCGCCCATGACGCTCGACCTGGCGATCATCCTGCCCACGCTCAACGAGCGCGGCAACCTAGGCCCGCTGGTCGAGCGCATCGACCGTGCGATCGGCAATGCGGCCGTTTGGGAGGTCATCATCGTCGACGATGATAGCCGCGATGGCACCGCCGACGAAGCCCGCGCCATCGCGCTCAAAGATCCACGGGTGCGCGTGATCCAGCGCATCGGACGCCGCGGCCTTGCCAGCGCTGCGATCGAGGGGTTCTGCGCCACCGCTGCGCCGTTTGTGGCGGTGATGGATGCTGACCACCAGCACGATCCCGCGCTCCTGCCCGGGATGATCGCCGCGCTCAAGAGCGGCGAGGCTGAAATCTGCGTCGCCAGCCGGTTCGCCGAAGGGGCCAGCACCGCCGATTGGGCCGCGCCGGAACGCGAGAAGCTTTCGACCTATGCCAATGCTCTGGCGCGCAAGATCACCGGGGTTGATCTCAGCGATCCGATGAGCGGTTACTTCATGCTCCCCGCCGCCACCGCCCGCAATCTTGTGCCGCGCCTGTCGGGGATCGGCTTCAAGATCCTGCTCGATCTCCTCGCCACTGCGGATGCTCCCATGAAGGTCAAGGAATTCCCCCTCAATTTCGCCGCCCGCCGCGAAGGAGAAAGCAAGCTGGACCGCGCCATTCTGTTCGATTTCCTCGCAGGGCTCTACGACAAGGTGCTCGGCAAGGTGATCCCCACGCGCTTTGCCCTGTTCGGCACGGTCGGTGCCCTTGGCGTCGCTGTGCACTTTGCGGTGCTTACTTTGCTGCTGTTTGCCATCGGCGAGCGATTTGCGATCGCGCAGACCGCAGCCGTGCTGGTGGCGATGAGCTTCAATTTCTGGCTCAACAACTGGCTGACCTATCGCGACAAGCGGCTCAAGGGCATGGGCGCGCTGCTGCGCGGCTGGCTCGGGTTCTGCGCGACCTGTGCAGTCGGTGCCTTTGCCAACGTCGCGATTGCAACCTTCCTCCAAGGGCAGGGCGTGTTCTGGGTGCTGGCGGCTTTGGCCGGGATCGCGGTGGGCTCGGTGTGGAACTACGCGCTGTCGAACCGCTTCGTCTGGGGTCGCTTCTAGGCCCTAACGCCAGCCGGTGAGCCACGTCCATTTGGCAAAGCTCATCGCGTCCAGCAGCGGCGCGGCGGCGAGCACCTTGTAAAACAGCGCGAAGAGGCCGGTCGATCCGGCCAGCACCGCCCACGCCAGCCGGCCCCAGCGTGCCCGCTTGTGCCATTCGGCCAGCGCCAGCGCCAATGCGGCGAGCAGGAAAAAGCTCGGCACGAAATAGTGGTAATAGAACTGCACGGGCTTGGGCGCGATGACCCACAGGCCGAGGCTCGCGACATAGCCGATCACCGCTCCCAGCCGCGCCCAATTCGTAGGGCGCAAGCCGCTGGTGAGGCACCAGATCAGCGCCGGCAGGCCAAGCAGCATCGTCAGCGGATTGCCGATCAGCAGCACCCCGCGCTGCGCTCCGTCGACCACCTCGTAAAGATACCAGATCCCGCGCGTGTTCAGCACCCATTGCGGCCAGTTGCTTTGGTAATTGTGGGGCGAGAGTATCTGCCTTTGCAGCGCGAGGATTTCGCCATGAAAGCCGATCAGGCCCTGTTCGGCGAGCGGGGAGGGATGGAGAAGCTCTGCCAGCCAGTAGCCGGGCAGGAAGGTAAGGGCATAAGTCACGAGCGGCACCAGCCCGAGCCACACGAAAGCCTCGACCAGCGTGACCCCCGGCACCGGCGCGCCCCGGCGGCTGAGGAACAGGCGCCTGCGCCCGGCTGAAAGGCGCGCGGCAAAAAAGGCAAGGCCGGGCAGAACCGCCAAGGGAATCGCATTCCACTTCGCCCCCATGGCGCAGCCGAGCGCCACGCCGGTCAGCGCCAAGCGCCAGCGCCCGGTCTCAGGCTCACGGCAGGCGCCGGCAAACTGCCACGCCGCGATGGCAAGGAAAGCTGCCATGAAAATGTCGAGCATCGCGATGCGTGACTGGATGAAAAGGTGAAAGCCTGTGGCCAGCAGCAGCCCGAAGGCGAGGGCGGCGAAGCGATCCTCGCTGGCGTGCCACAGCGCGCGCATGCTGGCGAATAGCGCCAGCGTGCCTGCCAAGAGCGGCATGATCCGCCAGCCGACCGGGTTATCGCCGAAAAGCGCGATCCCCAGCGCGATTAACTCCTTGCCCAGCAGCGGATGCTCCCGGTTGAGGTAAGCGCCATTGCCCTCGGCGAACAGGCTCACAATCTCGCGCGCGGCCGGAAGATAGTGAATCTCGTCGAAATAGGCGATCGACGGGGTCGCAAGTCGCCAGCTTGCTGTCAGCGCATAAATCCCGGTCAAGGCCAGACACAATGCCAACGGGTCGCGGGGGTGCACGCGCGCCGGAGTATCGGACAAAAGGGAAGCGCGCGCCTCGGCCATGGGCGCTGCGATTAGGCAGCGCCCCTGCCAAGGGCAAGCGCGATTATGCGGCGGCGGTGGGGCCGGCTGCTGCGGCGCGGGTCCGCTGCTCCAACCAGAACAATCGTGCTGCCATAGCCAACAGGCCGATGCTGGCGGTGCAGATGACAAACAGGGCCCAAGGCATGATATTCATCCCCGCCGCCCGCGCGCGCGGGATGATCAGGAACAGACCGACCAGCACTGCCGAGACCAGATCCCACCACACCTGAACGCCCGTCAGGTTGGCAGAATGGTTGGTCCAGAACATGACCGGCCCTTCTTTCCACAGCTGAACGGCGGTAAACCCGCCAAACGCGACCGAGAGCACCGCGGCAAGCAGGGCAGAACCGGTCACGCGCTGTTGCACGGCAATGGCGATAAATGCGATGACGGCAGCGACGGCGATGGCGATGGTGAGAATTTGCGGCGCACTCATGGCGGTCTCCGGCGAATGATGTTAAAGATAATGATCAGATAGATAAAGAAATGTAGCGACTGCTACAAGAGGATAATGACCAGCCAGCGCCTTTCCCGCGAAGTTCTTCTGCCTCGCCTCGCCGAACATGTGCTGGCGCATGGCTTGGGGCAGGCGAGCCTGCGTCCGCTCGCCAAGGCGGCGGGGACCAGCGACCGCATGCTCATTTACCATTTCGGCACCAAGGAAGCGCTGATCACCGAGCTGCTTGGCTACATCACCGGGGTCTATTCCGCGATCCTCGACGGGGTGATGGCCGATTATCGCCCGGCGACCCGCAACGAGGTCTTGATGCGGATTCTCGCGCAGAACGACGATCCGGCGATCGCGCCCTTCATGATGTTGTGGTGGGAGATTGTCGCAGGCGCGGCGCGCGACCTGCCCGGCTTCCGGGTCGCGGCGCGGGCGATGGTTGAACAATTGCATGCCTGGCTTGAAGGGCAGATGCCCGCAGGCGATCACGACCCCAAAGGCGGGGCCAGTTATCTGCTCACCGTGATCGAGGGAACCATGATGCTCGCAGCCCTCGGCCATGAAGACACGGCGCGCGAAGGCCTGCTTGCGGGCGGGCTCTTGCAGCCCTAGAGACGCCCCCCATGAAGAAGACCACCGGCATGGACCGCGCCGCCACCGCGAATTGGCGCCCCGCAACCCGCGCGCTGCGCGGCGGCACCTGGCGCTCCGAACATGGCGAGACAAGCGAAGCACTGTTCCTCACCTCAGGCTACACCTACGACGACGCGCAGACCGTCGCTGATCGCTTTGCCGGCACGGCGCAGGGCATGACCTATTCGCGCCTCCAGAACCCCACGGTGGCGATGCTGGAGGAACGCATCGCGCTGATGGAAGGGGCCGAGGCTTGCCGCACGCAGGCCACCGGCATGGCGGCAATGACCGCGGCGCTGCTGTGCCAGCTTTCGGCTGGCGATCACGTGGTCGCCGCCCGCGCCGCCTTTGGCTCGTGCCGCTGGCTGGTCGATACGCTGCTGCCCAAGTTCGGCATCGCAACCACCGTGATCGACAGCGCCGATAACGCCGCTTGGGAAGCCGCGATCCGGCCCAACACCAAGGTGTTCTTCTTCGAGACCCCGGCCAACCCGACGCTCGATATCGTCGATCTCGCCTATGTCTGCGGCCTCGCGAAGGCGCATGGGATCACCACGGTGGTCGACAACGCCTTCGCCTCGCCCGTGCTCCAGCGCCCGATGGAATTCGGCGCGGATGTGGTGGCCTATTCCGCCACAAAACTGATGGACGGGCAGGGCCGGGTGCTCGCGGGCGCGATCTGCGCCTCGAAGCAGTGGATCGACGAGGTGTTGATGCCGTTCCAGCGCAACACCGGCCCAACGCTCTCCGCCTTCAACGCCTGGGTGGTGCTGAAGGGGCTGGAAACGCTCCCCTTGCGTGCATTCAAACAGTCCGAACAGGCCGTGGCCTTGGGCGAGTTCCTCGAACCGCGCGTGCGCGCTGCGGGTGGCCAACTGCTGCACCCCGGCTTGCCAAGCCACCCGCGCCACAACCTCGCGCGCGCCCAGATGGACGCGACGGGCCCGATCTTCGCGCTGGATGTGGGCACCCGCGCCCGTGCCTTTGCCATCCTTGATGCCCTCAAGCTCGTCGATATCTCGAACAATATCGGCGATGCCCGTTCGCTGATGTGCCACCCCGCCTCCAGCACCCACGCCAATATGGGCGACGAAGCCCGCGCCGCGATGGGTGTGACCGAGGGGCTGCTGCGCATCAACGTGGGTCTGGAAGACATCGCCGATCTCACCGAGGACATGGATCAGGCGCTCGCTGCGGCGGGCATTTAGGGAGGAGCCCCAATGGCCAAGCGTGTGGAACTCGTCTTCGATATCGTCTCGCCCAATGCCTACCTCGTGTGGTGGCCGCTGCGCGAGCTGATCGACCGCTATGAGGCCGAGCTTGATGTGATCCCCGTGTTCCTCGGCGGGATGCACCGCCTGACCGGCAACGCCCCGCCGATGATCCGCGACGCCGAGGTCAAGGGCAAGAACGAATACGCGATGCTCGAAATGCAGCGCTTCATCGCCAAGCATGGGCTGACGAAGTGGCGGATGCATCCGCAGTTCCCGTTCAATTCGATCCTGTTCCAGCGAATGCTCTATGCCGCAGATCAGGACGGGCGCGGGGTGCAGTTTGCCGAGGCGCTGCTGCGCGCGGTGTGGGAACAAAGCATCGACATCGCCGCGCCCGAAGCCATTGGCGCTGCCGTGAGCGCCGCCGGGTTCGATGCCGCCGATCTCTTCGCCCGCGCTCAGACCGATGAGGTCAAGCAGGGTCTTGTGGCCAACACCGATGCAGCGGTTGCGCGCGGCGCTTTCGGCATCCCGACGATGTGGGTCGATGGGACGGAGATGTTTTTCGGGAAAGAGCGCCTCGGCCAGATCGAAGAACTGCTCGCCAAGGGCTAGGCCTGGCTATGCGGCAGCTTTCGGGTTTGCGCAAAGTCGAGGCTGGCGGCTGACGTTGGGTGGCTCCCGGTATCGCGGTGATTTGCCTGGCTGCTGATCTTGACCGGCAGTGCTCGCGACTTTCCACTCGGACGTTCGGACCTCGGTGCAAATCATGCGACCTAAAAGTCGATTCCCAAGCTGAACTGCACCGCGCGCCCATCAATAAAGCCGTACACGCCACTTCCAAAAACGTCCCAACCGAAGGTGTTGCCCAGGTTGGTAGCGCTCAGCCGGGCCTGCGCCGGAACCTCGCCGAGACGGAAGCCGTAGCGCACGCCTGCATCGAACAAGGCTCGCGCCGGCACGCGAACCGCGTTGCTGCTGGTTGCGATGATCGAGGATTGTGCCCGCACTCCGACCGACAGGGTTACGCCCTCCGCAACGGGCGGTCTCCAATCGAAGGCGAGATTAAAGCGCCGGTCGGGTCGTCCGACCGCCTCGGTCCCCACCGTTCCTGCCTCCACCGCCGGGCCGCGCACCTTCGAATCGCCGATTATCGCGCCGCCCACCACATCGAGCCGAGGGGTAATCGCGCCAGAAAGGCTCACTTCGAAGCCCCGGTTCGCGGTACTGCCGAGCTGGCTGAACGCGCCTTGCGGGTCGAACTGGAAATAGGGGCGGCCCAGGTCATAGGCACCCAATACCAGGCTGAGATCGGGCTTCACCTTCCAGCGCAGGCCGACATCGTATTGGCGGGTCCGGCTGGCGGGCAGCGGGGCGTTGCGATTGGTCGCGCTGCCCGGTGCGGCGCCGCTGTCCTCCAGCCCCTCGGCATAACTGGCATAGGCCGACAGGCTTTCGTTGAATCGCAGGGAGCCGGTCGCGGTGAGCAGCAACGGGCTGGCCCTGCCGACCAGCGCCGCGCCGTTGCCCGGCACGGCGCGCTGTCGGTAGTCGGTCTTCTGGATACCGAGATTAAGGTCAACGCCGCCCCGCCAGCTGAGAGCATATCCTGCCGCGATCGTGCCCTGCCGTATCTGATTGAGGTCTTGTGCTCCGAACGCAGGGGCCGGAGGCGGCGCAGGCTGGGGCGCGCCGATTGCAATCCTGCCCAGATCGACGAACTGGCTCCCTCCGAAAAGGCGCTCGCGCAAGCGCCCGCGCAGTGACAGCGTGAGCGTGTGCCGCACATCGCGGCTGCTGAAGGCGCGGTCGAGCCGCAGCTCACCGCTGGTCGATCCATTGCGCGCGGGCGGATCGGTGACGATCAGCTGGCTCGCAGTCGCATCGGGGGTGACGTCGAGATAGAGGTTGGCAAAGCTCGCTGGGGCGTTCGAGACCGAGCGGAACAGCCCTGCCCGCAGCCGCCAGCCATCTTCCTGCCACTTGACGACAGTGCCGAAATTGTAGCGGTTGCGCGCGTTTTCGGCCCAAGCCGGCCCGGTGAACAACAGGCGCGGGACGCGCGGGGGCAGATATTCGCCCGCGGTAATGTAATCGGGCGGACTCTGTGCCTCGCGCATCGCGAGATAGGAAAAGAAGGGCACGACCTCGAGACTGTCAGAGGGCTTCCATTCAAAGGTTGCGCTTCCCGAGGCGATCCAGTCGGTGGTGCCGTTTCCATAGCGTTCGCGATAGGCCCCGGCGCCGAGCGCCGCGCCCAAACGCGGGGAAAGCCGGACATCGGCGGTCGCTTCTGAGACCAGAAAGCCGAACGTGTCAGCCGAGGCGAACAGGCTGCGCCCCGGGTTCGCGGCAGGTCTGCGCAGCCGGATGTCGACCACACCCGAGGGAGCAGGAAAGGCGAAGCCCTGCGCTGCTATCCCGACGCGTATTGTGGTGGTTGATCGCAATAGCGACGAAGGCAGCGTCACCGGGTCGATATAGAGATCTTCGAGCCGCACATTGCCCGCATCGACGGCTGAAAATCCGCGCACATCATCTGAGCCGTAGAGCCCGATGTTTTCGCGCCCGATGCTGGTGCCGAAAGCATCCTCGGCAGCCTGAAGTGCATTTTCGGTCGAACGCTGGGCGTGCAGCGGCGCTGCGGCACCACCAGCAAACAGCGCGGCAACCAGCCCTGCCATAGATGTAATTTTCATGGAATGTGAAATCTGACCTGTTGAACGGAGCGCTTGTTTTCCCTGCAAATCCTGCAATGACTATCGAATTGATCCGCATCTCACATGAGGAAATCTCAAATATGTTGGCGCGCGCCTCGCTCAGTGTTTCGCTCAATGCCCTGCGCGTTTTCGAAGCAGTGGTGCGGCTCGGTGGGGTGACTCCAGCTGCCGCCGAACTGGGGCTGACCGCGTCTGCGATCAGTCATCAGCTCAGGACCCTGGACGCCGCGATGGCCCTGCCGGTGCTCCGGCGCGAGGGGAGAAGGGCTGTGCCGACGATGCAGGGTGCAAAGCTCGCCGCACAGCTGAGCGCCGCCTTCGCTGTGATCGACGATGCCATCGACGAAGTCCGCAGCGCGCGACAAGTAATGACGATTAGCGCCTATGACAGCTTCGCAGTCAACTGGCTGCTGCCACGCCTTGCCCGCTTTACCGAGTCCCGGCCCGAGATCGACGTCCGCCTGGCGACCTCGCCGCGGTTGCTTGATCTCGAGCGCGAGCGGATCGATTGCGCGATCCGGCTCGGCCCTGGCGGCTGGCCGGGCCTTGATGCGCATTTGCTGGTGCCGCAGTATTTCGGCCCGCTGGTGCGCCGCGACCGGGCTGAGGGGGCGCCAGTCCCGCGCATCGTATGGGTCGGGTGCGAAGATGATTGGGACCCTTGGCCACAATGGGACCAGGGCGGGCAGGAAATCAGGGTGATGTCGCGCGAGCTGGTGATCGGGGCGGTGATGGCGGGGACAGGCATGGGTGTGCTCGATCTGATCCTTATGTCCGACCGGATCGCCAACGGCGAGGTCGTTGTTTCGGGCCCGCGCCATGCCTCCTCGTGGAGCTATTATCTCGCGATTCCCGCCGGACGCCGGTCACCTCCCCACGTCAAAGCCTTTGCCGATTGGGTGCGCGACGAAATGGGTCGCACCGAGCGCTTCCTGAATGAGAATGTAGGGTGACGGCTACTGTTGCATCCAGCCATTGATCCGCAGCGCCATGCTATCCGGCGCTCGCGGGATTTTGTGCGACAACAGCCAAGACCGCCATGACGAAGGCTTGGCCCCGGGAGGCTTTACCCAATCCCAATTACTTGAATGAGGTCGAAAGCTGCATGGTCGCTTTCGGGACGCGAGCGGCACAAGTGGGCCTTGTGGCGCGTCGTGAGGGCAAACCCCCACTCACCCCGCCATTACATCCTCCAGCGGCACATCCATGATCGGATAGCGCCGCCACTCTGCCCAGTCATAGTGCCACCATTCGTTGGCGAGCGGCACGAAGCCTTCGGCCACCATCCAATCCTCCAGCATCCGGCTCGCGGCGACGGCCTCGGCAGGGGCATTGGTGTTGCTGCGATAGGCAGCCGGGGTGAAATCGTCATAGGGGCTGGGCATCACCACCTCCACGCCCTGCCGGTGCAGCGAGAGATCGACCGAACACCCGCGATTGTGGCGCGATCCGGTCGCCGGGGTGGCGACGAACTCGCGCTTGTCGGGCGGGGTCTGGTCCCACATCGCCTTGGTGATGCGCCAGGGGCGATAGGCGTCGAAGATGACGAGGCCATACCTTTCAGCCTCAGCGCGGGTCTGCACTCGGGACAGCGCCTCGGCCACCGGACGTTGCAGCACGGCGCGGGCGACCGGATAGAGCACTCGGCCCATGAAGTTGGCCGGGGTCGCATAGCGGATGTCGAACCGCAGGCGCGGATCGAAGCGCGCAAGGTCAACCAGATCGCTGCGGGCGGTTGCGGCGGGGTCGACTGGCAGGGTCAGCGCGTTGTCCGCCCGCGTGACACATCCGCCCAGCCAGCCTGACAGACCCACCGTGCCAAGCCCACGCAGCACGGTGCGGCGGGTGGCCAGCGAGGTGGGGGTTGAGGGTGTCTTGTGCATTCACGGTCCTTCCATCATGCCTCAGCGTAACCGATTGCTGTCTGATGCCGAATGGCGAGAAACGCTTTTTGTGGCGTTGCGGATCATTTTCACCATCCGATCGGGATACCAAACGGAAAACCCGCGTTAGGGTCTTGTGGCGTCCGCGCGATCCGTTAGTCTGAGGCACGATATGAAGGAATTCTTCCAGCACGCTGCCACCACCGACGGAGTCACCGTCCGGGTCGCTGTGAACTATCTCCCGGAACAGTCCCACCCGGAAGCGGGCAAGTGGTTCTGGGTCTATCACATTCGCATCGAGAACGGCTCGCACGAGAGCTTGCGTCTGCGCACCCGGCACTGGCGCATCACCGATGGGCGCGGGATGGTGAACCATGTCGATGGAGAAGGCGTGGTGGGCGAACAGCCGCTGCTCGCGCCGGGGCAGAGCCATGACTATGTCTCGGGCTGCCCGCTGACGACGCCGTTCGGCTCGATGGAGGGGTTCTACACCTTCCAGCGCTCGGATGGCTCGCCGACTGAAGTGCGCATTCCCTTCTTCCCGCTCGCCGCGCCCGAGACTGCGGAAGGCCGCGCGCGCCGCTGAGGCTTGCAGAGGGGCGGCGGCCCGCCTAATCAGCCGCTTGTGAAGCGCACGCATCTCCCCCTCAACGCCCTGCGCGTGTTCGACGCCGCCGCGCGGCACCTTTCCTTCACCCGCGCTGCGGACGAGCTGGCCGTAACCCCCGCCGCCGTAGGCCAGCAGATCCGCGCGCTTGAGGACGTGCTCGGCGTCGTCCTGTTCCGCCGCACGCCCAAGGGGCTGGAATTGACGCCCGAGGCCGAGGCGGGGCTCGATCCCTTGCGCGAAGGCTTCCTCCGCTTCGAGGAGAGCGTCGCCGCGATGCAGGCGGGGCAGGCCTCGGACCGCTACACCATCGCCGCACCGCGCGAGTTCTTCGCCGAATGGCTCGCCCCGCGCCTTGCCCGGTTCCAGGCCGAGACCGCAGGCATCCAGTACATCCTCTCCCCCGACGAGCACGCCGATTTCACCGAGGCGAACCTTGACCTCGCGATCCGGCTGGTCGACGGGCCGGGCGAGCTTGAGGGCGTCCAGCTTGCCCCGGCGACCCGCGTCACCGTCGCCGCGCCGACGATCCTGCCGAGCGCGGCGGATCGCTGGATCGACTGGCCCGGCGCGCCTTTGCCCGAGGGCACCAACCCCTGCATCCGCGCCGGCTCCCCCGGACAGGCGCTCGCCTCGGCGCTCGGAGGGATGGGCCGCACGATCCTGCCGCTGGCGCTGGCTGAGGCTGCGGTGGCGCGCGGCGCGCTCACCGTGCTCGAAGGCCCCGAACCCGCCCGCCGCGCCTATTGGCTCCTCGCCCCCGCGCCGCAATGGCGATCGAAGAAGGTGCGCGCGCTGGTGGCGTTTTTGTCCGCCTAACGCTGCGCTGCTTGAGGCGTTTTTGTCCGCCTAACGCTGCGCCGCGTTACAGCAGGTCGGGTTTGATCCCGAACTGTGCCGGGTCTTCCTGCGGCCAGCGGCCCTCGGCCTTCAGCTGTTCGGCCCGCGCCTTGAACGCCGGGTCATTCAGGTCGATCCCCATCGCCTCCAGCCGCGCCTCCCACAGCTTGGTGAAGCCCTTGTACCAGCGGGCGACCATCACGTGGATGTGCTTGAGCCGCTTCGCCTCCGCGACCGGATCATTGGCGATCCGCCGCTGCTCCGCCGCATAGGCCGCCGCGACCTTCTCATAGAGCGGGTGTCCCAGCCCCACTTCCTTCTGCTGGTTATAGCGGTGGGGGAGGCGGTTGCGCAGGAAGAACATCACGAGGGCCTCGTTATGCCGCCGCTCCACCCCCACGACCTTGCCGCCGTGGAGGATCGGCTTCTCCTCGCCGGTGATCGCGCGGGCGAGGGCGCAGTCCTCCAGCCGGCTCACCCCCCGATCCAGCGCCGCATCCCACGCTGCGCGAAAGCCCTCCGCCCCAGGCCGCTGGCGCAGCTTGTAGAGCGCCTCCATGCTCTTGCCGACATGGCGCGCGGCGTGGCTGACGATGCCGGTGGCGGCGAGCTGGGCGATGAAGGCGCGCTGCACATCGGGCGTAATCGAGTTCGACCGCGCCGCGACGTGGGGCACGGGCATGAAGCCGAGCAGCGGATCATCGGGCGCGGGCGGCGCGAGTTCGAAGGCAACGGCCGAGGTCGCCTGCCGCGGGACCTTGCGCTTGTTGCGGACAACGGGGCGAGCCGGATCGCGGGACGGGCGAGGGGGCGAGGAGAGGCGCTTGGTCATAACGCGGGGAGAGATTGCACAGATTTTCCGAGTAGGAAATTCTCGCCCTGCCGGTGGCGAGAGGGTGGCGTTACGGGGCGACCTCAATCGCGTGGAGCAGTGGGCAGAGCCGGGTGCGACGGTCCTCGGCAGGGCCACAGAAGGTGACTCGGGGAGACGTCCCTCGCACGTTCCAGATTGTTCAGGACAGTCTTTGATCGATTGGCGGCTAGGGAAAACTAGCCCCATATCGGACCCGTTGGGTTTCTTTTGATGTTCGATGCAGGCTATGTGGCAAACATGGCAGGCAAGCTAAACGTTGTTGATTTGTTCTCAGGTGCAGGTGGAATGTCCTTTGGCTTCCACGCTCACGGAGCATTTGACCTTGTTGCCGCTGCCGATGCTGAGATCGGCAAGCCGACTGCGGGTATTGGAAGTTTGCAATGCAATCGGACCTACTCGGCTAACATCGGGATCACACCGAAAAACATCGACTTATCCGCCGTCGTCGCTAGTGACCTTCGTGAAATGTTGAACCTTGATGGGGTCAAGGTGAACGTTTTGAGCGTCTGCCCCCCGTGCACAGGATTCTCGCGGACTAATCCAGACAATCACCTTCGGGACGATCCGAGAAACAGTTTGGTTTCTAAAGCCGCAGATTTTGCTTTGGAACTGGATGCTGATGTAGTTGTGATGGAGAACGCTCGAGAATTAATTAGAGGAAATTTTACACACCACTATCGAGCACTTAGGGAAAAGTTAGAAGACAGTGGATACAATGTATTCGGAAGAAATTATTTTCTTTCCAGATTTGGGCTACCACAGCGTCGTGAGCGTGCAATTATAATTGCTGTCAAGGAAAAATACCCCCTCTATACGCTCGAAAGTATGTGGGATGGTTGGTCAGTGGCAACGAATGCCTTGACTGTGAGGCGAGCTATTGAAACTGCACATAGCTTAGAGACTGCCGATCATCGTCATCCAAAGTTTTCATCAGAAGCGGTTGCCCATCGGCTTGCAGCCATTCCCAAAGATGGCGGTTCTTGGATTGACCTCCTGAAACACCCTCGGGTTGATTCCCTCCTGACAAACTCCATGAAGCGCATCGCGTCCGCGGGCAAGCTGGGGTCTTATCCTGACGTTTATGGGCGAATGGCATGGGATCGCCCTGCCCCCACGATTAAGCGCGAATGCGCGCACATTGGGAATGGACGCTACGCGCATCCGGAAGAGGATCGGCTTTGCAGTCTCGCTGAGATGGCCGTGATGAACGGCTTCCCCGCCAACTACAATTTCCCTGACACTTCTCTGTCAAACGCTTACCGCCACGTTGGCGATGCAGTGCCCCCGTTGGTGTCTTACCAAATCGCTCACCTCACCAAGTGGATCTTGACCAACGAGCAGCCGGGTATGCAAGAGCTTGTTTTGCCTTATACATCGCTCAAATCTGGAGATTTGATTCGCGAGGCGGCATAGTGGTGCTGACACCTAGTGAGACCCGTCATGTAAACGAACTGCTTGCGGCGCTTCGTGGCCCATGTTTTGAAGTGTTCGACCCCAGCTTGGGGTTCTCACAAGCTTTTGCGGATGATTTCCGCGCGAGCCTAATGATCCATCATTATTATCTTAGAGCGACTCTAGGTACGAACTTTTTCGAGTCAGCGTTCCTAAAGGCAGTAACGGCGGCAGGCCATACAGTAAGCTCGGCGCCGGACGGTGGACGCTTCTGGGACGTTGAGATCGATGGTAAAAAGGTCAGCTTGAAGTCCTCAGCAGCAAAGGACATGAGGCGCGACACATTGCATATCTCAAAACTTTGTGAAGCTGCATGGATACAAGATATGCGTAGTGCTGCTCAACGAGAGCAGCAAACAAAGGCTCTATTTGAAGATTACACAAACCTAGTCGACAACATCATTCAGCTGAGATTCTTCAAGAAGACAGCCATCTATGAGTTGGTGCAAATCCCATGCAAACTGCTTCGGCAGGTGTTGGAAGTTCCGCGCGCCAACTTCTCTGCGGATGGACCACGCATTGGAATTCCAGTCGGCAAGGACCCGCCAGACTTTACGCTGAATCTCGACCGTTCGGATGCAAAGATTACGCTCACAAACATTAACAAGCGCGTTTGCCAGGTGGTTGGGCATTGGAAACTTGACCCCCACCCCAAACCCGCCTAAGGGCGCGCATCCTCTGGGGGGCTTGCCCTTCGGATAGAGCTGAACATTGGCGGCCTCGTCCTTTTCCAAGGGCAGTCGTCAAAGTAACCCGGTGGCCGAAGGGCCGTTCGATTGGGTGGAGCGTTTCGGCCTGACCTTGCCGCGAGGCAAGGGTGTTCGCGTTGCCAAGCGTAGCGCGTGCCGCCCTCGGTCTCAGCTTTCGCTGGGATGACGGGTTTGGGCAAATCCTCCCCTCTCACATCGTCCGGTTCCGGTGTCGCCATCAACATGGTGAAGTGAGAACTTAATGCCGACGATCAACCAGCTGGTCCGCAAGGGCCGCGTTCCGCAGAAGGCCAAGTCCAAGGTCCCTGCGATGGAGCAGAACCCGCAGAAGCGCGGCGTTTGCACCCGCGTCTACACGACGACCCCGAAGAAGCCGAACTCGGCGCTGCGCAAGGTGGCCAAGGTGCGCCTGACCAACCAGCGCGAAGTCATCAGCTACATCCCGGGCGAAGGCCACAACCTGCAGGAGCACAGCGTCGTGCTGATCCGCGGCGGGCGTGTGCGCGACCTTCCCGGCGTGCGCTATCACGTGCTGCGCGGCGTGCTCGACACGCAGGGCGTGAAGGACCGCAAGCAGTCGCGTTCGAAGTACGGCGCCAAGCGTCCGAAGTGACCTGTCCGGGGGAGAGGTCATCCTCGAAAAATCGCCATCAGCGATTTTATCGGGGATCTCCCTCCTCCTGCCAGAACGCTTGTTAGGCTGAGTTTTTTTAGACCGAGTGCACAAGGCCCTAGGTCCCAGCTTTCGCTGGGATGACGTTTGAAAAGGTCCCGTGCGCTCTGCTTGTCTGGAGTATTTGCAATGTCACGTCGTCGTCGTCCCGAAAAGCGGGTCATCCTGCCCGATCCCCAGTACGGGGATCAGATCCTGTCGAAGTTCATGAACAACCTGATGTATGACGGCAAGAAGGCCGTCGCGGAAGGGATCGTGTACTCGGCGCTCGAAACGATCGAAGCCAAGGCCAAGGCCGATCCGATCCAGCTGTTCCATGATGCGCTCAACAATGTGAAGCCGCAGGTCGAAGTGCGCAGCCGCCGTGTGGGTGGTGCGACGTACCAGGTGCCGGTCGAGGTGCGCCCCGAGCGTGCTCAGGCGCTGGCGATCCGCTGGCTGATCACCGCGGCGCGCGGGCGTCCGGAAACCACGATGGCCGCGCGGCTGTCGGGTGAGCTGATGGATGCGGCCAACAACCGCGGCAACGCGGTCAAGAAGCGCGAAGACACCCACCGGATGGCCGACGCCAACCGGGCCTTCTCGCACTACCGCTGGTAAGTGCCCGGCAGGGGAAAGGGCCGCTCGGTATGAAAATCGGGCGGCCGGTCTTTCCGCTGTCACAAATCCAACTATATGGGGCGGGTGCGCGGCCGTGTTGGGCTGCCCCGCTTCTCCAACCTTAGGGAATTCACCATGGCACGCAGCCATCCGATCGACCGCTACCGCAATATCGGCATCATGGCGCACATTGACGCCGGCAAGACCACCACGACCGAGCGGATCCTGTTCTACACCGGCAAGTCCTACAAGATCGGCGAAGTGCACGATGGTGCGGCGACGATGGACTGGATGGAGCAGGAGCAGGAGCGCGGGATCACCATCACCTCGGCGGCCACGACCTGCTTCTGGTCGGTCGCAGGCGGCCCCGAGCACCGCATCAACATCATCGACACCCCCGGGCACGTGGACTTCACGATTGAAGTCGAACGCTCGCTGCGCGTCCTCGACGGCGCGGTCGCCTGTTTCGACGGCGTGGCTGGCGTTGAGCCGCAGTCTGAAACTGTTTGGCGTCAGGCTGACAAGTACGGCGTTCCCCGCATGTGCTTCATCAACAAGCTCGACCGCACCGGCGCCAACTTCAAGTACTGTGTCCAGTCCATTATTGATCGTCTTGGTGCCCGTCCGGCTGTGCTTTACATCCCGATCGGTCTCGAAGCCGACCTCAAGGGTCTGGTCGACTTGGTGCACAACCGCGCGATCATCTGGAAGGATGAATCTCTTGGTGCCGAATTCGTCTATGAAGACATCCCGGCCGACCTCGCCGATGAAGCCGCGATGTACCGTGCCGAGCTGATCGAACTTGCCGTCGAGCAGGACGACGAGGCGATGGAAGCCTATCTCGAAGGCAACGAGCCCGATGTGGCGACGCTGAAGGCGCTGATCCGCAAGGGCACGCTCAACCAGTCGTTCGTGCCGGTGTGCTGCGGCTCGGCGTTCAAGAACAAGGGCGTGCAGCCCCTGCTTGACGCGGTGGTTGATTACCTGCCTTCGCCGCTCGACATTCCTGACGTGCAGGGCGTCAAGATGGACAGCGACGAGCCCGACAGCCGCCCTGCGACCGACGATGCGCCGTTCAGCGCGCTTGCGTTCAAGGTCATGAACGATCCCTTCGTGGGCTCGCTCACCTTCATCCGCATCTATTCGGGCGCGCTCACCAAGGGCACCTACCTGAACTCGGTGAAGGACAAGAAGGAAAAGGTCGGCCGCATGCTCGAAATGCATGCCAACGAGCGTAAGGACGTGGATGAAGCCTTCGCGGGCGACATCATCGCGCTCGCCGGCATGAAGGAAACCACCACCGGCGACACGCTGTGCTCGGAAAAGGCACCGATCGTGCTCGAGCGGATGGAATTCCCCGAGCCGGTGATCGAGCTTTCGGTGGAGCCGAAGACCAAGGCCGACCAGGAAAAGATGGGCATCGCGCTCAACCGCCTGTCGGCTGAAGACCCCTCGTTCCGCGTCTCGACCGATCATGAATCGGGCCAGACCATCATCAAGGGCATGGGCGAATTGCACCTCGACATCATCGTCGACCGCATGCGCCGCGAGTTCAAGGTTGAGGCCAATGTCGGCGCGCCGCAGGTGGCTTACCGTGAATACCTCGCCCGCGAAGTCGAAGTCGATTACACGCACAAGAAGCAGTCGGGTGGCTCGGGCCAGTTCGGCCGCGTGAAGGTAACGGTCACCCCGGGTGAGCGCGGCCAGGGCGTGATCTTCGAAGATCAGATCAAGGGCGGGAACATTCCGCGCGAATACATCCCCGCGATCGAAAAGGGCTTCCGCGAACAGGCCGCCAGCGGCCACCTCGTGGGCTTCCCGATCATCGATTTCAGCATCAAGCTGACCGACGGTGCGTACCACGACGTCGACTCGAGCGCGATCGCGTTCGAAATCGCCGCGCGCGGTGCGATGCGTGAAGTCGCGCAGAAGTCGGGCATCAAGCTGCTCGAACCGATCATGAAGGTGGAAGTTGTCACCCCGGATGACTATCTGGGTGACGTCATCGGCGACCTCAACAGCCGCCGCGGGCAAATCCAGGGCACCGACACGCGCGGCAATGCCCAGGCGGTCGAAGCTTTCGTGCCGCTCGCCAACATGTTCGGCTACGTCAATGAATTGCGCTCGTTCACTCAGGGGCGTGCGCAGTACACCATGATCTTCTCGCACTATGACGAGGTTCCGGCCAACGTCGCAGCCGAGGTCAAGGAGAAACTTGCCTAAGCTGCGTCAGCAGTCTAGGGGCGGCGCCTGATTCTGCGGGCGCCCCCGTTCTCCCGCGAACACACATTTTCATCCAAGAAGGTACACCAGAGATATGGCCAAGGAAAAGTTCCAGCGGAATAAGCCGCACTGCAACATCGGCACCATCGGTCACGTTGACCATGGCAAGACCACGCTGACGGCTGCGATCACCAAGGTGATGGCCGAAACCTACGGCGGTAGCGCCGTGGATTTCGCCAACATCGACAAGGCTCCGGAAGAGCGTGAGCGCGGCATCACCATCTCGACCGCGCACGTCGAGTATGAATCGGCTGCCCGTCACTACGCGCACGTCGACTGCCCGGGTCACGCTGACTACGTGAAGAACATGATCACCGGTGCCGCCCAGATGGACGGCGCGATCCTGGTGGTGAACGCTGCCGACGGCCCGATGCCCCAGACCCGTGAGCACATCCTGCTCGCCCGTCAGGTCGGCGTGCCGGCGCTGGTCGTGTACATGAACAAGGTCGACCAGGTTGACGACGAGGAAATCCTCGAGCTGGTCGAACTGGAAGTGCGCGAGCTGCTCTCGTCGTATGACTTCGACGGTGACAATATTCCGATCGTCAAGGGTTCGGCTCTGGCCGCTCTCGAAGGCCGTGACGACAACATCGGCAAGGACTCGATCATTGCCCTGATCGAAGCCGTTGACGCCTACATCCCGCAGCCCGACCGTCCGGTCGACAAGCCGTTCCTGATGCCGATCGAAGACGTGTTCTCGATCTCGGGTCGCGGCACCGTGGTGACCGGCCGTATCGAAACCGGCATCGTCAACGTGGGTGACGAAGTCGAAATCGTCGGCATCAAGGACACCCGCAAGACCACCGTCACCGGCGTGGAAATGTTCCGCAAGCTGCTCGATCGCGGTGAAGCTGGCGACAACGTCGGCGCCCTGATCCGCGGCGTTGCCCGTGAAGAAGTTGAGCGCGGCCAGGTTCTCTGCAAGCCCGGTTCGGTCAAGCCGCACACCGAGTTCAGCGCCGAAGTCTACGTGCTGTCGAAGGACGAAGGTGGCCGTCACACGCCGTTCTTCGCCAACTACCGCCCGCAGTTCTACTTCCGCACCACCGACGTGACCGGCGAAGTGATCCTTCCCGAAGGCACCGAAATGGTGATGCCGGGCGACAACGTGACCATCGGCGTCAAGCTGATCGCCCCGATCGCCATGGACGAAGGTCTGCGCTTCGCGATCCGCGAAGGCGGCCGCACCGTGGGTTCGGGCGTCGTTGCCAAGATCACCAAGTAAGCGCGTCGCTGCCTAGCGCAGCAGACTAAGCGATAGAGAGGCCCGGCGCTCATATGAGCTGCCGGGCCTCTTTTTGTGTGAGGGCAGGGTGATCACCCGGTCCGAAAATACAGTCGTTTAACGGTCATGTAATTTTCGGTCTGAGAGCCCTTGCCAGAATCCAACTCGGCCCGTATAGGCCCGCATCCCCGACGGAGATTCGTCTCTCGAAGGCACGAGTTTTGAGGAAGGCCGCCCGCTCCGGGAAACCGAGCTAAGCGGGGCGGTCTTTGTTTTTGGGAAATGCCAGCACCGCTGGTTGCTCCTTGGCTCTTTCGCATCGGTAATAGGACATGGAAGCTCAGAATATCCGTATTCGCCTCAAGGCGTTTGACCACCGCGTTCTCGACCAGGCCACTGGTGAGATCGCTGACACGGCCCGCCGCACCGGCGCGCTTATTCGCGGCCCCATTCCCCTGCCGACGCGTATCGAGAAGTTCACGGTGAACCGCGGCCCGCACGTCGACAAGAAGTCGCGCGAGCAGTTCGAGGTGCGCACCTACAAGCGGCTGCTCGACATCGTGCAGCCCAACGCCCAGACCGTCGACGCGCTGATGAAGCTCGATCTGGCCGCTGGCGTGAATGTTGAGATCAAGCTGGCCTAAGCCAGCCGAAATGCCCCCCGCTTCGGCAGGGGGCCTCTATCGTTGAGGCAATAGCCTCACCTGACGATAGGGTGGATACCGCCGGAACCTATTCCGGGCTGCGTCCCCCGTCTCGCTCCAGCGGCCTTGCGGCCAGCCAGAGCACTCAGCCCGGACGGGGCGATGCATGACAATTCGGGCTGAACTGGGGCTGCGGCGCTTGCGCTGTGGCCTCACACGCACCCTCGGATGGTCCGCAGGGTGCCTCTGTTGAGGAGTAACTGACGATGCGCACCGGCGTTATCGCAAAGAAAGTCGGGATGACCCGCCTCTTCCAGGAGGACGGACGGCACGTGCCTGTGACCGTTCTCGCGCTGGAAGATTGCCAGGTGGTTTCGCACCGCACTGCTGACCGCGATGGCTACTACGCCGTCCAGCTCGGCGCGGGCGAAGCCAAACAGAAGAACGTTGCCAAGCCGCAGCGTGAACATTTCGCCAAGGCCGATGTCGGCCTGAAGAAGAAGGTCGCCGAGTTCCGGGTCGAGAGCGAAGACGGCCTCGTGCCGGTCGGCGCCACGATCAGTGCCGAGCACTTCATTGCTGGCCAGATGGTCGACATCACCGGCCACACGCAGGGCAAGGGCTTTGCCGGCGCCATGAAGCGCTGGGGCTTCGGCGGTATGCGCGCCACCCACGGCGTCTCGATCTCGCACCGTGCGCATGGTTCGACCGGTAACCGTCAGGATCCGGGCCGCGTGTTCAAGGGCAAGAAGATGGCCGGCCACATGGGCGACCGTCAGCGCACCCAGCAGAACCTCGAAATCGTCCGCACCGACGCCGAGCGCGGTCTTCTCTTCGTCAAGGGCTCGGTCCCGGGCGCGAAGAACGGCTGGCTGCTTGTGCGCGATGCCGTGAAGCTGCCGCTTCCCGAAGGCGTGCCGTTCCCCGGCGCTGTGCTCGAGAAGAAGGCACCTGTGGCTGACGAGACCCCCTCGGTCGTCGAAGCTGCCGCTGAAGAAGCCATCGTGACCGAAGCTGTCGAAACCGACGCCGCGGCCACCGAAGAAAACAAGGAAGGCTGAGCCATGAAGATCAAGGTTCAGAAAATCGACGGCGGCAAGGCTGCGGGCGATATCGAACTGTCGGATGACGTGTTCGGCATCGAGCCGCGTGCTGATATCCTCCACCGGGTCGTGACCTGGCAGCTCGAAAACCGCCGCGGGACCGCCCGCCCGACGCGTGAGCGCTCGGACGTGGCCCGCACCGGCAAGAAGTTCGGCAAGCAGAAGGGCGGCGGTACCGCTCGTCACGGCGACCGTGCAGCTCCGATCTTCATCGGCGGCGGTAAGGCCCACGGCGCGCGCAAGCGTGACTTCGAGCAGTCGCTCAACAAGAAGATCCGTGCGCTCGGCCTCAAGATGGCCCTCTCGAGCAAGGCCAAGGACGGCCTGGTTGTGGTGGACAGCCTCGAGCTGGCCGAAGCCAAGACCAAGGTCCTCAAGGGCCACCTCGCCAAGGCTGGTTTTGCGGGCAAGATCCTCGTGATCGACGGCGAGCAGGTGGATGCGGGCTTCAAGAAAGCTGCTGGCAACCTGCCGGGCATCAACGTGCTCCCCGCGATCGGTGCCAATGTCTACGACATCCTCAACCACGACACGCTGGTGCTGACCAAGGCCGCTGTCGAAAAGCTGGAGGCGCGCTTCAATGGCTAAGAAGCAGACTGTCGATGCGCGTCACTACGACGTGATCATCGCGCCGCACATCACGGAAAAGTCGACCCTCGCGTCGGAACAGAACGCCGTGGTCTTCAAGGTCGCCGGCAACGCGACCAAGCCGCAGATCAAGGAAGCGATCGAGGCGATCTACGACAAGAAGGTCGTCGCCGTGAACACCCTGATCATGAAGGGCAAGACCAAGCGCTGGAAGGGCAAGGCTTACACCCGCTCTGACGTGAAGAAGGCCATTGTCACCCTCGCCGAGGGTGAAATGATCGACATCACCAGCGGTATCTGAGGCCAAGGGACAGGACACGAACAATGGCACTCAAGAACTACAAGCCGACCAGTCCCGCCCGTCGCGGTCTGATCCTGGTCGACAAGTCGGCGCTCTACAAGGGCAAGCCGGTGAAGGCGCTTACCGAAGGCAAGCGCAAGACCGGTGGTCGCAACAACAAGGGCCATGTCACCTCGCGTGGCATCGCCGGTGGTCACAAGCAGAAGTACCGCTTCATCGACTTCAAGCGTCGCAAGTGGGACATGCCGGCCACCGTCGAGCGTCTGGAATATGACCCGAACCGCACCGCCTTCATCGCGCTGGTGAAGTACGAAGACGGCGAGCAGGCCTACATCATCGCTCCGCAGCGTCTGGCTGTCGGTGACGTTGTGGTCGCAGGCGAAAAGACCGACACCAAGCCGGGCAACGCGATGCTGCTCGGTCAGATGCCGGTCGGCACGATCTGCCACAATGTCGAGATGAAGCCGGGCAAGGGCGGTCAGATCGCCCGTTCGGCCGGCACCTATGTGCAGGTCGTCGGCCGTGACCGTGCGATGGTGATCGTCCGCCTCAACTCGGGTGAGCAGCGTTACCTGCGCGCCGATTGCATGGGCACGGTGGGTGCGGTGTCGAACCCCGACAACGCCAACCAGAACTTTGCCAAGGCCGGCCGTTCGCGCTGGATGGGGAAGCGTCCTCTGACCCGCGGCGTGGCCAAGAACCCGGTCGATCACCCGCACGGTGGTGGTGAAGGCCGGACCTCGGGCGGTCGCCATCCGGTGACCCCGTGGGGCAAGCCGACCAAGGGTGCCCGTACGCGCCATAACAAGCAGACGGACAAGATGATCATCCGTTCGCGTCACGCGAAGAAGAAGAGGTAAGAGACGATGGCACGTTCCGTCTGGAAAGGTCCGTTTGTCGAGCTGAGCCTGCTGAAGAAGGCTGAGAGCGCGCAGGAAACCACGAACGCCAAGCCGATCAAGACCTGGTCGCGGCGTTCGACGATCCTGCCGCAGTTCGTCGGGCTCACCTTCAATGTCTATAACGGGCACAAGTTCATTCCCGTTTCGGTTTCGGAAGAAATGGTCGGCCACAAGCTTGGTGAATTTGCGCCCACGCGCACCTTCCCCGGCCACGCTGCCGACAAGAAGGGCAAGCGCTAATGGGCAAGGCAAAAGCACCCCGCCGCGTGGGCGATAACGAGGCGCTGGCCGTCGGCACCACGATCCGTGGTT
This sequence comes from Erythrobacteraceae bacterium CCH12-C2, assembly GCA_001556995.1. GTDB lineage: Bacteria > Pseudomonadota > Alphaproteobacteria > Sphingomonadales > Sphingomonadaceae > Erythrobacter. Next base: position 102,148 of record LSKF01000120.1, read on the forward strand.
CGGCGCAGAAGCTGAACCTCGTGGCCGCTCTGATCCGTGGCAAGAAGGCTGAGGAAGCATTGAACATCCTCGCCTTTTCGAAGCGGGCGATGGCACGCGATGCGAGCAAGGTACTCGCCTCGGCGATCGCCAATGCGGAAAACAACCACAATCTCGACGTCGACGCGTTGATCGTGGCGGAAGCTTCGGTCGGCAAGTCGGTGACGATGAAGCGGTTCCACACCCGCGGCCGCGGCAAGTCGACCCGGATCCTCAAGCCGTTCTCGCGGCTGCGGATCGTCGTTCGCGAAGCAGAAGAGGCGTAAGATGGGCCAGAAGAGCAATCCGATCGGTCTGCGCCTGCAGATCAACCGCACCTGGGACAGCCGCTGGTACGCCGAAGGGCGTGACTATGCGCAGCTGCTCAAGGAAGACATCGCGATCCGCAAGTACATCATGAAGAACCTGCCCCAGGCGGCAGTTTCCAAGGTGGTGATCGAGCGTCCGGCGAAGCTGTGCCGCGTGTCGATCTATGCAGCGCGTCCCGGTGTGATCATCGGCAAGAAGGGCGCAGACATCGAAAAGCTGCGTTCGAAGCTTGCCACCATGACGCCGAGCGAAGTGAAGCTGAACATCGTTGAAATCCGCAAGCCGGAAATCGATGCCAAGCTCGTGGCGCAGGGCATTGCCGATCAGCTGGTACGCCGCGTGGCGTTCCGCCGGGCGATGAAGCGTGCGGTTCAGTCGGCGCTGCGTCTGGGTGCCGAGGGCATCAAGATCGTGTGCGGCGGCCGTCTCGGCGGGGCGGAAATCGCCCGCGTGGAATGGTACCGCGAAGGCCGCGTGCCGCTCCATACGCTGCGCGCGAATATCGATTACGCCGATACCGAGGCGCTGACCGCCTACGGGATCATCGGGATCAAGGTGTGGATCTTCAAGGGCGAGATCCTCGCCCATGATCCGACCGCACAGGACCGCCTGATGATGGAAGCACAGACTTCCGGCGTCCGGCCGGCTCGTTGAGGTAACAGACCATGTTGCAACCGAAAAAGACCAAGTTCCGCAAGCAGTTCAAGGGACGGATCAAGGGCGATGCCAAGGGTGGCACCACCCTTAACTTCGGCTCCTATGGCCTCAAGGCGCTTGAGCCCGAGCGGGTCACCGCTCGCCAGATCGAAGCGGCGCGTCGTGCCATCACCCGTCACATCAAGCGTCAGGGTCGCCTCTGGATCCGCGTGTTCCCCGATGTGCCGGTGTCGAAGAAGCCTGCCGAAGTCCGTCAGGGTAAGGGCAAGGGTTCGGTCGAATATTGGGCAGCCAAGGTGAAGCCGGGCCGCATCCTGTTCGAACTCGACGGCGTTGCCGGCCCGCTGGCCGCTGAAGCATTCGAGCGTGCAGCGATGAAGCTGCCGATCAAGACCAAGGTTGTCGCCCGTCTGGGTGACACCAGCCATCTGGGAGGCGAATAATGGCCGATATCGCGGACCTTCGCACCAAGACCGATGATCAGCTGACCGCAGAGCTCACCGAGCTCAAGCGCGAGCAGTACAACCTCCGGTTCCAGGCTGCGACCAACCAGCTTGAAGCCCCGTCGCGCATCCGTCAGGTGCGCCGGAGCATCGCGCAGATCAAGACGCTGCAAAGCGAGCGTGCGGCGAAGGCCGCCGCCGCCAAGGTTTGAAGGAGTAGACAATGCCCAAGCGCATCCTCGTCGGGACTGTCACCTCCGACAAGACTGACAAGACCGTGACCGTGCTGGTCGAACGCAAGGTGAAGCACCCGCTCTACGGGAAGATCATCCGTCGTTCGAAGAAGTATCACGCTCACGACGAAGCGAACGAATACACCGTGGGCGATGTTGTGCGGATCGAAGAGACCCGCCCGATGTCGAAGACCAAGACCTGGATCGTTAAGGACCGGGTTGTTGCGGGCGGTACGCAGGCGATCGAGGCTGATCTCGACGTCGCAGCGGCCGGGAACTGAGTTAGACGTAAACGGAACTGCCGGGCCCCAGTCGGATTGGGCGTCCCGGAAAGCCACTGAGAAGGAACCGGATCAATGATCCAGATGCAATCCAATCTCGACGTCGCGGACAATAGCGGCGCCAAGCGCGTCCAGTGCATCAAGGTGCTGGGCGGGTCAAAGCGTCGGACCGCGGGCGTCGGCGACGTGATCGTCGTCTCCATCAAGGAGGCGCAGCCGCGTGCCAAGGTCAAGAAGGGCGACGTTCACCGCGCGGTGATCGTGCGCACCCGCAAGGACGTGCGCCGTCCCGATGGCACCGTGATCCGCTTCGACACCAATGCCGCCGTGCTGGTCAACAAGAATGAGGAGCCGATCGGCACCCGTATCTTTGGCCCCGTGGTGCGCGAACTGCGTGGCCGCGGCTTCATGAAGATCATCTCGCTTGCTCCGGAGGTGCTGTAATGTCGGCCGCCAAGATCAAGAAGGGTGACAGCGTCGTCGTGCTGTCGGGCAAGGACAAGGGCCGCACCGGTACGGTCGCGCAGGTCATGCCGAAGGACGGCAAGGTCGTCGTCGACGGTATCAACATCGTCGCGCGTCACCGCAAGCCCAGCCAGGCCAACCCGCAGGGTGGCATCGACCGGTTCCCGGCCCCGATGCACATCTCGAAGGTTGCCCTCGCTGATCCCAAGGATGGCAAGCCCACCCGCGTCCGCTTTGAAGAGCAGGATGGCAAGAAGGTGCGCGTTGCCGTGAAGAGCGGGGAGACCATCAATGGCTGATGCAACCTATACGCCGCGGATGAAGGCGAAGTATGACGCCGAAATCGTCAAGGCGATGACCGAAAAGTTCGGTTACAAGAACCACCTCGAAGTGCCGAAGCTTGAAAAGATCACGCTCAACATGGGCGTGGGCGAAGCGAGCCAGGACAAGAAGAAGGTTCAGACCGCCGCTGAGGAAATGGCGCTGATCGCTGGCCAGAAGCCGGTCATCACGCTCGCCAAGAAGTCGATCGCTCAGTTCAAGCTGCGCGAAGGCATGCCGATCGGTTGCAAGGTGACCTTGCGCCGTGAGCGGATGTACGAATTCCTCGATCGTCTGGTGACCGTGGCCATGCCGCGCATCCGTGACTTCCGCGGGCTGAACGCCAAGTCGTTTGATGGCCGCGGCAATTACGCGATGGGGCTGAAGGAACAGATCGTGTTCCCCGAAATCAGCTACGACAAGATCGAAAAGGTGCGGGGGATGGACATCATCGTGACCACCACCGCCAAGACCGACGAAGAGGCGCGCGAATTGCTGCGTCTGTTCGGCTTCCCCTTCGCGGGCGAGGCCAAGGGTGAACAGAAGGAGGCGGCGTGAGCCGCCCCTCGATGACGACACGAAAGAAGAGAGCTTAAGTCCATGGCGAAACTGAGTTCCATCAACAAGAATGAGCGTCGCAAGAAGCTCGTCAAGCAGTACGCTGCGAAGTACGAGAAGCTGAAGGCGATCGCTGATGACGAGTCCCTCGATGAGACCGAGCGCCTGATGGCCCGGCTCAAGATGGCCGAGCTTCCGCGCAATGCGAACCCGACCCGGGTCCGCAACCGTTGCGCCACCACCGGCCGCCCGCGCGGCTATTACCGCAAGTTCGGCATCAACCGTATCGAACTGCGCGAACTCGGCAACAGCGGGATGATTCCCGGTCTGACCAAGTCGAGCTGGTGAGGACTGAATTATGGCAATGACCGATCCCCTGGGTGATATGCTCACCCGCATCCGCAACGGCCAGCGTGCGAAGAAGGACTCCGTCCTGACTCCCGCCAGCAACCTGCGTGCAAGCGTGCTCGAAGTGCTTCAGCGTGAAGGCTACATCCGTGGCTACAGCGAAGACAATTCGGGCAAGCACAAGGCGCTGCGGATCGAACTGAAGTATTTCGAAGGCGAGCCTGCGATCAAGCATGTCGCCCGCGTGTCCAAGCCTGGCCGCCGGATCTATTCGGGTTCCAAGGAACTCCCGACGGTTCGCAACGGCCTTGGCATCACCATCGTATCGACGCCGAAGGGCGTGCTCTCGGATGCCGAAGCGCGCAACTACAACGTCGGCGGCGAAGTGCTGGCGGAGGTGTTCTGATGAGCCGCATCGGTAAAAAGCCGGTGGCGATCCCTGGCGGGGTGACGGCCACCATCGACAACGGCACGCTGACCGTGAAGGGCCCAAAGGGCACTCTCGCGATGGGCCTGTCGGACCTGGTCGAGTACAAGCTCGAAGAGGGCGAAATCTCGGTCAAGCCGGCCAATGACAGCCGTCAGGCACGGGCCTTCTGGGGCATGCAGCGCACGCTGGTCTCGAACCTGGTTGAAGGCGTCACGGACGGCTTCACCAAGGTCCTCGTGATCAAGGGCGTCGGCTACCGCGCCAACGCGCAGGGTCGCAATCTGAAGTTGCAGCTCGGCTACAGCCACGATGTCGACCTGCCAGTGCCCGAGGGCCTCGAAGTGAAGACCCCGGATCAGACCACGGTCGAAATCAGCGGGACGGACAAGCAGGCCGTCGGCCAGTTTGCCGCCGAAATCCGTCGCTGGCGCAAGCCGGAACCCTACAAGGGCAAGGGCATCGCCTACAAGGGCGAGTTTATCTTCCGCAAGGAAGGGAAGAAGAGATAAGATGGCAAAGCTTTCCCTTTTCGAACGGCGCCGTCGCCGGGTCCGTACCGCGCTGCGGGCGCGTGCTGGTGGCAAGCCCCGTCTGTCGGTCCACCGCACCGGTCGTCACATCTATGCCCAGATCATCGATGACGCCGCAGGGCGCACGGTGGCTGCAGCCTCGACGCTTGGGGTCGCGGCCAGCGGCGCCAACATCGATGCCGCTGTGCTGGTCGGCAAGCAGATCGCCGAAGCGGCCAAGCAGGCGGGCGTGACGACTGTCGTGTTCGACCGCGGCGGTTTCCTGTTTCATGGCCGCGTCAAGGCGCTGGCCGATGCCGCCCGCGAAGGCGGGCTGGAGTTCTGATGATGGCTGACGAAAACACCATTGAAACCCCCGAGGTCGTGACCGACGTCGCTGCCGAAGGCGGTGAAGCGCAGGGCCGTCGTGGCCGTGGTCGCGGCGGCAACCGTGATGGCGGTAACCGCGAAGGCGGCGGCCGTGGTCGTGGCGGTCGTGACGATCGTCGCGGCGGCAAGCCCGAGGAAGATGATGGCATCATCGAAAAGCTGGTGCACATCAACCGCGTCTCCAAGACCGTGAAGGGCGGCAAGCGCTTCGGCTTTGCAGCTCTGGTTGTGGTCGGTGACGGTCAGGGCCGCGTCGGCTTTGGCCATGGCAAGGCGCGCGAAGTGCCTGAAGCCATCACCAAGGCGACGGCTGCTGCCCGCAAGAAGATGATCCGCGTGCCGCTCAAGGAAGGGCGCACCCTGCACCATGACGGCAATGGCCGTTTCGGCGCGGGCAAGGTGACCCTGCGCACTGCGCCTCCGGGGACCGGCATCATCGCCGGTGGTCCGATGCGCGCCGTGTTCGAGAGCCTGGGCGTTGCCGACGTGGTGACCAAGTCGGTCGGCACTTCGAACCCCTACAACATGATCCGTGCCACCTTTGACGCGCTGACTGAGCAGACTTCGCCGAAGTCGGTGGCTCAGCGTCGCGGCAAGAAGGTTGCCGACCTTCTGGGTCGTGGCGGGTCGAGCGCAGCTGAGGCGGAAGCCGATGCTGCCGCGATCGTGGAGTAATCCGACATGGCAACCATCAAGATCAAGCAGGTCGGTTCGCCGATCCGTCGCCCCGCCGCTCAGCGCGAGATCCTCATCGGTCTCGGGCTGAACAAGATGCACAAGATCGTCGAGCGTCAGGACACCCCCGAGGTGCGCGGCGCAATCGCCAAGATCCCGCATCTGGTGCAGGTGATCGACTAAGATACTGTGGCGGGGAGGAATTCGTCCTCCCTCGTCATCCCGGCGAAGGCCGGGATCCAGAGCGGTCAGCGCGTCCTCTCTGCGGCAGAGCTAACCTCAGGCCCCAGCTTTCGCTGGGGTAAACTTCAGCGAGTGCACACTATGAAACTGAATGACATCCGCGACAATGCCGGTGCCCGCAAGGGCCGCATCCGCGTCGGCCGTGGTATCGGCTCGGGCAAGGGCAAGACATCGGCTCGTGGTCAAAAGGGTCAGAAGGCCCGTTCGGGCGTGGCCATCAAGGGCTTTGAAGGCGGCCAGATGCCGCTTCACATGCGTCTGCCGAAGCGCGGCTTCAACAATCCGTTCGGCAAGGATTATGCCGAGGTGAACATCGGCATGATCCAGAAGTTCATCGATGCGGGCAAGCTCGATGCGAAGGCGACCATCACCGAAGAAATCCTGCGCGAAGCGGGCCTGGTGCGCGGCGGCAAGGATGGCGTGCGTCTGCTCGGCAAGGGTGAGATCACCGCCAAGGCGACCTTCGCTGTGACCGGTGCGACCAAGGGCGCGATTGCTGCGGTCGAAAAGGCCGGCGGCAGCGTCGAAGTGGCTCCCGCCGCGACCCCCGAGCATGAAAAGAAGCTCGCGCGCCGCGACGCCAACAAGGCGGCCAAGGCAGCCGCAGCGAAGTAATCGACGAAATGCGGAGCGCGGGGGTTCGACAAGTGCCCCCGCGCTCCCTATTTACGCTCCCGCGTGCCTGTCCGATGCCGGAAAGGCGCGCCAAGATTGGTCCATGGCCGCCGCCAGACTGGCGCGGCCTCAGGGCCCAGAGCTAGGATCGACGGGACGACATGGCATCACGCGCCGATAATATCGCGAGCAACCTGAACCTCGGCAATTTCGCCAAGGCGACAGAACTGCGCCAGCGCATCTGGTTCACCATCGGGGCGCTCATTGTTTTCCGCTTCCTGAGCTTCGTGCCGCTGCCCGGCGTCAATCCGTTGATCCTCGGCGAGCTTTACGATCAGGCCCGCGGCGGGATCCTCGATCTGTTCAATGCATTTTCGGGCGGCAGCCTCGAGCGCATGAGCCTCATCGCGCTCGGCGTTATGCCTTACATCACCGCCTCGATTGTGGTGCAGATGGCCTCGGCGCTGCATCCGACCCTCTCCGCGCTCAAGAAAGAGGGCGCGACCGGGCGGCAGAAGCTGAACCAGTACACTCGCTATGGCGCGGTGTTCCTGTGCGCGATCCAGGGTTACTTCCTTGCAGTTGGCCTTGAGAGCTTTGCCGCGCAGAGCGGCCTCCAAGCCGTGGTCAACCCCGGCTACATGTTCCGCATCGGCGCTGTGGTCAGCCTTGTTGGCGGCACGATGTTCCTGTTGTGGCTGGGTGAGCAGATCACCAGCCGCGGGATCGGCAATGGCATCTCGCTGATCATCATGGCGGGGATCGTTGCGCAGTTCCCGAGCTTTGGCACCAACCTGTTCGAAGGCGGCCGCACCGGGGCGATTTCGCCGGTGATCATCATCGGCTTCATCGCCATGGTGGTGGTGCTGATCCTGCTGATTTCGTTCATGGAGCGCGCCCAGCGCCGCCTGCTGATCCAGTATCCCAAGCGCGCAACCCAGCGGGGGATGATGCAGGCCGAGCGCTCGCACCTCCCGCTCAAGATCAATACCGCAGGCGTGATCCCGCCGATCTTTGCCAGCTCGCTCCTGCTGCTCCCGTTGACGATTTCGCAGTTTGCGGGGAGTTCGGTGGATACTGCCAGCACGTTCGGCAATGTGATCGTGACACTCAACCAGTACCTCGCCCATGGGCAGCCGCTCTACATGCTGCTCTACGGCATCGGGATCGTCTTCTTCTGCTTCTTCTACACCGCGGTGGTGTTCAACCCCGAGGAGACGGCGGACAACCTGAAGAAGAACGGCGGCTTCATTCCGGGCATCCGTCCCGGCAAGCGCACGGCCGATTATCTCGAATATGTGCTGACCCGGATCACGGTGGTCGGGGCGGCCTATTTGACGGTGGTCTGCGTGGTGCCGGAATACATGATCGCGCAGACGGGGATTCCGCTGTTCCTCGGCGGCACCTCGTTGTTGATCGTGGTCAACGTGACGGTTGACACCATCAGCCAGGTGCAGTCGCATCTTCTCGCCCACCAATATGGCGATCTCATCAAGAAGGCGAAGCTCAAGGGCCGGATGCGCTGATATCCGACCAAAGGCTGGTTGACGCGCGCCTGCGCATAGTTGAACCCACAAGACTGCTAAACGCCCCGGGCATTGCACCTGCGGCTATCAATGGGGGACGGTTCGTGAATATCATTCTTCTAGGCCCTCCCGGAGCAGGCAAGGGCACGCAAAGTGCTGGACTGGTCGAGCGCCACGGCATGCGGCAGCTTTCAACCGGCGACATGCTGCGCGCTGCCGTCAAGGCGGGAACGCCGGTGGGCCTCAAGGCCAAGGCGGTGATGGAGCGCGGCGAGTTGGTCTCGGACGAGATCGTCTCTGATCTGATCGATGCCGAACTGGCGGCGATGGGTCCTGAAATGGGCGCGATCTTCGACGGCTATCCCCGCACCGCCGCGCAGGCGGACGCGCTCGATGCGATCCTCGCGCGCAACGGCCGCACGCTCGATCACGTGATCGAGCTTGAGGTGAACGAGGACGCGCTGGTCGAGCGCATCACCGGGCGCTTTTCCTGCGGCAATTGCGGCACGCTCTATCACGATACCGCCAACCCGCCTTTGACCCCTGGGGTGTGCGACACCTGCGGGAGCACCGAATTCAAGCGCCGCCCGGACGATAACGAAGAGACCGTGCGGATGCGGATGCAGGAATATCGCGCCAAGACCGCACCGATCCTGCCCGGCTATGAAGCGCGCGGGATCGTCACAAGGGTTGATGGCATGGCCGCAATCGATACGGTTGCGGACCAGATCGATGCGATTTTGCGCGGTTGAGGTGCCTGTGGCAGGGTAGGCGGCGCACTCTGGTTATTGCTGGGAGGCTCTTATGACCCGTCTGCTTGGTTATCTTGCTACCGCCGCCGTGATGCTTGGGGCATCGCCGCTCGCTGCCGAAGTGATTTCCGAGAAGCCTGAGGGCTTCGTGTCCCGCCAAGAAGTGATCGTGAGCGCCAGCCCCAAGGACGTGTGGCTGGCGCTGATCTCCCCGGCCGGCTGGTGGCGTTCGGACCATACCTGGTCGGGGGAGGCCAAGAACCTGACGCTGACCCCGCAAGCGGGGGGCTGTTTCTGCGAGACTATTCCCGAAGTCGATACGCCCGGAAAGTTTACGCTCGAGGGCAGTGTTGAGCACATGCGGGTAATCCAAGCCTATCCCGAGAAGGCGCTGCGGATGCAGGGTGCCTTGGGACCGCTGCAGAGCGAGCCGGTGAACGGCATTCTCACCATCGCGATCAGCGAAGTGAAGGAAGGCACGCGCATCGTGTGGGAGTATAACGTCGGCGGGTCGATGCGTTACGAGGTGCCGGTGATCGCTAAGGCGGTCGATGGTGTGATGGGCGCGCAAATCGCCGCTTTGGCAAAGCTGCTCGGCCCAGTGAAAGTGGCTCCGGCTGCGCCGGCGCCGGAGTCCAAGGGAGGTGCACCGAGCGGACCGGCTACAGTGGGGCCGGATCAAGCTGTGTCACCGAATTCTGCCAAGTCGCCGGTGCCTGCGCCGACACCTGCAACGGCACCATCGGCGAAACCGGCTACGCAAGCGGCTCCGAAACCTGCTACCAAGCCAGCGCCAAAGCCGTCGACGGTCGAGGATGCTTTCGCTGATCTGGACGACAAGCCCAAGCGTTAAGCGGCCTGTTTGCTAGTAGCTTTTGAGAGGTCACTTTGCGCTCGACGAGGGCAGTTGACCTCGCGGGCGAATCAGCCTAAGCGCGCCACTCATTCGACATGTTCGAAGCAAGTTCGGCAGGCATCGCCTATGCGCGTGTCGACCGGACTTTTTGTTGTTTGCGCCTCTGGCTGATGTCAGGCGCGCGGGGGCAAGCGGGCATATCGGTGAATGAGCGTTGAGATAGGGGGCGGCCCTGATGTCGCAAACCCCTGTGGAGCATGGAGAAATAAGTGGCTCGTATTGCCGGGGTCAATATCCCCACCAACAAGCGCGTGATCATTGCGCTGACCTATATTCACGGGATTGGTCGCACGACGGCTGTCCAGATCGCTGACAAGCTTGGCATCGCCCACAGCGCACGTGTGCAGGACCTCTCGGATGAGGAAGTGCTGCGTCTGCGTGAGGCGATCGACGCGGAATACACCGTGGAAGGTGACCTGCGTCGCCAGACCGCGATGAACATCAAGCGTCTGATGGACCTGCGTGCCTATCGCGGTCTGCGCCATCGCAGTGGTCTGCCCGTTCGCGGTCAGCGCACGCACACCAACGCCCGCACCCGCAAGGGTAAGGCCAAGCCCATCGCGGGCAAGAAGAAGTAAGCGGGCGTAAAGCCGCTCACGCTTTTTCCTTCTGACGAGCTAGAGGAATTCAAACAATGGCACGCGAACCAGGCCGTATCCGGCGCCGTGACAAAAAGAACATCACCAGCGGCGTTGCGCATATCAACGCCAGCTTCAACAACACCATGATCACCATCACCGATGCGCAGGGCAATGCGATCAGCTGGTCCAGCGCCGGGATGATGGGTTTCAAGGGCAGCCGCAAGTCGACGCCCTATGCCGCGCAGGTTGCGGCTGACGATGCGGGCAAGAAGGCTGCCGAACACGGCGTGCGCACGCTCGAAGTCGAAGTGAAGGGCCCGGGTTCGGGCCGTGAGAGCGCATTGCGCGGCCTCGCCGCTGTGGGCTTTAACATCACCTCGATCCGCGACGTGACCCCGATCCCGCACAACGGGGTCCGCCCGTCCAAGCGTCGCCGCGTCTGATCCGCCGGGATGGCGATGGTGCCGAGCGCCGTCGCCGCCCGAACGGGTCTGATGCCGCGCTTCTCACAAGCGCCTCCGGCCCGCCCAGAATGTGAACCGCCTTCCACAGGCGAATTAGGGGAAATCCATGTCCGTCAACACGAAGAACTGGCAGGAACTCAAGAAACCCAACACCCTCGAAATCAAGGATGGCGGCGATCGGTTGCGCAAGGTGACCTTCGTTGCCGAGCCGCTTGAGCGCGGCTTTGGCTTGACGCTGGGCAACGCGCTGCGCCGTGTGCTGCTGTCGAGCCTTCAGGGCGCGGCGATCACCTCGATCAAGATCGAGAACGTGCTGCACGAATTCTCCTCGCTCGCCGGCGTGCGCGAAGATGTGACCGACATCGTCCTCAACGTGAAGCAGATCGCGCTGAAGATGGAAGGCGAAGGCCCCAAGCGGCTCCAGCTTTCGGCCACTGGCCCGGGCGCGGTCAAGGCGGGGGATATCGCTGTCACCGGCGATATCGAGATCATGAACAAGGATCTGGTGATCTGCCAGCTCGATGAAGGCGCGACGCTCAACATGGAGCTGACCGCGGACACGGGCAAGGGCTACAGCCCGGCGGTGCAGAACCGTCCGGCTGACGCGCCGATCGGGCTGATCCCGGTCGACTCGCTCTACTCGCCGGTTCGCCAGGTGAGCTACAAGGTCGAGAACGCCCGCGTCGGTCAGGAGCTTGACTATGACAAGCTCTCGCTGACCGTCGAAACCGATGGCACCGTTACCCCGGAAGACGCCGTGGCCTATGCCGCGCGCATTCTGCAGGATCAGCTGACGCTGTTCGTCCACTTCGAAGACGGCATCCCGCAGCCGGTCGGCACGATGATCGGCCACGCGGTGCAGCCCGAAGAGAGCGACGCCAACCAGCTCAACCGTTACCTCCTCAAGAAGGTGGACGAGCTGGAACTCTCGGTCCGCAGCGCCAACTGCCTCAAGAACGACAACATCATCTACATCGGCGATCTGGTCCAGAAGACCGAAGCCGAGATGCTGCGCACGCCGAACTTCGGCCGCAAGTCTTTGAACGAGATCAAGGAAGTGCTCTCCAGCATGGGCCTGCGTCTCGGCATGGACATCCCCGGCTGGCCGCCGGAGAACATCGAAGAGATGGCCAAGAAGCTCGAACAAGAGCTGCTGGGTTAAGCTATTGGTGGGCCCCTGCTTTGGCAGGGGCTCGCATCAAGGGTGAAGGTGGCGGCCCTGATGGTCACCAGCACTGGGCTACCTGACACGGGCCCTTTACGAACGAAGGAAGAATACAATGCGTCATGGTATTTCCGGCCGCAAGCTCGGCCGCCGCACGGGTCACCGCAACGCCCTGTTCCGCAACATGGCCGCCGCGCTGATCAAGCACGAGCAGATCACCACTACGCTGCCCAAGGCCAAGGAACTGCGCCCCTACATCGAAAAGCTGATCACGCTGGCGAAGCGTGGCGGCCTGTCGAACCGTCGTCTGGCCATGAGCCGCTTGGGTGACGAAGCGCAGCTCAAGAAGCTCTTCGACATCCTCGCCGAGCGTTATTCGGACCGCGAAGGCGGCTACACCCGCGTGCTGCGCGCTGGCGTGCGCGCTGGTGACGCGGTGCAGATGGCGATCATCGAGTTGGTCGACCGCGACGAAGCCGCCAAGGGTCAGGATTCTGGTCCGGTGCAGGCGGACGAATACGAAGACGCGTAAGTTCGCGCTTCACAGGAATAGAGGCAAGGGCCGGGGCGGGGACGCTTTCCGGCCCTTTCCTTTTGCACGGGCAGGGCTAGTGTCGCGGGCATGATCCGCAACGCCCTCGCAGCCGCAACGCTGCTCCTCGCCGCCGTTCCCGCCGCCGCGCAATCCCAGCAGGAAGTCTTGGACGCGCGCTACGACCGCGCGCTCGCGGGAGGATACAAGGCGCTGATGCTGTGCGGCGCAATTTCCAGCGCTGAACGCAATCGCAACGAACGGACGGCGGAGAGTGTTCATCAGTGGGAGCTGACGGGTATTGACCCGGCGCTCGATCCGATCGTTCGTGACCTGCCGTTTCAAGTGGTCAGGGCCCCCGATGGGAGAGTCAGCCACGTAGCGGTCGATTGGGCCGAAGGTTCGGTGCCACGCATAGCCCGCCATGACCCTGACGAAGGATGTAACGCGCTGCCGATCGGCATGGACGCGCCTGACGAGAAGCGCTTTGCGCCGGATAAAGATGGGTTTGTCATCAGGTCCGATCATCCGATGGTCGAGGGCAAGCTGGTCGATGCCGCAAAGGCGGCTTTCGGTGGAGGCTATGGGAAAGGCACGCGGACAACGGCGGTCGTGGTCAGCATCGATAATCGCGTGGCAGTGGCCGAGTATGCTGAGGGAATCGGCAACACCCCCCAGCGCACCTGGTCGGTTGCCAAGAGCATCGCAGCCACGCTGGTGGGCGCGGCGGTCTATCGGGGTGAGGCAGATGTGACCGCTTCGGCGGGGCTGGGCGAAAGCGCCGCCGATCCGCGCCGGGCGATTACCATCGATCACCTCTTACGCATGGCCTCGGGCCGCTATTCCGATTCGCCCGGCAACCGCACCGATCCGCTCTATTGGGGAGGGGCGACGGTGGATGAGGTGGCGCTCGATTGGCCGCTCATCGCCAAGCCGGGCAGCACCTATCGCTACGCCAATAACGACACGCTGGCCGCTGTCGCTGCGATCAAGCCGACCTTTGCGGCGCACCCCCCGGCTGCGTTCTTTGCCAAGCTGGGGATGATCGACACGGTTGCTGAAACCGACTGGCAGGGCGATTATATCCTCTCCTCACAGGTCTGGACGACGGCGAGTGACCTTGCGGCATTCGGTCAGCTCTATCTCAATGACGGCAAGCTGCCCGATGGCACCCGCGTTCTGCCCGAAGGCTGGGTGAGGAATGTCACCACCCCCTCCGGCCCGCAGCCTCCGACGGGCACCTTTGGCTATGGGGCGGGGTTCTGGCTGCTCAACAAGGAGCAGGGTGTACCTCCCGATACCTTCGCAGCGATCGGCAACCGCGGGCAATATGTGGTGATCGTCCCTTCGCGGCAGGTGGTGATCGTGCGCCGGGGCGAAGATCCGCCAGGCTCCGGGTTCGACATCGCCGCGTTCACGCGCGATGTGCTGGCGGCGCTTCCGGCGGAGTAAGGTGATGAAACACTGCCGAAGGGGTGGTTTTCGGCATCAATTTGTTCATCCAAAGTGCCATAAAAATTAACAGCACCTGTCAGCCCAATTCAGCCAAGCCTCAGCGCGAATCGCGCACAACGTCCTCGACACCCCGGCAATCCCGCCAGCGGTGCCAGACGAGGACACATCTGATGACCACCAAGACCAACCGGCTGGCCTCCGGCACATGGGCCCGGCTTTCGCTCGGCGCGGTCGCTGCTACGGCGCTGACTGCGGCTTCCATCACCCCTGCCGCGGCGCAGGACCGCCGCGACCGCGACGGGATCAGCGCGGGCGAGGTTATCGCCGGAGCCGTGGTGATCGGCGGGATCGCGGCGCTCGCGGGCGCCTTTGATGGCGACCGTAATGATCGCCGCTATGCCTACAACGACCGCAATTATCGCGGCGGCTATGACCGGGGCAGCTTCGGCTATGCCGGCAACCCGCGCGGCGCAGTCGATCGCTGCGTGCGTGCTGCCGAGAACCAGGCGCGCCGCTTCGGCGGCTACCGCTATGCCGATGTGATCGATGTGCGCGACATTGACCGCACCCGCGACGGCTTCCGGGTCCGTGGCCGGATCGATGTCGGTGGCGGGTATGACCGGCGCGGCAGCGATCGTGGCAATTTCACGTGCCACATCGATGGTCGCGGAGCGCCCTTGATTGATTTCAACGGCATCCGCCGCTTGCGCTAAGACTGATACTATACGGCGCCCCGCCTCTCGGTTTCGAGCGGCGGGGCGCTTCTCGGTGTGACCGGTTCATCGCTGCGCAAGGCAGTCCTGTCTACTTATCGGGCTATCAGGGCGATTGGTGGGCGCTCGTCGCAGAACAGGAGGGAGCAATCATGGCTCTGACTTTCCGCGCGCCCCTTGTTGCCGGCGCGCTCGCTTTTACAACGCTTCTCATCTCGCCCGCCGCGGCCGCCGGCCTGCCACAAGCGAGGTCTGCGACGTACGCCCCCGCTTTCGATCAGAGCCGCTTTGATCCGGCCTCCGCCACCGCCGATTGGCGCTGCCGGGGGTGGGGCTGCGGCTGGGGGCATCGGCGTGGTTGGCGGCGCAATCGCGTTGATGCGGGCGATGTGCTGATCGGCGCGGCGATCATTGGCGGGATTGCCGCCATCGCCAGCGCCAACAACAACCGTAACCGTCAGCGCGATGTCGTGGTGGTCGAGCGTGACGTGCGCAATCCCGATTGGGACCAGCGCGACACCCGCCGATACGATGATCGCCGCGCCGCCCCGCGCGGCACCGGGGCCTCAGGCCTCGATAATGCCGTCACCCTGTGCCTCGACCGGATCGAGCGCGATGTGCGGGTCGACACGGTCGATAATGTCGATCGCACCGCATCGGGCTGGCAGGTCAGCGGGGTGCTGTTCAACGGCGCGCCGTTCCAGTGCCGGATCGGCAATAGCGGACAGATTGATGGGATTGATTACGGCGGCGGCTTCGCCGTAGCCC
>LSKF01000121.1 GCA_001556995.1 Erythrobacteraceae bacterium CCH12-C2
TTGACAGTACATGAGCCCAATCTTGGAAACCGTGTCAGAGTTTGCAACAGAGCCCCTCGTGGCATTGCGCGCTGAGGTCAGGCCGCAACTCGCGAATGATCTCCAGCAGCGAACGGCGGGCGCGGGTGTAGAGTTCCTGCACGCGTTCCAGCACGAAGGGATCGTGATTGCTCAGCGCCCATAACTCGGGGAACACGTGAGTGGTCTTCTTGGTGCGAATATCCTCGAGGATCAGCCCGCACACCTCCGCGAGGCGCTCCTCCGGGGTTTCGTCGGTGAATTGCAGGATCGCATCGAATTCGACCTCGTAGGCGCGGATCAGAGCATCAAGCAGGGCGCGAATCAGCTCTTGAGAACACCGGGAATAAAAGGGGCCACGGATCGGCCGGTAGCACCGGATTAAAA
>LSKF01000013.1 GCA_001556995.1 Erythrobacteraceae bacterium CCH12-C2
TCTCGCCAGCAGCGAGGAACTGGTAGGCAGCGACCGTGGGATCGAACGTGTAGGTCCCATTGGCCGCCAGCGTCAGACCAGCCACCGGAGTATCCAGCGTATAGGTCAGAACGTCGGTCGTATCGACATCGCTGTCGTTGGTCCGCATCGACCCAGTCACCACCGCGCCGTCTTCGGTCGCCGCAGCCACATCAGCCACCGCAACCGGAACGTCGTTCGTGCCAGTCACCGTGATCGTCAGCGTCGACGGAACAACACCGCCGTTGCCATCGCTCACCGTGACGTTGGCCGTAACGACTTGCGTCTGACCAGCAGCAAGGCTCTGGTAGGCAGCATTGCTCGGATCGAAGCTGTACGTGCCGTTGGCATTGAGCGTCAGACCAGCCACCGGAGCATCCAGCGTGTAGGTCAGAACGTCGGTTGCATCGACATCGCTGTCGTTGGTCCGCATCGAACCGGTCACCACCGCGCCGTCTTCGGTCGCCGCAGCAACATCAGCCACCGCAACCGGAACGTCGTTCGTGCCAGTAACAGTGATCGTCAGCGTCGAAGTCGCCGTGCCACCGTTGCCATCGCTGACAGTGTAGTTGGCCACAACAACCTGCGTCTGGCCAGCAGCCAGCGATTGATAGGCCGCATTCGACGGATCGAAGCTGTAGCTGCCGCTAGGATTCAACGTGAGACCCGCCACCGGCGCATTCAGGGCATAGGTCAGCACAGCGCCATTATCGATATCGCTGTCGTTGGTCGCAACCGAACCTGTCACGGCCGCTGCATCCTCGGTCGCCACTGCCACATCAGCCACCGCAACCGGGGCATCATTTGTGCCGGTCACCGTGATGATCAGGGTCGTGATCGCCGAAGCACCGTTTTCGTCCGTCACGGTGTAACCCGCCACGACGTTGATGGTTTCGCCAACAGCCAGCGACTGGTACGCTGCGTTCGACGGGTCGAAGCTGTACGTTCCGTTGGGGTTCAGCGTGAGACCTGCGACCGGTGCGTTGAGGGTGTAGGTCAGCACCGCGCCCGTGTCTACGTCGCTATCGTTGGCTGCCACCGAACCGGTCACTACCGCTGCATCTTCGGTCGCAGTCGCAACATCAGCCACCGCAACCGGCGCATCGTTGGTACCAGTCACCGTGATCGTCAGCGTCGTCGGCACAACCCCGCCGTTACCATCGCTCACGGTAATGTTCGCGACGACCGCTTGGGTCTGACCAAGGGCCAGCGACTGATACGCCGCATTCTGCGGATCGAAGCTGTAGGTGCCATTGTTGTTGAGCAACAGGCCCGCCACCGGAGCATCAAGCGTGTAAGTCAGGACGTCAGTGGCGTCCACATCGCTATCGTTGGCCGCGACCGTGCCAGTTACCTGCGCCGCATCTTCAGTGGCAGTGGCCGTATCAGCCACCACAACCGGAAGGTCGTTCGTACCAGTCACCGTAAGAATCAGGGTCGAGGTCGCCGTGCCACCACGACCATCGCTGACGGTGTAGTTAGCTTCAACAACACGTGTCTGGCCAGCGGCGAGACTGTTGTATGCAGCATCCGCCGGATCGAAACTGTAGGATCCGTTGGCGTTAAGCGTGAGGCCAGCCACCGGAGCATTCAACGCGTAGGTCAGCACATCATTCGCATCAACATCGCTGTCGTTAGTCGCCACCGAGCCCGTCACCGCCGCAGAGCCTTCGGTCGCAGTCGCCACATCAGCCACTGCAACCGGAATGTCATTCGTACCGGTGACAGTAATCGTCAGAGTCGAGGTTGCAGTGCCGCCACGACCATCGCTGACCGTGTAGTTGGCGACAACCACCTGTGTCTGCCCGGCGGAAAGATTGTTGTAGGCCGCATTCGCCGGATCGAAACTGTAGGTTCCGTTGGCGTTGAGCGTCAGGCCGGCGACCGGAGCATTCAGCGCGTACGTCAACACATCATTCGTGTCGACATCGCTGTCATTGGTCCGAACCGAACCCGTCACCGCAGCAGCGCCCTCAGTCGCAGCAGCCACATCAGCAACTGCAACCGGCAGGTCATTGGTACCCGTCACGGTCAGGGTAACGGTGCCCGTGTCTGACGCACCCTTGTTGTCGGTCACCGTGTAGCCAAAGGTCAAAACCTGGGTCTGACCAGCCGCAAGGCTGTTGTAGGCCGCATTGTTGCTGTCAAAGGTAACCGCACCGTTCGAGGCGAGCGAAACGCCAGCCGGCAGCGTGCCATTGGCGGCAAACGTAAGCGTGTTCTTCCGGTTAGGGTCAGTGTCGTTGGTCGCAACCGAGAAATTGCCGGTGCCCGAACCTTCATTCGCAGCGAAAGTATCGTCAACCGCTACCGGCGGCTTGTTGCTGGCACCGCCCGCAACGAGAGCGACCGTGCCGCCAATGGCAGCGAGACCCAGAACGCCGAGAAGAACGGGCGATACGCCGCCATCTTCATCACCGTCATCCTGAAGCGCGCTTTCCTCGCCTTCTAAGGGCCTCGAAACGCGGGCGACAGCCTTGGCCGCGCCATCAATACCTTCAATCACTTCAGCGATTACGTCGAGACCGGCAGTTACCGAGCCTGCCGCCGCGGCGGGCTCTTCTTCAGCCGCTGCGGCATCCGCAGCCCCATCTTCGAGCTCTTCAGCCGCGGCCTCGTCACGCTCCTTGCGCGCATCATCGCGCTGCTGCACCAGCTTATCGAGACCTGACTCCTCTGCCGCAGGGCCAACCCCAGCGGCAGCATCTACAATGCCAGCACCATGTGCGGCAGCCAGATTTTGCTTCGCCTCATTCACCAATTCATTGGGTGCCGAAGATGCAGAACCTTGGTGATTAGCGGCCTCAGACGTGGCATCGGCGCGCTCGGCCCCAAGAGGTTCGTCACGCTCTGTGTTACCCGAAAATTGAGCTGATTCAAAACGCTCTGTCACGCAAGTTCCCCTTATGTATCAAGCTGGCGCACCATCAAGGCGCGTTTCATCCCCCCAAAAGCACATAACCGATGCGCATCGCAAGAAAAAATCTTCCTTTGAAAATTTGTATCCACGTTTGTGCGGCGCAAATGCCACTCAGGACGGATTGGTTGATCTACCACAGGAGGTATCCTTGTCGCAAAAAGGTAACAATCCAGTGGTGATTTTGCCCAGCCAATTGGCTTTGCCGAGTTTCGAAAAACATGCGAAAGCCGTATGATCGGGTGCCGTGATACCTTGCATCTCTGAATCCCCCACATGGATGACAGTCCTTGTGGGAGGCGGCTTGATTTGACCCAGATGAAGCGCCAGGCACTGTCCCTTGACCTCCCAGCGCATGCCAGGGTGTTCACCGCGCTACGAGATACAAAGTGTAGGCGCAGTATGATACCAGCAGAACCCCGCCCTCAATGCGTGACAGCTTCCAACCGCTGCGCAATTGGACAATCAGCAGCGCAGTAACCGCCAACATTACCCAAATATCGAAGCCAGCGATTTCGGCTGGGACCGGGATCGGCTTGATCACTGCCGTCATACCGAGAATGCCGAGGATATTATAGATGTTGGACCCCACGACATTGCCGAGGGCCACATCTTCATGCTTTCGGATCACTGCGATCACGCAGGCGATCAGTTCGGGCAAGCTTGTCCCTACCGCTACGACAGTGAGGCCGATGACACTCTCCGAAACCCCCGCGGAGCTCGCGAGCACCGTGGCACCGTCGACGAGCCAGCCCGCTCCGAAGATCGCCAGAGCCAAACCCGCGACGATCATAGCGACGAGCACGACCATGCCCGTGCCCGGTGGAACAGGACGGTCTTCAGCTTCTTGCTCATGGCGAGCGCCTTCGGGGCATGGCGCCGCACTCTCGGACACATAGGCCCACCAAACATAACCGATGAGGCAAGCAAGCAAGCCGATCCCGATCATCGGTCCCATAAAGCCCGACAGAACGGCCGCGGTGCACAACAGGGCTGAACCGCCGAGCGCAATGGCATCGCGCGCAAAGGAAGCCGGGTTGACCCGCAGCGGCAGGATGAGTGCCGATACGCTAAGGATGAAAAGGATGTTGGCAATGTTCGATCCGACAACATTGCCGATAGCGATCCCCGCTGACCCCGCCATTGCAGCCTGAACACTCGTAGCGAGCTCCGGCGTCGATGTGCCGAAGCCGACAATCGTGAGCCCCGCCAGCAGGGGAGAAATGCCAAGCTTTGCGGCCATGCCCACCGCGCCGCGCACCAGCAACTCTCCGCCCAACGCTAACAGGACGAGGCCACCGGCCACGAGCAGGATCGAATTGGTCATCGCGGCACCCTCATCAAAGCTTCGGCGCTTGTCCTAGAGCGCTGGACGGCAGAAATGAAGACCCACAACCCGCTACTCTGCTGGTTCTAAACCGTGATCCCGCAAAACGCAGCAAGCGCTTGGTTGAAGGCTGCGGGTTGCTCGAAGTACGGCGAATGGCCCGTGCCCGGCAGCACCACTTGGCGAGCATTGGCGAAACGTGGGACCAGCCCTTCGAGCGCGGTGGGTGGCCAGATCGGGTCGTGCTCGCCTGAGATCATGAGCACCGGGGCGGTAATGGCGGAAAGCGCCTCGGGCGGGACGAGAACATCGGCCGCGAAGAGCCGCTCGGCCAAACGCGGGTCAGCAGCCGGATTGAACGCGCCCAACTGGCGATAGACCGAAGCCATGAGCGGCTGAGCGGCGATGAACGCCTCGGTCAGTCCCAGAGCCGCAGGACCGCGCGTCCCCATGTGCTGGCGCGCCTCGGCAAAGGAGGCAAGGCCGGGAGGATGCGCGATCCCCGCCAGCGTGCAGCACAGCACCAGCGCCTCGACCCGATCAGGCCGCGCCAGCGCCAGCCGCACGCCGGTCCACCCGCCGAGCGACTGGCACACCACCTTTGCGCGGCTCGCCCCGGCGGCCGCGAGCACATCGGTAGCGGCAGCGATCATCTGCTCGGTGAGGTGATCAGGATCAGCCGCGCAGGATTCACCGAAGCCGGGCAGATCGTAAGCGATCACGTGATACCGAGGCGCAAAGGCGGCGAATTGCTGCCACCAGGCCGCGTGGTTGGCCCCGGCCCCATGGATGAACAGGAGGCTCGCCTCCCCCTCCCGCGGCTCTCCCAAAGCCGACCAGCGGATCCCGCCGACAAACCCTTCCATCATCAATCTCCCTTGCGCGCTGACCCCGATCCGGAGCGTAGATGTAGCTATTGCTACACGACTTTAGCACGTTGTGCAGGGGGGCAAGAAAAAAGGGGCGGGAAGCCATCGCTTTCCGCCCCTTCCGTCCTGATCCGCCGGTGCGGATTACATCGAGTAATACATGTCGAATTCGACCGGGCACGGGGTGGTTTCGGTGCGGATCACCTCTTCCCACTTCAATTCCATGTAGGCTTCGATCTGGTCCTTGGTGAAGACGTCGCCCTTCAGCAGGAACTCGTGGTCAGCCGCAAGGCTGTCCAGCGCCTCACGGAGCGAACCGCAGACGGTCGGCACTTCGGCGAGTTCGGCCGGCGGCAGATCGTAGAGGTTCTTGTCCATCGCCTCGCCCGGGTGGATCTTGTTCTCGATCCCGTCGAGACCCGCCATCAGCAGCGCCGAATAGGCAAGGTAGGGGTTGGCGAGCGCATCGGGGAAGCGGAACTCGACGCGCTTGGCCTTCTCACCCGCACCGTAAGGGATGCGGCACGAGGCCGAACGGTTGCGCGCTGAATAGGCCAGCAGCACCGGTGCCTCGAAGCCCGGCACCAGACGCTTGTAGCTGTTGGTGGTCGGGTTGGTGAAGGCATTGAGCGCCTTGGCGTGCTTGATCACGCCGCCGATGTAGTAGAGGCACATTTCCGACAGGCCGGCATATTCATTGCCCGCGAAGAGCGGCTTGCCGTCCTTCCAGATCGACATGTGGGTGTGCATGCCCGAGCCGTTATCCGCCTTGATCGGCTTGGGCATGAAGGTCGCGGTTTTGCCGTAGGCGTGGGCGACCTGGTGCACGACATACTTGTAGATCTGCATGCGGTCAGCGGTCTGCACCAGCGTGCCGAAGGTCAGGCCCAGCTCGTGCTGCGCCGCGGCGACTTCGTGGTGGTGCTTGTCGCAGGGCAAGCCCATTTCGAGCATGGTCGAGACCATCTCGGCGCGGATGTCCACGGCGCTGTCAACCGGCGCGACCGGGAAGTAGCCGCCCTTGGCACGCGGGCGGTGGCCCATGTTGCCATTATCGTATTCCTTGGCGGTGTTGGTCGGCAGTTCAATATCGTCGATCGAGAAGCCCGAGCCGGCATAACCGTCTTCGAAGCGCACATCGTCGAACATGAAGAACTCGGCTTCGGGGCCCACATAGACCGTATCACCAAGGCCGGTCGACTTGAGGTAGGCTTCCGCGCGCTTGGCGGTGGTGCGCGGGTCGCGGCTGTACCAATCGCCGGTCGAAGGCTCGACGATGTCGCAGTTGATGATCAGCATCGGAGTGGCGCTGAAGGGATCGATCCAGGTCTCGGTGAGATCGGGCTTCAGGATCATGTCGCTTTCGTTGATCGCCTTCCAACCGGCAATCGACGAGCCGTCGAACATCAGGCCGTCCTCAAGCTCATCCTCGCCCATGACGCTGGCGACCATGGTGAGGTGCTGCCACTTGCCCTTGGGATCGGTGAAGCGCAGATCGACCCACTCGATTTCCTCGTCCTTGATGAGCTTCAGGACGTCTTTTGCTTTCGACATTTGTGTAGTGCCTTTCGAGTATTATCTGGGCCGGCCCGTCTATGCGGCGGGCAGGAGAGGGTGGAAAATCAGATTGCGTCGTCGTTGGTTTCGCCGGTGCGGATACGCAGGGCGCTTTCGATCGCGGTGACGAAGATCTTGCCGTCGCCGATCCGGCCGGTCTGAGCCGCCGCGGCAATCGCTTCGACCACGCGTTCGGCCTGATCATCGGCGACTACGACTTCGAGCTTCACCTTGGGCAGGAAATCGACGACATATTCGGCGCCGCGGTACAGCTCGGTGTGGCCTTTCTGGCGGCCGAAACCCTTGGCTTCGGTGACGGTGATGCCGGACACGCCGATTTCGTGCAGTGCCTCCTTCACTTCGTCGAGCTTGAAGGGTTTGATGATCGCCTCGATCTTTTTCACGTTGTCCCTATCCGCGCCTGGCTGGATTCCTGACCGATTCTTAACAAGAACCGTGCCAAGCCTGAGGTTGCTGGCTGCGAACAATCCTTGCCTCTTGAAGACTCAAGGGAAGGGATGTCTTTCGCCGATGGACGGCGGTTAGCAAGATTATGGTGCACTGCGCAATGGTGCACAGCATCTGATCGGGCTGTGCCTAAATTTTAAGCACGGGCGCTCGGATTAAAGGCGGAGCCCGGTGGTTTCCGGCAGGCCGCACATGATGTTGAGGTTCTGGATCGCTGCGCCGGAAGCACCCTTGCCGAGGTTGTCGAGCACCGCGACAAGGCGCGCGTGCCAGCCGCCTTCATTGCCAAACACACGGAGACTCATCGCGTCTGAAGGCGGCGCGGCGCGTTCGAGCAGGAGCTCGCCCACCGCGCCATCATTGGCGACAGAAATGACCTGAGAAGCTGCATAGAAGTCGCGCAGTGCGGTCCGCAGGTCATCGGCATGCGGTTGGCTTGTCATTGCTCCAAGATGCAGCGGCACTTCAACCACCATGCCCCGATAGGCTGGCACCACGGCGGGTGCAAATATGACCTCATGGTGCAGCCCAGCATGAAGCTTCATCTCTGGCCGATGCTTGTGTGCCATGTCATAGCCATAGCCGCGAAACGCGGGCGCACCCTCGGCCTCGAACCGTGCGATCAGTGCGTTGCCCCCGCCCGAATAGCCGCTCACCGCGTTGACGGTGTAGGGCCAGTCGGCGGGCAGCAGCCCAGCCCGCACCAAGGGCGCAACTAGCGCGAGAAAGCCCGTGGGGTAGCACCCCGGATTGCTCACGAATTGGGCATTGGCGATGGCCTCATGCCCGATCAGTTCGGGAAAGCCATAGGTCCAGCCCTCCGCCACCCGGTGCGCGCTCGAGGCGTCGATGATGCGGGTGCCGGAGCCCTCCGCCAGCTTCACCGCCTCTTTCGCCGCGTCATCCGGCAGGCACAGGATCGCGATATCGGCGGCGCGCAATGCGTCGCGGCGGGCGGCTTCGTCCTTGCGCTGGGCGTCATCGAGCACGATCAGATCGAACTCATCGCGCCCTTGCAGCCGGTCGCGGATTTCAAGCCCGGTGGTGCCTGCTGCCCCGTCGATGAAGACCCGGTGCCCCACCGCCTCAGCCGTCCACCGGAGCGAGTTCGCTCGCCCGGCACCAGCCGGCGGGGCCCTGCGGTCCCGGGCAGCCCCAGACCCATTCGCCCGCCACATCAAGCAGCTCGAACCGGCTTCCCGGTGCGAGGGTCGCAAACACCTCGGCGTCATCGCGCGGGTTCAGCCGCAACCCCGCGCCGCGCGTGCTCACCATGCGGACATGTGGGATCACGTAGTGCGCCGCCAGATGCGTCCCCGCCAGCGCGATATGCGCCAGATCGCCGCGCAGCGGCAGGCTGCCCGGCGCAGGCTTGTCCACCGGGCCCTTCAGACCCAGCACGCCCGCCGGCACGGCATATTCGGAAATGTCGCGCGTCGCGCCGGTCATTGCTGTTCTAGTGGCCTTCTCGGATCGTGCCGCACTCTCTCCCCCAAGCGCGGCGTGGCAGGCCCGTTAGCGGGTCGCGGCCTAAGGGGCAAGCTTACGAACCATAGCGCTCCCGGATCGCGTGCCACGCGGCGCGCAGCCCTAGCCCGCGCCCGCCCCGCGCGCGGCCGGGGCGCGGGAACGGGTTCCAGGCGAAGGTGTCGAAATGCACCCAGTCGAGCGGGGTTCCGTCTTCCTTGGCCCCAACAAAACGATCGAGGAACAGCCCCGCCACGCTCGCCCCGGCATAGGGGTTGGCCGAGGCATTGGCCATATCGGCCACGTCCGAGGCGAGATATTCGCGGTATGCCTCGGGCAAAGGCAGGCGCCAGGTGTTGTCGTCATGCGCCTTGCCCGCCGCGAGAAACGCCTCAGCGGTCTCGTCACGGCGCGCCATCATCGCGGGCAGATCAGGGCCAAGCGCCACCCGCGCCGCGCCGGTCAGGGTGGCGAAATCGACGATCAAATCGGGGTTTTCCTCGCTCGCCCGCGTCAGCGCGTCGCCGAGGATCAGGCGCCCCTCGGCATCGGTATTGTGGATCTCGACCGTGAGGCCCTTTCTGCTCGAAAGCACATCGCCGGGGCGGAACGCGCCGCCGGAGATCGCGTTCTCTACCGCCGGGATCAGCAGATGCAGCCGCACCTTCAACCGCGCGCCCATGATCAGCCCGGCCAAGGCCAGCGCGTGCGCTGCGCCGCCCATGTCCTTCTTCATCAAGCGCATGCCCGAGGACGGCTTGATATCGAGCCCGCCGCTGTCAAAGCACACCCCCTTGCCGACCACGGCGAGAACGGGATGCTGGGGATCGCCCCAGACGAGGTGCATCAGCCGCGGCGCATGGTGCCGCGCCGCCGCCCGGCCGACCGCGTGGACCATCGGATAGCCCTGCTCCAGCGCATCCCCGCGCACCACGGTCAGCTCGGCCTTGTGCGCCTTGGCCAGCCGCTCGCACTCGGCTTCGAGCGCAGCGGGCCCCATGTCCTCGGCCGGGGTATTCACCAGATCCCGCAGGAAGCATTCCGCCTCGGCCTCAGCGGTGGCGGCGGCGATCTGGGCGACCTGCTTCGTCAAGAGCACCCGCGGGCCTTGCGCCTTGTCTTCGCTGCGATAGCGATTGAAGCGGTACTGCCCGGTGATCCACCCGAACATCGCCGCGCCCGGATCGGCATTGGCGACCCGGTATGTGCCCTCCGGCAACTCCTCCGCGAGCTTGGCGAGGCACCAGCTGGAGAGGCTTTCGGGGTTCGCCACCGCAGCGACGACAAACCAGCCATCGCCGTCGGAAATGATGGCAAACTGGCTCCCGCCGCCCTCGAATTTCTGAGCAGCAAGCTGGGCGCGTTGCCCCGCCGTGAGCCCCTTTGCGAAGGCTTCAAAGCCATCCTTGTTGACGAGGTGAATGGCAACCGCGTTGTCGCCGCGGTCTGGTCGGATCAGGGTATTGGCTTCGCTCATCCCCGTTTCATAATCTGGGGGAGCAGTGCCTTACCAGCAGAATCGCAAGACGGACCTTACTTGATGGTCAGCATCCCGCGCCGACCGACCGCGATGAAGCTCGCCACCAAAACCACCACGTAGAACAGGGTCAAGAGGTCGAGCGGCTGCGGCGCGGCGGTATAGCCGAGATGCGCCAGCATCGCCCACAGGCCCACCACCAGCAGCAGCAGGCCATAGCTCATCGCCCCCGCCTCAAGATTGACCGCCAACATCAGCTCGTCACTGATCCGATAAACCAGCACCGACAGCGCGATCCCGACCACGAGGCCGCCGCCGCCCACCGCCAGCGCAGCGGACTGCGGCACGGGGCCATCGGGGGCAGCAAGCGCCAGCGCCAGCAAGGCCACGCCCCACAGCAGCATCGCCGCGCCCGACCAAAGGAGCATCTTCTTCTGCTCGCGCAGTTCGTCGGCATCCTCGACATTCAGGAAGCGCGCGCCAAGCCCAGCGCTGGCGGTGCCGATTGCGATTCCGATCCCGATCACGGCATACAGCACCCCGACCAGCGCGGCGATGGTGGCCGAGACGCTCAGCCCGCCCACCGCGTCGCTATCGATGTAGCGCAGCATGGCCATGCTCGCAGCATAGCCCACCACCCCGCCAATCAGCGCCGGAATCAGCAGCTTGCGCACCCAGCGGGGCATCGCAGAGGTTTCATTTTCGGTCATCATGCTTCGGGCTCCCAATGATCGATAAACAGCTCCGGCACCGTCACCGCAAACAGCCGCGCCATGCGCAGCGCGAGCGGCAAAGACGGGTCATATTTGTCGGTCTCGACCGCGTTGATCGTTTGTCGCGACACCCCAAGCCGCCGGGCTAACTCGCCCTGACTCCAGCCTTGCGCTTCGCGGTAATGCTTCACACGGTTTTCCACGCCTGACCTGACTGCCAAGTTGATGAAGTGCAGACCGGACACCCCGGGCGAATCAACGAAGCTTCGGCCTGTCTGACAAGAGCTCTTTACAGTAAAGAACTCTTGTCAGTCAAGGATTCTTGTCAGGGCGTTTCTGCCGCGCGGAAAAAGCCGGTTTCCTACTGGTGCTGTTGGTGCCTAATTCCGCCGCCTTGTTGTCGCATCGTCACGAGGTCATCGCCATGTCGTACCAACCCGGAAGACCAGTCATTGCCCCGTCCGAGGCGGCGATCAGCGCGCAGGGCATCGCGCTGATCAAGCGGTTCGAAGGCTGCGCACAGCTTCGCTCTGATGGCCTGATCCATACCTATCCCGATCCCGGCACGGGGGGCGAACCGTGGACCATCGGCTGGGGCGCCACTGGGCACGACCACATCCATGGCGGGCGGATTGCCGAGGGCACGGTCTGGACTCAGGAGCAGTGCGATGCACGTCTGGTGCGCGATCTGGAACGCTACGCCGCTGAGGTCGCTAGCGTGTTGGGTGACGCACCGACCACACAGGCGCAATTCGATGCGCTGGTGAGTTTCCACTACAACACCGGCGCCATCGCCCGTGCCACCTTGATGCAGAAGCATCGCGCGCGTGACTACCTCGGCGCGGCCAAGGAGTTCGCGCGCTGGAACCGGGCCGGGGGTCGGGTGCTCAAGGGGCTCACACGTCGCCGCGCCGCTGAGGCAGATCTTTACCGGAGCGGGAGCGCCTGAACCTCCACTCAGGTGTCAGTAGTCGCGCGAGACCTGCACCAGCACGCTATCGCGGCCAATGGTTGAAATCGTCCCCAGCAGCGCCAGCCAGCTGGTGATCCGATATTCGACCTGGGTCGCGCTATAGCCCTGCCCGTCGGTCACCAGCTCGACATAGAATTTGCGGGTGATGTTCTTGCCCAGCGCGACGCCGGTACCGCGCCCAATCACCGGATCGGCGCTGACGATCCGCAGCTGATCGAGCCCAATCGAGCGTCGCAGATCGCCAATCGGGTCGAGCCCGGCCTCGCCCCCCTGAAGCGAGGCAATCGCCGCAGCAAGCTGCAAGGCATCAGTGGCCGAGAGCGAGGTCACCGAACCGCCGAACAGCAGCCGGGCGAGGATTTCCTCCTCGGGGAGCGCTGGATCACTGGTAAAGGCGATCGCGGGCGACTGGGCGTTACCGGTGATCGCGATATCGACATTGGTGCCGTTGCGCGCGGTTTCGGCAAGGATATCGACCCGCGGGTCGATCGGCCCGTTCTCATCAAACTGGATCCGCCCGCGGGTCAAATCGAACCGGGTGCCGGCGAAGGTATAATCGCCGCTCACCATCTGCGCGGTGCCACCGATGCGCGGGTCATCAACCGTGCCGCGCAAGGCAATGTCGATCCCCCATTCGCTCTTGAGCCCCATGCCATCGACCTGCACCCGGCTGGGTGCGGTGGCATTGACGAGATAGCGCCACGCCGTGTCGCGCCGTGACGCCTGCGTGCGCGCGCGGCCATCCTCGCCATTGATCTCGCGGGTGGCGATCCGAGGCAGCGCGACATCCTCGGCCGCCACCCCAAGCGCCCAGCGCGCGCGGCTGACGGTGACCCGCCCGGCAATCGTGCCCCCCAGCCCGCTGGAAACGATGCGCACCGGCCCGGTTACCGTCGCGGACAGCCCGGCGGCATCCACCAGGCTCGCATCCTTGACCGAGGCACGCAGATCAATTTGCGGCCCGCGCGTGGCGCTCATCCGGGCGAGATCGACCGTGCCACTCCCGCTGATCGTCCCCCCACCCCGCGTGGCCCCGGCAAAGCGGGTCAATTCCAGCCGCGATCCGGCAAACCGGCCGCGCGCGCTGATTGCGTCGATGCGGGTGCCGCTCAGCCCACTGGAAAGCGTGAGATTGTCGCTCGCGACGGTCCCGGTAATGCGCGGTTCGGCCAGCGTGCCGGTCGCGCGGGCGGCGATGGTGACGGGGCCGGAGAGGTCGAACGCCTCGACCGCCGCCAGCCGCCACAGCGTCTCGGCCGCCCCGTCGAACGCCAGCCGCGCATTAAGCCTCCCGCGCATCAGGCGCTGGGTGATCTGCCCGGTCTCCTCAAGACCGGCGATCCTCACGGCGATATCCCCAAGCCGGGTCTCGCCTTCAAGCAGCCGGCCGGCGGCGGTCAGTCGGTCGGCCGAGAGATCGACCACGCCGAGAACATTGACGGGCTTTGACGAGAGCACCAGCCCTGCCCTGCTGAAGCGATCAATCCTCAGCCGCCCCTTGGCCGTTGGCGGCTCGCGGCCTTGCTGGCGGTAATCGATGATCCCCGACAATCGCCCGCCCAGCCCGAGATCGAGCCCCGCCAGATCGAGGAGCCGCAGCGGCATGCGCGCTAGCTTGGCCTCAAATGCGGTCTCGCCATCGCCAATGGCGCCCTCGATGATGGCATAGCCCCGCGAAAAGCCGACCTGCGTCGGCGCGAGCTGCCATCCGCCACCCTCCTGCGCGGTCAGCACCGCCCGCCGCGGCATCGTGATCGGCTCACCCGCCAGCTCGCCCCGCACGACAGCAGCGATCATGTCCGGCGCGACATTGGCATCGAAATTGACCGCGAAGCGATCCGCCCGCCGCCCTGCAATGGTGCCGGTGACCTTGCCCCGCCCATCGTCAATCGCGGCCTTGGCGGTGAGCGTGGCAAGGCTGAGCGCGCCATATTCAAAGCCCGAAGCGCTGATGTTGGCATCAAGCGCAGTTCGGCCAGCGGCAAAGCGGCCCTGGGCGGTGATATCGGCGCGGGCGATAGTGATCGGGGCTTCGCCGCCGAAGGACGCCTTACGTGCGGCGAGATCGGCAGAGAACGCGGTCGCGTCGCCGCCATCCGGTCGGAAGGCAACCGTGCCATTGACCCCGCCGCCCGCCAGCCGCAAATCGCCCGAGGGTCCTTCATTGCCAAGCACCACTTCACCGGTCACCGCGGTCCCTTCAAACCTGAGCCGGTCAATCGCGATCCGCGTCGGGGCATTTTCGGGCAGGAACATCGCGAGCCTGCCGTCAAACGGTCCGAGAAGTGACTGCCCCTCCACGTCTAGCCCGAACCCTTCGCCGCCGGGGGCCAGCGCGATCCGCACGTCCTTGAGCCCCGCGGGCGGGTAAGGATCAGCCAACACCAACACACCGCGCGGGCCATCGGCGGCGATCTCCGCATCGAAGTTGAACGGGCCATAGCGCGCCTGCCGCCCGCTCCCCGCGAGCGTCGTGCGCAGCCCTGCGCTGCCGGGCACGACCTTGCTGTCGAGCCGCGCATCGAGCCGAGCCGAGGCCAGTACGACCTCGCGCAGCACAATTGGCTCGCCCGCTCCCATGCCGAGCGCGCCATTGAAGCGGATTTGCTCACCCGCCAGATCGACGATGATGGCATTGCCGATCCGGCTCAACACGCCCGCCAGATTGGCGCGCAGGCTCCACGGCACCTTTGGGCCGAATTTGGCGAGGATCTTGGCATTGGCCGTGACGTCCCCCGCGCCATCGACCTTGAGGCTGCGCGCGGTGACAGGCCCGGCGAGTGCATAGGCACCAGCGGCGATATCGCCGCGCAGGGTCAGTGCCGCCTCAAGTCCAGGGAAGGTGACCTGCGCCGCGTCGGCCTTCAACCGTTGGCGCGTAACGTCATAGGTCAGCAGGCCCGTCAGCCGCCCTTTGGTGAGCCGCGGATCGGCGAACGCATTGCCGGTCGTGACCCGCTCGGCCGACACCGCAAGCGGCACCGACAGCACCTTGCCGCTCCACCGCGCGCTGCCTTCCTGCACCAGCGAGCTGGCGCTGACCCCGCTCGCCGTCAGCGAGGCGACGTCGATCCGGTGCCTGATGCCCAGATCATCAAAATCGCCGCTAAGATTTGCCGCCAGCTTTGCGCCCTCCAGCCGGAGCGCCTCGCCGAACAGATCGGGATCGCGCAAGGTGAGCATCGCCCGCGCGCCATCCACCTGCTTGTCTGCGAGGTCCACCACCCCGCCCACACGCCCATCGAGGGTCTTGGAAACGACCGCTGCCCGCCCCTCGACGATGCTCTCGTCGAGCGTAAAGCCAGCCGCCAGCGACACGGTTTCGCCCAGCGCCCGGCCCGCAATCGTGGTCCGCCCCATCAGCGGGCGCACTTGCCCGAGCACCCCATAGCGCCCGGCATCATTGGCGATCTGGAACGCGGCCACAGCCGCGCTTGGCGCCTGATCCGAGCCCGCCCGCGCCATCTGCCGCGCCACGGCAATGCCGCGCCAGCGCTGCCACGTCCCGTCCCCGGCGATGCGCCCCTCGTAGCCCGACGTGAACCCTGCAAGGCCCGCCAGCACGCCGCCCGCAGGCGCGCGGTAATCCCCCGCCAGATCGAACCGATCGCCATCCGGCTCGGCATCAAGCAGCAAGGTGATCCCGTCCTCGGCCCCAAGCCGCGCATTCGCGTCAATCAGCGCCCGACCTTCGCGGATATCGACCTTGGCCGTGAGATTGGCGCGTTCATCGCGCGCGGTGGCGACCCCCTTGGCGATCACCAGATCTGCGATCACCAGCTTGTCCACCCGGATATCAAAGTCTGGCAGCAGAGGCGCGTCAGGATCGCCGGGGAGCAGTTCGGGCAGACGTGTGAGCCGCCCGCGCCGCGCGGTCACGTTGCGAATATCAAGCCCACTCCAAAGCCAGTTGAGCGGTCGCCAATCGAGCTCCACCACCGGGATGGTCAGGAACGCGCCCTTGGGATCGCTCACCACCACGCGGCGCAGCACTGCCTTGCCGTAAAGGTCGCCTTCAATCCGACCGACTTCGAAGCGCAGGCCGGAAGCAGGAGCGACAGCGGCGATCTGATCGGCGATGAAACGCTTGCCGATCGGGGTCGCGAAAAACGCGGCGATCACCACAAACGGCGCAACGAGGAGCGCCAGCGCCCACCCGAGCCGCTTGGCCCAGCGCCGGCTGCGCGACGGTGAAGGCGCCGCCGGATTATTCTCCTCGCTCGCCATCAGAACGCCTGCCCCAGACCGACATAGACCACCACCGGGCTGTCAAATTGCGTCGGGTTGAGCGGCGTTGCCACATCGACCCGGATCGGGCCAAAGCTGGTCTTGTAGCGGATGCCGACCCCGGCGCCCACCTGTACAAACCGGAAGTCGGGCGTTGATCCGAGACCAACTGTTCCGGCATCCAAGAACGGCACCACCTCGATGGCACCGCCGAGCAACCCGGTCTCAATCCGCGCTTCGATCGAGAGCTCGACCAAAGAGGCCCCTCCGACCGCCTCGCCGCGATCATTGCGCGGGCCGACCCCTTGGAAGCCATAGCCGCGCACCGAACCACCACCGCCGGAATAGAGCCGCCGCGAAGGCGCAATGTCCTCACGAGCAGCACCCTGGATGCTGGCCAAGCGCAATCGCGCTGCGAGCACCGTCGAGTGAATTTGCCGATAGTAACTCGCATCAGCCTGTGCGCGCAGGTAGAAACTGTCCTCCCCCTCCGAACGCGACGCCTCCGGTGCAAGGAAGAACGTCGTGCGGTAACCACTTGAGGGGTCGAGCAGATCGTCGCTGCCATCGAGCGTGACGCTACCGAAAATGCCCCCGATCAGATAGGTCTGGCGCGGCAGTGCAATTGTGGAGTTGCGCGCCAGCCGATTGCGTTCATCGGTGTAAAGCAGCTCGCCCCCGACCTGCCAGCTCAGAGGTTTCTGGAACAGGATGTTCGAGACCTTCTCGAAGGTTCCGCGCAAGCCGAACCCGCGCGCATCGACCGCCAGCGTGGTGATGTCGCTGGCGTAGAGATCGACATTGAGCACCTGATCACGGCCACGGAAATTGTTGCGCCGCACGCCAACGCTGGCGAGCGCCTCGCGCGTGCCGATGATGCCGCGCAGCCGCAGTGCGCCTTCGGGCGGGAAGAGGTTACGGTGTTCCCACCGGCCTTCGACCTTGAACCCGTCCTCGGTGCCATAACCGATCGCGCCCGCGATGGTGCGCAGCGGTGCCCGCTCAAAGGCGACATCCAGCGCGACCTCTCCCGGCGTGCTACCCTCCGGCGCGCGGGTCTCGCGTGGGGTGATGGTGACGCTGGAGACCAGCCCGGTGGCGATGATCGCGCGGCGCAGATCGGTCTCCAGGCTCTGCTGGAAGATGTCGCCCTGATCAAAGCGGGCGATGCGCTGGAGGTGGCGGCTGGAGAGGAATTCGGGATCGCTGCTGACGACCGACCCAAAGGCATATTTCCCGCGCGGTTCGACCGGCAAGGTCAGGTCACCTTCGCGGCGGGCGTGGTCGATCAGAAGGTCAGGCTCACCCAGCGCCGCGAAAGGATAGCCGCTTTCCCCCAGCGCCACCTGCAATTCGATCTCGCGGTCGATGATCCGGTCGGCATAGAGCGGATCGCCCGGCGTGATCCCGAAGGCGGCGATTAGGCGGCTGGCGTCTGGTTCTGGCAAGGCAGGAAGGCGGCCAAGCAACACTTGACCGAAGCGATACTGGGTGCCCGGCACAATATCGAAGCGGACGCTGGGTTCGGTCGCAATGTCATCGCTATCGGTGGCCCCATTTTCGCGGGCGCGGCGACCGCCCGACAGCTGGCGCAGCACCATGCCGTCGTAATAGCCGTAAGTGCGCAAGATGTCGCCCAGCAACGTCTCGTCGGCACGGGCGCGGGCGGCGATCTGCGGGGCGGCATCGGCCTTGCCATCAAGCTTGGCGAGGCTCGACAAATTGGTGAATCGCTGAATGAATTCATTCCGTTCCGGGAAAGCCGGCACCGCCGCAGGCATCGCCAGAACCAGCGTGCTGTCGATCCGGACTTCCTCCAGCTGGGTGAAATCCTCGACCATCGGCACCGCTAGACTGGCCTGCATTTCGAGGGTCGGATCAGGCGGCAGCGGCTCGGGCACATCGAGCGCGAATTCAGCAAAAGCGGCATCAAGCGCCGCTTCCATCGCCGGGTTTGGCGGAGGCAGAAACTCGGACAAGCCGTCGTCTGGACCGGGCTGACCGGGGTTGGACCCGGCCAAGCTTGGATCAAGTCCGGGCACCCCGGCCGCAGCCCAGCTATCCGGACTGGCGACGGCCTCGGGCGGGATCAATTCTTCCAGCGAACGGGGAATGGGGGCTGGTTCGGGGGCGGGTTGGATCTGTGCCCCGGCGGCGTCAGCTTCCGCCTCGGCTACCTCTGCATCCTGCCCGCCCAGCGCGTTCTGCGCAGCAAGAGGATCAGCCAGCAACACCAGCAAGGCGTGGCCAAATCCTGCGACAATTGCCGAACCCCGTGATGGGAACCGCGACGTCTCAGCTTCCCGGGAACTTGACGGGCTGGCCATCCTTGCCTCGGGCACCGGACAGCGACACGTCCTGCAGCTGGCGCGGCGCAGTGGCCGCGGCAATCAGCCGGTGCTGTTCATTGGGGTCCATGATCTGCCAGCCTTCGCGGGTCAGGCGTTCGAGCGGGCGATAGCGCACCTTGTATTGCATCCGCGGGCTGCCTTCGACCCAATAGCCAAGATAGACATAGGGCAAGCCCTCAGCTGCGGCGCGGCGGATGTGATCGAGAATGATGAAATTGCCCAGCCCCGCCCGGCCTTCATGATCGGGATCGTAGAAGGAATAGATCATCGACAGGCCATCGCTCTGCCGGTCTGTCAGGCAGGCACCGATCAGCCGCCCGGGACGCCCGCCCGGGCCGGGTTCGCGATATTCGGTCACCACGGTCGAGACCGGGGTGTGTTCGATCATGTCGGCATAATCGAGCTCGTCCATCGCCGACATGCCGCCATCCGGATGCCGGGTGCCGAGATATTTCGCCAGCAGCTCAAATTGCTCATCGGTCGCCCAGGGGCGGCATTCGGTAACGATCAGATCGCTGTTGCGCTTCACATCGCGCTTTTGCGTGCCCGACGGCTGGAACTGCCCCGCGACCACCCGCACCGACACGCAGGCCTGACAATCGAGGCACGAGGGGCGGTAGGCCACCGTCTGACTGCGCCGGAACCCGATCCGCCCGAGCGCTTCGTTGAGCTGGTCCGCGTGCGGGCCCTTAAGCTCGGTGAACACCTTGCGCTCGCTGCGGCCCGGCAGATAGGGGCATGGGGCCGGGCTGGTCACGAAGAACCGGGGAAAGCGGATCGGTGCCGTCACGGGTGGGGCCTGTCCTTTGTTCGCATGAATCGCGGGTGCGACACGTTAAGAAAATCTTATGCCTGCACCATCGCCCCGGTAAAAGTCCCTTAACCATGAATAAATGCGAATTATGCGCGGGAATGCGCCGCCTGCCGCAGCAAATGCCTCAACAATGGTGCAAACCGGGACGATTGCAGGCGCCCGGAACGCCGCAATCGCGCCAGTTTCACCCCAATTCGACCATCTGCACGGTGTAGCCCTTGGCCCGCAGGCCTTCGACCAGCCGTTCGACCTGATCGGCATCGCGCGCTTCACATTCGATGTCGGTGATCAGCCCCTTGGCGGGAAGCGTGGTGAAGATGCGCTGGTGATAGATCTCGATGATGTTGACGTTGTGCTCGTCAAACAGGCGCATCACCTTGAACAGCGCGCCGGGGCGATCCTGCAAGGTGATCCGCAGC
Source organism: Erythrobacteraceae bacterium CCH12-C2 (assembly GCA_001556995.1). Classification (GTDB taxonomy): domain Bacteria; phylum Pseudomonadota; class Alphaproteobacteria; order Sphingomonadales; family Sphingomonadaceae; genus Erythrobacter. Next base: position 19,598 of record LSKF01000013.1, read on the forward strand.
CTTGCCAGCCGGCCTTGTCTGGCCAGATCGCGCAGCAGCACGTTGGCGAGCAATCGGGTGTCGATATTGCCGCCGCATAGCGCGAGGCCAATGCTCTTGCCCTTGAACCGCTTGGGATTGCCAAGCACCGCCGCCAATCCGGCCGCACCGGCCCCTTCAACCACGGTTTTTTCGATCTGGAGCAGCAGCGCCACCGCCTTTTCGAGCGCGGGTTCATCCACCAGCAGGATGTCATCCACCCGCTCGGCGATCACCTTCGCGGTGAAATCCCCCGGCACCTTGACCGCGATGCCTTCAGCGAGGGTATCCCCGCCGCACGGCAGGTTTGCGCCCTTGATCCGGTCGAACATGCTGGGGAACAGCGTCGCCTGCACGCCCACCACTTCGATCGCGGGATTGAGCGCCTTGGCGACGGTTGCCATGCCCGAAATCAGCCCGCCCCCGCCGATGGGGGTGACGATGCAATCAAGATCGGGCTTCACCTCAAGCATTTCAAGCGCGACCGTGCCCGCGCCTGCGGCCACATCGGGATCGTCAAACGGGTGGACGAAGGTCAGGCCCAGCTCGGCTTCGAGCTTGCGGGCATGGGCATAGGCTTCATCGAAGGTCTCGCCTTCCAGCACCACCTTGCCGCCGACGCTTTCGGTCTGCATCACCTTCACGGTCGGCGTGGTGCGCGGCATGACGATGGTGACCGGCACCCCGAGCCGGGTGCCGTGGTAACTTAGGCCCTGCGAATGATTGCCCGCCGAGGCCGCGATGACGCCGCGCGCGCGCTGTTCATCATTGAGCAGCAGCAGCGCGTTCAAGGCCCCGCGCTCCTTGTAAGCGGCGGTGAATTGCAGGTTTTCAAACTTCAGCCAGATATCCGCGCCGGTAATCTCCGACAGGGTGATCGAGTGCATCATCGGGGTCGCCACAACCGCGCCCTTGATCCGCTCGGCTGCGGCGCGGACGTCATCGAGGGTCAGGTCGGCCGGGAAAGCGGCGGCACCTTTGGGGTGCAATGAGGCTGGCTGCGTGGACATGATGCGGGGGCGATTAGAGCCTTGGCGAGGCAAGGGCAATTGGCCTTGCACGAATTGCTATGCATCGAAGCGTTGGCAAGCGCCCGGCAAGGCGATAGTCACCCTAGGCAACCCCCTCGCCCCGCCAAGGAATATCATGCTCCGCACCGCTTCCCTTATCCTTGCTGCCAGCTCGTGCCTTGCCTTTGCCGCCCCTGCGCTTGCCGACACGTTGGTCGACAATGTCGACGGCGTGACGATCGACGAAAAGGGCGAGGTGCTGCGCTTTACCGGTCTCGTCTTTGACGAGGAAGGTAAGGTGGTGACCGTGCTGAAGCGCGGCGATGAGCGCCCGCAGGTCGATTACCGGCTCGACGGCAAGGGGCAGGTGCTGCTGCCCGGCATGATCGATGCCCATGTCCACGTGATGGACATCGGCTTTGCCGCGCTGACGCTCGACCTCTCGGACACGACTTCGCTCGAAGACGCTCTCGCCAAGATCAAGGCCTTTGCCGAAGCCAATCCGGGACGTCCGTGGATCCTCGGGCGCGGGTGGAATCAGGAGAAGTGGGGCCTCGGCCGGTTCCCCACCGCCGCCGAACTCGACGCCGTGGTAACAGACCGCCCGGTATGGCTGGAGCGCGCCGACAATCACGCCAACTGGGGCAACACCCTCGCCATCACCACCGCCGGGATCACTGCCAAGACTCCGGACCCCGCAGGCGGCAAGATCATCCGCGATGCCAAGGGCGCGCCTGCGGGCGTGTTTGTCGACAATGCCGTGCAGCTGGTCGGCAAGGTCGTCCCCCCGCCCCGCCCGCAGGAACGCGACCTTGCCTTCGCCGCTGCGCAGGAGGCGCTGCTGGCGCGTGGCGTCACCGCCGTCGCCGACATGGGCACCACACTGGCCGACTGGGGCACCTATCGCCGCGCGGGCGATGCCGGGCGGCTGCAGGTGCGGATCATGGCCTATGCCCGCGATTTCGACACGCTCGAACTGACCGCCGGGGCCGAGCCGTCCGAATGGCTCTACAGCGACAAGCTGCGGATGGGCGGGATCAAGCTCTATCTCGATGGCGCGCTGGGATCGCGCGGGGCGACCCTGAAGGAACCCTATCACGATGATCCGGGCGCGCGGGGCCTGCCGCTGCTGACTCCGGCGCAGCTGCGCAACCTGATGAGCCGCGCCGCGATGGCGGGCTTCCAGAGCGCAGTCCACGCGATTGGCGATGCCGCCAATGCCGACGTGCTCACCGCGATCGAAGAGCTGTCAGAGACCTACAAGGGCGATCGCCGCTGGCGGATCGAGCACGCGCAGATCATTGACCCGGCAGACATTCCCCGCCTTGGCCAGCACGGCGTGATCGCCTCGATGCAGCCGCTCCACCAGACCTCGGACCGGACCATGGCCGAAGCCCGGCTGGGGCCGGACCGGCTGGAGGGCGCCTATCCCTGGCGCAGTGTGCTTACCGTGGGCGGCCGGCTCGCCTTCGGTTCTGACGCGCCGGTCGAACCCGCTGACCCATGGGCCGGGATCGCTGCTGCGATCAGCCGCATGGATGCCGATGGTCAGCCTTTCGGCGGCTGGTTCCCGGAGCAGACGGTTAGCCGCGAACAGGCGCTTGCCGGGTTCACCGCGGATGCCGCCTTTGCCGGGTTTGCCGAGGGGCGCTTTGGCCGCCTGATCCCTGGGGAGCGGGCTGATTTCGTGCTGGTCGACCGCGATCCGCTGCTCGCCGCGCCGGGCGATATTCGCAGCACGCAGATCAATCAGGTGTGGATCGGGGGCGTAAAGGTGCGTTGATGATTGAGGTTCGCTAGCGCGAACCGCAGACCTCCCGCCCCACCTCCCCGCCCGGCCACCATAGCCTGATGGTATCATTGGTGGCCGGGCGGGGAGCTGGGGCGGGTGGTCTGCGCCACCGAAGGTGGCCGTCAAAAGGAACCTCTACTCCGCCGCTTCGGCCCGCTGCTCCGCCTCGCGCGCCGCCTTGTCAGCCTCAACCGCGCCCTCCTGCAAGCGCATCAGCACCAGTGATGCCTCAAACAGCAGCCACAGCGGCACCGCGAGGATGATCTGCGAACCCGGATCAGGCGGGGTCACGATCGCCGCGATGATGAAGATCACGACGATCACATAGCGCCGCGCCGCCACCATTTGCGCGCGGCTCACAATGCCTGCGCGATGGAGCAATAGCAGCAGGACCGGCAGCAGGAACGTAAGCCCGAAGGCGAGGATGAACTGCATTACCAGGCTGAGATACTCGCCCGCGCTCGGCAAGGCCTGAACCTGCAATCCGCCTGCCTGCCCGCCAAAGCCGAGAAAGAATTTGAACGCGGTCGGCATCACCACGAAATAGGCGAGCGAGGCACCCGCAGTGAAAAGCACCGGCGTGGCGATCAGGAACGGCAGAAACGCCTTCTTCTCGCGGGCATAAAGCCCCGGCGCCACAAAGGCCCAGAGCTGGTTGGCGATCACCGGGAAGCTCACCATGAAGCCGGCGAACAGTGCGACTTTCAATTCGACGAAGAACACCTCAGGCAGCTTGGTGAAGATCAACTGCCCCTCGCCTTCGGGAAAGGCCTGCTTGAGCGGAAAAATGAGCAAGCCGAGGATTTCATCGGCGAAATAAAGGCACACGCCAAACCCCACCGCCAGCGCCAGCAGAGCGCGGATCACGCGGGTGCGCAGCTCGATCAGGTGATCGAGCAGCGGTGCGCGGGTCTCGTCGAGGTCATCAACCTTGAACATCGTCGCTTCCGGTATGCGGCTTGGCCGTGAGAATTTCGTCAGGATTGATCGCCGGATCAAGATCGGCCGCATTGCCGCCCAGCACGACCTTGGCCGGGCGTTCGGGGGGTGCAGCGTCTGGCATCGGCGGCGAGGGCAAAGGGGGCTCGACCGGTGGCGGCCCCGTCATCAGCGGCGCGCCTCCCTCGGCTTCGGTCAAAGCGGCAGAGCGGCGCATGATTTCCTCGTTCTGCGCCTTCCACTTCTTTTCCATGTCCTCAAGCTCGGCCTCGCGCACCATGGCGTCGATGCCCGAGCGGAAATGGGCTGACATGCGCCGCATCTTGCCGATCCAGCGTCCCGCCACCCGCATGGCGAGCGGCAGGTCTTTCGGCCCGATGACCACAACCGCAACAATGAGGATGACCAGCAGTTCTGCTGCGCCGATATCGAACATAACGGGTGCGGCGACGCCGCCTCCTTCAAGCGAGATTTACGCGCCGGTGGTATCGGTTTTTTCAGCCGGTGCCGGGGTTTCGGTCGCGGTCGTCGAGGCGGCAGGCGGCTCAATCCGCGCCTTGGCGGCCAGGTCCTCGGTCTCGTTGAGGCCCTTCTTGAAGCTCGAAATGCCCTTGCCGAAATCGCCCATCATTTCCGAAATGCGCCCGCGCCCGAACAGCACCAGCACAATCAGCAGCACGATAATCCAGTGCCAAAGCGAACCAAAACCCATTGTCTCAACTCCTGAAACGCGGCGAAGGGGGAGGTGCGCCGCTTGCTTGGGGCACTTTCCCCGTCGTGCTTTGATTGCGATTTAGGACAAGCCAGCGTGAATTGCGAGTCAGTCAGGCAAATTTGCGTTGCTGTCGTTGTCCTCGTCGGGCTCGAAGCGCCCCATCCCTTCGAGCGCCGCTTCCATTGCCTCGTCGACCGGATCGAGCAGCCCGGCGGCGCGAAGCTCCTCAATCCCCGGCAAATCGCGGCGGCTGGCGAGGCCGAAATGGTCGAGGAAATCGGGGGTGGTTGCGTAGATCACCGGGCGCCCCGGCACTTCGCGGCGGCCTGCGGGGCGGATCCAGCCGGCCTCCATCAGCACATCGAGCGTGCCCGCGCTGGTCTGCACGCCGCGGATCGATTCGATCTCGGCGCGGCTGACGGGTTCGTGATAGGCGATGATCGCGAGCACCTCGGTCGCAGCGCGGCTGAGTCGGCGGACCTGCTCCTTCTCGCGCCGCAGCAGGTGGGCGAGATCAGCGGCGGTCTCGAAATGCCAGCGCCCGCCGCGCTCGACCAGATGCACGCCGCGTTGCAGATAGTGCTGGGTCAGCGCGGCGAGCGCCTCGCGCACATCACCCGGCGCAATCCCGCCAAGGTGCGCGGCGAGGGCCTCCACGCTCATCGGTTCTTCGGCGGCAAACAGCGTCGCCTCGACCGCGCGTTCGAGCGTCGAAGGTTCGCTCACGCCGCCTGACCTTCCTTCAACCGGCGAATGCGCAAGGGGGCGAAGGCGTCGTCCTGCGCGATCTCGGCCCGGCCGCGCTTGGCAAGTTCGAGCGCCGCGACAAAGCTGGAGGCGAGCGCCGAACGCCGCAGTTCGGGCGAGGCATGGGGGGGCAGGAAGTCGCGGATTTCCATCCATTCGAGCGTCACGCCCAGCATCGCCGACACGCGTTCAAGCGCAGAGTCGAGCGTCATCACCGGGCGGTTGGCGACGTGGTAGATGCGCGGCGCAGTGCGGGCTTTCACCTGCCCATAGGCCTGGATGACGCTAAAGAGGTCAGAGCGCCACACGGTCTTGCGATCAGTGCGCAGGCCCTCAGGCGCGCCCCGCAGGAACACATCGCGCCCGATCCGGTCGCGGCCCATCAACCGCGCCGCCGCCTCGCGCATCGCGCCGAGGCGTTGCAGGCGCAGTTGCAGCCGCAGCGCCAGTTCTTCGGGAGATGGGTCTTCCTGCTCCTCCTTGGGCAGCAGCATCGCGGATTTGAGGTAGGCAAGCCACGCCGCCATCACGAGGTAATCGGCGGCGAGCTCCAACTTCATCGCTCCGGCGCGCTCGATATAGGTCAGGTACTGATCGACCAGCGCGAGGATCGAGATCTGGCGGAGGTCGACCTTCTGCCGCCGCGCCAGATCGAGCAACAGGTCAAGCGGCCCTTCCCACCCGTCCAGCTCAAGATAGAGCGCGTCGGTATCCGGCTTGGCGGATTCCGGGAACATGAAGGGAGGATCGGCCTCGCTCACGCTGCGGCTCCGGCGAGCGCCAGCAGGGCATCGCGCTTGGCCAGCAATTCAGCCGCTTCGGGGACGATGGCGGGGGCGATGCGGGTGCCGGCGAGGGCCCGGTCGAGCCGCGCGGTGGTGGCATCGGACATGGCGGGGAGAACCGCGCAAATGCCCTGCATATCCTCCATTTTTGCCCAGCAATTCAAGATGATATCGCACCCCGCCGCATGGGCGCGCGCAGCGCGTTCGGGGATGGTGCCGCCCAATGCCTCCATGTCGATATCATCGGTCAGGAGCAGGCCATCGAAGCCGATGCTGCCCCGGATGACATCGCGGATAACCGTGGGGGACAAGGTCGCTGGGTTCTCGGCATCCCAAGCGGTGAAGACGAGGTGCCCGGTCATGCCGATAAGCGCGTGATTAAGCGTACGAAACGGCACCAGATCAGCCTCCAGTTCCTCGGCCGAAGCCGTCACCGTGGGGAGCGCCTTATGGGTGTCGACATCGCTGCGACCATGGCCCGGCATATGCTTGACACAGCCCGCCACTCCCCCTGCGGCAAGGCCCTCCAGCGTCGCCCGGCCCAGAGCGGCCACCTGCACCGGGTCCGCCCCGAAAGCGCGGTCGCCGATCACGTCGTGGGCACCGGGAACGCGCAGGTCGAGCGGGGGGTGGTAATCGACGGTGATCCCCATCGCCGACAGCTCCAGCCCCATCGCGAAGGCATTGGCCCGCGCCGCCTCAATCGCGCTGGCGGGGGCAATATCATAAAGCTTGTCAAAGGCTTGCGCTGCCGGATAGCCCGCCCATAGCGGCGGCCTGAGACGCGCCACGCGCCCGCCCTCCTGATCCATCGAGACCAGCAGACGGTCCCGCCCATGGATGGTGCGCAGGTCATCCGTCAGCGCCCTGAGCTGTTCAGGGTCGACGATATTACGCCCGAACAGGATGTAGCCCGCCGGATCGACCTCGCGGAAGAAGGCGCGTTCGTCGGCGGTCAGGTGGGGGCCGGAGAGGCCGAAGATTGCCGGAATCATAAGGCCGTCACGTTCGCACTGCGGCGTGGCACTCGCAAGGGTCGGGGGGTGTCAAGAACGGGGAAAAGACCCGCGTTCACCCTGTAACAGCGCGGCGACGCCCCCGCGATGACCCTGCAATGACCCCACAACGACGCCGCAATGACCGGGGCAACGCCCCGCCACCGGCGGGCCGCCTACTTGATCTGGCAATCGACCCCCGCAGCCTTCAGCCCGGCGCACAGCTTTTCGGCCTCCGCGCGGCTGGGCGCGACCGCCTGCAAGCGATAGACCGTGCCGATATCGACCTTGCCTTCGACCACCCGGTACTTGACCCCGGAAAGCAGCGGCGTGCGGCGCGAGATCTGGCTCCAGCCTTCTTCGGCGCGCGCCCGGGTGCCATAGGCGGCGAGCTGCACGCCCACGCCTTGTGCCACAGGAGCGGCAGCCGGAGCGGCCGTGCTAGCGGCGGCAGTCGGGGTCGGAGCAGGAGTCAGCTTGGTCCCAATTTCCGGCAAGGACGGGGTGAGCGGCTTTTCCGCCACGACTGCCGGGCGCGATCCGCCTTCGCCTACCACCGGAGCGACGCTGCCCGTCCCGGCGAATTCCTTGCCGCCCGCCTCCTCGGGTCGCTCCTTGATCGGGCCTTCGGGCGCGGGGATGACACTGCCATCGGCCACCACTTCGTTGCTCGTGGCGCGGTTGGAAACGTACCACACGCCGCCGACCACCACCCCCAGCAGCAGCACCAGCCCTGCGAGGAACGCCAGGATTTGCCCGGTATCGAGCCCGCCCGCGTCGTCATCCACCTCGTCGGATTCAAGCCATGGCAGGCTGTCGGTATCGGCGAGATCAAGCTCGTCGTCGTCCCTGCCCAGCTCCTCGTATTCGGCATCGATCATGGCGAAGCCCCGACCCTTTCCCCAGCAAGTATCACATGCTCTCGACAGCCGCGACGCCCAACACGCCCAGCCCGTTACGGATCACTTGCCCGATCCCGGCGGCAAGGAAAAGCCTTGCCGCGGTCAGGCCTGCGTCCTGTTCCACGATGAACCGCTTTTCGGGGCGATCATTGCCGAGGTTCCAGAAGGCGTGGAGATCGGCGGCGAGATCATAGAGATAGAACGCGATCCGGTGCGGCTCGCGCGCACGAGCCGCGGCTTCGACCTCACGCGGGAACTGCGCGGCGCGGCGGATGAGCGCGATTTCCTCCTCGCCCAGCTGGTCAAGCGCTGCTGGATCGGGCGCAAACCCGGCCTCAGCGGCCTTGCGCAGCGTCGAGCGGATGCGGGCGTGGGCGTATTGGACGTAAAACACCGGATTGTCCTTCGAGGCTTCGACCACCTTGTCGAAGTCGAAATCCATCTGCGCATCGGGCTTGCGGGTCAGCATGGTGAAGCGCACCACGTCCTTGCCGACCATGTCGACCACGTCGGCAAGGGTCACGAAATTGCCCGCGCGCTTCGACATCTTGAACGGCTGGCCGCCCTTCATCAGCTGCACCATCTGGACGAGCTTGACCTCAAAGGGCTTGGGGCTTGCCCCGTCCGCGCTGGTCAGCGCGGCGACGGCGGCATTGATCCGCTTGACCGTGCCGGCATGGTCCGCGCCCCAGATATCGACCAGCGCGTCAGCCGCCTGTGCCTTCTGGAAGTGGTAGGCGAGGTCCGCGCCGAAATACGTCCACGCGCCGTTCGATTTCTTGATCGGGCGATCCTGATCATCGCCGAACCGGGTCGAGCGGAACAGCGGGAGCGAGACCGGCTCCCAGTCCTCGGGCGGGGCCTTGCCCTTGGGGGCTTCCAAGACGCCGTCATAAACGAGATCATGTTCGCGCAGCCACGCTTCGGCGGCATCGACCTTGCCCGAGGCCTGCAATTCGGCCTCGGAGGAGAACAGGTCGTGCTTGATGCCGAGCGTGGCGAGATCGGCGCGGATCATGTCCATCATCGCCGCCACCGCGCGGGTGCGGAACAGGATCAGCCATTCGCTTTCGGGCGCGGCGGCGTATTGATCGCCAAATTCAGCGGCGAGCGCTTCGCCAACCGGCTTCAGGTATTCGCCGGGGTAGAGGCCTTCGGGGATCGTGATGTCCTCTCCGAGCGCCTCGCGATACCGCATGTGTACCGAGCGGGCGAGGACATCGACCTGCGCGCCGGCATCATTGACGTAGTATTCGCGCGTGACCTTGTGGCCTGCCCATTCGAGCAGGCTCGCCAGCGCATCGCCCACCACCGCGCCGCGGCAATGACCCATGTGCATGGGGCCGGTGGGATTGGCCGAGACATATTCGACATTGACGGTGGTGCCGCCGCCCATCTGCGAGCGGCCGTAATCACCGCCAAGCTGCGTGATGGCCGCGAGTTCATCGAGCCACGCCGCAGGGGTGAGGCGCAGGTTGATGAATCCCGGTCCGGCAATCTCGGCGCTGGTGATGGCGGGATACGCGGCCAGCTTGGCCGTAATCGCCTCGGCCAGCGCGCGCGGGTTCATCCCCGCCCCCTTGGCCAGCACCATCGCGGCATTGGTGGCAAGATCGCCATGCGATGCATCGCGCGGCGGCTCCAGCGTGACATTGGCAAAGCTGGTGCCCGCCGGCAGCACGCCATCAGCAACCAGATCGGTCAGCACGGTTTCAATCAGCGCCGCATAGGCGGCATAAAGGGTCTTGGGCATGGTCATCGGGTTCTCGTGGCGATGCGCGGATAATCGCGCGTGAAAGAAAGGAAGCGGGGCCCCGGGTCAAGCCCAGGGAGACGATGGTGTCGTAAAGCGTGCCAAACGACGCCTCAGGCGTCGCAAGGCGGACCGGCCGCCCGCAGGTGCTCCGGGGCGAAGCCCCGGAAACGCGCCGAGGACGAAGGCGCGGAGGCGCCTTCGCAACAAATCAGCGCGTCACGTTATACGCCAGCTGGTCCTCGGTCAGCTGAAAGCCGACCAGCAGCTCGAACCGGGTGCGGGCGATCGCGGCCTTCACTTCCGGATCGGCCAGCGGGTCAAGCGCTGCCTCGAGGTCGCCGGCGCGGCGTCGTCGGGTGATCTTCTCGCGGATGTCTTCGGGCAAGGCGGCATCGGCGCGGTTGATAAACCCGCCAGCCTTGGCGCTGGCGACCGCACGGTCCTGACCATCGGCAAAATTGAGCGTCACCTGCCCGACCCGCTTGCTCACCACCGCGCTGCCGCCGCGCAGCACCGTGACGTAATAGGGCAAGGTCACGCTGCGCGCGCCGCTGGTGTCGGTGCGGCGGGCGTGGACTTCAAACGAGGCCTCGCTGTAGACCTGCTCGCCGGTTTCGTTGCAGGTGGCGCGCAGCTTGGTCATCGCCGCGCTCACGTCCATGCTGGCGCTGCTGCGATCGGGGCCGCTGCGGAAGGTGGTGATGTCACCGGTATAGTCCGGGATGCCCACCGCCGGGCACAGCGACAGCACGCTGACAATGCCGACGCCCTGATCGACCACCAGCTCGCCCTTGTTGCTGCAGGCCGACAGCGCCGCCACCATGGCCAAAGCGGAAATTGCGCGTGCACGAAGCATCATCAACAGCGGTCCTTGACTTCCGAAATCTACGGCCGCCCGGCAAAGGTGCAACGGGCGCAAGCACGCCCTAGCGAGACGCGCCGGAAAGCGCTAGAGGGAGCGACATGAACGCGCCCTTTCCCGCTTCGACTGGTAATGTCACCACCGCTGACCGACCGCCCCTCAACCTCCTGATCGCCGCCCCGCGCGGGTTTTGCGCCGGGGTCGACCGGGCGATCGAAATCGTTGAGAAGGCGCTCGAACGCTATGGCTCGCCGGTCTATGTCCGGCACGAGATCGTCCACAACAAATACGTTGTCGAAGGGCTGAAGGCCAAGGGCGCGATTTTCGTCAAGGAGCTGGACGAGGTGCCGAATGACGCGCCAGTGGTGTTCAGCGCCCACGGCGTTCCCAAGGCGATCCCGGCTGAGGCCAAGCGTCGCAAGCTGCTCTATGTCGATGCCACCTGCCCGCTGGTGAGCAAGATCCACCGCCAGGCCGAGCGCCAGATCGAAAAGGGCCGCCACATCATCTTCATCGGCCACGAAGGCCATCCCGAAGTGATCGGCACCATGGGCCAGGTCGAACCCGGACAGATGACGCTGGTCGAAACGATCGAGGATGTCGAAAAGCTGCCCTTCGATTCCGGCGAGGAGCTGGCCTACCTTACGCAGACCACGCTGTCGGTGGATGATACGCGCGAAGTGATCGAGGCGCTCGAATGGCGCTATCCCAATATCTCCGGCCCGAAGGCGGAGGACATTTGTTATGCCACGTCCAACCGTCAGGCGGCGGTCAAGGAACTGGCGCATGATTGCGATCTGGTGCTGGTTATTGGCGCGCCAAACTCGTCCAATTCGCTGCGGCTGGTCGAGGTGTCGGAACGGCTCGGCACCCCGGCCAAGCTGATCCAGCGAGCGGCGGAAATCGACTTTGCGTGGCTCGATGGGGTCAACACATTGGGACTGACCGCCGGGGCCTCGGCGCCGGAAATTCTGGTGCGCGAAGTGGTTGCGGCGCTCGGACAATATCGCCCGATCGTCGAAAAGACGATCACCGCTGCGGAAGAAAAGATGGTGTTCAAGCTGCCGCGCCAGCTCACCGAATAGGCGCGGACGCGGGCGCGGGGGCATGGCGGTTTACACCCATCTGGGCGCAGAGGATCTCGCCCGGCTGATTGGCGAATATGATGTTGGTGCGCTGGTCTCGGCCAAGGGCATTGCCGAGGGCGTCTCCAATTCCAACTGGCTGATCGAGACCACCGGCAGCAGGGGCGCGAGCGGCCCATCAGGCACGCGCTTTATCCTCACGCTTTACGAGCGCCGGATCGACTATGCCGACCTGCCCTATTTCCTCGGCCTGCTCGATCATCTCGCCGCGAAAGCCTGCCCCGTGCCGCGCACGATCCATGACCGTGCGGGCGCATCCTACCGGATGGAGCAGGGCAAGGCCGCTGCGCTGATCGAGTTCCTCCCCGGCATCTCCCCCACCCGGCCGACCGCGGCACAGGCCCGCAGCGTCGGCGAAGTGCTGGCGCGGCTGCACGAGGCGGCGCGCGACTTCCCCCTCAGCCGTGCCAACGCGATGGATTTTGCCGCGAGCGCCGCGATCCTCGATGGTTGCGGGGCGGAACGGCTCGCGACGATCCATCCCGATCTGCCCGCGATGCTCGCCCCCGCCCACGCCGCCGCCGCGCTTGATCTTTCCGCTCTGCCGCAATCGCAGACCCACACCGATCTGTTCCCCGACAACGTGTTGATGCTGGGCGACGCCGTCACGGGCCTGATTGATTTCTACTTCGCCTGCACCGGGCCGATGGTGCTCGACCTCGCGGTGACCCATGCCGCCTGGTGTTTTGACAAAGATAACCGCTTTTCGCGGGACCTGAGCCGCGCGCTGATAGGCGGTTATGAGAGCATCCGCCGCCTCGAACCAGCCGAGCGTGCGCTGTTTCCCGAGATCGCCAAGGGCGCGAGCCTGCGCTTCGTCGCGAGCCGGGCCGAGGACTGGCTCGACACGCCCGATGACGCGCTCGTCACCCGCAAGGACCCGATGCAATTCGTGCGGCGCTGGCGGTTTTATGATGACGCGGGCCCCGCCGTGCTTGCAGGCTGAGCCGCGCGCGGCCAAGGCTTTCACCCATGAAACAGGTCGAAATCTTCACCGATGGCGCGTGCAAGGGCAATCCCGGCCCCGGCGGCTGGGGCGTGCTGCTGCGCATGGGCAAGCATGAGAAGGAGTTATCCGGCGGCGAGCCGGACACCACCAACAACCGCATGGAAATGACCGCCGCGATCCGGGGCCTCAATGCCCTGATCGAGCCGTGCAAGGTCGATCTTTATTCCGACAGCAAATATGTGCTCGACGGGATGCAGAAGTGGATCCACGGCTGGAAGCGCAACGGCTGGGTCAATGCCAGCAAGAAGCCGGTCAAGAATGCCGATCTATGGCACGACCTGATCGAAGCCGCGCGCCCGCATGAGGTGACGTGGCACTGGGTCAAGGGCCACGATGGCCACCCCGAGAACGAGCGGGTGGATGCGCTCGCCAGCGCGGAAGCCGCAAGGATCGCGGCGGGGGGTTAGATTTTTTGTTCTCGGCCACCTTCGGTGGCGCAGACCTCCCGCCCCACCTCCCCACCCGGCCACCAATAGTACCACTATGTTATGGTGGCCGGGTGGGGAGGTGGGGCGGGAGGTCTGCATCGCGCGTCAGCGCGACACAAAATCAGCTATTATCTTCAACCTCGGCGTCGGGGCCGTTCTTCTTGATCGAATCGATGGCGTTCTGCGCGCTCGCCTTGCTCGAATAGCCCTGGGTCGAGAACATCACTTCGGAATTGTACTTGAACCGCACGCGATACTCGCCCGCGTTGTCCTTGTAGATTTCAAACTTGTGGGCCATCGGCTTTCCCCTTCCCTTGTGGTTGCTTGGCAGGGCGAAGGTGCCAGATCGAATCCGGCTTGGCTAGGCCGATAACGCTTCTGTGCGTACCCGCAAACGCCCCGGCGCATAGACCGCCGGATCGATCCGCGCGGTCATGGCATCGCGCTCGTGGCCCAGCAGCGCTTGCGCGGTTAGCCGGGCGGCGGCGGGTGCGGTCTGGATGCCGAAGCCGCCCTGCCCGGCAAACCAGACAAAGCCCTGCGCCTCAGGGTCAGCGCCATAGACCGGCAGGCGATCAGGCGCGAAGCTTCTGAGGCCCGCCCAGCGCCGCTCGACCGCCGCAATCGGCCAGTCGGTGACGCTCTGGAACCGGTCGATGGCGATCGCGACATCCAGTTCTTCGGGCGCGGCGTCGCAGGGGTCCGAGGGGATTTCGTCATGGGGGGAGAGCCACAGGCGGCCCGCGTCAGGCTTGAAATAAAACCCGCCCTTGATGTCGAGCACCAGCGGCAGATCGGCCGGAGCTTGCGGAGCGACGCGCAGCACCGCGACGGTGCGTCGGAGTGGCGTGATGCCAAGCGGGCGGACCCCGGCAATCCGCGCCACCTCATCCGCCCAGGCCCCGGCGGCATTGACGATGGTCGCCGCCCGCCAGGTTGCGCCACTCTCAGCAGTGATGGTCCACACACCGCCTGCGCGGGCCAATCCGGCGATTCGCGCGCGGCAGGTGGCGTTGACGCCATGCCGCCGCGCGGCGGCAAGGTAGTGCTGGTGCAGCCCCGCGACATCAATATCAGCGCAGGCCGGCTGGTGCAGTGCCTCGCTCCAGTCGGGGCGGATATGCGGCACCATGCCTGCAAGCGCAGCGGGCGCAAGCCGCTCGATCGTGACCCCTGTACCGGCGAAGGTGGCAATATGCGCATCCATCGCCGCCCGGTCCTCCCCGCGCCCCACATAGAGCGCACCGCGCGGCGAAAGAAAGCCGTGCTCGGCCAGATAGGCCCCCGAAGCGAGCGTCAGCGGCACCACGCCGGGGCCGCCATAGGTCTCCTCCCAGAAGGCAGCAGAACGCCCGGTGGCGTGATAGCCCGGCGCATCCTCGGCTTCGAGCAGCAACACGCTGGCATGGGGGGCGAGTTCAGCCGCGAGGCTCGCGCCCGCCATGCCTGCGCCGATGATCGCGAAATCGTGGATCATCGAGCAGGCGCGACCCGGTCCAGAAACTCAGCAACCGCCGCCATCGCACGGCCGCGCACCGCGTCGACCTCGCGCAGGATCTCGTGATGCGCCTCGTCGCCGAACGCGACCATCTCGCCCTTTGGCAGGCGGCTGGCGGCGCGCAGATTGGCGGGGTGGCTGACGAGCTGATCGGACGACGTGGAGAGAAACAAGATCGGCACGTCAACTCGCTCCAACGCGCCCGGTGCCTCCAGCTGCCGCCACGAGGCATAGGCCCGCTCGACCCAGCGCCAGCTTGCGGGGCCCATCACCAGCTCGGGGCGGTGATCCCGCCACCATTGTTCATCGGCATAGCGCTCAGGATCATGGGTCAGCAGATTGGCGCGCGCGGCGAGGAGCTCGCCGGGCTTCTCGCTCGATTTCCACGCCTGCCGGGTGGGATCGCCTACCGCGCACATCAGCTTGGCGACCGTGTGGAGCACGGGCAAGGGCAACGGCGGGCCCATCACCCCGGTCATCGGCGCGCTCAGCACCACCGCATCGGGGCGGACCTTGCCATCGACCAGCGCGCGCAGGACCAGATGCCCGCCCATCGAGTGAGCGGCGAGCACATGGGGGCCGGGTGTCTCGGCGACCCAGCCCGACCACAGCGCAGCAAGATCATCGATCCAGATGCCGAAGTCTTCGATGTGGCCGGTCACCGCGTCCTTGCCGAGCCGTCCGGAGCCCGCCTGCCCGCGCCAGTCCGCCGCCGTCACCCGCCATCCGGCGCGGTGCCATTCCGCCAGCGTCTCGAGATATTTCTCATAGAAATCGCCGCGCCCCGGAAGATACAGGATCGATCCGCGCGCGGATGCGCCCGCGGCAGCCCAGTCGATCCGGCGGATCGGATGCCCGTCAGTGGCGTGCCACAGGCCCTCCACCGCGCCCGCCGGGATCGCCCTGCCGTTGCCCGTCATATCAGTGCCAAGGTCGGTAATCGCAAACCTCCAAGCGTGGTTACTATTTGGTAAGCCCTAGCCTTTAACAGTGTCCCAATGAAGGACAGTCCGTGCGCTGGGCACGGCCCGTTCGGGGGCATGACAATGAATGAGACTATCGAATACGGTCTGCTGATCGCCTTGGCAATTGCGCTGGTGTTTGCCGCGTTCACCGACATCCGCCGCCGCCAGATCGACAACTGGCTGAATGCCGCGATTGCGCTGACTGCGCCCGCATTCTGGTGGGCGAGCGGCCTTTCGCTGTGGCCGGATGTCGCGTTGCAACTGGGCGTCGCGCTGGCGGCCTTTGCCTTTTTCGCCGGACTGTTCGCGCTCAAAATGATGGGCGGCGGCGATGTGAAGCTGCTGACGGCACTGGCCTTTTGGGTGCGCCCTGAAATCTTCCTGCAACTGCTGGTGGTGATGGC
This sequence comes from Erythrobacteraceae bacterium CCH12-C2, assembly GCA_001556995.1. Classification (GTDB taxonomy): domain Bacteria; phylum Pseudomonadota; class Alphaproteobacteria; order Sphingomonadales; family Sphingomonadaceae; genus Erythrobacter. Next base: position 35,568 of record LSKF01000013.1, read on the forward strand.
GCTTGCTGGCGGCATCCTGACGATCGTGATGGGCGCCTGGCACATTGCGCGCCGCCAAAAGGACCGACTGGCTATTCCCTATGGCGTGGCGATCGCCTTCGGCGGGCTGTGGGTGCTCGCCATGAATTACCTGCCGCAGGCCGCAATTGCGGCCCCTCTGCAGTGAACCCGATTTTAACCAGTTACACCGTAACCGTCGCAACCATACCTGCCCGCTAACCATTCACGGGCGTCTACGAGGGGGCTTTGACAGCCATGGATAGGAAGAAACTGGTTCTGCTGCTCGGCGCACTGATTGTCGCGATCGGGACTGCTTTTGCCGCTCGCACCATGCTGATGGGCGATGCTACGCCCAAGGCCGAAGCTGCGCCGCAACCTACTGGCCCCCGGGTGCTGGTCGCAAAGCGGGCCCTGCCGGCCGGTACGATTATCACTGCTGATGCCTTGGGCTATCAGCCCTGGCCGCAGGAACTGGTGCAGGACGCCTATTTCATCGACGGCGAAGCCGACATGAACAAGTTGATGGGCACCGTCGTGCGCTATCCGATCACCGCTGGTGAGCCGGTCACGCAAGGCTCGCTTGTCGCCCCGGGCGACCGCGGCTTCCTCGCCGCAGCTCTCGGGCCGGGCATGCGCGCCGTGACGGTGCCGGTGTCGGCAACGACCGGCGTGGCGGGCTTCGTGTTCGCAGGCGACCGGGTCGATCTGGTGCTGACACAGGAAGTGGCCTCTCAAGGTGATGAAAAGCCGCTCAAGACCGCGGAAACCGTGCTGCGCAACCTGCGCGTGCTGGCAACTGACCAGACCACCGAACAGACCAAGGATGAAAACGGCAAGACGGTCGTGACCGAATTCCGCACCGTCACGCTCGAAGTGACGCCCAAGATCGCGGAAAAGATCGCTGTCGCGCAAACCATCGGGACGATCAGCCTGGTGCTGCGCTCGATCGCTGACAACCAGTCGGAGCTGGAGCGCGCGATTGCTTCGGGTGACGTTCAGATCCCGGCCAATGCGACGCCTGAGCAGGAAGAAAAGATCCTCAAGGCCGCCATGGCGCGTCCGATCGACAAGGGCACGACCTTCACCACGGGCGGCGATGTGTCGCGCTTCCAACGCTCGACGGTGCCGACCAAGGCCCCGCCGCCGAGCGCCCAGAGCAGCCAGTATGCCTCGGCCCCGGCGGCAAGCGCTGCGCCCAGTGCGCCCGTCTACCGGGGTCCGAGTGTCCGCGTCACCCGTGGGAAAGAAACCACCGAAACGCAGGTCAGCACCAAGGCTGCTGTCGGAGCGATGGTGACAACCCAGGCCAACGGCATGCGCCGGGCGAGCGAAACGGTCCCTGTGGCCGGTTCGACCGTGGTGTTCTGAGGGGGATCCGATGATGCCGACCACCACTTCGCTTCGTTCGCTTTCGATCAAGGCGGCCAAGGGCAAACCCGAGGGGGGCCATTCAATGACCAGTACGTTCAAATCCCGATTGCTTCTGGCAGCGATCGCGGCAGCTCCGCTGACCACGATGCCGACCACCACGGCAATCGCCCAGCAGGTGGTCAGCCCATCGCAGGAAATCGTCCTGTCGATCGGTCGCGGCGAGCTGGTGACAGTGCCGGGCACCATGGCCGATGTGTTCGTCGCCAATGATGCGGTCGCCGATGTCCAGGTCAAGTCGCAGCGCCAGCTTTATGTGTTCGGCAAGGCGGGCGGCGAAACCACCATCTATGCCAGCAATGAACGCGGCGACGTGATCTTCTCCGCCAATATCCGGGTCGGATCGAACATTGGCAGTGTCGATCAGATGCTGGCGATGGCTATGCCCGATGCCAAGGTGAGCGTGTCAACGATGGGCACCAATACGGTGCTGCTGACCGGCACTGTGGGCGCGCCCGAAGACGCAGCCGAGGCTGAGCGTCTGGTTCAGGCCTTCCTTGGCGAAGAAGCCAATGTGATCAGCCGCCTCAAGACCGCCACCCCGCTGCAGGTCAATCTGCAGGTCAAGATTGCCGAGGTCAGCCGCAGCCTGCTGCGCGAGATCAGCGGCAATCTTCAGACCGCAGACGCCACCTCCGGCTTCCGTTTCGGAGTCGGCACCGGTCGCGCGGTTGGCGGCCAAGAATTTAATTTCGGTGGCCCGCTCGGGACCGGGAATGGTGCCGCACAGACCGGCATCACGTTGCCCGATGGCACGCAGGTCCTTGGCCCCGCCGTAGATAGCCTGGGTGGCACCTCGCTCGCCGGTCTCGGCCGCTTGTTCGGCATAAACATGCTCGGCGCGCTCGATCTGTCCGAGCGGCTCGGTCTGGTGAGCACCATCACTGAACCCAACCTCACCGCATTGTCGGGAGAGACGGCGACCTTTTTGGCCGGCGGCGAATTCCCGATCCCGATTGCGCAGGGTCTTGGGCAGGTGACCGTGCAGTTCCGTCAGTTCGGCGTCAGCCTCGCCTACACCCCGACGGTGTTGTCGAGCGGCCGCATTTCCATGCGTGTGCGCCCGGAAGTGTCGGAACTGTCCAGCCAGGGCTCGATCACGCTCAATGGCTTTCAGGTGCCGGCTCTGACCACCCGTCGCACCGAAACCACGGTGGAACTGGGTTCGGGCCAAAGCTTCATGATCGCTGGCCTGATGAGCGCCAATGCACAGCAAGCGCTCGACAAGGCGCCGGGCTTGGGGGACATCCCGGTCCTCGGCAATCTGTTCCGCAGCCGCGAGTTCCGCAAGGGCGAGACCGAGCTGGTGATCATCGTCACCCCCTATCTGGTCAAGCCGGTTGATGCCAAGGACATCACGCTGCCGACGGATGGCTTCAAGAATGCCAACGAATTCGAGCAGTTTCTCGGTTACCAGATGACCGCCCGCGACGCTGGCGGGGAGCGCCCCGGTCCGGTGTCCAGCCAGCCCGATGCTCCGCAACCCAAGGTGAGCGAGGCTGACCCAGCGGCGATCGTGCCGAACCAGCCGGAAAAGCCGCGCCGTGCCGACAAAAAGAACCGCAAGGATGAGCGCGCAGCCAGTGCCGCAGCTCCGGGCTTCAGCTTCTAACGTGAGAAAGGTCAGTATTATGCCTCTTGCTCGACACACCACGCTGGCCCGGATGCCTGCCCTTTCGTCCAAGCTTGCGCTTGGGCTCGCCATGGGCCTCAGCCTCGCCGGCTGTGGCGGGATGCCGACCAACACTTCGCTGTACAGCCTCAAGCAGCCGGTGGTGGAACGTTCCAACATGACGATGGATGTGAACACCACGACCGGCGGCTTGCCGATTTCGGAACAGCAGCGCCTGAATGGCTGGTTCGAGACGATGGACCTGCGCTTTGGTGATCGCGTGGCGATCGAAGACCCGGGGCAGAACCCGGCTGTGGCCAATGCCATCCGCGATCTGGCTGCGCGCTATGGTCTGATCGTCAGCGATACGGCCCCGGTGACGCCCGGCATTCTCAACCCCGGTCAGGCACGGGTGGTCATCACCCGCACCACCGCTGCGGTACCCGGCTGTCCCGATTGGTCGGCCAAGTCCGACATGAATTACTTGAACGGCCTGAGCCCCAATTTCGGCTGCTCGATCAACGCTAACATGGCCGCCATGGTCGCTGACCCACAGGACCTGCTGACCGGCAAGAAGGGCGCAGGCGAGACTGTCATTGCCACCTCGAACAAGGCGATTTCGACCTATCGTGAAACGGCTCCGACCGGAGCAGGCGGACTGATGGATGCATCGGCTGGCGGCGGTGGCGGCGGCGGCGGCGGCGGCGGAGGAGGAAACTAAGTCATGAACGCACCCTGGAAATCGGGCTTGCCCGGTAATCGTGATCCCTTTTCGGCCTACATCTGTGATGACAATGCACTCGATGTCATCCGCCCGGTCGCGATCGAACTCGGCTGGCAGCCGGAAAAGTGCAACAAGGGCGGCCTGCGCAACGCTGTGCAATCCCTCTCGGTCAGCGCCTCGCCGGCGATCCTGATGGTCGACCTGTCGGAAAGCGGCGATCCGCTCAACGACATCAACGCGCTGGCCGAAGTGTGCGAGCCCGGCACGGTGGTTATCGCCATCGGCCAGGTCAACGACGTGCGCCTGTACCGCGATCTGCTGTCGAGCGGCATTCACGACTATCTGCTCAAGCCCTTGTCGGCGCAGCAGGTGCATGATGCGCTCAATCAGGCACTCGCAGTGTTCATGTCGCCCAAGGCGGGCGATGCCGACGCGGCCAAACGTCATATCTCGACCGCAGTGGTGGGCACCCGCGGCGGCGTCGGCGCTTCGACGCTGGCGACATCGCTGGCGTGGCTGTTTGCCGAACAGCACAAAGCCTCGACCGCGCTGCTCGATCTCGACGTGCATTTCGGCACCGCCGCGCTGGCGCTCGATCTGGAACCGGGCCGCGGACTGACCGACGCGATCGAGAACCCGAGCCGCATCGACCCGCTGTTCATCGAACGTGCGATGGTCCGCGCAGGGGACAACCTCTCAATCCTCTCGGCCGAGGCCCCGATCAACCAGCCGCTGATGACCGATGGCTCGGCCTTCGTGCAGTTGGAGGACGAATTCCGCCAAGCGTTCGAGATGACGGTGATCGATCTGCCGCGCAACATGCTGATCAATTTCCCGCAGCTTTTGGCCGACGTGAATTTGGTGGTGCTGACCTGCGAACTGACGCTGGCCTCGGCGCGCGACACGATCCGCATTCTGTCGTGGCTCAAGGCCAATGCCAGCCATGCGCACCCGATGGTGGTGGCCAACAAGGTTCAGCCGAGCCTTGCGGAAATCGGCAAGTCCGATTTCGAGGCCTCGATCGAGCGCAAGGTCGACTTCATGGTGCCCTATGACATCAAGGCGGCGTCCAATGCTGCGAAGCTCGGGCAGGTGTTTGTCGATGCCAACCGTTCGAGCAAGGCCAGTGCAGCGATGCGGCAAATCGCCGAACGCGTGATGGGCGTCAGCTCGGACGATGGGGCCAGCAGCATTGGAGAGAAGAAGTCGCTGCTCGGCGGCTTCGACATCAAGTCGCTGCTGGCAAAGAAGGCCAAGGTCGAAGCCGAGGCCGCTGAATAAGGCCGGAGCGGTATCGGGGGCGATACGCCGCAAGGCATCATCGCCTCCGAGCCGACCGGCACGGGAACCAAGCCGCCCTCACCCGGCGGGACTAGGCAGGACATAACCGCATGGAATCTATCCAGACCCTGCTCATCACACTGGTGATTTTCACCGTGCTGGTGTTCGGCTACCTGCTGGTGGCTGGATCGGGCGCGGCCAAGGCGCAGAAGCGCCGGATGGAGGCCCTGCGCTTTCGTCACTCCGAAAGTCTCGATGCGAAGGTTGATGCCCAGTTCAAGCGGGCAATCGCGGCGCGCAAGCCAAAGGCCTATCGGGTCAAGGGCTCGGGCTCGCGCGTAGAGGCGCTTGCCGTGCGGCTCGACCGGACGGGCAAGGGCTTCAGTGTATCCCAGTACATCTACGCCTCGGCTGGTCTTGCTTTGGCCGTAGCGGTTCTGGTCTTCGTAATGTCAAAGGCCCTGCTGCTGTCGCTCGGGGTCGGCCTCGTCGTTGGCGCGGGCGTTCCACACATGGTGATCGGATACCTCATCAATAAGCGGACCAATGCGTTCGTCACCAAGTTCCCCGACGGGATCGAGCTGCTGGTGCGCGGCCTGCGCTCGGGGCTTCCTGTCACCGAAACGCTGGGGATCGTGGCGCAGGAAGTGCCGGGCCCTGTGGGGATCGAATTCAAGGGTGTGATCGACCGCATCAAGGTTGGCCGGACGATGGAGGATTCGCTCCAGGATACCGCCGACCGGTTGGGGATTGCCGAATTCAACTTCTTCACCATCACGCTGGCGATTCAGCGCGAAACGGGCGGCAACCTTGCCGAGACCCTGTCAAACCTCGCCGATGTGCTGCGCAAGCGCTCGCAGATGAAGCTCAAGATCAAGGCGATGAGCTCGGAATCCAAGGCCTCGGCCTATATCGTCGGCTCGCTGCCGTTCATCGTCTTCGGCCTGATCTACGCCATCAATCCCAAGTACATCGGCGCATTCTTCATCGACGAGCGCCTGATCGTGACCGGGCTTGGCGCTGGGGTCTGGATGGGCATTGGCGTGTTCATCATGGCCAAGATGGTCAACTTCGAAATCTGATGCAGAGGCAGCAAAGCCATGATTGATCAACCCTCTGGCCCGACCCTGCTTGGTTTCGACGTCATCATGGTCGGCACCGTGCTGGCCGCGATCGCTGCATTCGCCGTAATTCTGGCGATCTACGCCGCGGTCACGATCCGCGATCCGATGGCGAAGCGCGTGAGGGCCCTCGAAGCCCGCCGCGAGGAGCTCAAGGCGGGGATCGTCACCTCGAGCTCGAAGAAGCGCGCGAGCCTCGTGCGCCGCACCGACACCACCGACAAGGTGAAAGACAGCCTGTCCAAGCTCAACGTCTTGCAGGAGAGCCAGGTCAAGGCGATCCAGCAGAAGATGGCCCATGCCGGTTTCCGCAACAAGGAAATGGCGGTTCTGATCATTGGTGCGCGGGCGATTATCCCCGTGCTGCTGGGCATCGTGATGGGTGTCTTGATCTATGTGGTCGACTTCTGGCCGGACTGGAGCCCGTTCATGCGGTCGGGCGTGTTGGCGTTGACCGTGTTCCTGGCCTACAAGGGACCCGAACTCTACATCAGCAACATTGCGACCAAGCGCACCAAGGAAATCCAGAAAGGGCTTCCCGACGCACTGGACCTGCTGGTGATCTGCGCCGAGGCCGGTCTGACCGTCGATGCCGCCTTCAACCGCGTCGCCAAGGAACTGGGCCGCGCCTATCCCGAGCTGGGAGACGAATTCGCGCTCACCGCGATTGAGCTGTCGTTCCTCAACGAACGCCGCCATGCGTTCAACAACCTCGCCTACCGCGTCAATCTCGAAGCGGTAAAGGGCGTGGTGACCACCATGATCCAGACCGAGCGTTACGGTACGCCGCTGGCATCGGCCTTGCGCGTGCTGTCGGCCGAATTCCGCAACGAGCGCATGATGCGCGCCGAGGAAAAGGCCGCGCGCCTGCCTGCGATCATGACGATCCCGCTGATCCTGTTCATCCTGCCGACGCTGTTCGTGGTTATTCTCGGCCCGGCAGCCTGTTCGATCTCGGACAACCTGGTCAAATAACCGATAAGCCGCCTCACGGCGACACGGACGACGATGCCGCGCGGGCCAAAAGGTCCGCGCGGTTTCGCATATGTGCCAGCAACCGGCGCAGCAGCGCTTCTTCTTCGGGATGGAAACCATCGAGCAAGTCGCGCTCCGTCGCCCGGGCCAATGGCATGACCTCGGCATGGATCGCCCGGCCCTCGCCCGTCAGCTCCAGCAGGTGGGAACGGCCATCGCCGGGATTGGGCACCCGGCCCACCAGCCCGCGCTCCTCCAGCACCTTGACCGCACGGTTGACCGCGACCTTGTCCATCACCGTCGCTGCGGTCAGCGCGCGCTGGGTCAGCTGGCCGCTGTCGCCCAGTACCGCCATCACCCGCCATTCGGGGATCTTGAGACCGAAGCGCTTGCGATACCGCTCGGCGATCAGGCTACTGACCGCATTCGAGGCAACTGACAGCTGATAGGGCAGGAACCCGGCCAGCTCGCCCTGATCCTCATTCATATCCGCGTTCATCCCACCAGGGGTAGAAATCGGGCATGTCGGCACTGACCTTGCCGGGGTACATCGCCCGGCGCTTTTCAAGGAAGCTGGCGATGCCTTCCTTGGCATCAGCCCCGCGCGACAGGCGGTAGATCGCCCGGCTATCGATCTTGTGCGCCTCCATCGGGTGATCGGCGCTGGCAAGCCGCCACATCATCGCCCGGGTCATGGCCACCGAGATCGCCGAAGTGTTGTCGGCAATCTCGCGTGCGAGCGAGGTGGCAGCATAGAGCAGGTCTTCGGGCGCATGAACCGATCGCACCAACCCCCCTGCCCGCGCCTCCTCAGCGTCAAATATCCGGCCCGTGTAGCACCACTCCAGGGCCTGGCTGATGCCGACGATGCGCGGCAGGAACCAGCTCGACGCGGCCTCCGGCACGATCCCGCGCCGCGCGAAGACGAAGCCGTAGCGCGCGGTGGTGCTGGCGAGGCGGATGTCCATGGCGAGCTGCATCGTCGCCCCCACCCCCACCGCCACGCCGTTGCAGGCCGAAATCAGCGGCTTCTTCGATTCAAACAGCCGCAGCGTCAGCAAGCCCCCGCCATCGCGCACCTTGGGATCGGAGAGATCGGCGACCTCGGTGGGATCGGAAAACACGTGCCCGCCCCCCTCCGGCGTAAGGTCAGCCCCGGCGCAGAACGCCCGTTCCCCGCTGCCGGTGAAAATCACTGCGCGAACGCTATCATCCCTGTCGATATCGTCCATCGCCGCCATGATCTCCTGCCCCATGGTGCGGGTATAGGCGTTCATCTTGTCGGGGCGATTCAGGGTGATGGTGGCAATGCCATCAGCCTTAGCGACGGTGATCTGGGTGTAGGTTGTCATTGGCGCGCTCTCCTTTGCCGCTTGTGATGCCATGCGCCACGCAAAAGAAAACCCCCGCAAAATGGCATCCTATCGTCATCCCAGCGAAAGCTGGGACCTAGAGCGGCAAGGTGCGGTGTATGGAGCAATAGGTCCCAGCTTTCGCTGGGATGACGAAAAGGAAAAAGCCGCCCGCTCCGTGGGGGAGCGGGCGGCTTTCCAAAAACCACTTGTGAACGCCGCTCAGCGCGGGGCCATGCGGATCGCACCGTCGAGGCGCACGTCCTCGCCGTTGAAATAGCCGGTCTCGATCATGGTCATGGCGAGCTTGGCATATTCCACCGGCATGCCGAGGCGCTTGGGGAACGGCACCGAGGCGGCGAGCGCATCGCGCACATTCTGCGGCGCGGCGGCGAGCAGCGGGGTGTCGAAGATGCCGGGCAGGATGGTGTTGACGCGGATGCCTTCGTTCATCAGGTCTCGGGCGATGGGCAGGGTCATGCCGATCACCCCGGCCTTGGAAGCCGAATAGGCAGCCTGACCGATCTGGCCGTCTTCACCCGCCACCGATGCGGTGTTCACAATCGCCCCGCGTTCGCCGAATTCGTCGAGCGGGTCGAGCGTCATCATGCCAGCCGCCGACTTGGCGATGCAGCGGAAGGTGCCGATCAGGTTCACCTGAATGACGAAGTCAAACGCGCTGATGGGGAAGTGCTTGATCGAGCCATCTTCCTTCGAACGGCTGGCGGTCTTGATCGCATTGCCGATCCCGGCGCAGTTGACCAGAATGCGCTCCTGCCCGTGGGCTTCGCGGGCCTTGGCAAAGCCAGCGTCGACATCGGCGTCGCTGGTGACGTTGACCATGCAGAACACCCCGCCGAGTTCGGCCGCGAGAGCCTCGCCCTTTTCGGCGTTCATGTCGAAGATCGAGACCTTCGCGCCCTTCGCTGCAAGCGCGCGCGCAGTGGCGGCACCGAGGCCCGATGCTCCGCCGGTAACAACGGCGGGGGTATTGGCTGAAACTTCCATGTGAATTTTCCCTCTCAGATTGAAATGATTTAGAGCGCCTCGATGATCGTCACGTTGGCCACACCGCCGCCTTCGCACATTGTCTGCAGGCCGTATTTCTTGCCGCGCGCACGCAAGGCGTGAACCAGCGTCGCCATCAACTTGGTGCCCGAAGCGCCGAGCGGGTGGCCAAGCGCAATCGCGCCGCCGTTGACGTTGAGCCGCTCCGGATCGGCACCGGTGTGCTTGAGCCACGCGAGCGGCACAGAAGCGAAGGCCTCGTTGACTTCATAAAGATCAATGTCGTCGATGCTGAGGCCAGCGCGCTGAAGCGCGCGGTCGGTGGCGAACAGCGGCTCTTCGAGCATGATCACCGGATCGCCCGCGGTCACGGTGAGGTTGTGGATGCGCGCCAGCGGGGTGAGGCCGTGGGCCTTGAGGGCTGCTTCCGACACCACCAGCACCGCCGAAGACCCATCGCAGATCTGGCTGGAGGACGCCGCCGTGATCGCCCCGTCTGGCGACAGCAGCTTGACCCCGGCGATGCCTTCAAGGCTGGCGTCAAAGCGGATGCCTTCATCCACGGTATGCAACGCCGCGCCTTCAGGCGTTTCGATCTCGACGCCCACGATCTCATTCGCGAAGGCCCCGCCCTGCGTGGCCGCAATCGCCTTGCGGTGGCTGTCATAGGCGAATTGATCGAGCTGATCCTTGGTGAAGCCGTGCTTCTTCACGATCATCTCAGCGCCCATGAACTGGCTGAAATTGATGCCCGGGAACTTCGCTTCGATCCCGGCGGCCTTGGCGTAGAGGCCTTCCTTCATGTGCAGCGTGACGTTGGATCCCATCGGCACGCGGCTCATGCTTTCGACGCCGCTGGCGATCACCACGTCCTGCGTTCCGCTCATCACGGCCTGGGCTGCAAACTGGATCGCCTGCTGGCTCGATCCGCACTGGCGGTCGATGGTCACGGCGGGGGTCGACTGCGGCAGCAGCTTGGAAGCGAGCACACCCATGCGGCCTACCTGCAAGGCCTGCTCGCCTGCCTGGCTGACGCAGCCGGTCACGACATCATCAATCGCCTTGGGGTCAATCCCGCTGCGCTCGACGATAGCATCAAGCGAGCGTGCAAGCAGATCGACCGGGTGCACCCCGGCCAAGCGCCCGCCGCGCCGCCCGCCAGCGGTGCGCACGGCTTCTACGATATAGGCAGTGGTCATCTCTCTCTCCTTGGGCTGGCCCGCAGCGGAGCCGGGCGCGTGACGGCACATTCAGTTGCGCTTCGCCACTCGCTTGTGCCCCTCGCCTATTGGAGCAGCGTGGCCAAATCAAGCGCCCAAAATCGCGAGCGCGCCGCCAGCCCAGCGCTTGCCTTGCCGTCAGCAGGATGGCAGGCATCGAAGAGCCATGGCAACAAAGACCCTGTTCGAACTCAACCCCGCGCTCGACCGCGAAGCCTGTGCTGCGCGCTTTGCCGCAACCGGCCGCGTGCAGCTGCGCAATGTCCTGACAGACGAAAGCGCCCGCGAACTCCTCACCGTGCTGGCGCGCGGCACCGAATGGGGCATGGCGGTGGGCGCAGGCGAGGCCAAGCCGCGCAGCTTTCGGGGTGCCGAAACCCGCACCCCCACCGGGCAGCAGGCCCTGCAACAGGCGGGCCGCAGCGCACAGGAACACAGTGCGCGCGGGGAATATGGCTTCATGTTCGCCCACTACCCGATCCTTGAGGCGTTGCAGGGGAGCTGGGACCCGGAAGGCCCCCATGAAATCCTGATCGAGCATCTCAACGCGCCAGCCTTCATGGAGCTGGTGCGCGACGTGACCGGGATCGACAGCATCTTCAAGGCCGATGCGCAGGCGACCCTGTTTGCCCCGAACCACTACCTCGGCCGCCATATCGACAGCCACGTGGCCGAAGGCTGGGAGGTGGCCTACGTCCTCAACCTTGCCCGCGATGATTGGCACCCCGATTGGGGCGGTTATCTGCTGTTCCTTGATGAGGAAGGCGACGTGGTCGAAGGATACCGCCCGCGCTTCAATGCGCTCAACCTGTTCCGCGTGCCGACGCCGCATCTGGTGAGCTATGTCCCGCCTTTCGCACCGATCGGACGGATGGCGGTGACAGGCTGGCTACGCAGCAGGTGACCGGCGCATGATGAACGCGCAGGCCATGGCGCAGCAGGCCCTCGCCCGGGCCGCGGCGGGTGATGATGCGGGGGCCGCCGCGCTGTTTGCTCAGGCGCTTGCTGCCTTTCCCGATGACCCTCGGCTTGCCAACAGCGCGGGCAATTTCCACAATCGCGCAGGTCGCCCGGCAGATGCGCTCGCGCTGTTCGAACGCGCCATGGCGATCGCTCCCGATCTGTTCGAGGCCGCGCTCAATGCTGCCATCGTCACTACCGGTCTGGGCCAGCCCGCGCGCGCCGTCGCCATTCTTCGCGCCTATGAGAGGCACCCGGCCGTCGATGCCCGTTATTGGCGGGTTCGCACCGATGCCGAGCGCGAGGCGCAGCTCTATCGGGACGCGAGCACCAGCTTCGCCAAGGCGGCGGCACTGGACCCCGGCAACCCGGTAACCGCCCGCATGAGGGCGCGGCTGTCGCTCGAACGCAATGATCCGGCGATGCTCGCCCACCATGAAGCGGCGCTTGCGCAGTTTCCGGGTGATCCGCATCTGATGCACGACTACGCCCAGGCGCTGGCACTGGCGGGGCGGATGGATGAGGCGCTGCAATACACCGGCGCGCTGGCTGAATACCTTCCCACGTGGCCACCGGGGCTGATCCTGCACGCCGAACTGCGCTGGGCCAAGGGCGAGGCAGACCACTTTGCCGATCACTTCGCCCGCGCCGCCGCTGCTGAGGGGGCCACGCCGCAGGTGATGCTGGCATGGAGCGGCGTGCTCGATGGCATTGATCGCCATGGCGAAAGCGCCGCCGTGCTGGGCGAGGCCCGTGCACGCTGGCCGGACCTGCCAGAACTCGCGCTGGCCCACGCCGTGGCGCTTGGCGAAGCGGGTGAAGCCGAGGCGGCTCAGACCATTTTTGCAGAACACACGAGGCTTGAGGGCAGCGATTGGTCCGTCGCACGCGGGCGCAATCTGCTGCGGCTGGGGGAATTCGTCGCCGCCGAGCAGACCCTTGCCGCCGCGCTGGCGCAATATCCGGCAGACGTTCAGGCTTGGGCGCTGATCGACCTGTGCTGGCGGGTGACAGGCGATCCCCGTCACCAATGGCTGCACGGACAGGCCAATCTGGTCAGGCAGATCAACTTGCCGCTTGACCCGGCAGAGCTAGCCGCCTTGACCGAGCTGCTCGACGATCTGCACCGCCGCTCGGCCCCGCCGATCGGCCAATCGGTCAAGATCGGCACCCAGACCAAGGGCGCGCTGTTTGCCCGGCACGAGCCGGAACTGGCCCGGCTGGAAGCGGCGCTGCATGAGGTGCTGGCGGATTACCGGGCGAGCCTACCGCCCTTCGACGCGCGCCATCCGCTGCTGTCGCGCCGGGCCGATCCTTGGCGGATCATCGGCAGCTGGTCGATCCGGCTCGAAGGCGCAGGCCATCACGCGGCGCATATTCATCCGCGCGGCACGCTGTCATCGGCGAGCTATTATCGCGTCTCACCCGAGGTGGACACGCCGGGGCGTGGGGGATGGCTTGAACTGGGCCGACCGCCCGCGGGTCTTGTGCCGGAGCTCGGGGCCTTGCATGCGGTGAAGCCCATCGTGGGAACCTGCGTCTTGTTCCCCAGCACCCTGTTCCACGGGACTCGCCCGATCAGCATGGGCACGCGCATGACAGTGGCTTTCGACGTGGCGGCGGAGCCGACGAACTAGCCTGTCCGGTTGAAAGGCGGCAGCGCCTTTTGTTCTCCCTGAAAGCGCAACAAAAAGGGGCGGAGGATCCTGCGATCCCCCGCCCCGATTTCTTTGCACCTGATCTGGATCAGAAGCGGAAGTTCACACCCACGAAGAAGTCGCGGCCGAGCACGTCGAAGAAGCTCGGCAGGGTGTTGGCCTGCTCTTGGGCAGCGCCGAGGATCGGCGGCTGCTTGTCGAACAGGTTGTTGATACCGGCGTTCAGCGACAAGGTCTCGCTGATGTCGGCGCTCAGAGCCAGATCGAAGTAGTTGTAGGCTTCAATGAACGGAGTCGGCAGGGTCGCCGGATCCTGCACGCTCCGGGTGGTCCCGATGAACGTGTTGTCGATCCGGAAGTCCTGCGTACCACCCTCGTAACGCCAGCGCACCGATGCAAGGATCGGACCCTTGGCATAGCTGACGCGCACATTGTGGCGGTATTCGGGGCTACCGAAGGTGCCTTCGTTGATGTTGATGCGGGTCGGGAACAGCAGGTTCGGCGTGTTGCGGAACTTGTCGACCCAGGTCCCGAGGTAGAACAGCGACACGTCGCCGCCCAGCAGCGGGAAGGAGTAGTCGACCTGCAAGTCGATACCCGAGTTCTCAAGCTTACCGACGTTCGCGTCACCGATCAGCGGGTTACGACCGCCCGAGTTCTGGCCCAGAGCCCCGGTGACGGGGTTGCGGGTACCGAAGAACGGTTGGCAAATCTGGTCGGTGGGGTTGCGAATGGTGTTGAAGCAGGCGCTGATCGCGTTGCCAAAACCACCGCCCAGCTGGCCGATCGTCCCGTCGATGACGATGTTGTAGTAGTCGACAGTGATGTTGAGGCGCGGAACGAAGCTCGGCTGGATCACGGCACCAACCGTCCAGGTGTCCGAGGTTTCCTGAAGCACGTTCGGGTTACCACCGAAGTCGGCCTGGATCTGCGCGTTCGGCTGCACGTCGCGCGTGAACACGTTCGCCGCAGGCACGCCCGACTGGATGCAGAAGGCCCGCAGTTCAGCGGTGCGCTCCGCCGCCGGACCACGATCCGAGCAGGGGTCGGTTGCAGCAGGGAAGCCGGTCGAGGCCCCGCCGAACAGGTTCTGCACGCTCGGTGCGCGCACCGCGCGGGCGTAGGTCCCACGGAAACGCAGGCCTTCAATCGGGGCGATGTCTGCACCGACGTTCCAAGTGAAGGTCCCGCCGATCGCCTCCAGCGAATAATCCGAGTAACGGGCCGCACCGTTCAGTTCGAGGCGGTGGATGATCTTGTCCTCGAGGATAGGAACGCGAAGCTCGCCGAAGATTTCGCGCACATCATACGAACCAGCGGTCGGCGTGCCAGCGTTGAAGCCGAGCACGTCGCCCGAAGACAGGAATTCGTCAGGGATGAACTCTGCACGATTCTTGCGGTATTCCACACCCGCCGCAAACGCGACGTCATCAGCACCAAGACCAAGGTTGAACAGTTCACCGTTGATGCTGCCGACGGCATTGATCACTTCGGAGGTGGTGACGTTGGTTGCGTTGACCGAGATGTAGTCAATCGCGGCAGGATCAGCGAGGCCGAGACCAAAGGGGTTGATTGGAACGCAGCCCGCGCCCCGCGCCGTCGCATCGACGCAGCGAAGCTGCGTGGTGCTGCCCGGCACGAACTCGACGGTCAACGCATTGCGATACCGGCTTGCGGAGATGTTGCCGCGCTGGAGGACGGTGTTCGTGGTCCGCGAGTAGTTGTAATAGGCGTCAAAACGCAGATCGTCGGTGATATCACCACGAACGCCGCCGAGAACGCGGAACGCGTCACGGTCGAAGTTCGAGATACGGCCCGAAAGCTGATTGAAGCGGAAGTTGACCTGGGTTTGGCGATACAGCGGGTTGCCAAGGGTCGGACCAGCGGTGGTGCTCACCGGGTTGGTGTTCAGCGCGGTGCGGGTCTGATCGTTAAAGAACGGGCTGTTGACGAACAGCGGGACAGACACGCCGGCCGGGGTCGGTGCCAGCTGGGTCGGGACTTCGTTACGAACGAAGGCGATTTCGCCATAGGCCTCGATGTTGTCGGTGAACTCGTAACGGCCATAGGCGCCGGCGAGGTAACGCTCTTGCCCGAGCTGGAGATAATTCTCCGGCGCGAAGTTATAGAGATCGTCCGGATCGACGAACGGACGGCTGCCGCCGCCGGTGGGGTTGAAGATCAAAGTGCCACCCGGCGTGATGATCGTGGCGACAGGCGTGGTCGCCGAACCGCCCGGCAGATAGCCGAGCTCACCGCCACGGCCCACACAACCGGCCACCGCGATGCCGCCCGTGCCGGTGAAGCGAGTCCCGATGCCCTGTGCGTCAGCGCTGCCCGGAGCGATACAGCCGTCAGCCGCTGCGCGGGCCGAGAAGGAACGCGCGCCCTGGAAGATGGGATCACGCTGACTGTACGAGGCGTACATCGTCACCGCACCGCGACCATCGTCGAAAGAGGTCCCGATCGCGCCGTTGAACTGGTAGCGCGCGCCGTCACCCTCGCCGGTCAGCGAGTAGGTGCCGTTGAGCTCGAGGCCTTCGACTTCGCGCAGGTTGAAGTTAATGACACCCGAAACCGCGTCGGTGCCGTAGACGGCCGAGGCGCCGCCGGTCAGCACTTCGACGTTGCTGAGCAGGAACTGCGGAATGGTGTTGCCGTCAACCAGAAGGTTGGTGTCCGCCGTCATCCAGCGACGGCCGTTGACCAGCACGAGCGTGCGGGTCGCACCGAGGTTGCGCAGGTTGAAGGTCACGTTGCCGTTGCCGGGGTTGTTCGAGAACCCGGTGACGCCCGGCAGAACCTGCGGCAGGGTGTTCAGCACCTGCTCAACGTTGACCGCACCGGTCAAACGGAATTCCTCAGACGACACCACAGCAACCGGGTTGGTCGATTCAAGGTCGGTGCGCTGGATGCGCGAACCGGTAACCACAATGGACTGGCCGCTGGTTTCAGCCGTCTCAGCGGTGGTGACGTCGGCATCTTGTGCCTGGGCCGGCGATGCGATCATGGCACCAGCCATGATGGTGCTCGCAAGAAGCGAGGCCTTGTTGAATTGGTTCATGATGTTTCCCTATCCATTGCGCAAAAATTAGGCGCGTTTCATTACGTCCCCTAGGGGCAATTTGCCTGATGGTGCTCTATGACAAACGGGTTTCGCCTCGCAATCGTGGAGGGCTGCGCCTCCTTCGATTGCGGTATTAATGTTGCAATTTTGAAACAGTGCTCCGCAGCAGAGTGACTCAATTGTGACAGACGCGCGGCGCCATTGTTTGGCGAAGGTCCCCGAACCGGCTATAGCGACGCCGGGAACCAGCCTGAGAAGAGGGGAAAACATCATGGTCTGCCATCGCTTTGGGTTGCGAGGATTGGCGCGCGTCTTCGCGCTGACGACGGCCTTCGCGGCTTGCTCGGTGGCGGCCCAGCCCGCTCCCGCATCCCCTGACTATATCGGCGATCTCAAAGCCTGCCGCGCGATCGCCGATGAGCGCGAGCGGCTCGCCTGTTACGATGCCAAGGTCGGCACGATGGTCTCGGCCAACGAGGCAGGCGATGTGCGCATCGTCGACCGCGAGGACGTGCGACGCACCCGGCGCCAATTGTTCGGTTTTTCCGTTCCCGATGTCGGTGTCCTCGCCGGGGACGACAAAAACAGCGACAAAGACGGCAATGGGGATGGCGACAAGGACGAATTGTTCACAACCAGTATCGCCAGCGCCCGCACTCTCCCCAATGGCGGCTGGCGCTTTACCACCGCAGAGGGTGCGATCTGGGAAATCAACAACCCCCCGCGCCGCCTCGCGCCGATCAAGCCGGGCGATACCGTTGAGTTCAAGAAAGCGACATTGGGGTATTACTTCGTCCGCATTGCCGGGCAGATCGGCGTCAAGGGCAGGCGGGTGGGTTAAGCGGCAAGCCTAACCCGCCAAGCCAGGCCCGACATGAAAAAGGCCCGGCCGCAGGGCCGAGCCTTCTTCGAATGGCGCGGATTGCGGCCGCTTACAGCCCGCCCGGCCCGCAGTCGTTCGCCAGATAGTCGAGCATCTTGGTGAAGAACTGCTGCTGATGGGTGTACATCAGCGTCGGATAGAAGTGGTCTGCACCGTCGAGCGTGATGAACTCGCCCGTTTTGCCAGTCTTCTCGAAGGCCTTCTTGTAATCGGTGAAGTGGTAATAGAGCACGCGGCGATCGACATCGCCGTGCACCATCAGCAGCGGGATATTGACCTTGTCCACCTCGTCGACCGGGTTCACGCCGTAGGCGGTATTGACCCAGTACTGATCAACCGCGCTTGTAGCCCCGCGGCCCCAGACCTGCTTGAGCTTGGGCCAGTTGGCCACCGCCGCACCGGCAATCGCGCACTGGTAGATGTTGGGATCACGGCTGGCGGCAACCAACGCAGCGTAACCACCATACGACCAGCCGAACATGGCGATCCGGTCCGGATCGACGAGGCCCTGCTTCACGAGGTAGAGCGCCCCGTCGTCCTTGTCGTCCTGCATCGCCTTGCCGTATTCGCCAAAGCCCGCGAGGAAGTGGTCACGTCCCCAGCCCACGCTGACGCGGTACTGCGGCTGGATCACCATGTAGCCCTGATTGGCGAGCAGCTGGCCCCATTCGTCATAGGTGATGACCTCGTTCACCATCGGCCCGCCGTGCGGGAGCACGATCAGCGGGAATGGTCCGTTGCCCTTGGGCTTTGTCACATAGGCAGGGATCATCCGCCCATCGCGCGCCGGGTAACGGATGAATTCGACATCCGACAGCGCCTCGGGATTGATGAGCGGGTTGCGGCTGCCCAGCTTCGCCAGCTTGCCGTCGATCACCAGCCAGAACGAGCCCGGATCGCGCGGCCCCGTATTGGTTACGATCATTCGGGTGCCATCACGCGAACGGCTCGTGATGCTCACCTGATGGGCATAGGGAATTTGCTGTTCGAGCGCTTCGTAAAGCGCTTTCTCTTCCTCGTCGAACCAGTACCGCTCCATCTTGGCGCCGGGATAAATGGCGGCGACCAAGGTGTCGTTGCCGGGGATGGAGTGGGTCTGCACACCCATCACATCAGCGGTGTCGTTCTGATAGAGCTTCTTGCCGATGGTACCGGTGTTGAAGTCAAATTCGAACAGGGCAGCCTTGTCCTCGCCCTCGGCCCAGTTGATGAAATAGCCCTTGTTCGGGTCCTTGGGATCGAAACCGGCAAGGCCCGGGATGTCCGAAAAACGCGCCGCGACGTTCTTTGTGTCATTGAGATCGACTTCAAGGAACTGGGTCCACGATCCGTCGCCCGGCTTGCGATAATAATACTGGAGCTTGTTGGCGATGGGATCGATGCCCTGAGTGAAACGCGGATTGCCTTGATTGTCGAATGCCGCCTGCGGGTATTTGCTCGACCCGCGCAGCACCAGTTCGCGCGTCCCGGTTGTGAGGTTGAATTTGAAATAGGAGCGCGGACGGAAACGTGCAGCCGGGTCGCTGCCCGAGGTGTCGGCAACCGCAGTGCCCGTTGACACGAGAATGTGATCGGGATCGTTGGGCAGGGTGTTTACCAGCCCGAAATTGCCGTCGACGCGGCTGAATTTGTTGCTCTCGATATCGTAGAAGAACGAGGCGTAACCGCGCACATCCTCTTCCTGCCCCTTCACCGTCTTGCGCACCACCTGCCAGGCGCTGCCATAGATTTGGGTGGCGCTCACCCACGTAGCCGACACGATCTCCATCGGATCGGCATTGACGCGGCGCAGCGGCTTGGAAAGATCATCAGCGCGGTAGATCTCAAGCAGGTATTCGCCGTCCTTGCTCTCGACCTTATGGACCAGAATGTGCTGGCCGTCGGGCGAGATTTGCACGCGGGATACGACATCGCGCAGCGCCCAGACATCGACGGGAATATTGCCCTGCGCTTGCGTGGGAACCGGACCAGCGATGACGAGACCGAGGGCGGAGGCGCCAAACAGCGCGGCGGCGAGCGAGGCTTTGAGAAGTTTCATGATTGGTGTCGTCCTGTCGTCACTAGGAAAAAAAGCGTGGGCGCCATGCACAGTCGGACCTGACGCGGCCCGATGATATTCAAACAAAAATGCGGCCCCTCGGCAAGTGCCGGGAGGCCGCATTCTTCAAGTTATTCAGACCATTCGTCGATCAGAAGCGATAAAGCAGCTGCGCGAAGAATTCACGGCCGTCGAGGTTGTAACCACCACCCAGCGGGGTGTTGCCGATCGCCAGCACTTCTGCACTGTCAACCCGCGGCGGGATCTTGTTGAAGATGTTGGTGACGCCCGCGATGATGCGGAAATCGCCATTATCCCAACGGACCGAGGCGGTGTGCTCGAAGTATTCGTTGGCGAAACCGACGTTGCGGCAGAACACGCCGTCACCTGCGACGATGCCGTTCAGCGCGCCAACCGGGTTTGTGCCGGCCGGGTTGCGCGAACCGTTTCCAAGGCAGGTGTTCGCGGTCACACCGGTGGCGACACCGTCCGGACCGAAGCCGAAGGCATCGGAGAACGGATCAACGAAGTCCGGATCCTGCGACACGTCACCGACGTAACGGGTCTGCCAGGTGAACAGGAAGTCGTCGTAACGCACGTTGAAGGTCGCACGGCCGATCCAGCTCGGGAAGAAGAACCGCCCTGCGAAGTCATCGGTGTTGCGGTTGCCATTGGCGTCGCGCGTCGTCGTCGAGCGTTCGATCAGGTGGTTGGCGGTCATGTTCAGCGTGAGGTCGAACTCTTCCCCGGCGATAGTCACCGGGTAGCTGAACGTGGTGTTGATATCGAGACCGCGCACCGATTCGGTGTCGAGGTTGATGAACGCCGCCTGGACCTGCGAAATCAGGAAACGAGCCGTGGCTTGGTCGCTCGCCGTGATGCGATCGCAGAATGGGCTGCGGCCACCTTCGAGACGGCCGAAGCAGTCATCGACGATAAAGCCACCGCCTGCTTC
The DNA here is from genome assembly GCA_001556995.1 of Erythrobacteraceae bacterium CCH12-C2. Lineage (GTDB taxonomy): Bacteria > Pseudomonadota > Alphaproteobacteria > Sphingomonadales > Sphingomonadaceae > Erythrobacter. The sequence goes on from LSKF01000013.1 coordinate 55,850, forward strand.
GACGATCGAATCCTTCAACTTGATGTCGTAGTAGTTGAAGTTAAAGGCGAATTCGAAGCCGCTCGCCCAATCTTCCTCAAACGCGAAACCGGTCGTGATCGAACGCGAGGTTTCCGGGTCGATGTCAAGCGAGCCACCGCTGAACACCTGCACGCTGCTCGCCTGGAGCGAGTTACCCAGCAGCGGATCGGTCCCCACGCGGGTCGGATCGCGGCCTTCGCGGCGGCAGTTGGCGAGGATCGCCGGGTCGCGGGTATCG
>LSKF01000122.1 GCA_001556995.1 Erythrobacteraceae bacterium CCH12-C2
CGCCGGAGAAATCGCCAATGGCGGGACGATTATCGGCAGCCTGTCCTTCCTCGGGCTTGGTGTCGCACTTGCCGCAAGCAGCGTGACGCTGGTGCTTTACCACGCGGTCGCCCGCCGCCGTGTAAAAGCCTAAACTGGCACCGCCCCACTGCCCCGCCCGCCGCGCAGGTGATACTCCTGCGTGCCCCGGTGCAGCACATTGTCGACATCGATCACTGCCGAATTGGCATAGGTGAACCCGGCGGGCAGGCTGCGATAGAGCCGATCAAAATCGCGCTCCACCGTCTGGCGGTAGAGATCGGCAAAGCTCTCGATCACGAAATAGGTCGGTTGCAGATCGCTGATCACGTAATCGGTGCGCATCACGCGGTCGACATTGAGCATGATCCGGTTGGGGCTCTCGGCCTCGACCGCGAAACGCGCCTCGGTCGGCCCTGACAGGATGCCCGCACCATAGGCGCGCACATGGCCCGCCTCCTCGATCAGCCCGAATTCAACCGTGTACCAATAGAGCGCGCCTAAGGCCTTCAGCCGGTTGTAGCGCATCGCCTTCCATCCGGCGCGGCCATATTCCTGCATGTAATCGGCATAGGTGGGATCGGTGAGCATCGGCACGTGGCCGAACACGTCGTGGAACACGTCAGGTTCCTGAATGTAATCGAAGGTCTCGCGGGTGCGGATGAAGTTGCCCGCCGGGAAGCGGCGGTTGGCGAGGTGCCAAAAGAACACGTGATCGGGGATCAGCATCGGCACCGGCACCACGCTCCACCCGGTGAGCGCGCCGAGTTCCTCCGACAGCGTGCCGAATTCGGGAACGCCGCCGCGCCCGAGATCGAGCTTTTCGAGGCCGGCGAGGAACGCCGAGCACGCCCTACCGGGGAGCACTTCCATCTGCCGCGCGAACAGATCATCCCACACGGCGTGGTCTTCGGCGGTGTAGGCCGTCTGCGCGGGCTCCAGCCAGTCCTCGCCGACATGCGCCGGGCGAGCGAGGGGCGCGGTGAAGACATCCGCTGCCATGTCTGGCAGGGTGGCAAAATCGGGCTGGGGGTCTGCGAGAGTCGCCATGGTTTCAGGCGATACTACTTTCGCAGGGTGAGGACAAACGAGGAGGCGGGCCGCATGGGCATGAAGCACAAGGATTATGAAGAGGCTCTTGCCCCGCTGACGCTGGAATTGGTGAGCATGGCGCGCTGGGTCAAGGCGACCGGTGCGCGCGTGGTGGTGCTGTTCGAGGGACGCGATACGGCGGGCAAGGGCGGCGCGATTGAGGCGGTGCGCGCGGAACTCAACCCGCGCCAATGCCGCACGGTGGCGCTGGCCAAGCCGACCGAGGCGGAGATAGGGCAGTGGTATTTCCAACGCTATGTCGCCCACCTTCCCACCAAGGGCGAAATCGTGCTGTTCGACCGGAGCTGGTATAACCGCGCGGGCGTCGAGAAGGTGATGGGCTATGCCTCGCCCGAACAGGTCGAAGCCTTCCTCAAGGCCGTGCCGCTTTTTGAAAAGCTGCTGGTGGACGATGGCATCCTGCTCTTCAAATACTGGCTCGCCGCTGATCAAGGCGAGCAGGAAGAGCGGCTGCGCGAACGACTGGAAGACCCGCTCAAGCGCTGGAAGCTCTCCCCGATCGACCTCGCCGCGCGCGCAAAATACGACGAATACACCAAGGCGCGCGAGGCGATGCTGAAGGCGACGCACACGCCCCACGCGCCCTGGACCCTCGTCGATTTCAACGACCAGCGGCGCGGTCGGCTCACGCTGGTGCGTGACTTGTTGAGCCGCATCCCTGACACGCACAGGGAGCCAGACGCGATCGATTTCCCGGATCTTGGCCGGGAGCCAGTGGCGGAGAGCTATGGCGTGCTGAGGCCCATTGCCGATTTCCTCCTCCCTTGAGGGAGGGGGTCAGGGGGTGGGTGTTCGACGTCTAGTCGGAGGCGGAACCCCCACCCCCAACCCCTCCCCAAGGGGAGGGGAGTCAGATCGCTCCGCTCGCCTGTGTGACCTGCCGTCCATCCTCGGCAAAGGCAGCAAGATCATACCCCGCCTCGCCCTGCTTCATCACCAGATGCAGCGGCTCGCCTGCGATGGCGGGAGAAAGGCCCCGGAAGCTAAAGGCGCGAAGGCGGTTCTCGCCCAGTTCCTTCGCCGCAAGTTGCAGCAACAGGCTCGCGATCAGGGGGCCATGAACGACCAGCCCGCGATAACGCTCGACCTGTTCAGCATAGGGCGCATCGTAATGGATGCGGTGGGTGTTGAAGGTCAGCGCCGAATAGCGGAACAGCAATGCGGGTGACGGGGTCAGGGCGCGGTGGGCGTCCCAGCCCTCGGACGAAAAGCGCACCTCGCCCAGCGGTGGCGGTGACAGGTCTTGCCCCGGGTCAGCCGCCTCCCGGTAGACAATAGACTGGGTCTCAGCCACCGCCAGACTGCCGTTGGCAAAGGTCTCATGCGACACATCGACAAAGGCGAGCGGTCCGGTGGAGCCCTGTTTCTCGCTGATCGCGGCGATGCGGCTGCGGCGCTCTATCACCGCGCCGATGGCGATCGGCATTTGGAAAGCGATCTTGGATGAGGCCCACATGCGGCGTTGCAGGGGGAAAGGCGGGAGGAAGCTGGCGGGGCTGTCATCCCGCGCGGGGTGCCCATCGTCCCCCAGCGCTGCGGTGGGGGCCTCGGGAGTGCAGAGCGCGAAGTGAATGCCCTGCGGCATGATCGCCGGGTAGGGGCGCGGCAGGTCGAAGGTGGCGAGCCAGCGTGCAGCCAGCCCCTCGTCGAGCCGGCCTGTGGCGCGGGACTCGCGCCCGATCCACGCGTCGTAATTCATGCCGCGCGCTCAAACACGGCCGCGATCCCCTGACCGCCGCCGATGCACATCGTCTCCAGCCCATAGCGCACCCCGCGCCGGTGCATTTCATGCGCCATGTCGGCAAGGATGCGGCCGCCGGTCGCGCCGATGGGGTGACCGAGGCTGATGCCCGATCCGTTGACGTTGAGCATCTCGCGGCGGCTGTCGTCCGCCGACCAGCCCCAGCCCTTGAGCACGGCGAGCACCTGCGGGGCGAAGGCCTCATTGAGTTCGACCAGCCCGATATCATCCCAGCGATAGCCGCGCCGCGCGAATAGCCGCTCCACAGCCGGAACCGGGCCGATGCCCATGCGTGAGGGATCGCAGCCAGCCGCCGCCCAGCCGCCGAACCACAGCATCGGGGTGAGGCCGAGCTCCTCCAGCTTGTCCTCCGCGACTACTAGACAGGCCGCTGCCGCGTCGTTCTGCTGGCTCGCATTGCCCGCGGTGACGATGGCGTCGGGATCGCGGCGCAGATCGATGGGGGCGAGCTTGCCCAAGGTCTCCATCGAGGCATCGGTGCGGTAGCCTTCGTCGTGATCGAAGATCACCGGATCGCCCTTGCGCTGCGGGATGGCGACCGGCACGAGCTGCTCTGCGAACCTGCCTTCCACCCAGGCGCGCGCCGCATTCTGGTGCGAGCGGACGGCGAAGGCGTCGGCCTCCTCGCGGGTGATGCCGTAATCCTTGGCGAGGTTCTCGGCGGTCTCGATCATGCCGGTGATGACCCCGAAGCGCTCGATTGGCTGGCTCATCACGCGGCCTCGGCTGAGGCGGTCGTGGAGCACCATGTCCCCCATCCGCACGCCCCCGCGCGCGGCCAGCGTGTAATGCTCGACGTTGGACATCGATTCCACGCCGCCCGCGACGACCACATCGGCCATCCCGGTCTCGACCATCATCGCCGCCGTCGCCACCGCCTGCACGCCCGAACCGCAGCGGCGGTCGAGCTGAAACCCCGGCACTTCGAGCGGCAAGCCTGCCGCCAGCCAGCTCCAGTGGCCAATCGCGGGGGCCTCGCCATTGCCGTAGCCTTGCGAGAACACCACGTCGTCGACCCGCGCCGGATCGATTCCGCTGCGCTCGATCAGCGCCTTGAGGATCACCGCGCCGATTTCGCCCGCGTTGAGCGCGCTGAGGCCGCCCAGGAACTTGCCAACGGGCGTGCGCAGAGGGGTGCAGATGGCGGCGCGTCTTGTCATCAATCTAAACTCCGTTCGCCCTGAGCCTGTCGAAGGGCTGTCCTTCTTCGTGCGCGCGGGCGGAAAGAAAAGTGCAGGGCTTCGACAAGCTCAGCCCGAACGGGTGTTGCCTTTATCAGAAAGGGCCACCGTCCCCGCATCAACCAGTTTGCCGATGGCACCCGAAGTGAGGCCGAGTTTTTCGCTAAGCACTTCCTCCGAATGCTCCCCTAGATAGGGCGCAGGCGCGGGGTCACCCGCCTCGCGGCCCGGCAGGTTCGCGAAGCTGCGGGTGGCGGGGTAGGCGAAGCCGCTCGGGTTGGCGGGTGCAGGGCCGAAGAGGGGGTTTGTCGCGACCAGCACCGGATCATTCGCGGCCTCGTAGGCCGTGCGGTAACGCTCGAAGGTGCAGCCCTCGGCGGCGAGGCGCGCTTCAAGGGCCGCGTAATCCATCGCGTCCGCCGCCTGTTGGAACAGCGCAAACAGCGCGGCGCGATGCTGGAAGCGCGGGGTGTCTCCAACGGCAAAGCGCACGCCCACCTCGGCCTCCAGCGCAGCGATGCCCTGTTCAAGCGCAAAGGCCTTGACCAACCCGCTCCACTGCTTGGGGGTCAAGGCCGCGACCATGAAGCGCACGCCATCGCGCGAACGGAAATCGCGCCCGAACGCGCCCCAGATCGCGTTGCCCAATCGCTCGCGGTCACCGCCGCGATAGAGCACCTCGGCGAGCAATCCCGCATTCGCCATTGTGCCAATTGCGACATCGCCCAGCGGCAAACGCACCTCGCTGCCCTCGCCCGTCCGGTCGCGGTGGCGAAGCGCGGCGAGCATCGCAAAGGCCCCATAGGCCCCAGTGATGAAATCCCATGCGGGGAGCACCTGATTGACCGGCGGCGCGGTCGCCGGATCCCAATCTTCCGGCCCGCACATCAACGGGTATCCGGCGGCGGCGTTGACCGTGAAGTCCATCGCCTGGCGCCCATCGTGCCAGCCCATCACGCGCAAGCTGACCATGTCGGCGCGCTTGGCGGCCATTGCCGCGTGGCTGAGAAAGCTCTGCTCAGGCAGGTTGGTGATGCACTGGCCGACTGTGGCCGCCAGCTCGACCAGCAGTTCGCGCCCATCGCCCGATTGCAGGTCGAGCGCCACCGATTTCTTGGCGCGGTTGAGGTTCTCCCACGAGAGCGAGCGCCCCTCGCGGGTGAGCATGTAGCGGTTGTAATCGAGCCCGCCCGCCTTGTGGTCCACGCGGATCACCTCCGCGCCCATCTGCGCGCAGTAAAGGCCTGCGGTGGGGGAGGCGACGAAGCTGGAGACTTCGACGATGCTCAGGTCGTTGAGGAGGTTGTACATCTCAGGCGTTTGCAGCCCACTCGCGCAGCATATGCTTGGCGATCTGGAGCTGGAGGATCTGCGTCGTGCCCTCGTAAATGCGGTAGATGCGCGCATCGCGGAAGAAGCGTTCTGCGTCGTATTCGGCGAGATACCCCGCGCCGCCATAGATCTGTACCACCCGGTCGACCACCCGGCCGCACATTTCCGAGGCGAAGACCTTGAAGGCGGCGGCCTTGACGAGGATGTTCTCGCCCGCGTCGGCGCGCGCGGTAACGTCGGCCATCATCGCCTCGGCAGCGTAGATCTCGATCTCGCTGTCGGCGAGCATCTGCTGGATCAGCTGGAAATTGGCGATCGGCTCGCCAAAGGCCTTGCGCTCGTTGGCGTAACGCAGCGCCGAATCGAGCGCGCGGCGGGCATAGCCGGTCGCCGCCGCGCCCACGGAGATGCGCCCGTTGTCGAGGCTTTTCATCGCGAAGACGAAGCCCTTGCCGGTCTCCCCGCCAAGCAGCGCGTCACCGGGCACGCGCACATCGTCGAGCATGATGTCCGAAATATGCGAGCCCGACTGACCCATCTTTTTATCGGGCGAGCCGGTCGAGACACCGGGTGTCTTCATCGGCACGATAAACGCGGAGACATGCGCGTTCTTGGGCAGGGCCTCTTTGGACGTGCGCGCCATGATCAGTGCCACATCGGCGTGGGGGGCGTTGGTGATGTAGCGCTTGGTGCCGTTGAGGATCCAGCCGTTGCCGTCGGGATCGGGGGTGGCGGTAGTCGCCATGGCGGCGCTGTCGCTGCCAGAGCCCGGTTCGGTCAGGCCGAAGCAGGCGATCCGGCCTTCCGCGATCCTAGGATACCATTCGGCCTTCTGGGCCTCGGTCGCGCCGTTCTTGAGCGCGCTGGCGAACATCCCGACATTGATCGAGAAGATCGAGCGGTAGGCGGGCGTGGCATAGGCCATGATGTTCACGACGCGGGCGTACTGCGTCATGTTGAGCCCCGCGCCGCCATATTCCTCGGGCACAGAGAGGCCGAACAGCCCCATCTCGCGCATCTCGTTCACGATGTCGTCGGGGATGCGGTCCTCGGCGATCACCTGCGGTTCGGCCGGTATCAGGCGTTCGCGGACATAGCGTTGGAGCTGCTCGGCGAACTGCTCGAACACATCGGCATCCATGCCGGGATTGCGCGGAGCGGTGATGTTGGTGGGGGCATTCATGGACGTGATGTTCCTTCGCGCGGGGCCGGTTCAGGCCGGGCTTGGTTGCCGATTGGCACGTTGCTGTCGCCTGTCATGCCAGCGGGCGCGGCTTCTGGCGGGAGCGCCTCGGGCGGCAGTTTGCGTTCGTCGAGCATCGCTGCGGCCTCCTCCAGCGCCTTGGCCTCGCCCGGGCTGACCGCGCCCGGCGCGCTCGCCTGCTCGCCGCCACAGGCAGCGAGGGCAAGCGCGAGGCCGGTGACGAAGGTCAGGCGCATCGTGCCCAGCGTTATTCGCTCGCCGCGTCAGCCGCTTCGGCCGCCGCGGCGGCTTCGGCAGCGACATCGGCTGCGGCGTCAGCGGCATCTTCCGCAGTTGCCGGTTCGGTCGCCGGAGCGTCGGTTGCGGTCGCAGCAGGATCGGCCACCGGCTCTTCCGTCACCGCCGACAGGGCTTCGTCAGCGGGCATTTCAACCGTATCGGCGTTAGCTTCGGTTGAGGCGTCATCGTAGCTGCCGCAGGCTGCGAGCAGCAGGCTGGCGGCGGAAAGGGAAGTCAGGGCGGACATCTTGCGCATTGGGGCTCTCCTCATGGTGTGGTCTCTCTGCCGCCCGGTTTAGCCAAGCCTTGCGGCCAACGCCAAGTGCCAAATGGGCACACCCCCTGCACAAGCGCTCGCTGGCCACCGGGCACATGATATGCTCCGGCGCATGGATTTGATTAGCCCTCGTTTCTTGCAGCGCGCTGTTCCCGCCGCGATTTTGAGCGCGGTCGCCCTGTGGGGCCTGTCGGTCAACGCCCAGCCGGTCCCTGATGCTTTCACCGTGGTCGAAACGGGCCGAAGCTACGACACCTTGCAGGACGCGGTGAACGCGGTCGGCAATGCCCGGGCTACGATCCGCATCGCGCCCGGCACCTACCGCCAATGCGTGGTGCAGGAGGCCGGCGTCATCATCTACGAAGCACCTGAGCCGGGCAGCGTCACCTTTATCGCCCGCGCGTGCGAGGGCAAGGCGGCCTTCGTCTTGCGCGGGATCGGGGCGGAGGTGCGCGGCATCACCTTCAGCAACATGAAAGTGGCCGATGGCAACGGGGCGGGCATCCGACTAGAGAAGGGCGCGCTCAATGTCGCCCATGCGCGGTTCCAGGACTCCCAGCAGGGTATCCTGACCGCCAACGACCCCGCGGGCCGCATCTTCATCACCCGCTCGACTTTCACCGGGCTTGGCACCTGTGAAAACTCGGCGGGCTGTGCGCATTCGATCTATATCGGCAATTACGGATCGCTCACCGTGCGCGAAAGCCGGTTCGAGCGCGGGACGGGCGGCCATTACGTCAAGGCACGCAGCGCTGAGGTGGTGATCGAGAACAACAGCTTCGACGATTCGGGCGGTAAGGCGACCAATTACATGATCGACCTGCCCGCAGGCAGCATCGGGCGGATCGCGGACAATTGGTTCGTGCAAGGCCAGGACAAGGATAACTATTCAGCCTTCATCGCGCTCGGCGCGGAAGACCTGCTGCATTCCTCCGATGGCCTCGAAGTGGTGAACAACGAAGCCCGCTTCGTCCCCGGCCTGTCACGCAAAAGCGTGTTCCTCGCTGACTGGACGGCGTCGCGCGTGGTGATGCAGGGCAACAAGCTGGCGGAGGAGCTGAAGCCGTACGAGCAGCGTTAGGCAGCGCGGAAAGCGGGGGCATAGGTCACCTCGCCTTCAGGCAAGTCGCCGCTTAGAACGAGACATTGGAAATATTCCGGTGGTGGGCCGGGGTATCGTAGCTGCGGCTCGTGCCGAAAGCCGAAGCGGTGATAATAATCCGGGCTGCCGAGCAGGACTATCCCCGCAGCGCCGCGTGCGCGCAGCTCGGCAATCCCTTGGCGAATGAGCGCGCTGCCAATGCCCTGCCGGTGGAGGTCATGCCACACCGATACTGGGCCGAGGTCGTACCAATCGGCCGTTCCGTCGCTGATCGCCACGCGCGAGAAGGCAATGTGGCCGACGATTCGCTCTGCGTTTTCTGCCACCAACGACAGGGCAAGATCGCCGTCGCGGCGCAATGCGTCGATGAGATGCTGCTCATCGCCTTGGCTGAAGGGCATGTCGCGGAAGGCGGCCTTGGTGAGGCGGTGGATGATGGACTCGTCGCCGGGCTGTTCGGGGCGAATAGTGAAGCCGGTCATGTGAGAAGATGCCCAGAACGATCCCGCTTGGTCGCGAGATAGCGCGCGTTGTGGGGGTTGTCGGGGAGCTGGTGCGGCACCCGTTCACTGACCGCAATCCCCGCCGCTTCCAGCGCGCTAACCTTGGCCGGGTTGTTCGTCAGCAGCCGGATTGTGCGCGCGCCCAGCAATTCCAGCATCCGCGCCGCCACCGGGAAATCGCGCGCCTCATCGGGCAGGCCGAGCCGCTGGTTGGCCTCGACCGTGTCGAACCCCTGATCCTGCAAGCGATAGGCGCGCAGCTTGTTGATGAGCCCGATCCCGCGCCCTTCTTGCCGCATGTAGAGCAGCACGCCCCAGCCGCCGCTGTCCTTCGCCTCGTGCGCCATTGCGTGGAGCGCGGCGTCCAATTGCGGGCCGCAGTCGCATTTGAGGCTGCCGAGGATGTCGCCCGTCAGGCACTCGGAATGGAGGCGGACGAGCGGCTGACGGTCGCCGCTCTGCTTGCCGATGATCAGCGCGACATGCTCGCGCAGATCGGCGGCGGAGCGGAAGGCGACGATCTCCGCGTCCTCGCAGGCGCTGACGGGCAGGCGCGCACGGGTGACGATGCGTAGCGCGCCGGTGGCGGCGTAAGCGGTGAGGTCGGACGCCGCGATGGGCACTGCTTCGCCCGCATCCTCGGGTTCGACGAGGAAGGCGGGGAGAATGCCTGCGATCCGCGCCAGTTCCAGCGCGGCGGCGGCGGTCTCGGCCCAGTCCAGCGTGATGGCCTTGAACGGGCCTTTGAGGGGGTTGCCGAGGTCCAGCGCGGGGTCGGCGATCGGCAGCGCTTCACGCAAGGTGAAGGGCTCGCCGCCTGCGATGAGCACTGGGGCATGGGGAACCGCAGCCTCGCGCTGGTTGGCGAGCTTGAGCGTCGCGGCGCGGGCGGCGGAGATCAGCATTTGCGGCGCGGTTGCACCCGGTGCGATGGCAGTCTCCACCGGGAGCAGCGTCGGCCCGCCGTCAAACGCCAGCGGCCAGCCATGCCGCAGCGCGTCAACCGCCTGGGCGGCGCGGCGGGCGGGGGAGGGCGCGCTCAGACGTCAAACTCCGTGATCAGGGGCACGTGGTCCGACGGCTGCTGCCACGCCCGCGCCTCTTCCAGCACCCGGTGTGCTGTCGCCTGCCGCGCCAGATCGGGCGAGGCCCACATGTGATCAAGCCGCCGGCCCTTGTCGTTCTCCTGCCAGCCCGGATTGCGATAGCTCCACCACGAATAATAGCGCGCCGGGGCGGGGATATGCGCGCGGCCCAAATCGACCCAGCCGTGGGCGTCCTGAAAGCGGCCCAAAGTCTCGACCTCGATCGGCGTGTGGCTGACGACCTTCAAGAGCTGCTTGTGGCTCCACACGTCGCTTTCAAGCGGAGCGATGTTGAAATCGCCGACGATCAGCGTGGGCCGGTCGAGAGTATCGGCCCACTGCGTCATCCGCCCGAGGAAATCGAGCTTCTGCCCGAACTTGGGGTTCTGATCGCGGTCAGGGATATCGCCGCCTGCGGGGACATAGACGTTCTCGACCACCACGTCCTTGCCCAGGACCTCGACCCCGATATGCCGCGCCTCGCCATTGGCCTGCCAGTCGTGGCGGCTGACTTCGCGGATCGGAATGCGGCTGACGGTCGCGACCCCGTGGTAGCCTTTCTGCCCGCTCACCGCCTGATGGACATAGCCCATCGCCGCCAGCGCCTCGGCCGGGAACAGCCCGGTTTCGCACTTGATTTCCTGCAGGCACAGGATGTCCGGCGCCTGCTCGCGCAGGAATTGTTCGACAAGGCCCACCCGCAGGCGGACCGAATTGATGTTCCAAGTGGCAACGCTCAGCATGGGGGCGGGCTTAGGGCGGAGCGCGGCGGTTTTCCAGCTTTCACTTTATTGTCGCACAGCCGCGCGATAGGGCGGAGCGACCTCGCCGGAGAGCCCCATCATGACCCGCACCATCCTTGCCGCCCTGCTGCTCACCAGCGCCGCCATGCCTGCCTTGGCCAAGGACGCACCTGCCGAGCCGAAAGCCAAGAACGTGATCCTGTTCATCGGCGACGGCATGGGCATTTCCACCATCACCGCCGCGCGCATCTATGAAGCGCAGAAGCGCGGCGAGACGGGGGAGGAGAACAGCCTGAGCTTTGAGAAGTTCGAGAATGTTGCGCTGGTCAAGACCTACAATACCAATGCGCAGGTGCCCGATTCTGCCGGCACGGCAACCGCGATGCACTCGGGCGTGAAGACCCGCATTGGCGTGCTGGGCATCGGTCCGGCGGCGGAGAAGGGTGTGTGCCGCGATGCATTGGCGAACCCGCTTCCCTTGCTGGGCGAGGAAGTGAAGCAGCGCGGCCTTGCGCTCGGGATCGTCACCACCACGCGGATCACCCATGCGACCCCGGCGAGCGTCTATTCGCGCAGCGCCGATCGGGACTGGGAAAAAGACAATGACATCCCCGCCGGTCAGCGCGCTGGCGGGTGCAAGGACATCGCGCTGCAACTGGCCGAAGCGAAGTTCGACGTAGCGCTCGGCGGCGGGACGGCGATGTTCTATGGCAAGGACAAGGGCGGGCGCCGCGAAGATGCGGCAGCCGATCTCCCCGCCCAGTGGGCGGCCAAGAACGGCGGCGTGGTGGTCAAGGATACCGCAGGGCTGATGGCCGCGCCGATGGACAAGCCGGTGTTCGGCCTGTTCAACCCCAGCCACATGACCTTCATGGCCGAGCGCAAGCCGGATTCGCCCGAGCCGACCCTGACTGACATGACCGCGCAGGCGATTGCGCGGCTCTCGGCTGATCCCGATGGCTTCTACCTGATGGTCGAAGGTGGGCGGATCGACCACGGACACCACGCAGGCCAAGCAGGCTATGCGCTGGAAGAGGCGGTCGAGTTCGCGCGCGCGGTGCAATGGGCGGTCGATCATACTGACCCTGCCGACACGCTGATCATGGTCACCGCCGATCACAGCCACGTCTTCACTATTTCGGGCTATCCCAAGCGCGGGAACGACATCCTCGGGCTGGTGGTGCCCCCGGCTGGGCAGGGCGAGGATGGCGGCGACGGCATGACCCCGGTCAACGCTGCCGACGGCAAGCCCTACACGACGCTCGGCTATGCCAACGGCCCGGGCGCGGTGAAGGGTGAGCGCCCGGTGCCCGAAACCGGGATCGCCGCGCGCCAGCAATCACTGGTCCCGACCGGCGCCGAAACCCATGGCGGCGAGGATGTCGCCCTGTTCGCGACCGGCCCGGGGGCCGAGCGCGTGCGCGGGGTGATGGAGCAGAACCTGATCTACAGCGTCATCCGCAAGGCATTGGGCTGGGAGTGATTTGGCTACGTTTTAGGCACCGCTCGTCCTGAGCTTGTCGAAGGACCGTCCTGCTGCTTGAGCCGGAGGTGCTTGGCCCGAAGTGAAAAGCAGCCCTTCGACAAGCTCAGGGCGAACGGACAAACGGCGGTGATCAATAAACAAAAACCCTCGACCCGGGGGCGATGGGTCGAGGGTTCCATGGAGCGTTCGTCACGCTTGTGCAAGGCGGCCCGTCTGAAGGGTGGGCAACAGGGGGGAAACCTCCCTTCGGCCGTCCTTGTTAAGAATGATTACCCCCTCAAGCCTTTCACGGACATGAACGCGCGCAGAATTCTGTCGCTTCTGTACAACTGTTCGTCCCGGTGACGTTTATCCCGGACGACGAGACGTTCGGCGCGGGTCCTTGAAGGTGAAGGTGCTGTCGGCCACCACCAGCCCATAGCGCTGGTTTGAAAGCTGCACCCGGGTGCGGTTGTTCTGCGCATCGAGCGCGACCCAATGGGTCAGCTGCAATCCGCCCGGCGCCGAAGGGTTGCGCACGAAAATCAGGTTGATCATCCCGAATTCGGGCTTCTTGGGATCACGCACCTCGACGCTCAGCACGTCCGGGTTGCCGGTCGGGATCAGCTTGCCGAAGCGTTTCACGTCGCGCTGCGGATCAAACAGTGCGCCGAGCGGCGAATTGCCGATCGGCCAGCGCTCAACCTGATTGACCTCGTAATCGACGACAAACAGCGACTTGCCGTTCGAAATGACCAGCAGGTCGGCGTCCTTGCCGTAATCAAAGCGGATCTTGCCGGGGCGCTTCATCGTCATCACGCCGCGCACAGTGTTGCCCAGCCTGTCGGTCTGAGCGAAGTCGGCTTTCATGGTCGAAATCGCGCGCAGCGCCTCGACCACGCGGTCAAGATCGCTTGCGGATTGGGCAGCAAGAGGAGGGGTGATCGCGGGCGCGACAGCCGGGATGAGCCCAAGCGCAAGTGCGCTGGCTCCCATGCCAAGCAGGATCGGGCGGATCGGAAGATGGAGCTTGTTCATGCCGCTGCGCCTAAAGCCGCGGGCTTGAACTGTCGATGAATTATAGCGCCCGCTGCCAACCATGCGCGGGCGCGCCAGACCTTACTTGATCTTGGCTTCCTTGAACTCGACATGCTTGCGCGCGACGGGATCGTACTTGCGGAAGCTCATCTTCTCGGTGATGTTGCGTGGGTTCTTCTTGGTCACGTAGAAGAAGCCGGTGCCTTCGCTCGAGACGAGGCGGATCTTCACGGTGGTGGGCTTCGCCATGGCGGGTTCCTGTCAATTGGATCGGCCCGGCGGGTTGCTGTCGCAGGGCTAAAAAAGCAAATAGCGGCGCGCCCGGAAGGCCCGGCACACCGCCACGTAGGCGCGCCATTCGCCGATTCACCGGGAAAAGTCAAGACGGGTTACCAGTCGCCCGCGCGTGGCTTGCTGCGATTGGCCTTCACCGCACCGCGCACTTTCTTGACCTTCAGCCGCTCGGTCTTGCCGACCCGGTTGAGCCGGGTCTTGGCGCGGCGCTTGGGCTCGGTCTGCGCCTCCTCCAGCAGCGCGGCGAGCTTTGCGCGCGCATCCTGGCGGTTGGCGTCCTGCGTGCGGTGCGCCTTGGAGGTGATGATGAGATCGCCATTGCCCGCCAGTTTCGACCCCGCCAGCGCTCGCAGCCGCGCGAACACCGGGGGCGCAAGGCGCAAGGCGTAGATATTGACGCGCAGCTCGACTTCGGTGGCGACCTTGTTGGCGTTCTGCCCGCCGGGGCCGGAGCCAGCGAGGAAGCTTTCCTCCGCCAGCCTCAGCGCGCGGGACACCAGCGGTTCGGGCGCATCCTCATCCATCGCGCGCGCCCAGCGCGGCGAAATCGGCAGGCAGGGGCGCGCGGGCTTCGATGGCCGGTTTGCCCTCACGGGTGACATTCAGGCTTTCGGCATGGAGCATCGTCCGCCCTGCCCCCGCCACCGGCCCCGCGCCATAGACCGGATCGCCCAAGAGCGGCGCGCCCAGCCCCTTGAGCGCGTGGACCCGCAGCTGGTGGGTGCGCCCCGTTTCCGGGCGGAAACGGATCAGGCTGTGCGGTCCCAGCTCCTGCACCAACTCCCAGTGCGAGACCGCAGGCTTGCCCTTCTTCGCGGCGATCATCCGCCAGCCTTTCTCGGCCGAGCTGATCTTGGCAAGCGCCAGCTCGATCGTGCCTTGCGTCCCCGGCGGATGCCCGGAGAGGATGGCAAGATAGGTCTTGCCCACCGCGCGCTCCTCAAACGCCCGGTTGAACCGCGCCAGCGCCTTGGGATTGCGGGCGAGGAGCAGGCATCCGCTCGTGTCGGTATCGAGCCGATGCACCGCCACGGGACGCCGCTGGAAGCCGAATTTCAGATCGTCGAGGTGATCCTCCAGACATGTTCCACCGTTTTTGGGTCGATCGACGGGCAGACCTTGGGGCTTGTCGATCACCAGCGCTTCGCCGTCTTCGTAGAGGATGGGCAAATTCACAGAACAAAACTCCGTTCGCCCTGAGCTTGTCGAAGGGCTGCACTTCTTCTGAGCCTCGCCCTGAAGCAAAGGCAGTGCTTCGACAAGCTCAGCACGAACGGAATTAGACCAGCACCGCCCGCATCAACCCACGCAGCGCATTGCCGATCCAGAAGCCATGGGTGAGGTCGTCCATCGTCACCTCAGCCTCCCGCGCGCGGCCTTCGGCGATCAGTTGCGCACGCAGCACGCCGGGGAGCAGGCCGAGCGTGGTCGGCGGGGTGAGCAGCACGCCATCGGGGCCATCAGCGAAGACGCTAGTCCAACTGCCTTCGGTGACGCGGCCATCACCGCGCACCAGCAGCGCCTCCTCCGCCCCAAACGCGCGCGCGGCCGCCAGCGCGTCCTCATAGAAACCCCGGTCGGAGGTCTTGTGCGCCAGCCGCCAGTCGGAGGGGTCAAGCGGATGCGGCAGAGCGGCCACTTGCACCGGCTCACCCAACGGGGCCGGCAAGGGGGTGGTTTCGAGAGCGCTCGCCCCGCTGCGCGCCACCAGCAGCCGCACGCGGGCAGGCGCATCGAGTTCAAAGCACAGCGCCTGAATCTGGTTGCGCAAGGCATGGCGATCAAAGGCGAAACCCAGCGCCGCCGCGCTCGCCTTCATCCGCGCTAGATGCCCTTCGAGCAGGGCGATGCCGCTTTCGGGCTCGAACCGCATGGTCTCAATGAGGTCAAAGGCAGGGGCCGTCAGTTCCGGCGCGGCGCGGCGCAGGAAGCCTGCCTTGACCTCGCATTCGCGCCGTTCCGACATCGCCTCGCTATCGGCCACCACCGCTGAACCTATGCCCAGCACCGCAGAACCTTGACCGTTCTCTATGGGCGTGAGCCGCACAGTGCGGATCGCCACGTTGAAGGCGGCGTTGCCATCCGCATCAATCCGCCCGATCGCCCCGCAATAGGCCCCGCGCGCATCGCGCTCTGCAGAAGCGAGCAATTCCATGGCCCGGATCTTGGGCGCACCCGTGATCGAGCCGCAGGGGAACAGCGCTCGCACCAGATCCATCGCGCCCTGCCCTGGCGCGAGCCGCGCGCGGACGGTCGAGACCATCTGGTGCACCGTCGGGTAGGTCTCGACCGCGAAGGGGGCATCGACCACCACGCTCCCGGCCTCGGCCACGCGGGCGAGATCGTTGCGCATCAGATCGACGATCATGAGATTTTCCGCCCGGTCCTTGACCGAAGCCGCCAGCGCCTCGGCCATCGCGGCGTCCTCGGCTGCATCAACCGCGCGGGGGCGGGTACCTTTCATCGGCTTGACCTTGGCCTCGCTGCCGTGGAGCGCGACGAACAGCTCGGGCGAGAAGCTGAGGAGCCAGTGCGCGCCGTCGAAGATCAGCCCGCCATAGCCCGCCGCCGCCGCGCCGCGCAGGGCGGCATAGAGCCCCACCGGATCGCCGCGGAACGATCCGGCCAGCGGGTAGGTGAGGTTCGCCTGATAGATGTCTCCGCCAAGGATTGCCTCGCGCATCGCGGCGAAGGCTTGCGCGTAGCCGCCGGGGGAAAGCTGCGGTTCCATCGGACCGAGGGTGCCGGGACCTGCGGCTCGCGCGGCCAGCCAAGCGGGGACATCGACGGCGGCGATCCGCTGCGGCTCGGCGAACAGGCCAAGCCACACCAGCGGCCCCGCCGCGCCCGACCGTGCCGCGGCGAGGCCCTGAAGCTTCGGCTCCAGCGCCAGCCCCGCCTCATAGGCGATATAGCCCGCCAGCGCGCCGCCTTGGTCCTGCCGCGCCGCTTCCGCAGCGGCGAGCACGGCTTCGACCTCCTCCGGCCGGGTGGTGGTGAACAGCTGGGTGGGCGCTTCGTAGAGCAGCGCGTCGGCCGCCGTCTCCCCGGCGCGTGCGTCGTCCAGCAGCACGAATGGTAGCGTTGAACCCATGGCAAAAGCCTTGGCGCAAACCCGCGCCGCTGTCGAGAACTTGACCGCGCGGGCCGCCCCCTGCACATCGGCTTTCCAGTGCAATCAGCGGCAAGGGGGCGCGCATGGCGGATACGGAAACGGCGATCTATCTGGGGATTGGCGCTAATGGTGAGCAGCAGATGCTCAGCCTTGCCCGCGCCAACCGCCACGGGCTGATCGCGGGCGCGACCGGGACCGGCAAGACCGTGACCCTGCAGGGCATTGCAGAAAGCTTTTCCGCCGCCGGGGTGCCGGTGTTCGTCGCCGATGTGAAGGGTGATCTGTCGGGCGTCGCCATGCCCGGCTCGCCCACCTTCAAGCACGCAGCCAGTTTGGAGGCGCGGGCCAAGGAGCTGGGCATCACCGACTACGCCTACTCCGACAATCCGGTGATCTTCTGGGACCTGTTCGGCAAGCAGGGGCACCCGATCCGCACCACGATTTCCGAGATGGGCCCGCTGCTGCTGGCCCGGCTGCTTGATCTCAACGAGACGCAGGAAGGCGTGCTCCAGATCATTTTCCGCTATGCCGACGAGCAGGGCCTGCTGCTGCTGGACTTCGAGGATCTGCAGGCGCTGTTGCAATGGGCGAACGAGAATTCGGCCGAACTTTCAGGCAAGTATGGCAACGTCACCCGCCCCTCGGTCGGCTCGATCCAGCGCCAGCTTTTGAGTTTCGAGGCGCAAGGGGCGGGGAATTTCTTTGGCGAACCGGCGCTGGAAATCGACGATTTCCTCAAGGTGGACGAACAGGGCCGGGGCTATATCAACGTGCTCGCCGCTGACGAGCTGATGCGCAGCCCCAAGCTCTATGCCACCTTCCTCTTGTGGCTGCTGGCGGAGCTGTTCGAAACGCTTCCCGAAGTCGGGGATCCCGAAAAGCCGAAACTGGTGTTCTTCTTCGATGAAGCCCACCTGTTGTTCGATGATGCCCCCAAAGCGCTGCAGGACACCATCGAGCGGGTGGTGCGGTTGATCCGGTCGAAGGGGGTCGGGGTCTATTTCGTCACCCAGAATCCAATTGATATTCCAGAGGAAGTGGCAGGTCAGCTGGGCAACCGGGTGCAGCACGCCCTGCGCGCTTTCACCCCGCGTGATCAGCGCGCGATCAAGGCGGCGGCGGAGACGTTTCGCATCAACCCCGATCTCGACGTCGCCGAAGCGATTACCGAGCTCAAAGTGGGTGAAGCGCTGGTCTCGACCCTCGATGAGAAGGGCGCGCCCACGATCGTCCAGCGCACGCTGATCAAGCCGCCGCGCTCACGCCTTGGCCCGCTGACGCCCAAGGAACGCGCGATCATCCAGTCGGTTAGCCCGCTCGATGGCAAGTACGACACGGCGGTGGACCGCGAAAGCGCTGCCGAAGTGCTCGCCGCCAAGGCCGCCGATGCCGCTGCGACCGCCGAGGAAGTCGCCGCCAAGGGCGAGGAAGAAGTCGCCAAGCGCGCACGCAAGACCCCCTCGGTGTGGGAGAAAGCAGGCAAGAGTGCGATGACCGCCGCAAGCGGTTCGCTGGCCTCGATCGCAGTGGCGGCGGTGCTCGGCAAGAAGTCGGGGGCCGATCCGCTGCGCACCGGCGCGACCGCCTTTGTGCGCAATCTGCTCGGCGGATTGATGCGGTAAACGGGGGCCGATTGTTCCACGTGGAACAATCGACGACCCGTCAATGATCGCACAATGGCCGCGCAACGACCCCGCAACGCCCATGCGTCGCGGGGAGCGTGCCGCGAGCCTTCCTATGCCTTGGGCATCATGCAGTAGGCGTTGAGCTTGTTCCCATCGGGGTCGCGGAAATAACCCGCGTAAAAGCCGTCGTCCCCGCGCGGCCCGGGTGCGCCTTCGCAGGTGCCACCCTTCGCCATCGCAATGTCATAGACCGCGTGGACATCCTCCGGCGTCTTGACCTCGAGCGCGACCATCACCCCGTTGCCGACCGTGGCGGGCTGCCCATCAAACGGCACCGTCGCCGCGATCCCCGGCGCGCCGCCCCATGATCCCCAGGCGATGAAGGTTTCGAAGTCCATCATCCGCCCGACCCCGAAATGCGCGGCCAGCGCGTCATAGAACGCCGCTGCGCGCGGCAGATCATTGGTGCCTAGAGTAACATAGCCGATCATTGAGTTCCCTCCCTTGCGATTGCGAATCGTGATGGAGGAACATTATAGGAACATTGGAGTGGCGGCAAGCCACCTGCCCCAACCCCCGTTCGCCCTGAGCCTGTCGAAGGGCTGCACTTTCTTCCGAGGCCGGACAGGATCAAGGGGAAGGACGGTCCTTCGACAGGCTCAGGACGAACGGAGCTTTATCAGAGTGGCGCGGTCTCGCGCTCCAGCCACGCCAGATCCTCGCCCACAAGGCGCGGAGAGAGCAGCGTGCGCACCTGTGCGTGGTAGCTATCGACCCACGCGATTTCATCAGGCGTGAGCAGGCTCTTCTCGATGAGCTTGCGATCAAGCGGCACAAAGGTCAGCGTTTCAAACCCGAGATAGCGCCCTTCCTGCCCGGCAATCTCCCGCTCCTCGACCAGCACCAGATTCTCGATCCGGATGCCGTAAGCCCCCGGCTTGTAATAGCCCGGCTCGTTCGAGAGGATCATGCCCGCGAACAGCTCCTGCCCGGTCCCGGCCTGCCCGCCGCTGGGCTTAGCAATACGCTGCGGGCCTTCGTGCACGCCGAGGAAGCTGCCGACCCCGTGGCCCGTGCCGTGAGCGTAATCGACCCCGGCCTCCCACAGATACTGCCGCGCGAGCACATCGAGCTGGCCGCCTGCGGTGCCTTGCGGAAACACCGCGCGGGCGATCTGGATGTGGCCCTTCAAAACGCGGGTGTTGCGGTCGCGCATTTCCGCGCTCGGCTCTCCCGGCCCCACCCACACGGTGCGGGTGATATCGGTGGTGCCGCCCGGATATTGGCCACCTGAATCGACCAGATAGATCGAGCCCGGCGGGATGGGGATATTGCTGTCGTCATCGACCTTGTAATGCGGCAGCGCGGCGTGGCCTGCGGCGGCGGAGATGGTGTCGAAGGAGAGGTCCCGCAGGCCATCATCCTCTTCGCGGAAAGCCTTGAGGCGCGTGGCGGCGGAAAGCTCATCGACCCCGCCCTTCGGCCCCTCGATCTCCAGCCAGCGCAAAAACTTCGTCACCGCCGCCCCGTCGCGCGCCTGCGCATCGCGGTGGCCCTGTTGTTCAACCGGATTCTTGATCGCCTTCGCAAGGATCGTCGGGTCCTGCTTGAAGGCGAACTGCGCCCCGCCGGCGCGCAGGGCCTGCGCAATCCCGACCACGGCGAAATCAGGATCGAGCGCGACGCGCTTGCCCGTGAGCTCGCCCGTCAGCGCGCCTCCAAACGCCGCACGGTCACGGATGGTCACCGCATTGCCGAGATGGCGGGTGAGCTCGGGCGTGACCTTCTCGGGCGCGATAAACAGCTCGGCGCTGCCGTCCTTGTGCGCGATGACATAGCTCAAGGCGACCGGGGTGTGCGACACGTCGCTGCCCCGGATATTGAGCAGCCAAGCAATCGAATCGAGCGCGGGGATGACCACCGCGTCATGGCCTTCCTTCGCCAGCCAATCGGCGACAGCGGCGCGCTTTTCGGCGGAAGATTGCCCCGCCAACGCCTCGTCATGCACGATCGCCTGCGCGGCCGAGGGCGCGGGACGGTCTGCCCACACCGCATCAACCGGGTTGCTGTCGGCCGGGACCAGCGTGATGCCCTGAGGTGCCACCGCCTGCTCCAGCGCCTCGACCCATTTCCAGGTGTGGAGCCAGGGATCATAGGCGATCTTCGCGCCGCTCTCGCACACCTCGGTCAGCCATCCCGCGAGGCTGTCGGCAGGCACGCTCTTGTAATCGAACAATTCGCCCGAAACCTGCTCGCGCACCTGCACGGTGTAGCGCCCGTCGACGAAGATTGCCGCGTGGCTGAGCGTCACCGCCGCAAACCCGGCAGAGCCACCGAACCCAGTCAGCCACGCGAGGCGCTGGGCATAGTCGCCGACATATTCGCTCATGTGTTCATCGCTGATCGGCACGATGAACCCGTCCACGCCCCGGCGCTTCAATTCCTCGCGCAGCGCGGCAAGGCGAGATTCGTGGGTTTGCATCAGCATTTTGTCGATCCTCGGCTGTCAGCGCAGGCCCTTGCCGCGCAGAAATCTGTTGTTACACCGCCAACATACGCCCAATGCCCGCGCCTTTCCACCCGGAGGCGCGTGTGAATGGCTGAGATATGAGGGATCGCAATCCAATGACCACCCGGATCAGCACCTTGGCCCTTGCCAGCGCGCTTGCCGCCACCACCTTTGTGCCGACGGCCATGGCCGCCCCCAGCGAGGACCCCAGCCACGTGACCACTTCTGCCGCCGCCGCGCCTGCTGCTACCGCCATCCAGCCCCCGGTCGCCGAAAAGCGCCCGCACAGCTACACTGTTCACGGTATCACGGTCGAAGACCCCTATGACTGGCTCTACGACAAGTCCTACCCCACGGTGGATGATGAGGATGTGCTCAACCACCTCAAGGCCGAGAACGCCTATTTCGAAGCCAAGATGGGCGGGCAGGCGGGCTTCACCGAGGCGCTGTTCACCGAGATGCGCGCGCGCATCAAGGAGGACGACAGCACGGTGCCGCAGAAGGATGGCGACTACATCTACTGGAGCGAGTTCGAGGAAGGCGCGCAGTATCGCAAGCATTGGCGCAAGCCAGCGGCGGGGGGTGAGCCGCAGCTGCTGATCGACGAAAACGTGCTCGCCGAGGGGCTCGAATATTTCCGCTTGGGCGCGGCATCGGTCAGTCAGAACGGGCGCTATCTCGCCTATGCCACCGACAACAACGGCTCGGAACGCTACACCGCGCGGATCAAGGATTTGCAGACCGGCGAGCTGCTGCCCGATGTGATCGAAAACCTGCGCGGCGGGCTGACCTGGGTGAAGGGCGACACCGCGCTCGTCTATGGCCCCTCGACCGAGGAGTGGCGCGCGCTTGAGGCGAAGCTGCATGTGATCGGCACGCCGGTGGAAAGCGACGTAACCCTCTACAAGGAAGAGGATGAGAGCTTCGGCGTCGGCTTCGGCCTCACTTCGCAGGAGGACTGGCTGATCATCGCCACCGGCGACAACGAGACCAGCGAAGTGCGCCTTGTGCCGGCCGACAATCCGACCGCCACCCCGATTCTGGTGAAGCCGCGCAAGAAGGGTGTCGAATATGATGTCGACATTCGCGACGGTGAGCTGTGGGTGCACACCAATGACGACCACATCAACTTCCGCCTCGCCAAGGCGAAGCTGGAAACGCCGGGCGATTGGCAGACGGTGATTGCTGGGTCGGACGAGTTTTATCTGACCGGCTTCGACCTGTTCAAGGACTTCTTCGTCACCGAAGGGCGGCTGAACGGCCTCGATCAGATCCAGCTGCGCCAATATGCTGAGCCTGCTGCGGTGACGCCGATCACCTTCCCCGAGGCGAGCTATACCGCCGGCCTGTCGAACAACCCCGAATATGACATGACCAAGCTGCGGCTCGCTTATCAGAGCATGGTCACGCCGAGCACGGTGTATGATTACGACGTCACAACCGGGGCGCTGGAAACGCTCAAGACGCAGGAAATCCCGAGCGGTTATGATCCCGCGCTCTATGTGACCGAGCGGCTGACCGTTCCCGCGCGCGACGGGACGATGGTGCCGGTCAGCATCGTGATGCGCAAGGACCGGGCAGAGATCCTGAAGAAGGCGGGCATCGAAGGGCCGGGGCCTCTGCACCTCTATGCCTATGGCGCCTATGGCTATGCCATTCCGCCGGGCTTCTCGACCACGCGCCTCAGTCTGGTGGATCGCGGCTTTGCCTATGCCATCGCGCATATCCGCGGCGGGGATGATCTCGGGCGGCGCTGGTATTTGCAGGGCAAGCTGTTCGAACGCACCAACACCTTCAACGATTTCGTCGATGTCGGCCGCGGGTTGATCGCCAAGGGCTACACTGCCGAGGGCATGGTCACGGCGAGCGGCGGATCGGCGGGCGGCGAGTTGATGGGGGCGATCATCAACCAAGACCCCAAGCAATATGGCGCGGTCGTGGCGCACGTGCCCTTCGTCGATGTCGTGAACACCATGCTCAACGAGAAGCTCCCCCTCACCCCCGGCGAATGGCAGGAATGGGGCAATCCGATCACCGACAAGGCGGCGTTTGCCTATATGCTGTCCTATTCGCCCTATGATCAGGTGGTGGCGAAGGATTACCCGCCGATGCTGGTGACCGCCGGCCTCAACGATCCGCGCGTGACCTATTGGGAACCCGCAAAGTGGGTCGCCAAGCTGCGCGAGGTGAAGACCGACGACAACCTGCTGCTGCTGAAGACCAACATGGGCGCAGGCCACGGCGGGCAGTCCGGGCGCTGGAACAGCCTTAAGGAGACGGCGGAGGAATTCGCCTTCATCCTGTGGCAGATGGGGATGGCGCCCAAGAGCGAGGGCGAGTGAAGGCACCCAATTACGGGCGGGGCCTGATCATCGTTTCGGCGGTCGCGCTGACGATTGCGGCCTCGCCTTTTCTGCTGCTTTGGGCCGCTTGCGTGTTTGCAGGAGAATGCCCATGACCACCAACTTCACCCGCACCTTCGTCGCCGAGCCGCAGCACATCGACGAACTTGGCCACGTCAACAACACGGTGTGGGTCCAGTGGATTCAGGACATGGCGACCGCCCATTGGGACGCCGTCGCGCGTCCGGAAGACCGCGCGGCGTTCTTCCGGGTCGTGGTGCGGCACGAGATCGATTATCGCGGCAATGTCTCCGAGGGCGCGGTCGTGACGGCGGAGACATGGATCGAAGGCCTGGCACAGGGCGCGAAATCGCTTCGCCGGGTGGAGTTCACTGACCCGAGCGGCAAACGCCTCGTCAGTGCGGCGACCACATGGGCGATGCTTGACCGCGTAACCGGACGCCTCGCGCGGGTGCGCCCTGAATTGCTCGCCCCGTTCCTCACCGCCTAGGCGGCTTGTTCGCGGTGCTGCCCAGGGCTCGGGGGCGCAGCGTTGAACACGGTCAGGCGTTCATAGGCCAGCCGGTTGCGGCCGCTGGCCTTGGCTTCATACATCAGGGCATCAGCGCGGGCGTAGAATTCCTTGAACGCCATCTTGTGGCGGGCCGCCTCGGTGATCACGATCACCCCCATGCTGGCGGTGACCGGCAAGGCCAGCCCCGGCACATCCTTGGCAATACGCAGCGCGATCGCCTGACGCATGGCTTCGGCCCGTTCCAGCGTTCGTTCGCCGCGCAGTAGCACGACGAATTCCTCACCGCCCAACCGCACCGCAATCGAATCCCGGTCGCCGCTGGCCCTCAATGCGCCGGCACAGGCAATCAGCGCAGCATCGCCGATCTGGTGGCCATGGACATCATTGACGGCTTTGAACCGGTCGAGATCGACCAACGCGAAAGTATCGAAGCCCTGCGCCAGAAACTCGTCGAAGCGCGCCTCGATGGCGCGGCGGTTCATCAGGCCGGTGAGCGAATCGCGGGTCGAGATCTGTTCCAGCATCCGCGCCTCGGTCAGCGCGGCGTCGCGTTCGTTGCGGATCGCCAGGAAGCGGTCGGCAATCGCCAGACTGATCACCACCACTTCCAGCCCGACGGCGATGTACAGCAGCTGATCGAGGCTCGACGGACCGACGTGCCATCCGAGCCCGCGCAGCAGGCGCTCGACCGAGGCAATGATGATCGGCGCCCACGCCACCGCGATGAAATGGGCCGAGCGGCTGCCACGGATGATCGCTTCGAGCACAGCGATGGTGATGATGGCGATGAGCGGCAGGAAAGTGATGAAGTAGCCGCGGTCATCAATCGGTTGGGTCGCATCCAGCTGGAGCGCGAAAAACCCCGGCACGGCCATGGTAAAGTAGCCGACGCCGACCGTCAGGCGCCGCATCAGCCGCGATTGCCCGCCGCGTTCAAGGAAGGCGACCAGAAACAGCGCCGAAAGCCCTGCGCCTATGGCGTAGGACAGCGGTGCGATCACCGCCATCAAGCCCACCGGCAGCGCGGCGAAGGCGGAAATCAATCCGCCAGCAAACAGCACATAGGTCATCATCGCGCTGACAAGCGCTGCGTGCAGCACCACAAACCTTTCGCGCAGCACCACGAAAAAGCTGATGTCGAACAAGAGCGGCAAGACCAGCATCCCGGCCACGAAGGCCAGCAGCATCATGTCGATCTGTGACCATTCGGCCTTGCCCGGATCATGCGTGATTCGGGCCTCGGTCAGCAGCGGGACCGAATGTGGCCGCTCGATGCGAACCAGCAGCAGACGTGTGTCATCGGTGATCTTCGGCAGCGGCAGTTGGAAGACCGGGCCTGACGGGAACGCGCGGGCATCGGCTTGGGTGAGACGCAGGCTGTGGATCGTGCCATCGGCGTCGACAGCGTAAAAATTGATCGCTGAAAATCGGGCGATCCGGCTGAAGAAATAGCGCGGCAGTTTTTCGCCCGCCCAGCTCTCTGGCTCAAACCTAAGCCAAACGGCAGGCACATCCGAACGCCAGCCGGTATTGGCGCAATTCCATGCACCTCGCGCCAGCATGGCGCGCGCATCATAATCCACCGCCGTTTCGGCGTGGCAAGTCGGGGCGAAGGTGGGCACGGTGTGATCATCGGCCAACGCCGGACGCGCGAGGCACAGCCCCAGCGCAAACGCCGCGATACACAAATGGAAGAAAAGCCGCACGCTACCCATGGCGCGGGCTCTATCAGCAAAGCCCTTACGATGCTGTTAAGCCCGGTTGCTCCATTTTGGAGGAATTATTCCGATAAGTCATGACGTTGATGGGTGGCCTGTCTTTCGGCACCGGACTTTTGTTGCAATGGGGCCAGAACCCTTGCGGTCGTAACGTATTCGTCACGATCAGCGCCTAGCCGAAACGACCGACCATTAGTCAGGATCACCCATGTCGCACCACACCACCGCCTTTGCCAAGGCCAGCGCCGTTCTAGCGCTGGCGAGCCTTGCTCTTTCTGCTTGTGATGCCGGCGGCGGCACGGCTCGCAATTCGGTCCATGCGGTTGGATCATCAACGGTTTATCCCTTCGCCAAGGTGGTCGCGGAAAACTTTGCCCGCTCGAACCCCGACATGCGTTCGCCGCTGATCGAATCGACGGGCACGGGCAATGGCATCCAGCTGTTCTGCGCCGGGCTCGGCCCCAACACGCCCGACATGGCCAATGCCTCGCGCCGGATGAAGCCGGGCGAGTTTGAAACCTGCGTCTCCAACGGGGTAGACGAGGTGATCGAATTGCAGGTCGGGCTCGACGGGATCGCCTTTGCCTCGGCCAAGGGCGGGATCATGCTCAACCTCTCGCCCAAGACCGTCTACGAAGCGATCGCGGCGCGGCCCTATGGCAAGCCGCAAACGGCCAAGACCTGGCGCGATGTCGATCCCTCGCTGCCGGCCGATCCGATCATCGTCTATGGCCCGCCCAGCACCTCAGGCACGCGCGATGCGCTGAAGGAGCTGGTGCTGGAAGTGGGCTGTCAAACGAACCCCGAGATGGCCGCGCTCAAGGACAGTGACGAGACCAGCTTCAAGCAGATCTGCACCGAAGTGCGGAGCGACGGCGGCTATGTCGACCAGGGCGAGCAGGACAATCTCATCGTCCAGAAGATCGTCGGCAACCCGCGCGCTGTGGGCATCTTCGGGTTCTCCTATCTCGAAGAGAACGCGGGCCGGGTGCAGGGCTTGCCGATGAACGGGGTCGATCCGACCTACGATAACATCGCCAACTTTGCCTATCCCGGTGCGCGGGCGATGTATGTCTACGTCAAGAAAGCCCACATGCGCGCGATTCCCGGCCTTGGCAGTTTCATGCAGGAATGGGTCAAGAGCTGGGGCAAGGATGGTCCGCTCACCCGTGTCGGCATGGTCGCCATGCCCGCCGACCGGATGGAAGCCAATGCCGCCAAGGTGCGCGACCTCACGATCCTGACCAAAGAAGAGCTCGCCGCCAAGTAAAAGCAGGCAGCATTGCCGGGCCGCGCGCGAAGCGATAGCGTGCTTCCCATGAGCGCGCGGAAAATCGCCCAGTGGCATGACGCCGGCCTGATCGACGCGGGCACGCGCGACCGGCTGCTCGCCTACGAAGCCGCCCATGCCCGCCCGCTGGCGCTGTGGGCGGTGTTCGGGATTGGGGCCCTTGCGATCGGGCTGGGGCTGGTGTCGGTGATTGCCGCCAATTGGGAGGAAATTCCCGGTCAGCTGCGGTTGGGCGTGCATCTTGCGCTGATCGCGGGCGGGCTGGCGGTACTGTTTGCGCGCGAGAATCGGATGGTGGCGGCGTCGCCTTGGGCGGTTGAGGCGCTGGTTTTCATCACCACCGCGCTGGGCCTCACCTTCTTCGGCCACCTCGGGCAAGTCTATCAGACGTCTTCGCCGCTCTGGCAGCCGCTGGCCGTGTGGCTGCTGCTGTTTGCTCCGTTGCTGCTCATGATGGGGCGCGGCTGGCCTGCCGCTTTCGCCGTGCTGGGCGGTGCGGTGTGGTGCGCGTGGGAATATGCCTCGGCGATGACCGATTTTGGTGGGGTGCGTGACCCTGGTTTGCTGTGGCAGCTATGGGTTGGTGTGGCGACGGCCCTGCCGGTAACCCTTGCGCTCCCCGCCGCCGCCTTGCGCGCCCGCAGCACGCGACCTGATTTCTGGCGGAGGCTGGAGCAATTGGCGTTGACCTATGCTGTGGCCGGAGCCTCGTTCGGCTGCGCGCTCGCCAGCATGGGCGGGTTTGATGATAATGGCGCCTGGGACACGGGCATGATCACGCTGGCGAGCGGCGGCGTCGCGGTGCTGACCGGCCTCGCGCTGATCCCGGCGCGGCGCGGCATTTCGGGACGGATGGCAGGCGCGATCATCGCGGGCGCGGGGCTCGTGCTGGCAGCGGCGCAAGTGATCAACGAGGTGACGGTGCCCGCCGCCGCGCTGTTCATGGCGCTGTGGGTTGGCATTGCCGCTGCGGCGCTGACGGCGCAGTGGCGCGGGGTGTTCCAGCTTGCCGTGGGGGTCATCGCGCTGCGGCTGATCATCCTCAGCTTCGAGCTGGCGGGCGATCTGCTGATGAGCGGCTTCGGACTGATCCTTTCCGGTCTGCTGATCCTTGGCGTCGCCTGGGCGGCGGTGCGGGTGTCGAAGCGCTTTGCGCCGCGTGATGAGGAGGAAGCGGCATGAGCGCCCTTGCCCGCCTCGCCGCCGTGGTCGCCCCCGCGCTGGGGCTGGCCAGCCTGTGGGCGATGAGCGATACCATCTTCCGCCAAGGCACCGCGTGGGAGGTGCCGATTGAAGGCTTCGACCCGCGCGACATGCTGCGCGGGCATTATGTCGAGTTCTCCTATGACTGGCCGGGCGTGGCGGAATTCCGTGATGCGCCGCCGCAGGTGCTGTGTCTCGAAGGCACAGCGCCGCGCCTTGCGCGGGTGGTGCCGATCATCGACGCTGCGGACGGCACCGCTTGCGCCCATCCGGTGCGGGCCGACACCACCGGCGTCTATGGCTGGGAGGGCCTGACCCGCGGGCGGCTCTATCTTGGGCAGGACCGCGCGGCGGCGATGCAGCGCGACTTGCGGGATGGCGAGCAGCGCGGGATCGTCACGATCCGCCAGCGCGAGGACGGCAGCTTCACCCCCATCGCGATCCGCTTCCGCCCGCTGACCGCGCAGGAAATCGCCGAGCGCGACGCGCAAAATCAACGGGCGGAGGAGCCTGCTCCCCCACCCGTCATCATGTCCGAATAGGATCGGTCAGAACTTCGCGGTCACTTCCACCCCGTAGAAGCGCGGCTCGCCCGGGATGAAGGTCGGGACGCCGAAGGCCCCGCCGGTGTTGCCCGCATCGAGCAGAAAGTCTTCATTGAAGGCATTGCGGATGAAGCCGGCGATCTCATAGCGTTCCTCGGCAAAGCTCACCCCGGCCCGCGCGTTCACCAGCGTCACAGGCCCCTGACTGAGCAGCGCGGTGCTGGGCACCTGGAAGAAGATCGTGCTGCGGTGGGTGATCGACGGCGTGGCAAAGAAGCGCGCTCCGCCGAAGTCGTAATCCACCGTGAAGCCGCCCGAGGCCTGCCATTCCGGCTGCAGGCGGAAGCGCGATCCGGCAAGATTGCCGTTGCCGGGATCATTGTCGATCTGGGCATCGATGTAGTTGAAGTTGCCGAACACCTTGAACCAATCGGCCAAGTCAACCGCCAGTTCACCCTCGACCCCGAGGTTCTTGGCGCTCCCCGCGCTGGCGGTGATGAAGAACCCAGGGCGGGCCGGATCCGGCACCGAGACCTGGAAGTTGTCATAGACCTGATAATAGACGCCCAGCGCGGCCGAGACCGGCCCGGAGGCCAGCTTGATCCCGCCTTCGTAGTTCCAAACGAATTCCTCGTTCACGTCGGTGCGGTTGGGGACCACCACACCGCCGACCCGGCGAGCGTTGATCTGCACCACCGGCGAACGGCGACCGCGCGATACGGTGGCAAAGACATTCAGGTCGTCGCTGATGCGGTAGAGCGCGTTGAAGCGCGGCAGGACCGCTCCGAAACGATCGTCGCCGGTGAGCTTGCGGCCTTCGGTGTTGATCCCACCGGGGATCAGCGGCGCACCGGTCAACCGGCTGTTCGGGATGTTCGAGGAGAACGACGAGCGACGATATTCGTCGAGGACGCGGACACCTGCGGTCAGTTCGAGCGATTCCACCGGGATCCAGGTCGCATCGACGAACACCGAATAGGCTTCGTTGCGGCCCTGATTTTCGAACAGGATCGCGGTGTAGGGGATGTTGGTCACGCCCAGAGCAGGAACGCTGCCGTCCGGCGCCACGCACAGGCGGCGCGGGTTGGCGAACAGACCGCCGAGGCAGTTCAAGAACACGCCTTCCTCGGTGGCGAAGGGCACGTTCTGAAGGCCGTCTTCGATGAACGCGTTCCAGCCGAAGCTCGCCCGCAGCGTCTGGCCCGAATAGGTGAAGCGGCCTTCATGGTTGAACTGCCAGCCCTGCGCCAGTTCGGTGAATTCGAGGAAGGGCGCGGCTGAACCGTCGGCATCGAACACTTCGAGGCTGTCGAATTCGCGGTAGCCGTTGACGGTGGTGAACGACCAGTCGTCTTCAAACTGGTAATCGAGCGTCAGGTTGAGGTCATAGACTTCGCGGTTGAGGCCAAGCTGATCATCGCCCAGAACCGCAGCGCCTGCCGGGTTACCGCCGAGGTTGGCGTTCTGGAAGGCGTTGGCCGCGCCGCCGGGCGCGCCCGCGAAGGCCGGGAAGGTGTTGGAAATGAAGGGCGTGCCGCCATTGCGCTGCTGATCGTAGGTGCCGATCAGGTCAACGGTCAGATCGTCGGTCGGGGTCCAACGTACCGAGGCGCGCAGGCCAAGCTGGTTCTGAGCGTAGAGATCCTCTTCCTGATTGGGGTTGAGGTTCTCGACATAGCCATCGCGCGTGCGCCATTCACCGGCAATGCGCGCAGCGAGCACGTCCGAACCAAAGTTGATGTATCCGCCCAGCAGCGTCTGGTTGAAATTGCCGTAACCGCCACGGATTTCGCCTTCAAAGCCCGCGCGCGGCTTG
The DNA here is from genome assembly GCA_001556995.1 of Erythrobacteraceae bacterium CCH12-C2. Classification (GTDB taxonomy): domain Bacteria; phylum Pseudomonadota; class Alphaproteobacteria; order Sphingomonadales; family Sphingomonadaceae; genus Erythrobacter. Next base: position 30,096 of record LSKF01000122.1, read on the forward strand.
GCCGAGACGAGGCTGATCGCGCCGACAGCCGATGCGGTGCCGAACAGGGTCGCCTGCGGACCCTTGATCACCTCGATGCGTTCCATGTCGTAGATCGCCTGATACGATCCGCGCGAACGCGAGATATCGACGCCGTTGTAATAGAGCGTGATGCGCGGGCCTTCCTGCGCCGAGCCGCTGTCCGAGGTGATCCCGCGGATCACGACGCCAGGGTTGTTGGCGCTCTGCTCCTGGATCAGCAGGCCGGGGGTGTAATAGGACAACTCATCGAGGTCAGTCACGCCGAGTTCGCGGATACGCTGCCCGCTCACCGCAGTGATGGTGATCGGCACGTCGAGCGCGCGCTGCTCGATCTTTTGCGAGGTGACGATGATCTGATTGCCCGAGCCGCTATCTTCGGTTTCGGTTTCGCTATCCTGCGCGAAAACGGCCTGCGGTGCGGCGGCAAGAACGGCGGTGAGCGCGACCAGAGAGACGCGCGAGAAGGGGGTGCGGGTCATTGTCTTTTGGCTTCCCTGTTGGTGAAGAGAGGCCTCGCTCGTGGCACCGATCAGTGACGGCGCAGCGACCGGACAACTAAGTTTCAGTTACGCACTGATTACAGTTTTGAGACGTTGCAGAATTGCATCTCTGGGGGTCATTTGCGGCAGCCGACCCGCACAATCCCGCGCCTTTTGGGATTATTGAGGCGCTATAAGGGGTTCCCGTCCCGGTCGCGGTAAATCTCGCGCCGCCCGACGTGATTGGCCGGGCCGACGAGGCCATCTTCCTCCATCCGCTCGATCCATTTGGCGGCAGTGTTGTAGCCCACGCCCATCTGGCGCTGGAGCCAGCTTCCGCTCGCCTTCTGGTTCTCGAACACGATCTGGCAGGCCTGACGATACTTGCGCTCTTCCGGGTTGTCCGACGCGGTCAGATCATCGTCAAAGCCGAAGCCTGCATCCTCGGGCTCTTCGGTGACGGCATCGACATATTCGGGCGCACCTTGCCCGCGCCAGAAATCGGCCACCGCCTCGACCTCCTCGTCGGAGACGAAGGGACCGTGGACGCGCACCATCGCGCCGGTATTGGGCTTATAGAGCATGTCGCCCCGGCCCAGCAGCTGCTCCGCACCCTGTTCGCCAAGGATGGTGCGGCTGTCGATCCGGCTCGTCACCTTGAAGCTGATGCGGGTCGGCAGGTTGGCCTTGATCACGCCGGTGATAACATCGACCGAGGGACGCTGGGTCGCCATGATCAGGTGGATGCCCGCCGCGCGTGATTTCTGGCTGAGGCGCTGAATCAGCACTTCGATTTCCTTGCCCACCGTGACCATCAGGTCCGCGAGCTCGTCGACGATCAGCACGATCTGCGGCAGCGGCTGGTAATCGAGCTGTTCTTCCTCGAACAATTGCTCGCCGGTTTCGGGGTTGAACCCGGTCTGCACCCGGCGGCCCAGAGGCTTGCCCTTGGCAATCGCGGCCGAGACCTTCTCGTTGAAGGAATGGATATTGCGCGAGGAGATCGCGCTCATCATCCGGTAGCGCCGCTCCATCTCCTCGACCGCCCATTTGAGCGCGCGCACGGATTTGTGCGGCTCGGTCACTACTGGGGAGAGCAGGTGCGGGATATCGTCATAGGTCTTGAGTTCGAGCACCTTGGGATCGATCAGGATCAGGCGCAGCTCGGCGGGCGTAAACCTGTAGAGCAGCGAGAGCAGGATCACGTTGAGGCCCACGGACTTGCCCGATCCGGTGGTCCCGGCCACCAGCAGGTGCGGCATCGCGGCAAGATCGGCGATCACCGGCTCGCCCGCGATATCCTTGCCCAGAATGATCGGCAGACTGCCCTTGGCGTCGGCAAAATCGGCGCAGGCGGCCAGCTCCTTCAGCATCACCATCTGGCGATCCTGATTGGGCAATTCGATCCCCATCACCGTGCGCCCCGGGATCGGGGAGACGCGGGCGGAAATCGCGCTCATATTGCGGGCGATGTCTTCGGCAAGGCCGATGATGCGGCTCGCCTTGATCCCAGGGGCAGGCTCGAGCTCATACATGGTGACCACCGGCCCGGTGCGCACCGCCGTGATCTCGCCCTTCACGTTGAAGTCGTCGAGCACATTCTCAAGCAGCCGGGCGTTGCGCTCCAGCGCCAGCTTGTCGAGCTTGGGGGCTTTCTCCGCAGGCGGCTCGGCCAAAAGATCAAGGCTCGGGAGCTTGTAGGCGGCGAACATATCGCCCTGCGCTGACTTTGCTGGCTGCGCACGCTTGGGCGGGGCGCTGGGATCGCTGATTTCGGGCGCGCGGCGGGGGCGTTCATCGGCGACGGTGGCAGAAGCGTCGCCCTTGGCCATGCGGCGGGGGCGGATCGCCGGGGCATCCTCATCCTCATCCCCTGCAAACGCCAGTGCGGGCACCCGCGAGCGTCCGGGCAGCGGCAAGCGGCGCGCGAGGCCAGCGAGCGATCCGCCGCCAAGGAACTCCGGCAGGCTCATCAGCACCCGCCAGTCGATCGCGAAAATCCGGGTCAGGAGCGCGACGCCGAGCGCGAGGCAGGTGAGCGCCGTGCCGAGGATTACCCAGCCTTCGGCCTCAGGCCCAAACCGCGCCGCCACCGCCTGCACCGCGCTGGCACCGAGCAGGCCCGCAAGCCCCCCCGATTGCGCGGGCAAGGTGCCGCCCGGCCCTTCGAAAGCGAGCGCCAGCACCGTGGCGATCAGCGTCATCGCGATCAGCAAGAGCGCCGTCGGCATCCACCAGGCGGTGGTTTCAGGCTCATCGCCATTCTCGACATCGCGCCACAGCTTGCGCGCCGAGACATAAAGCAGCGGCAGCAGCAGCGCAGCGGGCAGGCCGAATACGAGCAGCACCCGGTCCGCCACCCATGCCCCGCCAAGGCCCATCCAGTTCGCGACCGCGGCCGGATCGGCGGCGGTCGAGGGGCTGGGGTCGGTCTGGGTGTAGCTCGCCAATGCCAGCGCAAGGAACACCATCGCCCCCAGCAGCAGGCCCGCGCCGGTCATCTGCACCAGCCGCCGCAGACTGCGACGCAGGCCAGCACGCCATTCGGCGTCCGATTGGCGAACGGGGGTCTGCCGACCGGATTTGGCAGGTGGGGCCGCGCGGCTGGCCATGATCATGTCTCCTGAGCGGAACACATCATGAATCCTTCCACGCTTTCGGTCAAGGAAAGAGCGGTGAGCTTAGTCCAATGCGCGGTTGCCCGCGCTTGCGGCCTTCGGAAATCGCCCGATCAGGGCGTCAGCACCACATCCTGCGCCGGATCACGCGCGGTGAAGATCAGGGTCGGCACCTTGGTCCCGCTCCCGATATTCACGCGGTTCTGTTGCCGTGCCCAGACATCGGTGAGGATCTGCGAATTGATCGTCACCCGCGCGGCTGGCGCTGGCGCGGGGGCTTCCTGATAGACCATCAGGCTGCCGCCCTTGATCTCGCTCCCGACATAGTCCGGGGTCACGATCGTGCCATCGACCAGCAGCACAAACCGCTGCGCGACATAGCGGGCAAAGGCCTCACGGCTGGCGGCGCTACCGACGACATCGGGGTTCTTCGCCCCCTGCACCCGGAGCGCGTGCTCGGCATCATGCGCGGGCACCTGATGCACCAGCTCCATCATCCCGGTGCGCGGGTTCAAGGACAGCGTGCTGATCGCAATCTTCTGCTGATGCGCCAGCACCGGAGCGGCCAGCACCAGCGCAAGCAGCAGGAGCAGCCGCCGGATCATTTCTTGTTCTTGTCCGGCTCGGCCCCCGCTGCCTCACCCATCAGATCGCGGCTGACGCGGGCCTTGCTTTCCTCGGCCTTGAACGCCTCGACCCGGCTCGGGATGATGCGGCGCGGATAGTGGTTGTTCTCGATATCGGCATCGGCGGTTTCCCAATCGGGATCGACCACCACCTGCACCAGCTCCGTGCCCTTGGGGTAGACCAGCAGCTTAGCGACTTCGCGGGAATTGCGCCGCCAGATTTCGGCCGGGATCTTCAGCTTCTCGGTCTTGCCGTCCTTAAAGGTCAGGCCAAGGATGATCGGCATCACGAGGCCGCCCTTGTTCGAGAAGTTGAGGACGTAGTAATTCGCGTCCTCCTTCACCGCGCGGTCAAACGCGGCACGCTCCCACGGTTCAAGCCCTTCGAGGAAGCTGGTGTAGCCCTTTGTGTCCTTGGGGGTGACGGTGAACTCGTCGTTCTTGTCGTAGAAATCGGTCACGCCCGGGTTCTCAAGCACCCAGATCGGCAGGCCCTGCGCCTTGTTGAGGCCGACGCCGACAAGATCGGGCTCATCCGCGCGTTCCTGACGGCGGCGCGCCAGATCAATGTCCGGGTTCTTGGTGTCCATCTTGAGGCGGTAGATCGAATCGAGGCTGATATCGACGTGATCCGTGGTGTAGAACCACCCGCGCCAGAACCAGTCGAGGTCGGTGCCGCTGGCCTCCTCGATCGTGCGGAAGAAATCGGCAGGCGTCGGGCGCTTGAACTTCCACCGGCGAGCATATTCCTTGAGTGCGAAATCAAACCGCTCACGCCCGATGATCGTGTCGCGCAGCAGGTGATAGGCGGCCGACGGCTTGCCATAGGCGTTAGAACCCAGATCGGTGATCGAATCCGATTGGGTCATGATCGGCTGCTGGGTGTTCGAGACCATGTAGGGCACAAGGTCGCGCGGCAGGCTGCGGGTCCACGGCATGTTCGGATCCCATTCGTAACCTGCGACCGAATCGAGGAAGGAATTGAGGCCTTCGTCCATCCACGTCCACTGGCGCTCGTCCGAATTGACCGTCATCGGGAAGTAGATGTGCCCGATCTCGTGGATCACCACGCCGACAAGGAACATTTTCTCCGCCAGCGAATAGGTCCGGGTTCCGTCCTTGTTAAGCGTAGTCCGGGGTCCGTTGAAGGTGATCATCGGATATTCCATCCCGCCGACCGGCCCGTTCACGGACTGCGCGGTGGGATAGGGATAATCGAAGCTGAAGCGCGAATAGACCTTGAGCGTGTGCACTACGGCTGCGGTCGAATATTTGCGCCACAGCTCCCCGCCCTCCTTGGGCCAGAAGCTCATGGCGAGCACGGTTTCATTCTCAGCGCCGGGCTGCTTCACGCCTTGCGCGTCCCACATGAATTTACGGCTGGAAGCCCAGGCGAAATCACGCACATTGGTGGCGGCGAACGTCCAAGTCTTGGTGCCCTTCGGGTTGCCCGCTTCTGCTGCAGCAGCTTCCTGGGGTGTGACGATGAACACCGGGGCATCGGCGTTCTTCGCGGTTTCGAGCCGCTGGCGCTGCGTAGCGGTGAGCACGGCATCGGGGTTCTGGATCGTGCCAGTCGCAGCCACGATGTGATCGCTCGGCACAGTCAGGGCGACTTCATAATCGCCAAATTCCAGCGTGAATTCGCCCCGGCCCAAGAACTCCTTGTTGTGCCAGCCTTCATAGTCCGAATACACGACCATGCGCGGAAACCACTGGGCGAGCAGGAAGATGTCGTTGCCGCCCTTGCGCGGATCATCGGGGAAATGCTCGTAGCCCGAACGCGCGTTGATCGCGTCTTCCTCAACGATGTTGAACGCCCAGTCGATCGCGAATTCCGCCGTCTCGCCGGGGGCGAGCGGCTTGGGCAGATCGATCCGCATCAGGGTGCCGACAATGGTATGCGGCAGCTTGACGCCGTCCAGCGTCGTCACCGCGCTGATATCATAGCCATACTCATTGTCAGCCATGGCCTGCTGGCGGCGCAGCTCTTCCATGCTGAGCTTGGTCGGCTCGCCACCGCTGCCCAGCGTCACCTTCGGCCCGCGCCGGCCGGGGCCGCCGAAGGCATCGGTCAGCTCGGCCATCGAATCGCGCTTGAAGATGTTCTGATCGAGCTGCATCCACAGCCACGGCAAGGCGTCGGGCGAGTTGTTGGTGTAACGCACCGTGGCGCGCGCAGTCAGGCGGCGCTTGGTTTCGTCGAGTGCAGCCGTGATCTTGTAATCGACCTTCTGCTGCCAATACTCGTGCCCCGGCGCGCCGCTCGCGTTGCGGTAGGTGTTGGGATCGGGCAGCACCTCATCGAGCTGACGGAACTTGTCCTCGTAATCGCCCTTGGTCTGCTGAATGCCCTGCGCAGCGGCAGGAGCGGCAAGGAACAGGGCGGCGACTAACAGCACGAAACGCAAGGGCGCTCTCCGATGGATGTGACAATCACAAGGCAGAACGCGGGAGAGCGCAAAAGCGTTTCTGGCGCAAGCCGGTATCTGGCGCAGAGGCGCAATTTTGTGCGCGCCATGGCACGCTCGCCACGGGTTGGCGCGGGCGAGCGTTGCCACTATCGCGCGGCATTATGTCCGAGCCCCCCTGGTATGCCCTGCACCAAGCCGCCTGCGCGCGCGGGGAGAGCACCTATCGCGATCCTGAGACCGGCTACACGGTCTTCACCCGCGTCGCGCACCTTGCACGCGGCAAGTGCTGCGGATCGGCTTGCCGCCATTGCCCTTACAATCACGAGGCCGTACCGACGCGCCGCTGATCACCGGAGACCCCACTGATGAAAACCCGCGCCGCCGTTGCCTTTGCCGCCAAGCAGCCGCTCGAAATCGTCGAGCTCGATCTCGAAGGCCCCAAGGCCGGCGAAGTGCTGGTCGAGATCATGGCGACGGGCATTTGCCACACCGACGCCTACACCCTCGACGGCTTCGACAGCGAGGGCATCTTCCCGAGCGTGCTCGGCCATGAAGGCGCCGGGATCGTGCGCGAGGTCGGCGCGGGTGTCACCAGCGTAAAGCCGGGCGATCACGTGATCCCGCTCTACACCCCCGAATGCCGCCAGTGTAAGTCGTGCCTCAGCGGCAAGACCAACCTGTGCACCGCGATCCGGGCAACGCAGGGCAAGGGGCTGATGCCCGATGGCACCACCCGCTTCAGCTACAAGGGCCAGCCGATCTTCCACTACATGGGCTGTTCGACCTTCTCGAACTTCACCGTCCTCCCTGAAATCGCGGTCGCCAAGATCCGTGAGGACGCGCCGTTCCAGAGCGCCTGCTACATCGGCTGCGGCGTGACCACCGGGGTCGGCGCGGTGACCAACACCGCCAAGGTGCAGGTCGGCGACAACGTCGTCGTGTTCGGCCTCGGCGGGATCGGCCTCAACGTCATTCAAGGCGCGCGGCTCGCGGGTGCCAACCTCATCATCGGGGTCGACATCAATCCGGCACGCGAGGAATGGGGCAAGCGCTTCGGCATGACCCACTTCCTGAACTCCAAAGGCATGAGCCGCGAGGCGGTCGTCGCCAAGGTGGTCGAAATGACCGATGGCGGCGCGGATTACACCTTCGATGCCACCGGCAATACCGAAGTGATGCGCACCGCACTGGAAGCCTGCCACCGCGGCTGGGGCACCTCGATCATCATCGGCGTGGCCGAAGCGGGCAAGGAAATCGCCACCCGCCCGTTCCAGCTCGTCACCGGGCGCAACTGGCGCGGCACCGCGTTCGGCGGGGCCAAGGGCCGCACCGATGTGCCCAAGATCGTCGACATGTACATGACCGGCAAGATCGAAATCGACCCGATGATCACTCACGTCATGGGCCTTGAGGAGATCAACACCGCCTTCGATCTGATGCACGAAGGCAAGTCGATCCGCAGCGTGGTGGTGTTCTAGGGGCGTTGCTCCAACCCGGCGAACCGCCCGCCATGAAACACCAGCGGGCGGCGTCCGGCTGCGCCCTGTGCCATGCCGGTCACCTCGCCGAGGATCAGCGTGTGATCGCCCGCGTCATGCACCGCAAAGCGGCGGCACGCGACATGGGCCAGCGCGCCGCGGATCACCGGCAAGCCGCCCTCTCCCGCCTCAAAATCCTCGGGCAGCAAGGCGCTATCCCCCCGCGCGGCATAGCGCCGGGCGAGCGCCTGCTGGTCTTCAGCCAGAATGCTGAAGGCGAAGCTTGTCGCCCCAGCATAGGCAGCAAACTGGCTCGATGAATTCTGGAGGCACCAGCTTACCAGCATCGGTTCGAGCGAGACCGAGACCAGCGAATTGATCGTCATCGCCGAAATCGCACCTGACTCCGAGACATGCGAAACCACCGCAACGCCGGTCGCGAATTGGCCCATCAGCTGCCGAAAGGCGAGCGTGGTGGCCGGGGTATCCGGGGCGGAAGCGGGCAAGGGGGTCTCCGGCGGAGGGGTTGCAGGCAGGCGGGTCAGCGGGTGGTGCGCGCCTTGCGGCATGGCTCTTCCCCTTGTCAATCGATCGCGGCCCGCGCGGTTCCTAGTCAGCCGCAATCGCCCGCGCCATCGCAGCCTGTGGTTAACCGCGTGGTTACACCGTCTCCGCTAAGGCAGAACAGCCGCACACCCTGCCGCTCTCCCGCGCGCAGGCACTACGGCGGCAACCGCCTCGGGCGCAGCAGGTGAGCATGTACGAAAGCAGGATTGCAGCCGACCCCCTGACGGTCGCGATGATGGAGGGCTTCCCGCCCGCCATTGACGCGCTGGCGGCTGGCAATCTGGCGGGTCACGGCTTTCTGCGCGCCGCGTGGTATGGCGCGGGCGCGAAAGAGCAGGGGCGCACGCTGGTGATCCGACGCGGGACGGGCGGCGAAGTGATCGCGGCGATCCCGATGCTCGCTTTCGGCCCGCCGATTATCGGCGCGCGCAAGCTTGCCGGGCCTTACTGGCCCTTCCGCGCGCCGCTGCTGTCGCCCGATTGCAGCACGCTTCACCTCGCCCACGCTTTGGCAGACTCTGCCGCGCGCAGCCTTGGCCCAGTGTGGCGAATGGGCCCTGTGCGCGGCGACGATCCCGCGGTGGCCATGTTGATCGCAGCCGCGCAGCTCGTCGGCTGGCTTGTCCTTTCGCGCCCGGCGGGGACCAGCTGGATCATCGATCTTGACGCGATGCGCGCCAATCCCCCGTCACGCGGATCGACCCCGCGCAAGCTGCGCGCAGGGTGGCGCAAGCTGGAAACGCTCGGCACCCCGCGTTGGCGCACCGTGCGCGGCGCGCAGTGGGACGCCGAGGCGCTTGTCGCCATGGGCCGCGTCGAAGCCGACAGCTGGATCGCCCGCGAGACTGACGGCAGCGGCGCGAAGTTCCTGACCGCCGAGCAGCGCGCGGTGTGGCAGCACGCGCTCACCGATCCGGCGATCGCGGAGCGCCTGTGCGCGATTATCCTGTTCCTCAACGATCGCCCGGTGGCGTTCAGCTTCGATCTCGACGACGGGCCGGTGCGCTATGCCATCGCTGGTACCCACGTTGAGGATCTGAAGCATTGCTACATCGGCAAGACCCTCAATTACCGCGCGATGGACGAAGCGATTGATGCGGGCTTCAGCACACTGGACCTTGGATCGGGTGACAGCGGCTACAAGCGCACGATGGGGGCGGTGCCGGGTTATGACATGGCCGATCTGCTGTTCGTACGCAGTCGCCTCGCTGCCACGCTGCTGAAGCGGGTGTGGGGCAAAGCGCTGACCGCCGCAGGTGAAGGACTGGCGCATGGCTGAAGCCGACCCCGGCCCTCCCGGCTCACATTCCCTCGCCCCATCGCTCGCCGCGCAGGTGCGCACGGCGGTGATCTGGCGTTCGGGCAGTCAGATTGTCACGCAAATCGTGTCCTGGTGCTCGACCCTGATCGTGATCCGCCTGCTGGCACCGCATGATTACGGATTGTTCGCCATGGCACAGGTGATGCTGGTGCTGCTCAACACGATGAACGGTTGGGGCCTCGCGAGCGCCCTGATCCGTGAGAAAGAGGTGAGCGAGGAGCGCCTGCGCCAGACGCTGGGGATGCTGATCCTGCTCAATTTCGGCCTTGGGCTGACCCAGTTCCTCGCCGCACCGTTGGTGGCGATGTGGTTCGGCGAACCGCAGGTGGCTCAACTGCTGAGGGTGCAATCGCTGCTCTATCTGACGGTGCCGTTTTGCGCGCTGTCGCACGCCATCCTGTCGCGCCGGATGGACTTTCGCCGCCCGGCGCAGGTGCGGCTTGCCGCGGCAATCGTGGGAGCAACGACCGCGTTGACCGGGGCATCCAGCGGCTGGGGCGTGTGGACCCTCGTTTTCGCGCCGCTGGCGATGCTGGTGACCGAGGCCATCGGCATGACATGGGCCGCGCGCGCGCCGATCCGTCCCAGCTTCCGCTTTACAGGGGCGGGCCACATCGCCGGGTTCGGCGGGCTGATGACGATGACGCAGCTGTTCTGGTTCGTGCAGAGTCAGGCCGACATTGTGATCGCCGGGCGCGTGCTCGATCCCCATACACTGGGGGTCTACACCACCGGGCTGTTCCTCGCGCAGTTGCTCGCATCGAAGTTCGTGCCGCCGATCAACGAGGTCGCCTTTGCCGCCTATTCGCGCCAGCAAGGGGTGGGGCCGGAACCGCTGCTCGCCACGATCCGTCTGGTGATGCTGATCGCCCTGCCCGCCTATGCCGGGATGGCGGCGGTGGCGCCGGTGCTGGTGCCGGTGCTGCTGGGCGAGCAATGGCTGGAGATCGCACCCATGCTGCCGATCCTGGCCATCGCGATGAGCATGATGACGCTGCAAATCCTGTTCGCGCCTGCCACCAATGCGCGTGGGGTGCCCGCTGCTGCGCTACGAATCGCGATCCTCGGGAGTGTGATCATGCCGGGGGCGTTTCTGATCGGGTCGCAATGGGGCATTTTCGGCTTTGCCTGGGGCTGGGTTGGCGGGATGGCGGTGCTGTGTTCGGCGACGGTGTGGCTGTCGGGCGGGCTGATCGGACTGCGGCTCGCCGGGCTGGCGCGCGCCGTGGCTCCGCCGCTGACGGCGGCGCTGGTGATGGCCGCAGGAGTGGCGCTGCTGTTGCACCTGCTGCCCGCAGGTCTGTCGCCGCTGCTGGCGCTGATTGGCGCGGTGGTGCTGGGGGTGGCGCTCTATGCCGGCGGGCTCAGTCTCATCGCGCCCGAGCGGCTCGCCGAGGCCCTGCGCTTCATCCGCAACACCGCCGAGCCTGAGCCCGCTCCGGCCGAGTGACGCCACCCCAAAGCGCACGATTGACTTGGGGAGGGCGATGCTCTTGGACGAGGGCATGACCATGCCGCGCCCTGCCCCCGCCACCCGCTTCTACACCGTCAGCGACATCGATCTGGCCGTGCACGAATGGAGCAGCGCGGGCACAGGGGTGCCGCTGGTCTTCGCTCATGCCACCGGGTTTCACGGGCGGGTGTTCGATGCGATTATCGAGCGGTTTCCGGCCCATCCCGCCTTTGCCATCGACCTGCGCGGGCATGGCCAATCGGGCGGCGGGCCGATCGATGATTGGCGGATCATGGCGCGCGATGTTACTGATTTTCTTGCGCAATCGAGCCTTTCAGGGGTGGTCGGCATCGGCCATTCGATGGGGGCGCACACCCTGCTGCAAGTCGCCGCCGATGTGCCGGATGCCTTCACCCGGTTGGTGCTGTTCGATCCCGTTATCCTCGCGCCGGAATTCTACGCGCCCGGACCGCCGCTCTACACCCCCGACAACCCCCACCCCACGATCCGCCGCAAGCGCGACTTCGCTTCGCCCGAAGCGATGATCGAGCGGTTCCGGGAGCGCGATCCTTACAACCTGTTCGACCGCCGAGTGCTTGAGGATTACTGCCGCTACGGGCTGGTCGATGCGCCCCCAGGCGAGAGTATGGAACTGGCCTGCGCGCCCGAGACCGAGGCCAGCATCTACGCTTCCAGCCGCAGCAACGGCGCTATTCTTGAGGCGGCAACGACGGTCGACATCCCGGTGCTGGTGGTACGCGCGCAGCATACGGACTTGCAGGATTTCAAAAGCTCGCCGACCTGGCCGGAACTTGCCCGCACCTTGCCGCAGGGCACCGATTGCTACCGCCCTGACCGCACCCATTTTCATCCCTTCGAAGACCCAGAGGATGCCGCGCGGATTATTGCGGAGTGGATCGGCTGAAATTGGTGTTCTGCAAATGTTTCACGTGAAACATTGCCGCGAGCTTACCCTGCTGCTTCCAGCAAATCTCTGATATCGTTTTGTATTCTGGCAACCTCAGCCGCGTCCACCTGTTGGAGACAGGCTCCGATCTGGCTCGCGAGCCCGCCATAGAACTGCCGCAGCGCGGCATAGAGCGGGTGGGCGGGCGCGACCGATCCGGCCAACCACAGCATGATGCTTTGCGCACGGGTGAGCGACGCGGTGGGCACGGCCTGCGAACGACCCAGCGCGATCAAGGCCTGCCCCAGCGCGGCCTCAGCCTCCTCCAGGCAGATGCGGGTCAGGTCTGCGCCGCCTGATGCTTCGATCCGGGCATCAAGCTCGACCTTGCGATAGGTCGCTGCGGGATGACGATTGAGCATCTGCATCGGCCCAGCCCCTTACCGCTCGCTATTGGACCAGATGTCGACCTGCTGACGCAGGAACGCGAGCGTCGATTGCGAGGCCGCGACCCGCTGTTCGGAGGCGACGAATTGGCGGGTCAGCCGTTCGCGCAGCGCGTCCTGCTGCTCGGCGATCTTGGCAAGGCGCTCGTCCGTCCCCGCCAGCTGCGTCTCGAACCGCCGCAGCGATCCGCCGAGTGAGGCGGGGTCGCTGATCAGGCTGTTCTCCCGCGCGAAGCGGTCCACCGTGGCGAACACGCCGGTCGCTCCGGTGGTGAACATCGCCGTCACTGCATCGGGATTTTCGTCCAGCGCGCGGGTGAGGCGCGCATTGTCGAGCCGGAAGGTGCCATCGCGGTTCAGCGTCAGGCCGAGATCGCCAAGCGTGCGCGGCTCGCCCGCCGCCGCTCCCGGCATCACCACCCGGCCCGCCAGCGCAGCGAGATCGCGGCGCAATTCGCGCGCGCCCGGATCATTGCCCAGCTCGCCCCCGACCGGCGCGGCGAGATCGTTGAGCTGCGTGACGATATCATTCAGCGCGGCGACGAAATCGCCCATCACCCCGGTGATGGCATCGGTGTTGTTCGCAAAGCTCAGCGTCGTCGGCGCGCCGGTGTTGGTGGCGGTGAGGTTCAGCGTGAAGCCCCCCGGCAACCCGGTGACGCGGTTGGTGGGGCTGGTCATCGCCACGGTGTCGAGGACGAAGGCGGCATCGCGCGCGGTGACTTCGGGCGCGCCATCGGTGGCGGGGTTCCAGCCGAGGAAGGACAGATCGCCCGCCCCTGATCCGCCCGCGCCTGCGGCTTCGAGCACGAAGCCATTGGCCGCGCCCTCCTGCCCCTTCATCACCAGTTGCGCGCCGCTGGTGCCATTGGCGACATAGGCGCTCACCGCCCCGCCGCTCGCCTGCGTGATCTTGGCGGCTACGGTAGCGAGGGTGTCATCGGCGGTCACAGCAATATCGATCGCGCCCCGCGCGCCATCGGCGGTGAAACTGGTGCCGCTGACGGTGCCGAACCGCAACCTCAGCGTGCCCGCGCCGACCAGCGCATCGCGGCTGGCATAGGCGTTCGACACCAGCGTCTGCCCCTTGGCCAGCTCGGTCACCTCAAGGCCAAAACTGCCGCTGGGGGAAACGCCCGGCGGCACGCTGACCCGCGCCACCGCCGGATTGCCAAGCTCAGGCCGGGGGGCGAGATCGCCATTGCGGATGCGGTCCCCCAAGGCGCTCGCCAGTTCGGTGATGCTGGAACGCAGCTGCGCAGCGGCGGAAACCTGCGCTTCCAGCGTGGTGCGCCGTGTCGTGATGCTGTTGCGCTGAGCGGCAAAACTGGCAGCGGAGATGTCCTCAGCGAGCTTGATGAAATCAACGCCGCTACCCGCGCCAAGCGCCGTGAGGATCGATGAGCCGGTGGTTTCCATGGCCTTCAGGACGTCCGATTGCGGCGGGGTTTAAGCATGGCTTTCAACCCTCCCATCACTATCAAACCGCAGCGCGGCGGGCACGTCGATCACCGGACGGCGCGGGCGGCCCCCTCGCTTCAGTGCCATGACGAAAGCCACCAGCGAGGCGAGCGCCACATAGAGCTCCTCGCGCACCATCTGGTTGCGGCGGGTGGTGAAATAGATCGCGCGGGCGAGCTGCGGATATTCGAGCACCGGCAGGCGCAGTTCCGCAGCAATCTCGCGCATGGCGAGCGCGGTTTCGCCCCGCCCCTTGGCGAGCAGCAATGGGGCAGGCGCGCGGACCGGATCATAGGTCAGCGCCACGGCGAAATGCAGCGGGTTGACCACCACGAACTGCGCCTCGCGCATCGCCTTTGCCACGCCCCCGCGCGCCAGATCGCGCTGACGCTGGCGGCGGGCGGATTTCATCTCGGGGGAGCCTTCGGACTGCTTGTTCTCCTCGCGCATCTCCTGCAGGCTCATCTTCAACCGCTTGTCGCGCTGAAAGCGTTGCAAAGGGTAATCGACCGCGGCGATAGCGACGAGCCCGAGCAGCAGCGCGCCGACGAGGCCGGTGATGGCCTCCAGCGCCAGCGCCAGCTGCGCCTCCAGCGGCGCCGCCCCGAGCGCCAGCAGCGCAGGCAGCTTGTCCGCCGCCCACCACCACGCGATCCCGGCGAGCAGCGCGAGCTTGAGCAGCCCCTTGCCAAGCTCGATCAACCCCTGCCAGCCGAGGATGCGCTTGAACCCGGAGAGCGGGTTGATGCGCGAAGGCTTGAACGCGGCATTGCCCGCGACAAAGCGCCCGTCGCTCCCCAGCAGCAGCTGCGAGGCCACCGTCACCACCGCCACCACCAGCCCCAGCGCGATCACCGGCGGCAAGGTAGCCAGCGCCGCGTCCCCCAAGGCCGCGCCGGGGGTGAATCCATCGAGCGCCGCGCGGTCAAAGCTGAACCCGGCGCGCGCCACCTGCCCCATGCTCTCGGCCAGCCATGGCCCCAGCCCCCACAGAGCGAGGGCGCCCACCCCGGTCGCGGTGGCGGTGGCAAGCTCCTTCGAACGCAGCACATCGCCCTTCTTGGCGGCGTCCATGCGGCGCTTTGCGGTGGGGGCGAAGGTCTTTTCGCCCGGCGTCTCCTCGGCCATCAGGGCGCTCCCAGCAGGGCTTGGGATTGGCCGAGCGCGGTCTCGATCACGCCCCTGAGCTGGCCGACCATCACCGGCATGGTGATGATCAGCGCCGCAATCCCGGCGAGCACGCCTGCGGGAAGGCCGAGCGCGAAGAGGTTCAGGGCAGGGGCCGAGCGGGCGATGAGGCCGGTCACCACCTGCACCAGCAGCAGCACCAGCACCACCGGCAGCGCAATCGCAGCCGCCACGGCGAGGCCATAGCCCATGAACAGCGCGACATCGCGCGCCTGCTCTGCCCCGAAGCCGAACCCGCCTGCGGGGAGCAGGCGGTAGCTCGTCACCAGCAGCTCAAACCACACGAGATGCGCGCCGGTGACGAAGAACAAGAGGCTCATGACCATGCCAAGAAAGGTGCCCAGCGCCCCTGATTGCGCGCCGCTGGCCGGGTCGATCGACGTGGCGATGGCAAGGCCCATGGTGCCCGCAATCTGCTCGGCGGCGATCAAGGGGATGGCAAAGGCGAGTTGCAGCACGAAGCCAAGCGCCAGCCCCACCACCACCTCATGCAACACGGCAAGGATCGCGGCGAAGCTCAGCATCGCGGGCAGCGGCGCGAGCGGCACCCAGGCGGCGATGAAGAACCCAAGCACGATGCTCAGCAGGATGCGCAAGGGCGCAGGCACCGCCACCCCGCCCACCATCGGCGCCGCCATCAGCGCCGCGCCGCAGCGGACCGAGAGGAAGAATATCTGCCACAGCTGCGCCTCAAGGCTGCCGAAGCCGAAATCGAGCGCGTTCATGCGGCGAGGCCAGCGACCTGCGCCATGATCTCGCGGGTGAAGTCGGCGAGCAGCCCCATCATCGCCGCCCCCAGCACCACGAACACCAGCGCGGTCACGCCCAGCTTGGGGATGAAGGAGAGGGTCTGTTCATTGACCGAGGTCGCGGCCTGAATGATCCCGACCACGAGACCTACCACCAGCGTCGCCACCAGCACCGGCCCGGCGATGAGCGCGGTCACCCACAGCGTCTGGTCGGCGAGCGCGAGGAGCTGTGCGTCTTCGGTCATGTGGCGAAACTCATGGCGAGGGAGCCCATCAGCAGCGCCCAACCATCGACCAGCACGAACAGCAGCAGCTTGAACGGCAGCGAGATGATGGTGGGGGAGAGCATCATCATGCCAAGGCTCATCAGCACGCTCGCCACCACAAGGTCGATCACGAGAAAGGGCAGGAAGATCATGAAACCGATCTGGAACGCGGTCTCGAGTTCGGAGGTGACGAAGGCCGGGAGCAGGATCGAGAAAGGCACATCCGCGCTGCTCTTGAAGGTGCCGCCGCCCGCAATATCGGTGAACATGATGAGGTTCGCCTCGCGGGTCTGCGCCATCATGAAGGCGTGGAAGGCCTCACCCGCCTGCGCGATTGCGGCATCAGCGCTGATCGTTCCGGCCGCATAGGGGGCGATGGCCTGCGCGTTCACGATGTCGAGCGTCGGGGCCATCACGAAAAGGCTGAGGAACAGCGCGAGGCCCGCCAGCACCTGTCCCGGTGGTGATCCCTGCAAGCCCAGCGCTTGCCGCAGGATCGACAGCACCACCAGAATGCGCAGGAAGCTCGTCATCATCAGCACCAGCGCGGGCAGGATGGTGAGCAGGCCCATCACCACCAGCAGCTGGAGCGACATGCTCAGCGGGGTATCATCGCCCGCGCCCTCATTGCCCAGCGCCCGCTCCACCGCCGCGCCGACCCCGGCGGCAACCGGATCGGGCGCGGTGGTGGCAGCGGCGTAGGCAGCCTCGGACCAAACGCAGAACATGGTTAACGCTGCGAGACAGGCGAAGGCGGTTCGCACCATGGGGGCCAGACGCATCATTCGCTCTCCGTGCCTGTCGCCGCCGCCTCGCCCAGCCGCACAAGCCCGTGGCGGGTGCAGCCGAGCAGGATCTCGCGGTCGTGGAAACGCACCACGGCGAGCTTCATCCCCGGCGCGATCAGGCTGGTTTCGACCAGCTGCAAATGCCGACCGCCGCCCGTGCCACCCGCGCCGTGCAGCCGGGTCTGGAGGTAGCGAGTCAGCCACAGGCTGCCCCAGATCAACCCGCCCAAGAGCGGCAGCAGCAGCGCGAGGCGCAGCAGATATTCGAGCATCGTCGCGCTCCGTCTAAACCGCTGCGTCCGCGCCCTGCGGCGCGTCAGCGGTTTCGGATGCTTCGGAGGGCAAGTCCTGTCCGTCCTCCCCCACCAGCGTCACGATCCGCAAGGCAAAGCGGCCCTTCTCGGCCACCACTTCACCGCGCGCGATCACGCGGCCATTGGCCGTCACATCGAGCAGTTCATCGGTCAGCCGGTCGAGCGCCACGACACTCCCCTCGCCCAGCATCAGCACATCGCGCAGCGGCATGTCGGTGCGGCCCAGTTCAACCGCGAGGCGCACGGCGACATCGCCAAAACGGGGCGCCACGGGTTTCGGGCCAGCAGGCGGGTGGAGGCTCATGGTGCGACACCTTCTGGTAGAGCGGGGGAAATCACAGGTGAGGAATCAGGCAGGCGGGTGAGTTGGATCGCCATGCGGTCTTCGCTGGTGCCGATGCTGCCATGGGCGAGCACCCGCTCCCCCACCATCAGCGGCACCTGCCGTCCCAGCGCGAGCGGGAAGCAATCACCCGGCGACAGCGCTTGCAGGCGGGCCAGCGAGAGTTCGATCTGCGCCACCTCCACATGCAAGGGCATGGGGATACCGGCAAAGGGGGCGGCCATCCCATCGGCAGGCCCACGGGAAACGCGTGGGGGCAACGGGCGTCCGGCACCCGGCAGCAGGCGCTCAAGCCGCTCCGCCGCCATCGCCAGCGTCAGCCGCCATTCGCAGCCCTGACGATTGGCGATGGTAATGGCGAAGAGCAGGCACGGCGCATCGGGGGCAAAGGGCTTGAGCCGTCCGGCGCTTTCGCTGCGCACGATCACTTCTCCGCGCACCAGCGGGACCGAAGGCGCGGGCGCATCGCCAAGGCTGACCCGCGTGATCGCCTGTGCGATCAGTTTCGCCGCCTCCTCGATCAGCAGCGCGGCTGAGCGCGGGAGTTGTTCCGGCATCCCGCCGCTTGTCTTGCCATCCCCGCCAAACGACCGATCGGTCAGCGCGATTGCGGTGGCGAAATCGGCGCTCAGCAGCACGGTCTCAGCGCTGGTGCCGCCCAAGCCCCCGACCCTGAGCAGGCAATTGGCGGCAACTGGCCCGATCCGCATCAGCGCCGCCTCGCCGCTCAGGCTTTCCGGCTCGCCGATGGTCACATCAAGCCGGTCGCCCGACAGCAGCCCGGACAGATCATCGGCCAGAGCCTGCGACAGATCACGCCGCCACGCCGCCAGCAGGCTGGCGCGCTCTTGCGGGCGCGGGCCGCGCTTCAAAAGCTCGTCGCAGTGCTCCGCAAGGAAGCGCGCGGCCATGAAATCATGCGCCATCTTCATTGGACGAGGAAGCCCCGGAAATGCACCGCCTCGATCCCGCCAAAGCCCTCGTTCTCCTCGAGCACGGCATTGATCGCCTTGGTCAGCCGCGCGGCAAGGCGCTGCTTGCCCGCGACATCATAGACCTCGGCCTCGGGCGTGGCGGCAAGCTGGGCGAGGATGGCTGAGCGGATCGCCAGCTCGTGGTTCTTGACCCATTGCAGCACCCGGCCGTCGCGGCGGGTGGAAACGGCGAGCTCGACCTGCACCAGCGCAGGCGAATCCGCGAGGTTGGAGGTGAAGCTTTCCTCGAAGGAGTAATAGGCGGTGCGATACTTGCTGCCGCCTTCACCATAGACGGGTTGAACGGCGTCCTTTTCCTTCTCGGCGCCCGGAAGGGGATAGGGATCGGCCTCGCTTTTGAGCACCAGTTTGGGAACATCAGGCTCATCATGCCCGCCGCCCACACCGCTCAACAGCCCCATGGCGAAGGCCCCATATGCCCCGCCCGCGCCCAGCCCGAGCAGCAGCACCGCGCCGAGCACGATCTTGATCAGCCCGCCCTTGCCGGATTTGCCGCCACCGACCTCGCCATCCTTGGCAGCGCTGTCCTTGCCCTTGGCCATGCGTCGTCAACTCCCTCTTGGCAAAGCGCCCATTCAGGCAAAAAGGCCCCGTTCGCGCGGGCTGCCATCACCGGGCTGCGGCCCGGCATCCGCGGCGGCGGAGGTGCCGCTGCCGCGCTGCTGGCGCTGCTGCTGGTGATGGGCGAGACCGCCCTCGTCACGGCTTGTGTGTTGGCCCGAGTATGGTTGCGAACCACCTTGCCCGGACCCTGGGGAAGACCCGTAGCGCGGCTCGCCCGATCCGCTCTGGCCGCCGTTGCCGGCGAGGCTGGTTTCCGCCGCTGCGGCAACCGCGCGCTCCGCCAAGGCGGCCTGGATAGCGGGGACGAAACCGGGATCGCGGCTCGCCAGCACCACGCGCCAATCCTGCGCGCCCGCCGCCTCAAGCCGCATCGAGACCGCGCCGAATTCGGCATGGCGCAGTGTCATTTCCGGGCGGGCAGCGCGATAGGCTTCGCGCAGATCGCCGACGGCGGTGATGGTCTCTTCGAGCTGCGGAGAGGGCACAGCGCGCGCCGGTTCCTGCGGAGCGACCGGTTCAGGCGCCGCCGCGATCACCGGCGCGGCCAAAACGGCGGTGAGCGGCGGGCTGCCAGGGGTCTGGACGAGCACGGGGTCGGAGGTTGGCGCGACGCTCGGCTCGGGGATGGCGGTGACGCTCGGCGCCATGCTGGGCACCGCGCCTTTCAGGATCGGAGCGGCGTCGCCCGCTAACCCTGACGGGGTCGGCGCGGACGGCTTGGTTGCGGGCGCGGTGCCTCCGGAAGGACCGTCTGGCTGCCCCTTGACCTGCGGTTTGTGCTGCTGGGCCAGAGGCGCTGGCCCTACCTGGTCCGGGGCGGGGGCGGGCCCAGTCTTGAGCGGTGCAGGGGCCTGCGGGCGCTGCGCGTCCTTGAGCACGCCTTTACGGACCGGCTCCGGCGCTGCGGCCATGGACGCCATGTCCTTCACGAATGGCGCGAGCGGCGCGACAGGGGACTCCCCCTTGACCTGCACGACCGAAGCGGGAGAGGACGGCGCGGGGCTACCAAGGTCCGATGTCACGGCGCTCTGAACAGTCAGCGGGGGCAAAGCCGCGCCTTTCTGAGATCGCTCGATCACCGCTATGTCGGGCTGCGCCAAATCGACAGACAGCGCGGGAACCGGGGCGGATGCTTTTGCGGGCACAGGCCCAGCAAGCGCCAGGGTTGCGAGCGGGGGCTCGGCCGCGGGGGACAAAGCAAAGGAAGGCGGCACGCGCGGCGACAGCTCGGGCAAAACCGCCTCGGGCAGGGGCGCATCGACCGGGGCGGCAAGGCTGGAGGCAGGCGACGTCAGCGCGCGCCTCGGCGGCAGCGCTGGCGGGGGCGGCTCCAGCTGCGGCGTTTGCGCGGGAGCGGGCGGCGTGCTCGGCAGCGCTGCGGTGAGGGTGAGGCCTGTCACGTCTGGCGCGGGGGCCTGCTCCGGCACCTGCGGCTCATCATCGCCCTCACGCGCATCGAATCGCGGCGGGGTGGGCGTGCCGCTTCTATCCTCGGCCAGCTGCATCGCGCGGTCTGGATCGACCCCCGACAAAGCCTGCGCAGGCGTACCCTTGTGCTCGGGCAGGTCCGGTGCCGCAGGCTGAGCAAGGGCATCCTGCGGCACACTTGCGCCGCTGGGCGGCAAGGATTTGCCGTCAGCCAGCAGGGGCGCGGGGCTGATCGGCGGCGCGTCTTGGAACGGCAGCGGCATGGTGAGCGGCGCGGTTTGCGACTGATGCTGGGGTAGGCTCTGCAAAAGCGGTTGCAGTTCAGGCATCGCGTTCAGCGGCAGGCTTGGGGCAGCCGCAGCCGGGACAGGTGCCGTCTGAACCGGACCCTCGGGCACGCTCGCCGCGGCAGCATCGGGCAGCCCTGCGGTCGCGCTTGGCATGGCGGCACCAAGCAGGCCCGCAAAATCAAGCCCGCTCGCCCCCCCGCCTCCCCCGCCAGCACGTGCGGGCGCACCCGGCAGGGGCTGTACCTGAACGCCAAATGCGGAGGAAAAGTCGGGCAATAGGGGGATCATTCCATCATCCTTTTCTCGCGCGCAGGACCAGGCCCAAGCCGCGCGCTCATCGTGATATTTGCAACTTGCGTGCCAGCCCCGATGCTCCCGCCGCGTCGGCCCGCCGCTCGCGCGCCTGCGCCACCGCCAAGCGGGCTTGCCCCGCGCGCTCGGCCATGCGTTCGGCCCGCAGTTCGGCCTTGGCGAGGGTCTCGGCCTGCCATTCGGATTGGCGCGCGGCATCCTGCGCCGCCGCACTCGCCTGCCGCGCGAGCTTGGCGAGGCTGGCGGCAAAAGCCTCACGCTCGGCCAGCGCCGCGCCTGAGGTCGCCCCCGGCTGCGACGCGATTGCGGCGAGCAGGGCGCGGCTGCGCTCGGCCAGCGCGCGGCTGCGCTCCTCGTCCTCCAACGCCTGCGCCAACCCGCGCAGCGCCTGCTGCCGCGCAATCCGGGCGATCAGCGCCTGACGCTGCACCAGGGCAAGGCGGCGTGCTTCACGCATGGGCGGGAGCCATCAAGGCCCGCAGCGCTGCGTGGCTCGCCGCCAGCGGCTCCGCCGCCCCGCGCTCCTGCGTGAGGAAGGCGTCAATCGCCCCGCTGAGAGCGAGCGCCTCATCGAGCAGCGGATCGCCGCCCGCGCGGTAGGCCCCCATCAGCACCAAATCGCGCCCCGCCTCGCGCGCCGCGATCAGCGCGCGCAGGCGGCGCGCGGCAGCGGCAAGATCGGGCGGGACGAGATCATCCATCACCCGGCTGAGCGAGGCGGGCACGTCAATCGCCGGGTAATGCCCACGGCTCGCCAGCTCACGCGACAGCACGATGTGGCCATCGAGAATCGCCCGCGCGGTATCGACCACCGGGTCGTTGGTATCGTCGCCGTCCGCCAGCACGGTGTAGATCCCGGTCACCGCCCCGCCGGTGCGGGCCGAGTTCCCCGCGCGCTCGACGAACCGTGTGACCGCTGCCAGCGCGCTCGGCGGATAGCCCCGCGCCGCGCCGGGTTCGCCCAGCACCAGCGCCAACTCGCGCGCGGCGTGGGCGACGCGGGTGAGGCTGTCGAGGATCAGCAGCACCCGCTTGCCCTGCGCGCGGAAGTACTCCGCAATCGCGCTGGCATATTGCGCCGCGCGCAGGCGCAGGTTGGGGGCGTGATCGGCGGGGACGGCGACCACCACGATCCCGCCGCGCCGCGCCGCCGTCATGTGGCGGTGGACGAAATCCGAAACCTCGCGCGCGCGCTCCCCGATCAGCGCCACCACGGTCACGTCAGCGACGGCATGGCCCGCAATGGTATCCACCAGCACCGATTTGCCCACGCCCGACCCGGCCATGATCCCGAGCCTTTGCCCCACCCCCATCGTCGCCAGCGCGTTGATCGCCCGCACCCCGCAATCGAAGGGCACCTGCACGCTCGCCCGCTCGAGCGCGCCCTCGCGCTGCCCGGCGAGCGGCCAGACCTCAGGCAGATCGAGCCGCGGGCCGCCATCGATCGCCGCGCCCAGCGCATCGACCGCGCGGCCCAAGAGCCCCGGCCCGACCCGCACCGCGCCGGGATTGCCCAGCGCCCGCACCCGCGCATGGGGGCGCAGCAGCATGGCATCGCCGAGCAGCATCATCAGCGAATGGCCACCGCGAAAGCCGATCACCTCGGCGAGGCACTCCGCGCCCGCATCATTGGCGATGAGGCCCAGCGAGCCGACCGGAAGCGGCAGGCCTGCGACCTCGATCAACCCGCCATCGCAGGCGACCACCCGCCCGGTCAGCACCGGGCCATTCGCAGGCTGCGCGGCGCGCATCCGCGCCAATTCCAGCTGCAATTCCCCGATCATCCGCGCAAAGCCGCCGCTATGGCGCGGCGCCATTCGGCAGGGCCGTCGCTGACCGCGCCATCCGGCCCCTCGACCGTCACGCTGCCGCGCTCCAGCCCAGCATCGGGCGCGAGCCGCCACAGGCCAAGCGCCTCCTCACCCAGCATGGCAATGTCATCGGGGTGGAGGTGCAGCACGAACTGATCCGCCGCCCCGCCGATCCGGGCTGCTGCCGCATGGCAGCGGGCGAGCAAGGCTTCGCGGTCGACCGCGCACTCGGCCAGCACTTGATCGCACAGCGCCAGCACGGTCGCGGCAAGATCATCGGCGAGCACGCTCAGCGAAGCCTCATCCAGCGAGCGAAACGTCAGCCGCAGCGACCGCTGGGATAGGGTATGCGCTTCCAGCTCTGCCGCTGCCGCCGCGCGCCCCGCCGCTTCGCCCTCGGCATAGGCGAGCGCGATGGGATCGGGGGTGGGATCACGCGCTGGGGGAGGTTCAGGTGCCGGGGACGGGGCCGCGGGCTCCGGCTCGCCGAAGGGCAGCGCGGCGCGGAAACCGCCATCGCCCTCCCCGCCCAGCCGCATCACCCAAGGCGGCAGCACCGGCTGGGGCGCGGCCAGCGTGCCCAGCCACTCAGACGAATTCGCCATTGCCATTCCCGATCACAATCTCGCCCGCATCGGCCAGCGCGCGCGCGAGGTCGACGATGGCCTTCTGCGCCATTGCCACCTCGCTCTTGGCGACCCGGCCGCGCAGCTCGATCTCGTCGCGCACGCCATCGGCGGCACGGCTCGACATGGCGGCGAAGAAGGGGGCGCGCTCGTCTTCCTTCACGCCCTTCAGTGCATCGACCAGCTTTTCGCTGTCGACATCGCGCAGCAGGCGGCCCATCGATTGCGGGTCGAGCGCGAACAGCATGTCGAAGGTGAAGAGCTGCTCCTCGATCTTCTCGGCCAGCGGCGAATCGCGCTCGGCAATCGCGGGGAGCACGGTGTGGCGCAGCTCGCCTGCGGCAAGGTTGATAAGGTTCGCCGCCTCGCGCGGGCCGCCCAGCATCAGCGCCGCCGTGCCGAAGGTCGCACTGATGCGTTGGGTCAGCAGCGTGTCGATGGTGGTGATCGCCTGCGCCGAAATCGCCCCGCTTTTCGCCACCCGTTCCACCACCAGCGATTGCAGCTCCAAGGGCAGCATTGCCAGCACCTCGGCAGCAGGCTCTGGTTCGATCAGCAGCAGCAGCGCGGCGATCACCTGCGGTTGCTCATCAAGGATCAGCCGCACCAGCACCGTGGGCGCGAGCCAGCGCGCCAGTTCCAGACTGCGCGGGCGGGCATCGGGCTCGATCCGCTGCATCATGCTGTCCGCGCGCGCGGGGCCGAGCGCCTTGTCGAGCAGCGTGCGCACCCGGTCGCTGCGCCCGCGCTGGGGCAGCATCTCGCGCGCCGCCTCGGTGGCGAAATCGGCGAGCGCTTCGGCCATGTGCGGCTGATCGATCTCGCCCAGCGCCATCATCGCCGCGCCCAGCTTTTCGAGCTCGGGCGGGGAGAGGCGGCTGATGAGGCCGGTCGCTTCCTCATCGCTCATCAGCATCAGGAACACGGCCGCGCGGTCGATCCGGCTCAACAGGGCTGGGGCTGGAGCGGGGGCGGTGATTTCGGTCTCGACGCTCATGCCGCGCGCTCCTCGGGGCTTTCGAGCATCCGCTGGAGCGCTTCGACCGCGCGCTCGGGCTGGCTGGCTGCAAGCTGACGGGCGAGTTCGACCTGGCGCGGCAAGTCTCCGAGCGGGGTGCCGTTGTCGGACGCGCGGTCGTCTGCCGCCTCACCGTCGGCGATCATAGCCAGAGCGGGTGCATCTTCAGATGCGGACACGGGCGCAGGCTCGCCCTTGCCCTTGCGTTGGCGCTTGCCGATCAGCGGGCGCACCGCAAACAACAGCACCAGCAGCACCGCCAGCAAGGCGGCGCCATAGCGGACCACCATCGCGAACCACGGCTGTTCGTAAAAGGCGGGGGGTTCCAGATTGACGGGCTCAAAGGTGCTCGCCACCACCTCCACCCGGTCACCGCGCTCGGCATCGGCGCCCACCGCCGCACCGACGAGCGCTTCGAGCTGCTGCGCGGTGAGCGGGGCAGCGGCTTTCAGTGCCTTGTTGCTGACCGCGACCGCGACCGACAGCTTAGTCAGCCCGCCCGGGCGCGCGGTGGTCACGGCGACTTCGCGGCCCAATTCATAGCTGCGGTCAACCGCGCTTTCTGTGTCGGTCGCCGTGCCCGGCGGCGGCGTGGGCTGGGGCGCGCCATCGACCAGCTGCGCCTGCGGCGGCGGGGTGTTGGCAGGCACGCCCGGCACGCCTCCCACTGGCCCGGCCGCCGCGCGCGTGGCATTGCGCTCGCTCTCGTTGCGAACCACGCCTTCCTTCTCATAGGTCTCGCGCGCCGAAGTCACTTCGGTCTGATCGAGTTCGACCTGCACCTGCGCAGAGAAATTGCCTTCGCCCAGCAAGGGACGCAGCAACCCGTCGATCTGTTCGCGCAGCTTGGCCTCATGCTCGCGCTGGAGCGTGAGGCCCTCGCCTTCCGCCGTTTTCGGGTCGGAGAGCAGCCGCCCGTTCTGATCAACCACCCGCACCGCATCGGCGCTCATCCCCGGCACCGAGGCGGCGACGAGGTTCACAATCGCGGCGACCTGCGGCGGCGAAAGGCTGCGCCCGCTCACCAGCCGCACCATCACCGAGGCCGAGGGCGGATTATTGTCGCGCACGAAGACCGAGCGTTCGGGTGTGGCGAGGTGCACGCGCACAGACTCGATCCCGTCGATCTCGCGGATCGTCAGCATCAACTCGCGTTCGCGCGCCAGCCGCAGCCGCTCGCCTTCGAGCGTGCGCGAGGTGCCGAGCGGCATGGCGTCGAGCATCTCCGACGCGCCTTCGGGGGCGGCGATCCCGGCATTGCTGGCGACCAGCATCTTGGCGCGGTAAAGATCGTCCTCCGCCACCGACAGCGCGCCGGTGCCATTGTCGATCGAGTAGCCGATCCCGCTCGCCTCCAGCGTCTCGACCACCTTGGCGCGGTCGGCATCGGTGAGGCTGGTGTAGAGCACGCGCTCGGGGCCGGAGGACAGCGCTAGCCACAGCGCGCCCGCTGCCGCCAGCGCGCCGACCGCCGCCAGTGCCGGGAGCGCGCGCGAAAGGGCGGGCTTGCGCGCGAAATCGGCCAGTGGCTCAGGCACTAGGGTGCGCCAGCCGCCGAGGGGGGCAGCAGCTGGCGCGGGGGGAAGACCTGCGGGCTCGGCAGGCACGGGAAGCGCAGCGTCGGCCACCTATCAGCCTCCCATCCGCATGATGTCTTGGTAGGCGGTGAGCAGCTTGTTCCTCACCTGCAAGGTCGCCTCGAAGGCCACGCCCGCTTCCTGCCGGGCGAGCATCACCTGCGCGATATCGGTCACCTGCCCGCGTTCGTAGGCGACCTGCATCGCGCCCGAATGCGCCTGCACCGCGCTCACCTGCCGCAGCGCGGTGTCGAGTGTGGCGGCAAAGCCCGCGCCGGGGGCCTGCGCCGGGGCAAAAGCCCGCGCGCCCTCGCTCGCCGCGCGCACTTGGCGCAGCGCGCTGCTGCGCGCGAGCACCTGACTGCGGAGGGCCATGATGTCATCAATACCGAAGCTGGCGCGCACCATGCTCATGCCGCACCTCCTGCGGCCAGCAGCCCGGCCCCGCGCATCGAGGCGAGGCGATAGCGCAGGGTGCGCTCGGAAATGCCCAGCGCGCGGGCGGTCGCCACGCGGTTGCCGCCGTGGCGAGCGAGCGTCTCAAGGATCGCACGCGCCTCCGAGGCAAAGGCAACGTCCGACAGCGAGCACCCGCCGATGATCCGCGCCGGGAGCGGCGCAGCTGCCGCCGGGGCGGGCCTGACCGCCGTGTCGAACACCACATGCTCCGCCCCGATCAACTGGCCCCCATCGGCCAGCAGGATCGCGCGGCGGATCACGTTTTCGAGCTCGCGGACATTGCCAGGCCAGGAATGCGCCTCGAGCAGCGCCAGCGCCTCGCGCGCGATCCAGCCCGGGCGGCCCGGCGCAGCCGCGTGGCGCAGCAGCATCCCGAAGGCGAGCGCGGCGATATCGCCGGGCCGGTCGCGCAAGGCGGGCAAGGCCAGCGGAAAGACGTTGAGCCGGTAGAGCAAGTCCTCACGGAACCGCCCGGCTTCAACCTCGGCGGAAAGGTGCCGGTTGGTCGCGGCGACTACGCGGACATCGACCTTCAGCGGCTTGGTCGCGCCCAATGGCAGTACCTCGCCTTCCTGAAGCGCACGCAGCAGCTTGGCCTGCAAGGCCAGCGGCAGTTCGCCGATCTCGTCGAGCAGCAGCGTGCCGCCATCCGCCGCGCGGAACAGCCCCTCGCCCGCCTCCGCCGCGCCGGTGAAGGCACCCTTGCGGTGGCCGAACAGCAGCGCTTCCAGCATCGCCTCGGGCATGGCGGCGCAATTGACCGCGACGAACGGCCCCTGTGCGCGCGCCGAGAGGCGGTGGACGAAGCGGGCGACAACTTCCTTGCCGGTGCCGGTCGGCCCTTCGAGCAGGACGGGGATTTCGCTCCCCGCGATCCGCTCGGCGAGGGTCAGCAGCGCAAGCGACTGCGGGTCGCCCGCAATCGGCCAGCCGCCATGGGCCGAAGCCGCAATCAGCGCCGCGCGCGCATCATCCAGCGAAGCCGGTTCATAGGAGAGCGCAATCCGCTGCGGTCCGGCAAAGGCGAGCGACGGGGTAGAAGATTGCGCAAGCGTGATGACCGTCATCCCGGCGCGGGCGCGTTCCTGCCCGGCAGTGCTCAGCACGATCCGGTCGCGCTGCCATCGGTGCCCCATCAGCGGCACGGTCATCGCCAGCAAGGCATCATGGCCCGGCATCGGTGGCGGCGCGGCGACGTCAGTGCGGCGCTGCGCCGCGGTGCTCGCGGAAATCATCATGGTCGCCCCTGTGCTGTGTTGACGGCAAGACCATGCCGCCAGCAGCCTGCACATGTGGGAAATTTAAGCCCCCGTAAGTTCCCTTATCCGGCTCCGGAGAAGTGCGCAGGAAGGAGGGAAAGCGGGCGATGCACTGCGATCAAATTTTATGCCAATTATCTGATTTGCGGTGATATTTTTAGCCCCTTAAACATCCCGCCACACGGCCGCTCTATGGGGCAGCAGCGACGGGCCTGTTCGTCCTGCCTGACCATTCGGGAGTTTGAACAATGAACGTGATCGGTACCAATATCTCGGCGCTGCGCGCCACCAACGCCAGCGTTTCGGCTGGCAAGATGCTCAGCACCTCGATGCAGCGTCTGTCGACCGGCAGCCGCATCAACAGCGCCGCAGACGACGCCGCTGGCCTTGCGATTTCCACCTCGATGACCTCGCAGATCCGCGGCATGCAGCAGGGCGTGCGCAACGCCAACGACGGCATCAGCCTCGCTCAGACTGCGGAAGGCGCGCTCAACGAAGTCACCAACATGCTCCAGCGCATCCGCGAGCTGTCAGTGCAGTCGGCTTCGGGCACCTATCAGGACGCCACCGACCGCGCTTACATGCAGGTCGAAGTGGACGAACTGACCGCGCAGATCGACCAGGTCATCACCAACAGCGAATTCAACGGTGTGGCGCTGTTCGACGGCACCACCGCCACCGTGACGGTTCAGGCTGGTGCCAACGGCGCTGACACGGTCGATCTCGCCATGGCCGACCTGACCACGCTGGCGGCGAGCGGCGGTGCGGCCGGTTCCTATGACGTGTCGACGGCTACCGCGGCCAACACGCTGCTGGGCACCGTCGATACCGAACTCGATGCGATCAACAACGCCCGCGCCACGCTGGGTGCGGGCCAGAACCGTCTGCAGTCGGCGGTGAACAATCTCACCAACGTCTCGACCAACCTCGCCGATGCGCGTTCGCGGATCCAGGACACCGACTACTCGGCCGAAACCACCGCGCTCGCCAAGGCGCAGATCCTCGGCCAGGCCTCGACCGCGATGCTGGCCCAGGCCAACCAGTCGCAGCAGAACGTGCTGTCGCTGCTGCGCTAATCGCGCAACCCCGTCCTCCCGCTCCTCTCCCCTGGGGGCGGTACTTCCAGCCCGGAGCCGCAAGGCTCCGGGCTTTTTGTGGGCGGCTGCCTTGCGCAATGTCGCAAGCGGCGGAGCCCTGCCAGCGCCTGCGATCAGATCGCAAAGCGCGCGCGATACTCTCTCGGTGACATGTTGCGTTCACGGGCAAAGGCGGCGCTGAAATTGGCGTGTCGCGAAAAGCCGCATGCGCTCGCAATATCCTGAATCTGGGTGTCCGCCGCCATCAGCATCCGCTGGGCCTTGAGCAGCCGCCGCTCGCACACATAGCGATAGGGGCTGATGCCCGTTGCGCTGCGGAACACGCGCGAAAAGTGGAACGGCGAAAGCCCGGCAACATGGGCCAAGAGGTCAATCGTCAGCGGCTCGGCGAGATTGGCTTCGATGAACTCAACCACCCGCCGCAATCTTGCGGGCGCAATGGTGATCCGGTCGCTTTCGGACAGAAAACCATAGGGATCGATCCCTGAAAGGATCAACGCGATGCTGCGCATGGCCTGCTCAGCAATCATGTCGGCGGCCATGCCAGGGCGGAGAAGTTCCAGCTCCAGCAGGCTGATCAGCCCGATCAAGGTGTGATTGCAGCCGAACAGCAGCGGCGCGATAGGGCCGCGCGTGCGGTCCTCGACCATCCCATCGAGACAACCCTTGGGAAACACCAGGTTGACGCTGCGGGCCGAGGTGCCGAATTCAACACTGGCGTCCGCGCCGCGCGGCACAAATGTCGCCCGCAGATCACGATTGGCCTCCTGCGTGAACCGCTCTCCTGCCAGCTTGCCGTGGGCCGTGCGCCCCGAACCGCGCGTCAACAGCAGGAGATCGTGATCATCGGCTGGCCGGTCGGCGCTGGTGGTCTCGCTGGTGCCGTAATCGACGATCCGATACAGCATGATGTTGTGGGGTGCCTCGGCCAGCGTCATGGCGGCCGGGGCATGGCGATAGCTGACGCAGTCGATCGCCTGGCAGCCGGTATCCGTGTGATGTACCTGACCAATCCCGGACATTGCCAGACCCTTCGGCTTTTTCGCCCTGCGCTCAGGAAATGTGGCCGCTCCAGTCTGCCGATTCTTTTCTAAATTTATGGAAATCGCGTAGCGGATGCTACATAATTCGCTTGTCCACAGTCAGGAGGCAGCCTGTTTGCCGGCGCCCTGTTTGCTATCGGGTGCGGCGGCCGGCCCTGAGCGCATGCTTGCCCCCCTCCCTTCCAGCAGCAACAGGGAGATCCGGCGATTGCGCGGGTCGGCGGGATTATCGCCGATCAGGGGTTCGGTTTCTGCGACACCTTCGATTCGGGCGATGCGCTGCTGGGGCACCCCGCCCAACACCAACGCCTGCCGCGTCGCCTCGGCCCGGCCGGTCGAAAGCGACCAGTTATTGGCCGTCACGCCCTTGCGCCACGGCAACGAGTCCGTGTGGCCGCGCAGGATCAGCGGGGCGGGCTCGTCTTTCAAGGTCTCGGACATCACCTCCAGCAGCCCGCGCGCTTCCTTGGTCAGGATGGTGGTGCCGAGTTCGAACATCGCAAAATCGGCATCATCCATCAGATCGATGCGAATGCCCTCGGGCGAACGCATCACCCGCACCTGGCGGGCAAGGTGAGAGAGGTGGCGGCGCTGGGCGAGTTTCTGTTCGATCTTCTCGCGCAGCTTCTGGAGCTTCTCGTTATCGGCGTCATTCCGCCCGCCGCCCTCCTTGGCCCCGCCCGTGACGCCGCGCGGGATCGTAATCGCACGCGTGCCAGTCTGGCCTTTTGAATTG
The DNA here is from genome assembly GCA_001556995.1 of Erythrobacteraceae bacterium CCH12-C2. Classification (GTDB taxonomy): domain Bacteria; phylum Pseudomonadota; class Alphaproteobacteria; order Sphingomonadales; family Sphingomonadaceae; genus Erythrobacter. The sequence goes on from LSKF01000122.1 coordinate 60,750, forward strand.
GGGTAATTATCCACATCGGTGAGCGAAGAGCCGCCCAGCAAGCCATCCGAGCCCGCGCTCTCCTTGCGCATCTTGACCAGCGTCGGCGTGAAGTAATCGGCGATCCCCTTGCGCTGCTCTTCCTCGGTCGCGCCGAGCAGCCACAGGAGCAGGAAGAACGCCATCATGGCGGTCACGAAATCGGCATAGGCGACCTTCCACGCCCCGCCGTGGTGCCCGCCTTCGACCACCGTGATCTTCTTGACGATGATCGGCGGGGGGATCGCCAGTTTGGCATCGGCCTCGGCCATCTCAGCGCCCGCGCATCATATCGAGCAGGTCGGTGAGCTTGGGCCGGTGCGCCGGCGGCAGGCCCGAACGCGCAGCTTCGAGCACCAGCGGCTGCGGATAGCCGTGCAGACTGGCGATGATCACCTGCTTGATCGAGTGGAAGATCTGTTGGTCATGCGCGTTGATCTGCTTCAGCCGCGTGCCCAGCGGTCCGGCGATGCCATAGGCCAGCAGCACCCCCAGGAACGTCCCCACCAGCGCCGAACCGATCATCTTGCCGAGGATCTCGGGCGGCTGGTCAATCGCGCCCATGGTCTTGATGATCCCCAACACCGCCGCGACGATCCCCAGCGCCGGGAAGGCATCGGCGAGCGACTGGATCATGTGCGCAGGCTCCTCCATCTCGTGCAGCTGGGTCCGAATCGCGTTGTCGATCACCTCCTCGACCGCATGGGTATCGAGCGTGCCTGATGACACCACCATCAACGTCAGCGGATCGCAAATCATTGCGGTCACCACCGGGTCAGCCTGAAGGCGCGGATATTCGGAGAAGATGGTGGAGCTCGCCGGTTCGGTGACATGGCTTTCCAGCGCCACCGCACCTTCGGAGCGCAGCAGCTTCATCAGCTTGGATGTCAGTGCGATGGCGTCGATGTGATCGGCGTCGGTATATTTGGGGCCCTTGAACACCTTGCCCATGCCGCTCGCCAGCAGCTTGATAGCGTGCATCGAATTGCCGATCAGCGTTGCACCCACCGCAGCGCCGCCGATTATCATGAATTCGAGCGGCAGCGCCGCCAGCACCGGGCCAAGCGCGCCGCCTGCCAGCAGGAAGCCGCCGAATACCATCACCAACAGGACGACGATCCCGATCGCTACGAACATGAGATAAAGCTCCGGATCAGCGCAGCGCGCTGAACAGGGTGAGCGAACTCACCCGGGCGAAGGCGGCCTGGCTCGCCTCCAGTGCGGTGAGCGATTGCTGGAGCCGGGCGAGGGCTTCGGCGATATCGGTATCCCCGACGCGGCTGCGACGTTCGGCGAGCGCGATGCCGCGGTCGGCCTGCTGCTCCTGCACCTGCTCGACCCAGGCCATACGGGTGCCAAAGATAGTTTGGGCACGGTTCGCCGTATCGAGCGCCGCGTCGATCCCTTCGATTGCAGCATTGGCAGCCGCGACCGGATCGGGCGCGCCGCCTTGCAGCGCCGTGACCAACCCGCCGAGCACCGCAAAGGCATTAGTCGGTGTGCCGCCCAGGCTGAATTCAAACACCTCGCTCCCCGGCAGCCCGCGCTCAATCGCGGTGCCGGGTGCCACCGGCACGGCGCCGCTGGTGGCGGTGCCGACGTAGGTGACATTGCCCGCCGCATCGCGGGTGAAGGGGAGGTCCGAGGATTGGCCCGCAAACAGCGGCTCGCCGGTCAGCGAGGTGCCATTGGCGCGGGTGAAAAGCTCTTCCTGAAGCTGCTCCAGCTCGAAGGCGATGGCCCGCCGTCCGTCGGCTCCCGTCGGCGTATTGGCCGCCTGCACTGCGAGTTCGCGGGCACGCTGGAACAGGGCGGTTACCGCCGTAATCTCGGTCGAGGCGGCGGAAAGATCCTGCCCCAGCCGCGCAGCATTATCGCCCTCGACCCGCGTCAGCGTCTCGCGCCGGGCAACGCTGCGCAATTGCGCGGCGGCGGCGGGATCATCCGATCCGCGCTCAATCCGCTTGCCCGTTGCGATCTGGGAGCGGGTGCGCTCGATCCCGCTTCGCAGATCGGCCATCTGCGCGAGCGAGCGGTTGAAGAAGGAACCGGTCGAATTGGTGACATTGGTCATGTCGGCGCGCTCCCTTACCTGAGGCCCAGCAGTGTGTCGAAGATGTCGGCGGCGACCTGGATCACCCGGCTGTTGGCCTCAAAAGCCTGTTGCAAGCGCACAAGGTTGGCGGCCTCGTCGTCGAGATCGACCCCGGTTTCGCGCAGCAGTTCGGCCTCGGCGCTGGAGGCAACCACCGCGAGGCCGTCGCGCCGGGTCTGGACGGCGGAGACTTCGCTCGACAGACCGAGCAGCAGGGCATCCGCTCCTGCGGTAGGTCCGGTATCCGCCCCCAGCGCCCCAATCAGCGCAGCGAGATTGGCGGTGTCACGGCTCCCCGCAGGCGCGCCCGATGGCGCAGTGGCGAGGCCACTGGCGGAGCCCAGCACCACGGTGATGCTGCCCGCTCCGGTGCCAGCGAACAGCGGCTGGCCCGGCGTGCCATCGGCAGCGCTGCCAGCGGCTTGCGCCGTGTTGGCGATGGTGACGGTGGACACCGCCAGCGCATCGAGATCGCTTTGCAACCCGGCCATCCGGGTGAGCGCCGCCGCGCGCCCCGCCATCGCCCCGCCGCTCGGTACCACAGCGGTCGCGCCGACCGCGAAGGACGCAGTGCCATCGGCGGCGAAGCTGACGCTGACGCTTTGCGCATTGGCCCCCGTCACCAGCGCGGTCGGCGGGGAGCCCGCCAGCGCGACATCGGCGGTGCCGTTGGCGTTGATCGTGGGGACAATCGCGAATTGCTCGGCGAGCCCGCGCAGCGCCTTGTCGCGCGCATCGAGCAGCGCCGCGTAGCCCGCGGTGCCTTCGCGCGTGCCAACCAGATCGCGGTTGACCGCTGCGAGCTCGCTCGCCAGCTCGTTGACCGTCAGCACCTCGGCGCTAGTCTCGCTCTGAACCAGATTGCGGGTGTTGGCGAGCGTGCCATTGGCGACCCGGAAGGTGCTCGCCATCTGCCGCGCGCTTTCCAGCGCCGAGAGCCGCAGCGCCGGTTCCAGCGGATTGCCTTCGAGCCGGGTCAGCGCCGCTTCAAAGTCAACGAGCCCCTGAAACAGGCCCGAAGTCTCAATCGCGCTCTCCGCCTCGCGCAAGGCGAAGAATTCGGCCTCCGCTGCCGACAGCGCCGATGACGCATCGCGCGCCTGCCGCTGCACCAGCGCGCTTTCCGCGCGCTCGATCACCCCAGGGCGCACCCCGCCGAGCGAGGCCGCGCCGATGGGCCCGATCGTGCCGGTCATCACCAGCTCGCCCTGCGTCAGGGTGCGGCGCGAATAGTCCGGGTTGGCGGCATTGGCCACGTTCTGCGCGGTCAGCTCAAGGCTGGTTCGCGTCACGCTGAGGCCGCTGCGGGCGATGGTGAAGATGGCGGTGGGCATCAGCTATCCTTTTGGGGCGGCAAGTATTGCGCGAGGCTCGCTTCGATACTCCGGGCAAACCCGAAGGCTCCGGATTTGGCGGCGATGTCGGCGAAGTGTTCGTCGCGCATGGTGCGCCATTGCTCCATCCCTCCGCCGGTGAGCGGGGTTTCCTCGGCAAAGCTCGACGCGCGCGCCGATTCGAGCAGCTTGCGCAGCATGATCGCCTCGAAGCCTGCGGCAGCTGCGCGCAGCGCCGCCCGATCAGGCGTCAGCGACGTGTCGCGCTGCGCGGAAGGCGTGACCGGCCCGATCACAGCACCACCATTTCGGCTTGCAGGCTGCCCGCCTGCTTGAGGCTTTCGAGGATCACCACCAGGTCTGCCGCCCCCACGCCCAAGAGGTTGAGCGCATCGACGATCTCGTTGAGCGAGGCGGCGCCGGGCATATAGGCCACCCGGTCGGAGCGTTCCTCGATCGTGATGGTGGAGGATTGCTCAACCGCCGTCTCGCCGTCGCTGAAAGGGGCGGGTTGCACGACAAGGGGGTCTTCTTCGATGCGGATCACCAGCTTGCCGTGGCTGACGGCAGCAGGCGCGAGGCGGACCGCGTCGTTGATCACCACCGTGCCGGTGCGGCTGTTGACGATCACCCGCGCGGCCACCGGGGCGGGGGTCACGGCGAGCATCTCGATCTCGGCCATCAGCGCGGATCGCACGTCGTTGCCCTGCGGCAGGGCGAGCGCGATACTCACCCCGTCGGCGATGCTGGCGATGCCCGGATAGCGCGCGTTGATCGCATCGCGCACGCGCGCCGCCGTGAGGAAATCGGCCCTGTGGAGATTGAAGCGCAGGCTCGGCGCGGTGTCGAACCCGGTTGCGACAGCCCGCTCGACCGAGGCACCATCAGCGATCCGGCCCACGGTGGCGACATTGACGCTGACCTGCGATCCATCGCGCCCCGTAACGCCAAGCCCGCCGACCGCGACATTGCCCTGCGCCATCGCGTAAATCTGTCCGTCCGCGCCATAAAGCGGGGTGAGCACCAGCGCCCCGCCGCGCAGGGAGGCCGCCTGCCCCAGAGTGGACACCGTGATGTCGATCCGCTGCCCCGGCTTGGCAAAGGCGGGCAATTCCGCCGTCACGATCACCGCCGCAGCGTTCCGCAATGTCGGGCTGACGCCGGGGGGTAGCGGCAGGCCAAGGCGGCCCGAGACCCCGCGCATCGCCTCGGTCACATAGGCGAGGTTGTTGTCGCCAGTGCCCGCGAGACCCACGACCACGCCGTAGCCGGTGAGCTGGTTGGCGCGCAGGCCTTCGAACTGGCCAAGATCGCGGATCCGCTCGGCAGAAGCGGGCGACGGCAGCAGCGCGGCAGCAAGCGCCATCAGGATATAGATGACAGGGGCAAGGATACGGATCATCACGCGTCGCCTTCAGAAGGGGGAGATGATATTGAAGAACCGGCTCAGCCAGCCCGGACGGCTTGCCTGCTGGACGGCACCTTTGCCCGAATAGATGATCCGGGCATTGGCGACCTGCGAGGAGGCCAAGCGGTTGTCGCCATCAATATCGACCAGCCGGATGCGGCCAGCGAACTGCACCCATTCATCACCCTGGCTGAACATCATCTGCTTTTCTCCGACCACTTCGGCGGTGCCGTTCGGGTAGATCGCCGCAATCGTGACCGCGACCGCGCCGTTGAGGCGGCTCTGCTGCGCCGCATTGCCCGCGCCATTGAACGACCCTTCGGCGGCAGCTTTAAGGGCATTTGGGTTGAGGAAATCGAGCGGGCCAGACGTAGGCGGCGTGATCCCGAAGCTGCCTTCGCGCGCGGTGCTGCCTTGCGTGCTCTTGGTGGTGGAGGTCGCCTCGGTGAGGATGATCGTCACCATATCGCCCAGCGCCCGCGCGCGGGTGCCGGTGACGAGATTGGCATAGCCTTGCGCGGGCTGGAAGATCGCCCCGGCGCTGGCGGGCGGGAACGAGGCGGCCGCAAACGGATCGCCCACACTCGCCGCCGTCATCGCCGCGCCCGGTGGCGGCGGCGCGGCGAACCCGACCAGCGGCTTGCTTTCGCCCAGTCCGCCGCAAGCGGCCAGCAGCAGCGGTGCACCCAGAACGATGGAACGACCCTTCATCACACGCCTCACAGCGACTGATTGGCGTTGCGCAGCATTTCATCCACCGCGCTGACCATCTTGGAATTGATCTCGTAAGCGCGCTGTGCCTCGATCATCGCGACCAACTCCTCGACCACGTTGACGTTCGACTGTTCAAGCATCCCCTGCCGCACCTGCCCGCGCCCATTCTCGCCCGCCAGACCGACTTCGGCGGGGCCAGAGGCGGCGGTTTCGACAAGGAAGTTGTCGCCGATCGCGCGCAGGCCCGCCGGATTGACGAAGCTGGCGATGGCGAGCTGCCCCAGCAGCGTCGGCTCGGCATTGCCGGGGGTGATCGCGCTCACCGTGCCATCGGGCGAAATTGTCACCGACTGTGCCCCGGCGGGCACCTGCACCGGCGGCTGCACCGCATAACCCTGCGACGTGATCAGCGTGCCATCATTCGAAAGCGTGAAATTGCCCGCGCGGGTAAAGCCCACCTGACCGCCCGGCGGCAGCTCGACCTGAAAGAAGCCCTCGCCATCCAGCGCCAGATCCAGCGCATTGCCGGTGGTGTTCAGGTTCCCCTGCGTCGCAATCCGGGTGGTGCCCTGCACCTGCACCCCGGTGCCAAGGTTGAGGCCCACGGCGAAGGCGGTCTGCCCGGTCGATTGCTGCCCGGCAACGCGCTGTTCCTGATAGGCGAGCGTGGCGAAATCCGCGCGGTCGCGCTTGAATCCGGTGGTGCCGATATTGGCGAGGTTGTTGGCGATGACGCGCATCCGCGCATCCTGTGCTTCGAGCCCGGTGCGGGCGACGTGCAAGGCGGAGGTAGGCATGGGTCAGGTCTCCTGTGTGTCTATCAGCGCAGCGCCATCAGGCCGCTGGAGGCTTCGTCGAGTTCGGCGGCGGTGCTGATCACCCGAGCGCGCTGTTCGAAAGCGCGCTGGGCTTCGACCATCTGCACCAGCGTGTCGGCGGTCTCGACATTGGATTGCTCAATCGCGCCGGGGGTGAGGCGCGCGGTAAGATCGGGGGGCAACACACCGGAGGTGCCGCCGATGGTGGGCACTTTCAGAAAGCCGTCGATCCCCTTGGCCAATCGGCTACCCTCGGGGTTTACCAGCCGCAGCCGGTCAATCGTCTCGGGCTGGGCATTGGGGGTGGCGGGGTCCTGCGCGAGCACCGTGCCATCGGCGCCGATCGCGATGCGAAAGCCGGGGGGGACGGTGATCGGTGCCCCGCCCTCGCCCAGCACCGCGAGCCCTTCACCATTCTCGATCACGCCCGAGGCGGCGATGCGCAGATCGCCGCGCCGCGAATAGACCTCGCCCTGCCGGTCGGGGGACTGGAACGCCAGCAGCGCCGTGCCTTCGAGCGCGACGTCGAGCGGATTGCCGGTCGGCACCACCCGTCCGTTGCGCATATCGGCCCCGCGCACATTGCCGCGCGCCGGGGCGCGCACTTCGAGCGAGCCATCCTTGAGCGTGGCGGGCGTGACCGCGAAGACTTCCTGACGAAAGCCCGGGGTCGAAGCGTTGGCGAGATTGTTCGCCACCGCCCGCTGCCGGTCCATCGCCGCGTTCATCGCGGTCATCGCGGTGTAGATCATCCGGTCCATGGATTACTGCTGACGCAGGTTGATGGCGGCCTGGGTGATCACCGTCGCGGTATCGATCGCGCGGGCATTGGCCTGAAAATTGCGCTGCGCGGTGAGCAGCGCGACCATTTCCTCGGACAGCTCGACGTTCGACCGTTCGAGCGCGCCGCTCAGGATCCCGCCGTAATTGCCCTGGCCCGGTGAGCCGAACGCGGGCGGACCGGATTCGGCCGAGGGCTTCCACTTGGTCTGACCAATGGCGCGCAGGCCCGTGGGCGCGGCGAACGATGCCAGCGCGATCTGCCCGACCGGCTCTGTGGTGCCATCGGAATAGGCCGCATTGATCACCCCGCGCGCGTCAATCGTGACATTGGCAAGCGGCGAGCCGCCAGCATTGGTCAGTGGCAACGTCAGATTGGCTGGCACGGTTGCGGTCGGCGTTCCGGTGGCGTCGACTGGAAAAGCCTGCACAAAGTCACCGGTCGAATCCTGCAAGGAGCCATCCGCGAGCAGGCGAAAACTGCCGTTGCGGGTGAAGCTGAGATCGCCGCTGAAGGGATTGGCCACCGCAAAGAACCCATCGCCGTCAATCGCCAGATCAAGGCTGCGCCCGGTCTGTTCGAGCGGGCCGAGCGCGAAGTCCTGCGTGATCGCCGACACGGTGGCGCCGATCCCCGCGGTGCGGCGCGGATCGGTGGACAGGCCCTTGGCCACAAGGTCCGAAAACTGCGCCGAGCTTTTCTTGAAGCCCACGGTTTCGGCATTGGCGATGTTGTTGGCGATGACGCGCAGATCGGTCTCGGCATTCTTGAGACCGCTGAGGGAGGTGAAGAAGGACATGGCAGCGTGATCCTTATGTTGGGGGAATTGGGGTCAGGGTTGGCGGGCGGGCCGCGTGGCACCGGGTTCGGGTTCGCCGATCAGCTGATCGAGCTTGGCCGAGATTTCCTTGAGTGTCGTACCGCTCGCGGTGGCGGCGCCGAGCGCTGAGAATTGCGCCAACTGCGCCAGCATCGCTTCGTTATCGGCGGGCTCGAGCGGGTCTTGCAGGGTCAGCTGGGTGGTCAGCAGGCGCAGGAAGTCGCCCTGACCGAGCGAGTCCAACCCGCCGCCGCTCACGCGCGAAGGGGTGTTGAGCCGGTTCAGCGTGACCTGCGGGTTTAGGGGGGTGGCAGCGGTTTCCATTACTGGCTCCTCAAGGTTTCAAGCATCAATTGCTTGGCGGTCTGGAGCGCCTGCACCAGGTTCTGGTACTGGCGGGCACTCTCCATGATCTCGACCATCTCGGCGCTTTCATCGACCGGGGCCTCGAACACATTGCCGTCGGCATCGGCGAGCGGATGGCCGGGATCGTGGCGCTTGGTCGGCGCGGTTTCGGCGCGCACCAGCCCTGACGTCGTAACCCCGGCAAGCCCCGATGCGCGGTCCAGCTCGACCGCGAAGACCGCGCGGATCGGGCGATAGGCGCCTTCCTCGGTGGTCGAGATCGATCCCGCATTGGCGAGGTTTGAGGTCGCCGCGTTCATGCGCACCATCTGCGCGCTCATCGCGCGGGTGGTGAGCGAGAACAGCGTCATGGGGGAGTGTTCGCTGGGCATGGTCATTCGCCCTTCAGCGCGCGGGTGATGGTATTGACGCGGCCCTGCACAAAGCTGAGCGTCGCCGAGTAGGCGACTGCGTTTTCGGCAAAGGCGACCTGTTCGCGGTTGAGCTCGACCGTATTGCCGTCGAGCGAGGGCATGGTCGGGCGGCGCCACAGCATCCCGGCCTGCGGGTCAGCGGGGCCACTTTGACGGCCAAGCCGGGCATCGAGCGCGGCATTGAAATCCATGTCGCGTGCCTTGAAGCCCGGCGTCGCGGCATTGGCGATGTTCGCGGCGATGATCCCCATGCGCTCGGAGCGCAGGGTGAGCGCCGCGCCGTGAATGCCAAAAAGGCCTTCGTTCATGCCTGTGTCTCCTGTCGAGGCCGGGCGGGGCCCGGTAGCGCACCGATTTCAGCACGAAGCGTGCCAAACCTCGGGTCAGGCGGGAAAAATGCCCCCGCAATCGGCGTGGGCGGCAAAGCCTTGCCGCTGGCGCGCGGCGCAAAGGCAAGCCGCTGCCGCTTGATGATCGTGGCTTAATTCCGGCGATCGCTGCCCGTTCTGCCGAACACAGCCTGTGCCAGCAAAGGGGACCCCATGCCCACCACCATCGCCTCCCTGTTCGATCCCGGAGCCCTTGCCATCGTCGCGATAGGCACGATGCTGGCCTGCGCGGCGCGCTGCGGCCTCAGGGTCTTTGCCGAGGCTTGGCTCGCCGCCGCCGCGCTGATGCGGCGCAGTTTTGATGCGGAGGCGAACCGCCGCGCGCTCGCTATGGCGCTCAGCGCGATCCGGCTGGATGGCCCTTATCGTGCCGACCCGGTCCCGCCGCCCGATCGCACCCTCGCCTTGATGCTGGAGCGGTTCCTGAAGCTTGGCGGGATCGACGCGCTGCACAGCACTCTCAGGGAAGAGCGAGCGGTGGCAGCCACGCGGCGGTTGAGCGCGGCGCAGGTGTTTGGCACGGCAGGCGATCTAGCCCCGGTGTTCGGGCTGATCGGCACGCTTTATGCGCTTACCCAGCTTGAACCGGTGGCGGGGGCCGATGCCACGCGGCTCACAGTGACCGCGATGGCGACGGCGGTGCATTCGACCCTCTATGGCGCGCTGCTGGCGCATCTGCTGTTCTATCCGCTGGCGAGCGCGATCGAGCGGCGCGGGCTGGCCGAAGATCAGGGCCGTGACGCGCTGGCCGATTGGTTCGTCGACCAGATCAGCATCATCGCCAGCATCGCGCATGGTCGCCGCCCCACACTGCGGGGCGTATCATGACTTCCACGACCACGCCGAGCAGCAAGACCGGCCACGGGTGGCAGCTCATCCTCGCCGATCTGGCGCTGATCTTCTTCCTGCTGATGCTGACAGCCCTGCCGGCAGCCGAAGCCGAAAACCGCCGCCCGCTCGCCGACAAGGCAGCGCGAGGCGAAGAAACGCAAGCGCCCGGTGCGGCGGAGATCGCGGCATCCCAGGCGCTTTATCGACCCGTCGCAGGCGGGCCGAGCCTCGCGCAGTGGCTTGCCGCCCAGCCACGCGATCCGCGCGCGACACTGACGGTGTTCGCGCAGGTCCGGCAAGGCGAGGACAATGCGGCATGGGCGGCAGCGCGGGCGCTGGTCAAGGACGCTGCAGCGAGCGGTTTTGCGGTGCGCACGATCATCACTGTGGGGGAGGAGGCGGATCTCTACGCCAGCCTCGCCTATGACGCCGTTCCGCCGCCTGCCCGACCGTAGCAGCGCTGCGCTATCCAGCGATCACCCGGTTGCGGCCTTCCTGCTTCGCCCGGTATAGCGCCGCATCGGCCCGGGCCAGCGCGCTGCGGGGATCGGCATCGGCGCTCACATCGGCAACCCCGGCGGAAAAGGTGATCCGCCCGAACGGCTGCCCCGTTTCGCGGTTGAGCAGCTGGCGCGCGGCCTGGGCCCGGCGGATCGTATCAAGCCGCAAGCGGGCCGCCTGCTTGTCCGTCCCGTAGAACAGGATCACGAACTCCTCGCCCCCATGGCGCGCGACAAAGCAGTTGTCCCCGGCGTGCTCGTTGAACAGCGCGGCCAGAGCGCACAGCACGCGGTCGCCTGCATCGTGCCCATGCCGATCGTTGATCGCCTTGAAATGGTCGACATCGCAGAACGCCAGCGCCAGCGGCTCTTGCTTCTCGCGCGCCTCCATGGCCGCAGAGATCAGGCGGCGTTCAAAGGCGCGGCGGTTGGGCAGCAGGGTCAGGTGATCGACATCAGCCTCGATCCGCGCCTTGGCGAGGCTCTCACGCAGGCGCTCGGTCTCGGCCTCGCTCCGGGCCATCGCCGCTTCGGCCTGCTCGATCCGCGCCAGCATCGCACGCGACAGATCGAACACCTCAGCGAGCTCCGCCGGGTGCGCCATGGCCTCGAGCTGCACACTGATCGCCCCGCGATGATCGCTCGTTTCGGACTGCGCCGAACGGGCGGTCTGGGCAAAGCGCATCAGCGCGTATTCGAGCTTGTCCATCAGCGTCTCAAGCTCGGCGATCCGGGTGTGACCATCGGGATCGAGCCGCACCAGGGTATCCAGCCAGCGCTGATCAATAGGTTCGCCGGACACTTCGCGCTGCACAAAGGCGCGCGCCAATTCGGGATTGGCTCCGGACAAGCCGCCGCAAATCGCGGCGAGATTGGATGGGCTGGCCGCCAGATCGTGGCGCTCCAGAAACTCGGCAATCCGTTCAAGCAGCGCACGCCGGGCGGCAGCGGCGAGCGCAGTTGGCTCGGCTTCAATGTCGACGGTTGGCGTGGGGACGCGCGCGGAACGGGTCAGGAAACCGGTAGGAAAAGGCATGGCAAGCGGGTCTTCACATAGAAAAAGATTGCTGGAACAGCGCTATGCGTAACGAGCCATGGCTAAGGCCGGCCTCGGTGAACCCGCGGGAAAATACCTAATCGAGGCGAGCATCTGGCGGTCCGGGGCGGCGCGGAAGATCATCCGCAGGGCGCTTGGCATGGCATTTGCTCATCGGCGGCCATGGCTGTGTGCCGAACAAGGAAAGACCCCATGGACCCCAATGCCTCATCCTCCGTCGGCTGGCGCCTCGCCCCGCTGGCACTGCCGCTGCTTCTACCACTCTGCGATCCGGCCGCGCAGGCGCAGAGCGGCAACACCGATCCGGCCGCGATCGACCGTGCGGTGATTGCCTTTACCGGGGCGGGGATCGGACAGCCGGGCGGCCCGCGCGCGGCGAGCGATCGGCGACTGCAACTCGCTGCCTGCGATACGCCGCTTAATGTGAACTGGCACAATCCGGCGCGCCTAGCGGTGCAGGTGGCGTGCGCGGGTCCGAAGCCCTGGCGCATCTTCGTGGCGATTGCTGGCGCAAACGCCGGGCAAGCCGCCCCCGCTTCGCCCGTGGTCAAGCGCGGGGACGCGCTCACCATTGTGGTGCGCGGGCGCGGGTTCAGCGTGCAGCAGCCGGGTGAGGCGATGGAAGGGGGCGCGGTGGGCGATTGGATCGTCGTGCGCACCAGCCGCAAGGCCGAGCCCCTGCGCGCCCGGATCGAGCGACCGGGACTCGCCATCATCCCGGCGGGCTGAGAAATTCTTAAGCGCCCCTTAAATCGCCCCCGCGCTTGCCGTTCTGGCCCACAGGAACCCACCCAAGGATTGTTGCCATGTCTTCTGTCGAACTGAGCAAACTGGCCGGAATCAGCGCCGCCCGCCCGGTCGCGACCGGTGAGCGCGCGCCGATCGAAGCGCGCACGGCCACCCCTGCGTCCCGCGCGGCTGGCGGGATCAGCATCGAAGTCAGCGCCGCCGCCGATAGCGCCGCGCCGCCGGTCGATGCCGAGCGCGTCGCCCAGATCCGCGAAGCCCTGCGCGACGGGTCCTATCCGCTCGTGCCGACCAAGATTGTCGATGCGATGATCGCCGCGCAGGTCAGCTTTACGCTGCCGGGCCAGGACTGATCCGGTGGCCGACACCCCGAGCCTCACCCTGACCACGCCCTCCGGCCCGCTGGCGGCCAATCTGCGGCAGATGATTGCCGTGCTCGAACGCGAGCGGCAAGCGCTTGCCGCGCTTGATGCCGATGACTTGATCTGTGCCGCCCGCGCCAAGGAGGCTTTGTGCGACGAATTGGCCGTGATCGGCGCGCAGGCGCTCGATGGCGAGACGCGCGGGCTGGCTGAGACGGCGCGGCAATTGAACGAGGTCAACCGCCGGGTGCGCAACCTGCTCGCCGCCAATGTCGCCGCGCGGATCGAGGCGCTCGGCGGGGGCCGATACGGCCCGGGCCGCAGCTCTCGGACCACCTACGCCCCGGTCCGCGCCTAGGTAGTCTTACGAGGGCCGTGACCGCTGCGGCTGGCATGGCCCTTGCTAATTCCCGCCTGAAAGCGTCGCCCCCTGCGGCGCTCAGCAACAGGCGGAGTGTGCGTGAGCCAGTCTTCTTCCCCCATGGGCTTTCCCGCCGGGTCAATCCGCGCCGGGTTTGAAACCGCCGCACGGGTGCATCAGGCCGCGCGCGAGGGCCGCCTTGAACCTGCCGCGCGCCAGATCGCAGCGCCCGGCACGCCCGTAGAAGCCGCCATCGCCCGCGCCGCTGAGCGCACCAGCGTCGATTTCAACTACCTGCTCGCGCAGGCCGAGGTCGAATCCGCGATGGACCCGACCGCGCGTGCCGCAACCTCCAGCGCGACCGGGCTCTATCAGTTCATCGACAGCACCTGGCTCGACACCGTCAAGCGCCACGGCCACCGTTTCGGGCTTGGCGCAGTGGCCGACGAAATCGAGGTCACCGCGTCGGGCGGCACCTTCGTGACCGATCCTGAGCGGCGCGCGGCGATCCTTGCGCTGCGCAGCGATCCCGACGTGGCCTCGCTGATGGCGGCGGGCCTCGCAGAAGATAACCGCGCGCATCTTACCCCGATCCTTGGCCGCCAGCCCAGCCATGCCGAGCTATACCTTGCCCACTTCCTCGGCGCAGGGGGCGCGGGGCGGTTCCTCACTGAAATGCAGGCTGACCCGAGCCAGAGCGCGCCCGCGCTGTTCGCGCGCCCCGCGGCTGCCAATCGTCCGATCTTCTATCACGCCGATGGCAACCCGCGCAGCTTGGCGCAGGTGATGGAGGTTATTGGCGGCAAGCTTGAACGCGCGCTGGCCCGCGCTGCCGACG
>LSKF01000123.1 GCA_001556995.1 Erythrobacteraceae bacterium CCH12-C2
ATCATGAAGGAGCCAGACTCTACCTCTGACTGGTAACAATCAGGGGAGCACGTCATTGGCCATGTTCCCTTCGTTCACGCAGCCCAGCAAGCGCCGCTTCGCCTCATCACTGCTTGCGAATACAAAGCGGGCAGGACAGGAATTTGCCGCCGTCGGCCCCCATTTCAGGTGGTCATACAATTCCCGCAAGGTCTCCTCGCTTACCGGTTTGTCAGTGTAGTTGTTGAACGTGCGCGCTTTCGAGAAAATGGGATCGAGATTTGTCGCACTCATGCTTTTCCCCTTGTGTCCCTGCCATGGTTTTCCCACCAAGCCATAAGCGACTTGATCGTCGGCTCCAGCTCTCGGGTGGCATCGGTCATGCTGTATTCCACGCGTGGCGGCACCTCGGCGAATATCTTGCGTGTTATCAGCCCGTCGGATTCCAGCTCGCGCAACTGCTTGGTTAGGACGTGCTGCGAAACGCCGGTGATTGTCTTCTTCAGTTCCCCGAAGCGGTGGGTGCGATGATACAGCAGCCAGAGAATCTCCAGCTTCCATTTCCCCGAAATCATCGTCAGCGCACGGCGTAGCGATTCATATTCGTGCGGGCTTACATCCCTGCTTTCAGGCCAGTTATCGGGCGATTGCCTGTTCATAGTCATCTCAAGGTGATTAACCCTCTGAAAGTGATCCTACTTGTTGGATTCGGGTATAGAGCCTAAACTCCGGTCTGAAAACAGCAGCTAGGTCGGGCAGCACCCGGTAACGGGGCGGGCCTTCCGAAATGGGAGACAAGAATGCAGATCGAATTGCCCGAGCCGACCATCCCGGCCCACGTCCCGCCCACGCTGGTCAAGAACTTTCCTTACATTTTCGGTATGACCACGACGGAAGAACCGCATCTGGACTGGGCCCCGGCAATTCACGCCGAGGGACCCGACATTTTTTATGCACCTCATGCCTATCCCGGTGGTAGTCCGGCTTGGGTCGTGCGGCGCATGGATCACCTGCGCGAAATCTATTTCGATACGGATACGTTTTCGAGCAAGGATTTCTCCCCCTTTGCCAAGCTGATTGGAGAAAGCTGGATCAACACGCCGGTGGAGATCGATCCGCCCGAACATGCCAAATATCGCAAGATGGCCAATCCACTGTTCACGCCTAAGGCTGTGTCGGCGCTGGATGAGAAGATCCGCCACTACGCGGTCGATTACGTGGAAGCCTTCCGCGCCAAGGGTGAATGTGAATTCATGTCCCAGTTCGCCTTCGAATTCCCGATCAAGGTTTTCCTCGAACTGATGGATTTCCCGCTCGAACACACCAAGCAGTTCCTCGAATGGGAATATGACCTGCTGCACGTGGCAGACATGGCAAAGATCGCCGTTGCAACCCGCAATGTAGTCGATTTCCTTCGAGAGCAGATCGAGGACCGGCGCAAGACCCGACGCGATGACATAATCAGCTATGCACTGGATGTCGATGTCGATGGCGCGAAGCTGAACGATGACGAGCTGGTAGGCTTCTCGTTCAATCTGTTCATCGGCGGGCTCGACACGGTTTCGACCAATATGGGTCTGCAATTCACCCATCTAGCACGCAACCATGGAGACCAGGATTTCCTGCGCAAGGACCCGGAGGAGATCCCCCATGCGATTGACGAGCTGATGCGGGCCTATGCGGCGGTCACCACCTTCCGTACATGCACCAAGGAAACCGAATTCCACGGCATTACAATGATGCCAGGCGACAAGGTGATGATGAGCACAACTCTCGCGGGGCGCGATCCGATAGAGTTTGAGAATCCGGGCCGGGTCGATTTCAGCCGCCGCCCCCGGCATGTCTCCTTTGGCTTCGGTCCGCACACCTGCGTCGGGATGCACCTTGCTAAGCGCGAGATGCGGATTGCGCTTGAAGAGTTTCTAGGTCGCATACCCGAATTCAGCGTGAAACCGGATCATCAGCTTGAATTTCACCTTGGTATGATCCAGCCCGTTACCCTGCCGCTAGTTTGGAAAGCAGAATAGTCTGCGACCCAGAATAATCTGTGAATAGCAACAACTCTTGTTCGCGGGAGCACCTATGCCCCACCATGCCTATGTTGTGTGGAGCAATCCCGATGCTGGCCGCGACGATGAATACAGCGACTGGTACAACAACCGGCATCTTGCTGATGTCGTTGCAGTTCGGGGATTTGTCTCGGCACAGCGGTGCCGCCTCAGGGATCCGGCAGCCGAGGTCGCTCCGGTGCAGCGTTTTATGGCGATCTACGCGCTGGACACCGATGATCCAGAATGCGCGATCGCCCAGCTAACCAAACTGGTGGGAAGCGACGAAATGAACATGAGTGAGGCATTCTCTATGCAGGATATGGCGGCCAATCTTTAGGAAGCCATCACGCCTGCAATCCGCTTTGAAGCAGGAGAAGATGTGTGAACACCGTCGAATTTGCCGGCAAAGCCATCGCAGTTACCGGCGCAGCCTCAGGTCTGGGCCGCGCGGCGAGCATCCGCTTTGCGAACGAAGGGGGAAAACTGTGCCTAATCGACCTTAACCAGCGAGGTCTGGAAGAAACCGCTGCCTCGATCACAGGAGCAGGCGGAGAATGCGTCATCGTCGCAGGTGACCTTGGTGAACCAGCCAATTGCAAGGTAGCCGTGGCCGCCGCAATAGAGGCATTCGGGCGACTAGACGTGCTGTGCAACGTGGCCGGTATCCTGCGTTTTCACGCGTTGGAACAAGTGACGCCGGCAGACTGGGACAGGCTGTTTTCCGCCAATGTCAGCAGCGCATTCTTCATGATGCAGGCAGCCATGCCACATCTGATCGAAGCAGAAGGCAATGTTGTTAATGTCGTCTCGACAGCATCCTTCCTCGGCCAAGCTTATACAGCGCCCTATGCGGCCACCAAGTCTGCCTTGTTGAGTCTGACCAAATCGCTAGCCATGGAATTCATGCACCAACCGGTTCGGATCAATGCGCTGGCACCGGGCGGGATGCTGACGGAGATGGTAGCCGATCTGGAATTCCCGGAACAGGCCGATCAGACCCTGATCGCACGCTACATCGGGCTGCGCCCTCCCTCCCAGCCTGGAGATATCGTGGAGTCCCTGCTGTTTCTTGCTTCGGATCGTGCCAAGTCGGTGCACGGTGCCTGCATCATGGCAGATAACGGCATTACTGCGGGTTGATAGTCTGCTGCCTTTCCTGCGATAGGTGGCTGAAGCGCGGTACAGGACTTTACCCGTGTCAAATCCTGCTTTTGGACACCGACCCTCAAATGGGGTTAGTGCCTTATCAGGAAATGGAGCGCTGCTTCTTTCTTAAGAGAACGAATTGGGAAGCTATATGACGGCCAAATATGACGCGATGCTCGACCAGATGGTCAGGGATTATTCGCTCGTAACGCATGGATATGCCGGTAAAGCGCCCGCTAATCCTTATCCGATGTTGGCGGAAAGGCGTTCACAGTGCCCAGTGATGCAAGGGGATTTGCTCCAGCAAAACAGCATCCCGAGCATGGCCGACTACATGATGACGGGCCGGCCCGTCGTTACCTTGTACCGTTACAAGGATATTCATTCGGTCTTGATGAACCCAAACGACTGGTTGAGCCACATCGTCGGTGACGGCTTTGGTGCCGCCGTCGATAATTTGCTGCTAACAGCAATGGATGGCGAGGACCACGACAAGTATCGCAAGACCCTGCAAAAGCCTTTCATGCGCGGACAGATCCGGGAATTGATAGATACGCTGATCCGGCCGGTGGTAGTCAACGAATTCGTCAACAAGCTCAAGCCCAAAGGCAAGGCAGACCTTCTGCGCGAATTTGCCCTGCCCTTCCCCATTCGCGCCATGTATGCATACTTCGGTTTTCCTCACAACGAGGATCTCCTTGGCAATCTGGCAAGTTGGGCCATCCAAGTGGTTGCCGCACCGCAAACCGATCCTGAGTTGGCAAATATAACCATTCCCCAATCCATGGTTGCAGGCCAGTCTATGTTCACGACTCTTTTGCCTATCGTGGAGCAGTATCGCGCGCGCGGGGAGATGCGGAACGATATACTCGGCTATATGATGACGGCCGAGCACGAAGGCGAAAAGTTCAGTGACGAGGAAATCGCTAACTTTGTCCGCATGTTGCTGCTGGCCGCAGGCGAAACCACGACACGCAGCTTTGCGAACATGATGGTGCAACTTCTCGAGAATCCCGATGTTCTGGAGGAAGTGCGGCAGGATCGCACCCTTGTGCCAAAAGCGGTGATCGAAACGATGCGCCGCGACCCCACCGCAGGTGCGGTTGCGCGCATTGCGGCACGCGACATGGAAATTGGCGAGATAACAATTCCGAAGGGAACGGCCGTCCTTTGCTCGATTGCCTCCGCCAATCGGGATCCGGAAGTCTATGAAGACCCCGACCGGCTTTGGCTCAAGAGGCCAATGCGGCCGCTTCTCAGTTTCGGGTTCGGCCCCCACATGTGCATGGGCATGCACATGGCGTTGACCGAGATGGAAGTGGCACTGGAAGAAATTCTCGAATTGCCAAATCTGCGCTTTGACCCAAGCTATTCGAAGCCAGAAATTCGAGGTCTGAACATGAGAGGCCCCGATGCCCTGCACACCGTCTGGGACGTCGGCTGACTTTCTTGGGACGATCGCTTCTTTTGCAAAAACGCGTCATACTGTTTTGCCTCCCGAAAACTGTACCTTTCGCGGGTGGAATTTTTTGCCGCAGGCATCATTGGCTGGACGAGGCGAGAACGCGTCTAACTAAGTTTTTACGGACGACGGGGATCAGCAACGCGACCGCAGGCTTCTACGGGGCAGGCTAAGCTTCAACTGGAAGAATAAGAACGCGGCGCTGCTGCGCGAATCTTGGCGGATTACGGCACCAGCACTGGGCCAAATTGTACCTATACATCCCCCCAGCGCGTTAGAATGCCTGACCGCGCAGGGCTGCCACAGCGCCGCCATCGACACGCAGGTCGCATCCGGTGATATATGAAGCTGTATCTGAAAGCAGAAACTGCGCAACCAAGGCAACGTCCATCACGGTGCCCCAGCGGCCGCAGGGGGTGGCCTCGATCATCGCCTGAGCTCTCTGACCACTCGCAGCTTCGAGGCGCCCCATCGACGTCCAAACCACCCCAGGTGACAAAGAGACTATCCGGGCGCCGCGGCTGCCCCAGCGGATGGCAGTCCGCTCACAAAGCCGAATGACAGCCCGTTTGGAGAACGAATAGGCCTGGCCTTCCATCGTCCCACCATGCGCTGCCACTACCGCGGCAAGTCTTGAGTGCAACGTATCGCACAAGTCGGGCTGAAGCGGATCGTCGAGCAACATCTGGATCTCTGAATCGTCCGGTCCCAAATGTCCAGCGACTGACGCGATCAAGACGCACGCCGACCCCTGAACCAGCAGAGGTTCGAGAACGGAGATGAGACGCGAAGGCCCAATAGCGTTAGCTCTGACAATTGCTTCCCAGTCGCCCTGTATTGGAGACAGACCGGCGGCATTGACTATCGACCGGAGCGGCCCCGTGCTGGCACATAGCTCGGCCAGCCTTTGCGCCGTATCAGCGTCAGCTAAATCGCCGGGCAGGCAATCGACGCAACACCCTTCATTGGTCAAGTTGGTTCTCAGCGCTTGCAGCCGATCGCTACTCACGTCGGTCAGAACCAGACGATGTGTGTGCCCTAGGATCCGTGCAGCGGCAGTACCGACGCCGCCCGCAGCCCCGGCGATGACCGCGACTGGCATCAACCGCGAAGTGGCGGAGAGAGGACCGGCTGTTTTCATTATACCTTCTTCTTCGGCGCGGTGACCGCGTCGGCAATCAACCAAGCAGGCGACTTATTGATTGCGTTCAAAACCACCATGCCCAGCAACTTCTGGTGCAGGCCTTGCCCGACTTAGCACTCGCTACACGCACTCTGGATCCGACAGACCCTAGTGTCAACGTCATGATGATGGATGGGGAGACATCCAAAGAGAAGATCGCCGCAACCAGCAGTACCGCCCAACATCCTGATCCATCGCATCGAGAAGCTTCTGTTGAGAATGTGGCGATTATGTGGGGAACGATCCGGGTAGCCCTAGAGACGCCGTTTACGCAAATGTGAAAAAGCATACTCAATGACAAATCGGCACGCAGCGCCATGCTGCGCACCGGGTCCGTGCTGTTATCCCTTTGCAGATGCGCCTTGTGTATCAACAAACTGTAAAGAGCATGGCATTCGATAAATCTTCAGCAATACATAGGCACCATTGGCAGTTCTCGTGTCGAACAAGCAAATACCCATTCGCCAAGACATGAGCGACGATAAGATCAATCATACCCCGCCCTTAAAACATAAAATTCCCAATTAATTTCGGATAGCACAATATATTGCATATCATTATTTATATAGTATTGAATATTATGAAAACAACAAGGGCCCTCATAAATTTCTCAGCAAATTATGATGGCCCTTCAGATCAACTGATCACCCGTTCTTTTCATCAGATTTCGAGGCAATCGACTCAATCCAGGCATTTATTTCGGTTTCTACCCAGACTGAGCATTTAGCCCCTAGTGTGCGGCATTTGGGAAAACGACCTTCGCTCATACGCTGATAGATTGCAGACCGACGCAACCCAACCCTGCTGATAACCTCTGGCAGGCGAAGGAGCCGAGGCGGTGCAGAGGCCATGGCCTTCGTTGTGGAACTTGTAGCGCTGATTTCGCCTTTGGCGGGCTCTGTAGTCATGAATGATCCTGTCGGATTAGTGCCTTGACCCCCTCCAAGTCCCCGATCTTCAGCGCGACAACGCCATTGCGATGTCGCGGTTGGCTAGGTCATCAATATGCTTAGCGAGGAGCTTGGCCACTAGCTGCGAGGTGCCACTGGCCCAACGCGGCCTGAGTTCCGCAACCCTGCGACCGAGAGTGCGATCGAGTTGTCCGGGAAAAGCGATCATGAATTCGTCGAGGAATGCTCCCATGTCCCGGTGCATCCACTCGCATGCGAGAACCTCCTCGCCAGCGATCGTCAGCAAGATGGCAGCATGGGGACAAGCGCCGCACGCCTCGAAGATCTGCATGGCGCGCTCAAGGCTGATTGCCCGCTCGCCGCGCATGATCTTCAGCAACGTCTCGCGATGGACGCCTGCCTCGCTGGCGATCTGATGCTTCGGCTTGTCTGACTTTTCGATCGCATGCGTGAGAACGCGCGCGAGGATCGCGTTTGTCTGGATTGCGGATTGGATCATGGGGACGACTCCTGACGATGGGCATGTGAGTCGAAGGCATATCGCGCATCTCGCCTCTAAGAAAGATATTAGAACATATATCGAACATCTCGTCTCTAGGAGTGACAATCTTAGAGGTCGATTCGTCGATGAAAGGCGACGGCAGGTGCGTGACTACACGGCGGTCTCGCACTGAAATATCGATGATAAAGCAGACAAATCTCGCTGATGGCAATCTCATCAGTCCGTATGCGTCCGCGCCGAGGCGCTTTGAGGACGCCATCCTTCCTACTGAGAATTCCTAGACGCATAGAGAACCTACAGCGAACGCAAGAACGCTGGTCCACCCTCCCACATGGAGTTCTCGAATGCAGTCCCTCACCCTCCCCCGGCGCGCCGCCGCCGCACCCATCCGCTCCGGCATGGCCCGCGCGGCGAACCTTGCCATCCCGGCTCTCATCGCCGGTCTCGCGGCTGGCGCGGCCTATGCGGGCGCTGACACCACCTTCGATCCCGCGCTTACCCAGTTCACCCTACTTGCCCTCGAAATGTCATTCTCTTCGGCGGAGGGGACCAACGGCCAACAAGGAGGAACCCCCTATGGCAAGGTCCAAAACCAGCGCGCGCGATGCGCTGAAGAAACTGCGTGAACAGCGAGCTCAACTTGACGGTGAGGAAGTTCGTCTTCGGCAAGAGGTGGCAATCGAGCTCGGCAAAGTGCTGATCGAGTGCGGCGCAGAAACCATCGATCCCGCACAGCTGCGCCAGATCGTCAGTGCATCGATGGCGCTCGGCGTCGAGGAAACGCTGAAGCGGATTGCTCGGGCGTAAGCACTAACAGGCGGCGGCACGGGGTTCGATGCCCCGTGCCGCCGCATCGCACGACAACAGAAGAAAAGACCCCGATGGCATGTGCCACCGGGGCCTTTTCGTAAGGCAAGGACACTCAGTCCTCGTCGATATCGGGGGCGTCCTCGTTGGTGCCCGAGCGGCCCTTGGTGAGGAAGTCGACCTTGTCGGCGATGATCTCGCAACCGTAGCGCTTGGTGCCGCTCTCGTCTTCCCACTGGGTGTAATGGATGCGGCCTTCGACCGAAACCATCTGGCCCTTGGTGCAGTACTTGGCGACGTTCTCGCCGAGGCCGTTGAAGCAGGTGACGCGGTGGAATTCGCTGTCCTTGGCGGTGTAGCCGTTCTCGTCCTTGTAGGTCTTGCCTTCCTTGCGGGCGGGACGATCGGTCACAACCGAGACCGAGGTGATGCTGGTTCCACCTTGGGTGGTGCGGGTTTCGGGGTCGCGCGCGATGCGGCCAACGAGGATAACGAGATTGGTCATGGGTATTCTCCTGATCGAGCATTCCGGGTCCATCCCGGCTGCAAAACCCGAGCAGAAGCGCCCCGCGGCGAAGCGCACCGAAGGGAAACCCCGATCTGGTTCGGGTGGTGCGGACAGCCGGGCAAAGCCCGGCAACTCGGCCGGACCTGATCGGGGTTGCGCGTCTCGACGGGGGGTGATTCAGGGACAGGTTTGCATCGAAGCCGGGTGGAGCTGGATGCGTTGGGCAGGCGTGCCATTCACTCTCGCAACCTTTGGCCGATGGGACCCTAACCCATCCCCTGAAGACGGAGACCTCTTCTCGCTGAATTTGGAACCGGCCTGCCTAACGGAAGCATCTTTGAGGCTGGCGGCAGCACGGCAGGGGCGATGCTCACCGTGAAACCTCACGGCCCGCGGCCACGGGCCAGAAATGTCACCTGGCAAGCTCGGTGTTCGGTGGTGGTTCAAGCATTATCGGGAGCCGGACGAAGCCCCGGCACGGCTCGTAACCTTGATCGCATCTGCAACAGCTTGCCTACGCGCGCCGTCAGCTCGAACGACAGATCAGATCGAATCTGCGTGATTGTTGAGGATCGACGCGGTCACAAACAGGCGGTGCGTCTCGAGCGATTTCAGGAATTCCTGTGGCGACATGTCGGGCCGCCGCAATCGCATCCGCATATCTCTGATCGCGGCGACGGCCTTGCCCTCATCAAGAGCGATGGTGTCCGCAATAAAGTCGTCCGCCGTGCGCGCCTCAATGTTCATTGGGGACAGAATGGACGACGGAAAGTCAGCAAGGTTGTCAGTGACAACCGCTTGCGCCTGGCTCTGGACGGCAGCCGCAAGGACATGCTCATCATTGGGGTCCGGCAGGCCAAACGTCATCGGTTGCTGCGCTTCCTGATCGTCGACAAGAGCTTCAGGAAAAGCTGTCTGCATCGCCCTCACTGCCCGGGCCGCTCGGGCATCATGATCTTCGAAACCTCGCTCTTTGAAGATGTTGCGCAGTGCCGATTGCGTTTCCGAAATGATGCTCCGGGCCCAGCGGACGCGAAAGAATTCGGCTTCGGCAAGCGTCAGCAGAAGGTCGCGGCGGGGCGCACTGACGAGCACGCAGGCATCGATGAGCGCAGTATAGCGATTGGCGAACATGGATCGCGTCGGTCAATAAAGATCCGCGCTATCCGCGATGAGCTCATCCAGCGCTTCGGCCCGGGCTTTGTCTCGCGAGGACTTGTAGGCAAAAACATCCTCGGCCTTGAGCCGACGATGACGCCCCACCATGGAATGGGCAATGTCACCCTTCTCGATAAGCTTGATGAGGTACGGGCGCGACACATTCAGCAAATCAGCCGCCTGCTGCGTGGTCAGCATCTGCTGGATCGGGAGCAAGGTGACGGCGTCACCGCTGCCGATGTAACGCAGCAGCTCGAGGAACAGGTCCGACATTGCAGGTGTCAGGGTGATATCGACCGGCTTTTTGGTCGCCGGATCGGACACCTGCAGATGCGCTTCGCCGGCCTTGTGTGCCGCAAGGATCTGACGAAGCTGATTGGCGATCTGGCGGTCATCGGCAGATGGCAGCCTGTTGCCGAACGGCAAGGCGCTTGCTGGCAATGTCATTGGTCTCTCCGGCTTGGTGGCTTGCTATCTAGGGAATATTCGAAATAAACGCAACACATCGCAATGGGCGCGGCCTTTCCGATTTCCTCAACAAAGACTAATCAGGGCAGCCGCTCACCCCGGCGGTGCTTTCGGGGATGTGCCGAGCGGCCCGCGGCGATCGACCACGGTGATCCGCCGAGCCTTGGCCTCGATGACCAGACGTTCGAGCACGCCATTGCCCGGGAAGGCGACGACGTAGCGCGGATCAAGCGAGAGCATACGCTCGTTGCGCTTGAAGCCAGCACGGGCGCCCAGCCGCATGTCGAGCGAGAACGTGACCTGCGGGATACCTCGACGTTCAGCCCAGCTCGATGCCAAGCGGTCGACGCCCTTGGTGTCGCCGCCATGGATGAGCACCATGTCGGGAACACGGTCGCGGACCTTGTCAAGCGTGGCCCAGACACTGTTGCCGAAGGTCAGTGCATCGGCTTCGGTGGCATGCCGGGTGCGCCCGCCAGCGAATACGACGGGCGTTCCCTCGGGCACGGCCGCACGGCGTTTGGCCTCGGTACGGGCACGCAGGAAATCGCGACCTTCGACGAGCGCGGACGTCATCATCGCGCTGTGATTGAAGCGTGAACTGGAGACCGGCTTCCAGGAGGAACCGAACTCGTTGAGGTACAGGGCTGCTGCAACTTCGCGCATCTCTTCGAGCGCCAGCATCGCGCTTTCGGCGCATTGTGCCCGCTCGACCTGGGTCTCAAGATCATGGGTATGAACCTCGGATCCATCGGCCGTCGCAATCAGCGCGCGGACCTCGTCGGTCGCCCGGTCAAGGGCCGTCGATTTGCGGGTCGCAGAACGGTGGAAGATGTTGACAAAGGCCCAGCCGAGATCCTCTGCATCAGCTTCAAGCGCGGTCCCGGACACCATGGCGAAGAGATCGGACCAGACCGCTTCGAGGGTTTGGACGACCGCGTCGCGAACCGGGAAATCGCTTGTCGATATGGGGGCAGGACCGATGGAAAAGCCGGCAAGATCGAGCCCGGCGAGTTGGTCGGCGAATGATGTGTGCATGAGAATGTCCTCCTGACTGGCATGACACCGACGCACCCGTTGATGGCTGCGCCAGCGAGAGCCCGTCAGGGCCAGCTTCAGGCAGGATTGCGCACCCGTCAGGGGGAACCCGGCTTGGCGGGCTGGCGCGGGCAGGCCTTGAGCCCCAAGGGCCAAGGCCAACACGGGTCCGCCCAAGCCGGGTTGCGCAAGGCTGGCGGCTGGCCCAGGGCCTCTCTCGCATGGCGACAGACCATGAGCGGCCGGCAAAGCTCAGTCAGTAATCGCAACCCAGCACTGCGCCTCACCAACTCGCAAGCCTCAAGCTGCGCGCTTGGTGTAGACCCCCTCGCCGTTCGACATGTGCCCGAGGCAATCATAGGCGCCGAACATAGCATCGAAGCGGGACGCGATCTGGGACAGCCAGCGCTGTGCCCGCGGTGACCGAGCTGTGCGCCAATCGGCATCCCAATACGCGCCGTCATCACGTTCGACGATCCAGACGGCCACCAGCCCGCCGTAGACCGATACGCCGAAATCCGCATAGGCATTGCGCATGAGGATCCGGTCTTCCCGGCCGCGCCATCCGTCATGCGGGAAGAGCGACGGGAAAGCTCGGCCGGCCCGCTCGCGCAGGTCCTCGCGCAGCCATTCGTACTCGAATTCCCAGTCATCGTCGCTTTCGACCTCAAGCACGGTGAAGGCGACGATAGCGCCGCTGGGATAGCTGACAGATCGGCCCATGACATCCTCCCTCAGGCCGCAAGCGCAGCGTCGCCTGACGCATCGTCAAACTGCTCAGGGATGATCTTCCCGCCGAGCTTCAGGAGCAGGCTCGACGCTTCCTCGGCCTTTGCCGCAGCGGTCAGGATTGCGCGGTCGTCATCCTTCAGCAGCCTGAGTAATCGCGAGGTATCGATAATGTGAAGGAACGCGGCTTTAGCGTCTGAA
>LSKF01000124.1 GCA_001556995.1 Erythrobacteraceae bacterium CCH12-C2
CTTTATGGGATGGCCCGCCCCTTTTCCCCGGCATCGGTTATGATGTCGGTGCTTGAGAAGGAAAGGAGCGGACCGATGAGTGTTGTGATCCTTGGGATCGATCTGGGCAAGAACGTTTGCAGCGTGGTTGGCGTGGATGCTGCCGGTGCTGTCATTGTGCGCAGATCGATGCGCCGCCAGACCTTGATCGACTATGTTGCCAAGCTTCCGGCATGTGTGGTGGCTATGGAGGCGTGCTGCGGCGCGCACTACCTGGGTCGTCTGTTTGCCGCACAGGGGCACGAGATCAGGCTGATGTCGCCCGAGTATGTCCGGCCGTATGTCAAAGCGCAGAAGAACGATGATCGGGATGCCGAAGGGATCGCCGAGGCAGCCTCGCGGCCAACGATGCGCTTTGTTGAACTCAAGAGCGAGGAACAGCTCGATATCCAGACCCTGCACCGGGTCAGATCGCGCCTGGTGAACGAGCGGAAGAACCTGATCAACCAGATGCGGGCTATTCTGCTGGAGCGCGGAACGACCTTCCCGGTCGGGCGCCGCAAGTTCGAGCAGGGCATCGATGCCATGCTGGCCGGTGAGGATACGACCCTCTCACCGCGACTGCGCCAGCTCATGGAGCAACTGCGTGCCGAGTGGCGCGAACTCGATGCCAGGATCGAAGCTCTGAACGGCGAGTTCGTCGAACTGGCGCGTAACGATGCGGCTGCACGGCGGCTCACGTCCATCCCCGGCGTAGGCGTGCTGAACGCAACAGCCCTGATCGCCGCGGTGGGTAACGCCAGCAGCTTCGCCAAAGCCCGGGATCTGGGTGCATGGCTCGGCCTTGTTCCGCGTCAACATACCACCGGAGGCAAGCCACGGCTCCTCGGCATATCGAAGCGTGGGAACACTTACCTGCGAACTCTGCTCATCCACGGTGCCAGAGCCGCCTTGCCATCGCTAGCGCGAAGCGAGACGCCACTGGGACGCTGGTTGACCGGCATGATCGAGCGCGGGGTCCACCGCAATGCGATCGTCGTCGCGCTGGCGAACAAGTTGGCTAGGATCGCATGGGCAGCGCTGCGCAAGGAGGCAACGTTCGAACGCGGCTACCCGGTCGCGGCATAACCAGCTCGGCTGTACGCGCCAGCGCGTCGGCCAACGATGTTTGCAGGAAGGATCGAGGAGATGGCCTGACAGTCGATCGGCGTCTGGAAAGCCCGGCCAAAAAAATGGCACTCGTTGCCGGCGTCTTTATTGTGGCTCCAGACGTGCGGATATCCATCTTGGCCATGGGCTCGCCCATGAGACCGTATACGTTGACGCAGACTGATCAGAGCTTCTCAAAATCCTACTTGCAAGCGGGGCGGGCCATACGTTTTTTGA
>LSKF01000125.1 GCA_001556995.1 Erythrobacteraceae bacterium CCH12-C2
GTCAGCGGACTGACCTTGTTTCACCCCTCCCTTGACCCCGGCGCAGGCCGGGGTCAAGGGAGGGGTGAAACAAGGTCAGTCCGCTGACTTACCCATGCGCCCCAAACTCGTTCGCAATCGCGGTGGTGATCCTGAGCGACAGCGCATGGGCGCGCGCAATCGGCGTCAGGCAATCCCGCTCGATCGCGCCGTAGCCTTCCTCGCCGCCGTCGGGATAATCGCTTGGCTCATCCAGTGGGAAATCGCGCGGGCCGGGAATGCGCACCGGGAAAGCGCGGCGCAATTGCGCCAAGGCCTCGTCCACCCGCAGCGTCAGCACCATCTCGATCACATCGCGGCGGCTGATGTCATTTGCGCGGCTGAAGGCGGGGACGGAGACCACGCGCAGGAACATGTGCTGGAGCAGTGCAAGGCGCAGCGCCTGCAGCACCCCGATGCGGCGGCGGACTTGCTCTCGCGCAGGGTCAGGCGCGTCATCGGGGATCAAATCGATCAGCCGGTGGAGCTTGAGCGCGTCGATTCTGAGGCGCGAGGCGAGGCGGCGGAATACGCCTGTGCGGTCGTCGCCCACCAGATACTCCGCCAGCGCCGCGCAGGCGCCCGCAAGATGGTCCTCAGTCCCGCGATAGGTGCGGCTCGCCCAATAGGCCGAATTGAACAGCTCGCCATAGGCCGCGACGGTCTTGATGCTGGCGAGGCCATTCGCGGCGCGCACCAGCCGCAGGAGCTGCCGCCCGCGGGCACTGTCCTGCAGCAAGGCGGCGATTTCCTCACGGTTGCTATCGGCTGCGCTCCCGATCCCGGCGATGACGTTGACGGGGTAGCCGAGCTGCTGGAGGATCGCATTGTGCGGGATCGCGCGGATCTGGCGCAGGCTCATTTCGCGATCAGCATTGATGTCGGACTGGCGGCGCGAGACGCGGCTGCCGGTGGGGTTCAAGAGGCCGAGCCCGAACGCCGTCACCGCCCGGGCATAGGTGCGGCTGGCCAGGTGATCACCCTGATGCTCCTTTACGGCGCGGTAGAAATCCAAGCTGATGTCGGTGCGGTGGTAGAAGGGATCGGCGGGCGCGGCGAGGTCGGTTTCGGCCGGGCGCAGTTCGGCGATCCGGGTGAGGGTGGCGAGCGCCAATTCGGGGGTGGCAAAGAACAGGTAACCATCGCCGCCCTGAAAGCTGACCTCGGGCTCCAGCCGGATGCCCGCCCGCGCAAACCGCCGCCGCGCCCAGGGCGATAGCGGCCATTCGAGCCGGTCGCGGAAAGACGCAGGATGCGCGCCCCGGCCCATGCTCTCGCCATGGGTGTTGAACACCAGCGCGGCCACATCGCCGAGGCCGTTGGCAGCCATCGCCTCGGCCAAACGCCCTTGCAGGCGCTCGATTGCGAGCGCGGCGGGCACCTGCCCGACGAACCGCCCCGCGTCCGAGAACCCGGTCTGCACCGCCACCCGGCCCCGCTTGCGGGCATAATCGCGGTAGGCGGGCTCGGCCAGCAGCGCATCGAGGAAGCGGCCGCCGTGTTCCAGCGCGGTTTCGGTCTCGAACAGCGGCGAGACATCGACCTTGCCTTCCACCCCGAACAGCTTGGCGAAATAGAGCGCGGCGAGGACCGTCGCAGGCTGCTCGCACTCGGCCACCAGCATCCGGATTGGCGCGTCGGCGTCGATGTGCTTGAGAATCTGCGCCATGGCGAGGAACTGGCGGATCGCGGTCGAGCTTTCTGTCGCGAGCGCGGCGAAATTGGTGCGCAGGGGCCGCGCCTCCTCCACCATCGCCCGGAGCGTGGCGAGCGCGCTCTTGCTGGCAAGCTCGATCGCTTCGTCTTCGGGCAGGCGGCGGCGGATCGCGTTGTGGAGTTGCTTGGCGTTCACCCGGAAATGAATCCAGCCCATCCCCAACCCATCGGCGCGCATCGCAGAGGCGAGGGTCAGCAGCGCGGCGGCACGCTCGGGCGCGGCGGCCTCGGCCTCGGCTTCGAGGGCGTCGATCAGCGGGGTAAGCGACAGCAGATTGTCAGGGCTGTGCGCAGTCAGCCGGTTGGCGGCCTCAGCCAGCGCCTCGGCGCTCGACAGGTCGCCCGCGAAATCGGCGGCGCGAGCTTGGGCAAAAGCGGTGGCAGGGTGCAGGGTTTCGAGCAGCGGGTGCGCCGGATCGAGCCCTTCGAGGCTGGCGGTGTAGCGCGCCAGTCGCTCGGCCTTTTCGGCGAGGCGGAAACCGATCGAGGTGTGCCACCCGATATCGGTGCGCCCGTCCATGTCGTAGCCGACCCAGCTGGCAAAGCGGAATGGGAGCGGGCGGAGCGCGCGCCATTCCTCCGGCCACTTGCCACGCGCCTCTTCCAGCAGCCGCGCGACGATAACATCGCGCGCATCCTGCGCCCGCGCCATCGCTGCCATCGCCGCGCGATGCTCGTGCTCCAGCGTCACGGCGGCGCGCTCGGGCGGCACGACGCAGGCGCTCTCGTCGATATCACCGGGGGATGAGGCGGCGGCGGCCACGGCTTCGGCCTGTGCGGGAGCGAGCAGGAAGGTCGGGTGGGCGGTGAACACCGCGTGGAGCTGCGGGCTTTCCCAGCGGGCGCGGAAGGTGTCGAAATCGTCTGGCTCACCCACCAGCGGTGCCGGGGCAGAGGGCGGCGCGAGCAGGGTGCGCAGCTTCCTCGCCCGGGTTTTCAGCCCATCGCATTCGAGCTCCGCCACGAGCGCGGTCAGATCATCGAGGCTGAGCTCGCCCGCCTCCAGCGCGCGGGACAGATCGAGCGAGAGCTGGAACACCGGGTTGAACAGCGGGGTTTCCCGCGTGCGCTGGTGGAGCTCGCCGAGCCGCGCTTCGAGATCGGCGATGGTTTTCATGCTGCGTTTCCATGCTCCGACGCAAAAGCCGCCGCCGCGCCGAACAGGCCGGGTTGGGGGTGGACGATCAGCTTGACCGGAATGCCCGCCATCAGGCTTTCAAACCGTCCCTTTGCCTTGAAGCGCGCCGCGAAGCCCGAGGCGAGCAGCGTCTCGCGGATGCGGTAGCCAAGGCCGCCGGCGATCACCACCCCGGCAAAGCCGCCCTGCGCCAGCGCCAGATCGCCCGCGACCGAGCCGAGCGAGAGGCAGAACCGGTCCACCGCCGCCGCCGCCAGCGAGTCTTCGCCGCTGGTGCCAAGGCCCCAGATGGTGATGGCGTCCATCTCTGGAACGCTGCGCCCTTCGAGTGCGGCGAGAGCTTCGTAGATGTCAACGATCGCAGGCCCTGCCACCACGCGTTCGGCCGAGACGCGGATGTGCCGCTGGCGCAGCCGGGCGAGGATCGCGTCTTCGATGCTGTCGAGCGGGGCGAAATCGATATGCCCGCCCTCGGTCGCCTGCACGCGGTAATGGTCGCCCGAACGATAAAGGTGCGCCACGCCAAGTCCGGTGCCAGGGCCGATCACGCTGATCGTGCCCTCGCGCCCCAAGGGCGCATCGGGTCCGGCCAGATGCAGGAACTGGCTGTCATCAGCCCGCGCCACGGCATGGGCCACGGCGGCAAAATCGTTCACGAGGGTAAAGCGCTCTACCCCCAGCTTGGCCGGGATCAGCTTGGGGCGGATGATCCACGGGTTGTTGGTGAAGCGGATGACGGGCGCAAGGTTGCCCGGGCTGCCAACGGGCCCCGCAATCGCCATGCTGACAGCGGCGGGCAGGGTGCCGCCTTTGCGCTCCCGGAAGGCCTCCCATGCGGTTTGGAAGCTGGCGTGATCGGCGGTGTGGAGCGTCTCGGGCTCGTCGAGGTGGATCGCCCCGCTATCGGCGATGCTGGCAATCGCAAACCGGGCATGGGTGCCACCGATATCGACCACCACCAGATCGCGCATGTCACTCTCCCCTCGGTAATGAAGGAGGTGTAGCAGGCGGCGCGCGGGATTCCCACGCGCCGCATACTTATTCAAGTGGGGTGGGCTTTACCCCCTTTTCTCCCCTCCTCTCGGGGA
>LSKF01000126.1 GCA_001556995.1 Erythrobacteraceae bacterium CCH12-C2
GGCTCTGTTGCAAACTCTGACACGGTTTCCAAGATTGGGCTCATGTACTGTCAAGGTCAGTTGCGATGAACGATTTCAAAGGACGGCATTTTACCGGCGAGGTCATCCTATGGGCGGTGCGCTGGTATTGTCGATACGGCATCAGCTACCGTGATCTCGAGGAAATGCTGTCCGAGCGTGGGATCGATGTCGATCATACGACGATCTATCGCTGGGTGCAGCGCTACGCGCCGGAGATGGAGA
>LSKF01000127.1 GCA_001556995.1 Erythrobacteraceae bacterium CCH12-C2
AGGTCCATCGCCCCGCCCATGCCCTTGATCATCTTGCCCGGGATCATCCAGTTGGCGATGTCACCGTTCTCGGCGACCTCCATCGCGCCCAGCACGGTGAGGTCGATATGTCCGCCGCGGATCATGCCAAAGCTTGTCGCGCTGTCGAAATAGGCGGAGTGCGGCAGCTCGCTGATGGTCTGCTTGCCAGCATTGATGAGGTCCGCGTCGACCTCGTCGTCATAGGGAAACGGCCCGATGCCAAGCATTCCGTTCTCGCTTTGAAGGGTCACCAGCATCCCTTCGGGAATGTGATTGGCGACCAGCGTCGGGATGCCGATGCCGAGATTGACGTAATAGCCGTCCTTGAGCTCGCGCGCGGCGCGGGCGGCCATCTGGTCGCGGGTCCAGCCCATCACGCCGTCTCCCTTTCCCGCACCGTCCGGAACTCGATCTTCTTGTTGTAAGGCGCGCCCAGCACAAGGCGGTTCACGAAGACACCCGGAAGATGGATCTGATCGGGGTCGAGCGCGCCGGCGGGCACCACTTCCTCGACCTCGGCGACACAGATCTTGCCGCAGGTCGCGGCGGGCAGGTTGAAGTTGCGGGCGGTCTTGCGGAACACGAGATTGCCCGTCTCGTCGGCCTTCCACGCCTTGACGATCGACAGGTCGGCGAAGATGCCGCGTTCGAGGATATAGGTCTGCATCACCCCGTCGCGATCGGAGAAGTCCTTGTGTTCCTTGCCCTTGGCGACTTCCGTGCCGACCCCGGTGCGGGTGTAGAAGCCGGGGATCCCCGCGCCGCCTACGCGCATGCGCTCGGCCAGCGTGCCCTGCGGGCAGAATTCGACTTCGAGCTCGCCCGAGAGATATTGCCGCTCGAACTCCTTGTTCTCGCCGACATAGGAGCTGATCATCTTCTTCACCTGCCGGGTGCGCAGCAGCTTGCCGATGCCTTCGTTGTCGATCCCGGCATTGTTGCTGGCGAAGGTCAGTCCCGTCACGCCGCTGTCGCGAATCGCGTCCAGAAGCCTCTCGGGGATACCGCACAGACCGAAACCGCCGGCGGCGATCAGCATGTCGTTCCTGAGGATGCCGTCGAGCGCACTGGCGGCGTCGGGGTAAAGCTTGGACATCCCTGTCACCCCATCGTCGGAATGACGAAGGCGTTCGATCCATCCTGCGAGCCATCCGGCCAGCGCTGGGTGATCTTCTTGTTCTTGGTCCAGAACCTGAGGCCCTCGGTGCCATACTGGTCGATGTCGCCGAAGCCTGAGCGCTTCCACCCGCCGAAGGAGTGATAGGCGACCGGCACCGGGATCGGCACGTTGATGCCGACCATGCCGACATTCACGCGGGCGGCGAATTCGCGCGCGGCGTGGCCGTTGCGGGTGAAGATCGCGACGCCGTTGCCATACTGGTGCTCGCTGGGCAGGCGCACCGCTTCCTCGAAGTCCTTGGCGCGCACGATCTGGAGCACGGGGCCGAAGATTTCTTCCTGATAGCTCTTCATCTGCGGCGTGACATGATCGATCAGGGTCGGGCCGACGAAGAAGCCCTTTTCGTGGCCTTGCAGCGTGAAGCCGCGCCCGTCGACGACGATCTCCGCGCCTTCCTGCTCGGCGGTGGTGATCCACTGTTCGATCCGCGCCTTGTGCTCGGGCGTGACGACCGGACCGTAATCGGCGTCGGGATCGTTGGAGACCCCGATGCGCAGCTTGGCGATCGAGGTAAGCAGCTTTTCCTTGAGGCGTTCGGCCGTCTCCTCGCCCACCGGCACCACGACGGGCAGCGCCATGCAGCGTTCCCCCGCCGAGCCGAAGGCCGCGCCGGTGAGGTCGTTCACGACCTGATCCAGGTCCGCGTCAGGCAGCACGATCCCGTGGTTCTTCGCCCCGCCGAACGCCTGCACGCGCTTGTTGTTCGCCGAACCGCGCGCGTAGATATATTGGGCGATGTCGGAGCTCCCGACAAAGCTGATCGCGGCGATATCGGGATGGTCGATGATCGCATCGACCATTTCCTTGTCGCCGTGGACGACCTGCAACAGGCCTTCGGGCGCGCCCGCTTCAAGGAACAATTCGGCAAGCCGCACCGGCACGCTCGGGTCACGCTCGGAGGGCTTCAAAATGAAGGCATTGCCCGCCGCGCAGGCCATGCCGAACATCCACATCGGGATCATCGCCGGGAAGTTGAACGGGGTGATCCCCGCCCCGATACCGAGCGGCTGGCGCACCGAATAGACGTCGATCCCAGGGCCTGCGCCGTGGGTATACTCGCCCTTCATGATCTGCGGCAACCCGCAGGCATATTCGATCACCTCAAGCCCGCGCTGCACGTCGCCGCGCGCATCGGGGATGGTCTTGCCGTGTTCGCTCGACAGCATCTCGGCGAGGCTCTGCATGTTCGCCTCGACCAGCTCCTTGAAGGCGAACATCACCCGCGCGCGGCGCTGGGGATTGGTGGCGGCCCATGCGGGCTGCACCTTCTTCGCGGTGGCGACAGCCTGCGCCAGCAGCGCGGCATCACCCAATGCGACTTCGGCCTGGACCTCGCCGGTCGAGGGATTCCAGATGGCGTGCTTACGGGTGGCGGGGGGCTTTTCGCCGACGATGAAGTGGTCGATCTGACGCATGGGAAGGACATCCTCTGATGATCACCAGGCGCAATGGCGTACCCAAAATTTACAGACAATAATGAAATTTGCATCTATGAACTGCGAATATGCAGGCATTCTACTGGGATGACATTCGAGTGTTTCTCGCAATCGCGGATGCGGGACAAATCGGGCGGGCGGCACAGGTGCTTAAGCTTGATCCGACCACACTCGGCCGGCGATTGAGTCGTTTGGAGCAGAGGTTGGAGGTGACCCTGTTCGAGCGTACGCGCGAAGGCCAAGTGCTGACCGAGGCAGGTGAGGCCCTACTGTCAAATGCCGAGGGTATGGCGGAACTCGCCCGCATGATCGACGAGGTGGCAGAATCGCATTCCGGACTCAGCGGCACCTTGCGGCTTAGTGTTTCGGAAGGATTCGGCAGTCAGTTCCTGACACCTTACATGGAGGAATTTTCCACCAGACATCCTGCATTAACAATCGAACTCGTTGCGAACAGCGGTTTTCTTAGCCCGTCTCGGCGCGAAGCTGATATTGCCGTGATGCTATCGCGTCCCAAGGCTGGCCCGGTCCTTTCGCGCAAGCTGTCTGACTATCGCCTTAAGCTTTACGCCAGCAAAGCCTACTTGCGAAAACATGGCAGGCCGACCACACCCGCCGAGCTAAGCAAGGGTCACATACTGGTGAGCTATGTTCCCGACCTGCTCTATGCCCCTGAACTGAACTATCTTGATGATTTCCATCCTGGTCTGAAGGCACAAGTCCGCTCATCCAGCATCAATGCGCAACACCGCCTGATTGTTGAAGGTGCAGGTGTCGGTGTCTTGCCGTGCTTTATCGCCGATGGTTCGCGAAATCTGGTAGCGGTTTGCCCGGAAATCGCGATCCAGCGCAGCTTCTGGATCGTCACGCACCGTGACACGCAACGACTTACCCGGGTGAAAGTGGGAAAGGAATGGCTCCTGCGCTGCGTCTCGCTGGGCAGGGAGAGGCTGCTCCCGCCTGACTAGCCTCCCGAGACACACCTGCCTGCCATCGCCTATCCATTGAAAGGTGGGACATGCGCGGGCATGGTTATTCAGTTCAGGGCGGGGGTCGCTAGTGCGACCACAAACCATACGAGGAATGACTGTGATCGACCCAAAGTCATTGAGGAGCGCGCTGGGCAACTTCGCCACAGGCGTAACCATCGTTACCACCAATTACGACGGCAAGAATGTCGGATTGACGGCAAACAGCTTCAATTCGGTATCGCTTGACCCTCCTCTCGTTCTCTGGAGTTTGGCGAAGAAGTCCTCGAACATCGATGCTTTCACGAACGCCGATCTCTTTGCCGTACACATTCTGGGATCAGATCAGGAATCCTTGTCAAACCGGTTTGCAACACCAGGGATCGACAAATTTGCAGGCGTGGATTTCGAGACCGGTAACCACGGCGTGCCACTTCTGCGCGACTGCGCTGCCAGATTCGAATGCCGGACTGCCTATCGCTACGATGGCGGCGATCACATAATCTTGGTCGGAGAAGTGTTGGCCCTCGAGCAATCGGAAAAGGAACCCTTACTGTTTCACCGCGGCAAATATGCGCGCAAGACTGCATCGAAGATCAGCGATGCCGACGGCAACCGACGCGACCTCAATTATCTGCTCGCCCGTGCCTATTTCATGATGACCGATGGCATCCGTATCAGTGCGATGAAGCAGGGCCTTTCGCAAGTAGACCACTATGCCATGTCCGTTCTGCTCAAGGGAGGTCCCGCCACTTTTGAGGACATCAACACGATGCTTGCTGCATCGGGCTGGGAATGGACCGACACAGATTTACAAAGGCTTACGACCTCCGGCTTTATCGCGAAGCAGAATGATGGCGAGATTTCGCTTACCGAAGGCGGTCGTGAGGCCATGATCGGCCTGTTTGCCCAAGCCAAGGCGATGGAAGCTGACGCGCAGAAGGTTTTCAACCCTGTGGAGCTGGATCACCTACGCTCGCTCCTGTGGCAATTGCTGGAGGGTCTGGAGGACCACCTTTTCAGCGCCTCTCCGCAACACCTGGAAGTCATGAACGCGCTGCAGGCAGACCAATAGCGTATCCATCCGGTGAAGGCCGCATGATGCTGGCCGGCGCGTAGCCGGGTTTAGGC
>LSKF01000128.1 GCA_001556995.1 Erythrobacteraceae bacterium CCH12-C2
CCCCCGCCCCGCCCGGTCTATTTTTGGCAGATTGGTAACTTGAAAGGTTCCCGCCCCATGCAATTTCTGTTTTCGCACGCAATGCTGAGGGTGCACGATCTTCAGACCACCCGGCGGTTCTTTGTCGATGGTTTGGGCCTGGTGGAGAAGCAGACTTGCGTCAACGAGGCCGCAGGCTTCACCATGGTGATCCTCAATGTCCCCGGTGATGACCAGTTCGAAGTCCATCTCACCTATAATCACGACGACCAGCGCTATGTCGGCGGACGAACCTTTGGTCATCTCGCCTTTTTCGTGGACGATCTCTACACGGTTTGCGCCCGCATTCTCGAACTCGGTTTCACCGTAGCAAGGCCGCCGCGCGATGGCGTTCGGGCGTTCTTACGCACACCTGAGGGTATCTCGATCGAGCTGATCAAGCAAGGAGCCCCCCTTCCGATTATCGAGCCTTGGGCTTCGATGGCCAATGATGGCACCTGGTAGCCGCTGAGTTTTGGTTCGCAACCGCCTCTCGCAATCAAGGAGCCCTTCCCATGACCCGTCCCCCGCTTCCCCCCTTCACCGAAGAGACCGCGCGCCAGAAGGTGCGCCTTGCCGAAGACGGCTGGAACAGCCGGGCTGCGGCCAAGGTCGCGCTGGCCTATACCGAGGATACCGAGTGGCGGAACCGCGCCGAGTTTCCGCGCGGCCGCGCCGAAGCGCAGGCGTTTCTGGAGCGCAAGTGGGCCAAGGAGCTCGATTACCGGCTGATCAAGGAGCTTTGGGCCTTCACCGACAACCGCATCGCGGTGCGCTATGCCTATGAATATCACGATGACAGCGGCAACTGGTTTCGGGCCTATGGCAACGAGAACTGGGAATTCGCTGCAGACGGCCTGATGCGCCGCCGCTTCGCCAGCATCAACGAACATCCGATCAGTGAGGAGGAGCGCCTGTTCCGCTGGCCGCTCGGACGTCGGCCGGACGATCACCCCGGACTGTCGGATCTGGGGCTGTAGGAGCTGGTCATGATCGCAGAGCTTGATGCAGCCTCGTTCCGCGCTGAAGTCATCGCGGCACCAACCCCCGTGCTGGTCGATTTCTATGCGGACTGGTGCGGCCCGTGCCAGGCGCAGAACCCGATGCTGGAACGCCTGGCAGAGACAGTCGGGAACCGCGCCCGGCTGGTCAAGGTCAACGTCGATCGCTCGCCCGAACTGGCTGACCTGTTCCAGGTCCGCTCGATCCCGACCATGATCCTGTTTGCAGATGGCAAGATCGCCAATCGCTTCACCGGTATTACGCCTGGGCAGGCCTTGGCCAAGGCGATTGTCGCGGTGCTCAAGGACTGACGCTGCCGCAGGCCCGCTAGCACGATGGCGGCAGGTCTGCGCCGCGCTACTACCGGCCCTCGAAAGTCACTTTTCCCGCGTCGACATTGCGCATTAGGTGGGCCAGCCGCGCCTGCCGCTCGGTCCCGAAATTCACCGCAGTGTCGGCGATGGCGGCGTCATGCGCCGCAATGCGGGCGGCTTTTTCGGCGCGCTCGGAGATGATCGGCGGCAGCATCACCGCGCTGGTCAGGGCAAACCCCAGAAGGGTCAAAACGAGAGCGTCCTTGTGGCTCGACATGGTCTCATGGTCCTCCGGCCGTCTTGCAACACCGTGCTGCAGTCTGGCGCGCTACGCCTCGCCAAATGGCCGCAGGTGGTGCGCGCGTGAACCATCGAACCGCTCACGTCTCTATTGCTGGTAGCGGAACAATGCGCCGTGCCCGGCGCATCGGCCATGGCAGCTAGCGCAGCCGCAATTCTTTCAGATTCTGAAAGAGACGCTTGCGCCGCATCGCCATTCTTGAATGCGCGCGGACGCCTAGATTGGCTCTGTCCCGCATTGCCGGATCAAAGCTCTGGAGAACTGCCATGCAAGAAGCCTATCTCGTCGCGGGTGTCAGAACGCCTTTCGTCAAGGCTGGCACTGCCTTTGCCGGCGATACCCCGCTGACCCTGTCCGCCCCGGTGCTCCAAGCCATGGCCGCGCGCGCGCGTCCCGACCTGATTGTGTGGGGCCAGGTGATCCCCAGCCTCGCATTGTCGAACATAGCCCGCGAGGCGGCGCTCGATGCCGGGCTCGATCCGACCATTCCGGCCCATGCGACCCAGCTCGCCTGCTCGACCAGCATGATGGGAGCGATCCAGGCCTCGGGGCTTGTCGGACGCGGCGGCGTCGAGCTCGCTCTGGTCGGCGGGGTCGAGCAGATGAGCCGCTCGCCGATTGCACTGGACGAGACCGTCTCGGCGCGGCTTGCGGCGCTGGCGGCGAGCGATCCGGCGGCAGCCATGCGCGCCTTCGATGAACTCTCGATCAGCGATTTCGCCTTGCCCAAGAAGGGCTGGGCCAATCGTATCTCGGGCCGTTCGATGGGCGATCACATGGAGGAAACCGCCAAGCTGCTCGGCATCGCGCGCGAAGAGCAAGACGCGGTTGCGCTCGCCAGCCACTGGAACGCCGCGCAGGCGTGGGAACAGGGCGCCTTCGCCGATCTCGTCATCCCGCATGCTGGCGCCGAGCGCGACATGATGGTGCGCGCCGACACCTCGGCCGAAAAGCTGGCATCGTTGAAGCCCGTATTCGATTCCGTGGGCGGCTCGCTGACGGCAGGCAATTCCTCGCCGCTCACCGATGGCGCAGCGGCCATGTGGGTCGCCTCGAAGGCGGGGCTCGACCGGCTCGGTTCGGGCGCAGTTGCGGTGCGGCTGGTCGATTTTGAACTGGGCGCGCTCGATTTCCGTAGCGACGGGATGCTGATGGCGCCGGCCTATGCCATCCCCCGGCTGCTGGCGCGCCATGGCCTCCGGTTCGAAGACATCGCGATCTGGGAAATCCACGAGGCCTTCGCCGCCCAGGTGCTCGCCAACATCGCGGTCGCCTCCGAACCCGGTGCGCGTGCCAAGCATGCCCCCGGCTACGGCGATCTCGGCGCCTTTCCGCGCGAACGGCTCAACCTGTGGGGCGGCAGCCTTGCGCTCGGCCACCCCTTCGGCGCTACCGGCGCGCGCATTATCAGCCAGACCGCGCATCTGTTGCAAGGGCACCCCGCAGGAACCCGCGCGGTGATCTCGATCTGCGCCGATGGCGGTCAGGGCACGGTCATGCTGGTGGAGGCGGTGTGATGCGGTTCGAATTCACCTGCCTAGCCTCTGATCCCTTGTGGCTGCGTCGCTATCTGCTTGCGTGGCATGGCCTGTTGACCTTCGGTGCCCTCGCCTTCCTCGGGTTGCAAGGCACTTATGCCCTCGTTGCGCAGGCGCTGTTCTTCGCCGTGGTGTTCCCGCTCATCCTCTGGCCGCTCGGGGAAGCGATGCGCAGCGGGGCTGCGGGTGGATGTAGCTAACGGACCTAGCGCTTGACAACCTCACCCACCAGAAAGACCACCGGCTGATCGCCTGAGACCTCCCACCAATGCGCCATGCCGGCGCGGTCGATCGCGATCATGCCGGCGGAGAAGGATGGTGTTTCGGGCTGATCATTGCGATGTTCGATCACCGTGCCGGATGCGACGAAGGTGAAGGAGGGGGCGTCTTCATGGCGGTGAAGATGGCTGCGCGCACCAGGCTCGAGATCGATCCGGCGTGCGCGCAGGATCTTGCCTCGGGCGGCGGGAATCTCCGGGAAGACGGCCGCCAGATCGATCTCGCCCTGCACCGTGACGCGCGCGCCGACCGCTGCGGGCGGCCCGGTGAAACCCGGCTGCTCCGCGCGTCGGTCTGGTTGGTCCAGCGCCACGCCGATATCGCTTCCGGCGCGGACAAGATCGATCACCAGCAGCCGCGCCGGGGCCTCGCCCGGATTGCGCCAGAAATGCGTGATGCCGAATTCCCGCGAAACGCTGCCGGGCGCATGGCGGATCGGATCGGCATGATCATCGCGCATTTCCACCGGCTCGCCCTCCAGCACCCAGGCAAAGGCCGGCCTGGTCCAGTGGTCGTGGACCGCCAGCGTACCGCTGGGCGCGACGGTGAGGATCGAGGCGCGCATCACAACATTGCCAAAGCCGTCAATCTCGTCACCCAGCGCGAAGGCCGCGACCGGCTGGAAGGTCACGCCCACTGAATTGGTGGGCCCTTCAAGCCGGTGCGGCGGGGTGCTTGCCATGCCATCCGACGATGCGGCCGGCACGCCGAGCGCAAGGATCAGGCAGGTGCCGAGGATCGACCGGATCATCGCCAAAAACCTCCCCGTCAGGTCTACTTCGGTGCGGCGTTGCGCAGATTGGGGTAGAATTGCAGGAACACGAAGTCGGTCTTGCCCGCTGCTGTCTCGTGGCAGGCATTGCACGCGGCAGTTTCCTGCATGGCACCGGTCGGGGCGATGACCCCGTCGGTCGCCGGGACCGAGAAATAGGCCCAGCCGCCCGGCTCGTTCGCGAACCGCACGGTATCCTTCACGGCGATCCCCACTCCGATCGGCTGGCGCGGATAGAAACCGCGTCCGGCGATCTGGTCCGAGGATTCGTCGGGGTGGTCGGCCGGCAGGAAGTCGACCAGTTCCTTGATCATGACCGTCCCATCGGGAAAGGTCCCGGTCTTCTCCCAGTGGTCGAAGGCCACCGGATCAATATAGGTATTGTGCATCCCCGGGAATGCCGCCTTGCCATCATTGAGGCCATTCGGGGTCGCGGTGGTGGCGACATGGATCCAGCGCCGCCAGTCGGTCGGCATGATGAACTCGCCGGTTTCCGTATATTGCGCAGCCTTGACGAGTTCAGGCTGCGGTGCGGAGGCGGTATTCTGGCTCGTGTTGCCGGAACATGCCGCAAGGCCGAGCGCTGCGGCGGCCCACAGAAGATGCCGGATCGGGATCGGGGTATGCATGGGACCTTCCTTCCTCAATTCTTGCGAAAGAACACCTTGGTAGCGATGCGCCAGCCGGTGTCATATTTCAGTAAGGTGGCGACATCGGTGAACATCATGCCGTTGATCGGCACGGCCAGCCGCGCAACCGCGATCCCGTCGTCGATTTCAAGCGAGAGGATACGGTAGTCATAAGGCGCGCCCTGACTATCGGGCGAGGTGCGCTTGCGCACATCGGCGATCCAGTTGTCGCGTTCGGCGCGCATGGTCTTGCCGATGATCTGGCAGTTCTCGACAAAGGCCTCGGCCATTTTGTCGCCATCGCTGTAATGGGTGCCGTCGAAATAGAGTTCGATAACCCGCTTGATCTCGAGTAGGTCCTGATTGGGGTCGGAATGGGCCACAATGGTTTCTCCTGTGATGGCTACCACGGCAGCGGCGTGCCGTTCTGGTGGCGATAGGTGCCGGTTTCGGCGAGGGTCAGGCGTGCGATCTGGGTGGTGAGGCCGGCCACGGCTTCCTCGACCTCGATCTCGCCACCCAGCTGGTTGAGCGTCGTCTTGACCGATCCGGGATGCAGCAACCCGACAATCACCCCGCGCGGCGCAAGGTCGATTGCCAGGGTCTTGGCCGCCATGTTGAGAGCTGCCTTGGACATGCGGTAGCCATAGCCCTTGCCCGACTGGTTGTCGGTCAGCGAGCCGAGCCGGCTGGTCAGGAAGATCACCTTGCTGCCGCCTTGCAAGCGGTCACTGAGCGCGGCGGTGATCATCAGCGGGGCAAGCGCGTTGACGAGAAACTGGCGTTTGATCTCGCCAGGATCGATCTCGTCGAAATCCTCCCACACCATGATCCCGGCCACCTGCAGCAGCAGGTCGATGCGGTCCGGTTCGAGCTGTTCGAGCACCGGAGCGACCGCACAGGGCTCGTTCAGCTCGATCCCGGTCACGATGGTTGCAGCCACCGCATCCAGCGCAGGGCTGGTTTCCCGGACAATCCCGTGAACATAGGCACCTTGCGCGGCATAATGCTCCGCGAGCGCCAACCCGATCCCGCGGTTGGCACCGGTAATCACGACATTGGGGGTATGCATCGCGTTCTCCATTGCTCAGCTTTCGCCACGCTGCAGCGCAGTGGTTGCGGCCGGTGCCCCGCGCGGATTGGGGGGCAGACGCGGGGCACCGGTCCGCTCACGCCGCCACCGCGGGTGAACAGAGGAATTCAACGCGCGGGCCGCCTGGCACGAAGACCACGAAATGGCTCGCGTCCATGCCGGGGGCGACCCCGCTGATCGGCGCATCCACGGTCACCCCGGGCCAGGTCGAGACCTTGTCGAACAGCTCGGGCAAGGCCTCGGTCTGGACCAGAAACGCGGCATGGTGCAGGCCGATGTTCTTGCGCCGGTCAAAGCCCGTGGCGGTGACCGGATCCTCGACCTGCCACAGCGTGATCATGGTCGTGCCGTCGCTGACGAACACGGCCGGGTAATCGGGCACTTCGCCCACAACCTGATGGCCGAGCGCCTCTACGAAGAAGCCCCGCGCAGCCGCCAGATCGCTGACGGTGAAGCCGAGGTGGTGCAATCCACTGGTAAATGCCGACATGTTTTCCTCCCGGTTGGCCCCTTGGGGGGCTGGCAGACGCACCTTGGAAACGGGCACGCCTTCGATCCGGAACGGGATGTAACGCACTGCGGCCAAGGGGCTCTTATATCTGCTTGCGCGCAGCCAGGCGCGGGAGAATACGCCCAATGCCCACCGAAACATATTGACATTCAGTGTGGTAGGGCATTCTTGAGCGCGCGCGGAACCAAATCGTTT
The DNA here is from genome assembly GCA_001556995.1 of Erythrobacteraceae bacterium CCH12-C2. Lineage (GTDB taxonomy): Bacteria > Pseudomonadota > Alphaproteobacteria > Sphingomonadales > Sphingomonadaceae > Erythrobacter. Next base: position 6,653 of record LSKF01000128.1, read on the forward strand.
CAAGGGAATTTAGCGAGGGTGGACTTACAAGCGACCAACGGATCCATGAGCACCCTTACGGGCGTGAGGCCGCCCGATCTGTCAGGCACCTCGCTGGACAGGATGCAGCTTTCCACACCGCTTGCGTTTGACAATCTCCACCGTACCCCCTTGTTCAACGGCTTGCGGCTCCACCGTCCGCAGCCCGATGTTCGCGTGGCGACGCCCGGCCTCGACGACATTGTCGTGACAATTTGGAGGGATGGCGCACGCTGGTGTGACCGCAGCGTTATCGGCAAGCGCCTGGAGGATGCGCCGCTCAAGGCCGACAGCGTCTCGGTCATGCCGCCAGGGTCCGACTGGTCCTTCCAACTGGTCTCGGATGGCGGCACGGACGACATCTTCTATATAAACCCTACAGAATATGCCGAAATCCTTGGGGCCGATAGGCCGGCGTCACAGGCAGCGTTGATCCGGCCCACACCCGAATCCCGCAACACCGTCCTTGTGCAGGCGGCAAAAGCTTATGCAGCCGAATTTGCCAAACGCGATGCCTTCTCGAAGCTGGCGTTCGAATCGATCGCGTTGCGAGTCTGTGTCGAAATCGCTCGTTCCTATTGTGACCATTGGTCAGTCAGCAGCGCCGATCACGGCGGGCAACCAAATTTTTCTGCCATGGCAATCGCCAAACAATACATCCTCGACAATCTCGACGAACCGATCGGGCTCCGGGACATCGCAGCGCAAGCGGGATTATCGCAATATCATTTCTGTCGGCGGTTCAAGGAAGTCGAGGGTTTAACCCCCTATCAGTTCGTCCGCGAACAGCGCTTGCGGCGCGCCCGCGAATTGCTTGAAAAAAGCGACCTTGCCGTGTCTGAAATTGCCTATGCTTGCGGCTATTCGTCGCAGTCGCACCTGACTAGCCTGTTCAAGGCGCGGTTCAATATGCCACCTGGCCGATGGCGCAGACTTCGGCGCTCCTGACGAAACTGCGCGCGACCTGACATCATAGGCGATCAATACTTGCACGCGCTTGCGCATGCGCCAATGCGCAGCGCACGGTGATGAAAGCCAAGCTCGCTCGAGACCATATCCTGCATGCGGCGAACGGTTCGTAACGAACCTGTGAGCGCACTACGCATGGAGGGATCCCATGGCAACAGCAGTCACCTGCCCAGTCGGGCGGGCATCCACTGGCACGACTTTTGACCGCCTGATAATGAGTGAACCGGCCCGATTCGACTGCGTCAAATCTTCTGGCGCAGTCCACGCGGTTCGGCACTTTCAGACCGGACGTTGGGGTTTGCGCGAACATCGCGGGCTCGACACCCACGCAATCGTCGTGTGGTTGACAGGCGCGCGGCTGGTGGATTGCGAAATCAACGGCGAGCGTATCGACGAGATGATCTTGCACAGTGGCAATTGCACGATCATGCCTGCCGACACGCCCGCCCGCTACACGGCACCCCCCATGTCCGGCAAGGTGATGAGCTTCTTCGTACAACCCCAAGACTTTGCCGACATGGTGGAACAGGCCGGCGGAAGACTGGACGATTTCGTGGTGAAGCCCGGGTTCGATCTCAGAATCCCCTTCTTTCGGCAGGCAGCGAGCACCTACCAGGCGATCATGACCACATCACCGAGACCCTGCGGGATCGCTCTCGAAAGCCTTTCGCTCGGGATCATGGCCGCCTTGGCGCGCTACGCCTGGCCGACGGGTTACAAGCGGTCCGGTACATTGCAGGAACTGACCCCGGTCGATCTGAAACTGTGCCGAGATTTCGTCATGGAGTCGCTAGAAGAGCCGCTCACTCTCACCGACTTGGCCAATGCGATCGGGCTGCCCCGCTTCCAGTTCCTACGCGCCTTCCGGCGAACCACGGGACAGACCCCCTTCGCATACGTTCGGGATATCAGAGCCCAACATGCGCGCCATCTCCTCTCCGAGACGAGCCTGCCGCTTGCCGAAATCGCCTACGCCTGCGGCTATTCCTCACAACAGCACTTTACCAAGGTTTTCAGCGATCTTCATGGCATTCCGCCAGGCCGGTGGCGCCGGCAGATAGGCTGAGCGCCTGCGTCGACAATCCGCAAAACGCATCATAGGAATCCGATGATGCCAACCGACTTGTGAGCTAGAATATACTCACGATGGCCACCGCAAGAATCGCGATTATGGCCATGTGGAACGGAGTGGAGCTTGTCCATGATGTGGAGTGGTTTGGGCCCCTCGCTGGTTATGTTGGGATTTCTGTTGGCTCCCGCCGGGGCACCCCTGGTCGCTATACCCATAGACAACACGCCCGTTGCAAAAGGGGCAGCTCAGTGTCGCGCTGCCGAGGTGGGGGTGCAGGCGCTCGGATCGGGCGGGCCGATTGCCGAAGGGTCGCGCGCGGGGACCAGCTACGCCCTGTGGGTCGACGGCAAGGCCCGGGTGCTGATCGACACCGGACCTGGGAGCTTCATACGGTTTGGTGAGGCCGGGCTGAAAGTCGCTGACCTTGAAGCCATCGCCTTCAGCCATTTCCACGCGGATCACAGTGGAGGACTGTCGGGCATCCTCAATACGGGCAGCTTCGAAGGGGGGAACGCCCCGCTCACGATCATCGGGCCCGAGGCTGCCAGCGTGTTTCCGGGGACAAGGGACTTTCTTGCGGCCCAATTCGGGCGAGGTAAGGGCGCGTGGGCCTATCTCCATGGCTATCTCGATGCAGGTGATGGACGGCGGCCGCTTGCGGTGCGGGAGATCCCCGCTGCCGATGCCGAGCAAGGGCCCATCACACGGGTCGAGATTGCCGGTGGCATGGTCTTGCAGGCCATTCCCGTTCATCACGGACCGGCTCCAAGCCTTGCCTATACCGTCACCGTCCGAGGGCGCACCATCCTGTTCGCCGGCGACCAGAGCGCGGCTTCAAGCAAATTTGACCGCTTTACGGCCGCGCTGCGACCCGACCTGCTGATTGCGCATCACGTCATTCCAGAGGGCGAAGGCCAGCCCATCGGGCTGCATCGATCACCGCAAGATATCGGCCGCATGGCTGCCAATATTGCTCCAATGCGTCTGCTGCTGTCGCACCACATGGATCGATCATTTTCGCGGCTTGAGGAAGGCCTGGCGGCGATTGCACAACACTATTCCGGTACCGTAACGATCGCGTCGGACGGCACATGCGTCACGCTGTAGGCACAAGGTGTGCGCGCTATTTTTTGAGTCCGATATACCTCATGCGCGGCGCATCGTGAGAAGTGCCGCATCGAGGCTGAACATCCCGCCGCCGCGCACGATCAAAACCAGCGCCAGCGCGGCCCAAAGTGAGTGCACCGACCACCAGGCCTCCGGATAGACAAAGAACTGGATCACAATAGTCATCACCAGCAGCGCCAACGCCGAAAATCGCGTGAACAATCCGGCAACAAGCAGGATCGGAAAGGCATGCTCCGACACGGTTGCCAACACCGCTGCAAAGTCGCTTGGCAATGGGACACCGGCATATTCCTCGGCGAACAGGAAATAGGTGGTATCGCTGATCGAAAGCCAGCTGCCTTCTTCCACCTTGGTACGGCCTGCGCGCCAGAAAATTCCGGCGAGCACGATCCGGGTGAAGAGGAGCATCGTATGTTGCCAGAAATTGCCGCTGACAAACGCGACCGCGCGGCCATAGGCGGAGAGAATGGCGTTCATGGACTTCACCTTGATCCTAAAGATTGACCATCGTCATGCCGCAACGAAAGCACCGGCATTGATGAGCGCGACGAGCCCCTGCATATTGGCATCAGTATCAGGCGTACCGTCGGGATCGGGTTCGCAGGGAAAAGCGAGTAGGTTACCAATGCTGGTGGCGCTGCCTGCGGCGGCAAGCAATTGTGCCATCAACATGCTCGCGGCGGATACAAGCACCGCGTCTTGCGGACGTGTCAGCAGGATTGCCGCGGCATCTTTCACCTCAGGGATATTCTCGCCGATCAGCTCGTGGACCTGCCGCTCAAAGGGCTTGGCCAAGGCACTTGGATGGCGCAGCAGGTTCAGCGCAAGCAGATCATCGGGATCTTGGCCTGCCAGTGCGGCAAGCTCGAGCGGGACTGCATCGGCAGCGTGAAAAGCCTGCAACCACAGCCACTCGAAAAGCGCCAGATCGGCGACGCCAGGCGACTCGCCCATCGCCATCAGAAAATGATCAAAGCCAGCTCCAATCCCGGACAGCGCCTGACCTGTCACTCCCGGTTGCTGGAGGAACAACCGGGAGTGTTGGTTGAAGCGTTCATGACCGATCACATCACGTGTGCGAGGGAAGGTTTCCTCGAGCGCCACCAAGCGGGCGTGGGAGATCGTGTTGGCGTGGACCTTCATGCCGACCAGAACCCGCTCGTGAGGGCCGGCGAAAAGATCGTCGGGCAGATGGTCGGGCCCCAGATCAAGCGCCTGCATCATGGCGCGCTGGTTGTTGTCAAGCGAGCGCATGAGCGGGTGCCGGTAGGTTCGCTTGCACCCGCATAAGCGATTCGGCCTTGGCCGCCTCCGCGAGTAGGATATCGAAAGCGGGAACATTGGTATCCCACTCGATCAGCACCGGCCGCGGTCCGGCGCGGCGTATGAACTTGGCAAACAAGCGCCAAGTCTCGGCCGATACAGCCGATCCGTGATCATCGATCAATAGCGGGCCGTGGGGATGATCTTCTCTGGCGTGACCGGCCAAGTGCACCTCGTGCACCAGCAGCGGATCGATCGCATCGAGCATCGCTTCAGGGTTCAGCCCGAGATTTGTGGCCGACACCTCGATGTTGTTGATGTCAAGCAGGATACCGCAGCCACTACGGGCGCAAAGCGCTTGCAGGAAGTCGGCCTCGCTCATCTCGTCGCCGCGGAAGGCGAGATAGCGCGACGGGTTCTCGATCAGCATCGCATGGCCAAGGCGATCCTGGACACGGCCGACCTGTGCCGCAAAATGATCGAGCGCCTCACGCGTGTAAGGAACCGGCAAGAGGTCCGGATAGCGATTATCGGCGTCACCGCTCCAGCTGAGATGATCGGAGACCATGGCGGGCGCGTAGCGCGCGCACAGCGCCGCCAAGCGATCAAGCTCTTCGTGGTTTACCCCGGCGCTGCTACCTAACGAGAGCCCGACCGAATGAAAGCTGATCGATGCCATTTCGGAAAAAGCCGCCAGCCAGCGGTGCGGCGGCCCACCTGCGCCGAAGTAATTCTGCGGGTGGACTTCGAACCAGCCCGGAAAGCCGGGCGGCAAAGTGGAATCGGCCGACATCATCGCGAAGGCCTCGGCGTAATGCCGGGGCTTGAGCCCCACCCCTACAACCGGGGGCAACGAGGGCAGCGTGGTCATGTCGGCCGACATCCGGTGAAGATTACTTCTTCTTGGGGACGGGCTTGGCATTGCCCTTCTTCGGGGTGAGCGAACCGCCCAGATCTTCGCACTGGCCCTTGCCGACGAGCTTCCAGGCATTGCCCTGATAGTCGACGGTCGAGGTGCCCGCACAGCTCGTGCCGGGGCCGGCGGCGCAATCATTCTTGCCCTTGAGGGCGATGCCATAGCATTTTTCCTTAGCTCCGCCGCTCTGGGCGACAGCGGGCGAGGTAGCGATCAGCGAGGCCGCGGCAAGCGAAGCAAGCGAGGCGGCTGCCAGTCCGAGAGTCGATTTCACGTTGAGTCCTTTCATGGTTCCGTCGTGGCCCTTCGAGGCTCACGAGAATGGGTTCGGTCAAAGTCCTGGCGAGGTTACATCGCAGGACGCAAAAAAGATCATGGCCGAGCGGTGGATGGTGGTCGGATCAGTCCATATCAGTCAGAAGGTTCTCGATCATGATCGCCTCATGCGAGGCGATCTCGACCTGTCTATCCTCGCCGGTCGGGTCCTGTGCCGCCAGCACCCGGTCGCGCTCGGCCAGCAGCGCAATCAACCGTGGGCGCGAAAGCGCGGTGATGGCGGTGATCCATGCATTGACCAGCGGATCACCGTCGTCGCCGCGAAGGTCGAACCGGTCGAGGCAGGAAGCCACCACCGGGGCCGGATAAAGCCATTCATCGGTGACCCAGCGATTGGTGGTGAACCATGCGAGCGGCAGGCCTTCGGTCGAAATCGACAATGCGGCAATGTGAACGACGTCGGCGCGCCGTTCCTTGCGTCCGGCCTTGGGCGGCTTTCTCAGCGGGACTGCATCTTGCGGCATTGCCGATTTGGCCAGGAACAGGTGAAAGTGACCATGCTCGCCTTCGCCCCGCTCTCCTGGAGGGTGACAATGATAGAAGTATCGGCTGCCCGCCGCGCCGTTTACCACGTCGCCATCGGGATAATGCGTCCAGATCTCGGCAACCGCATCATCTGGCAGAACGCGGCTCATCATCGGCAGGCCCTGCGCAAACATCTCCTGCGTGCTGGATATCAATAGGTCCGACCATGCCTTTGCGGTCATGCGGGTTCCTTGTCAGCAGAGCGTCAAGCGCAACCGGACAGGTTGACTACACCCTGTCCGGCCGCGCTCGCGCAAGTGTCAGGCTTGCGGCTTGCAAGGATTGGCCTTGCAGGGATTGGCCTTGCACGGGTTGGCAGCGCAGGGATTGGCCTTGCACGGGTTGGCAGCGCAGGGATTGGCCTTGCAAGGATTGGCCGCGCAGGGATTGGCCGCGCAGGGATTGGCCTGCTTGGCCTTCTTGCCCTTCTTCTTCGCAGCCTTGCACGGGTTGCAGGGATTGCAAGGATTGCAAGGATTGCAGGGATTGGCACTATAGCTGGCACCGCAAGGTGCATCGGCCAAAGCCGGAGCCGCAGTAGCGGCAACCGAAAGCCCGCCGGCGACCATCATCATCTTGGCGAAGTTCATTGCATTCGACATTGTTCGTGTCCTTTTGGGTTGGGGTTTGAGGGCTGACATCGAATGCCAGTTTAAGCGCCGAACACCTGGCCGTCGGGGATAAGCCGCCATGCAGGGTCGGCCTTGGCGATGAAGCCGGGAATATCGCCGAGCCAGGTCTGCTGAACCTGCTGATTGAAGTTCAGGTAAAGCTTGCCGTTGACGATCTTGTAAAGCAGCGGATCGCCCGGCGCAAGCGAACCGCGGCTCATAGCCCAGGCGCAATGCCCGCCATATTGCGGCGCAAAGGCATTGGGGTTGGCCTTGAATGCCTCGGCATTGGCCTGATTGGCGAAGTGCCATTCGGCCCCGTTCCAGGTCACGCTGTAACGGGCATTGCCCTGGACGGGGACGCCGGTGCCACGGAAATAGCTGACAGCATCATAGCCGCCGACGGCGATGTTTTCGCCCTCGGTTCCGACGAAGACCCCGCCATCTGCGAGTGCCGGGGTTACAGTCATCAGCGGCGCAGCAAACGCGGCTGCGGCAAGCATTGCAAGTCTGATTTTCATTTCGGATTACTCCTATCCAATATCTCGGGTGTGCAGCGGTCGCCCTTCCCGCCAGGTTCAGGGGGTAGGGCGGTGCCGGCCTTTGGAGGGGGCAGGCCGGGCACCGCTGGTTCGGGGTCAGTGGGCGACCGCGCACAAACTGTTTTCGCGCCGATTTCGGAAAAGGTGACACAATTGAAAAAATATTGCGGCTTCGCGCGGATTGCGGTTGTCAACCTTCCAAGCGCGATTAACGGCTGGCCACCCTTCCGACCTCATCGGTCGCCGCGAGAGCGGACATTTCATGAAGACCCCGATGGATATTGACCTTGATCAGGCTCTCACTTTGTCCGGTCATTCCGGAGGCCTCTCGCACGGTAAAGCCCTCGATCTTGACGAGCCTGATGGCCTCCGCCTGCCGGTGCGAGACCGTTTGCAGGAGCCGCTCAAGGCTTAGCCGATCGAGAACCGCATCGCCTTCGGTAACGCCAAATGAGATGAGATCACGACCATTTGCCTCGGTAACGCTTGCGCGACGGTGAAAAGAATACAGCTTGCGCAGGTGCCCCATCCACCGGCGCCGGGCAATCCCGGCCAGCCACGGCAGGAACGGGCGCTCGGAATTCCGCGTAGTTCGTGCAAGATAGAGCGCCAGTAGCGTTTCTTGCACCAGATCATCACGCTCTTCCGGGGCAAGGCGCATTCGATAGTAATTATGGAGCCAGATTCCGGCCTGCCGAAGGAGAAGGTTTGTGGCCGTACGGTCTCCCGCCTGGACAGCGATCATCAGGTTGCGAAAACGATTTTCAATGTCGGCTTTCCCGGCTGATCGGATGGTGCCCGAATCCTGGCAAGTCACGAAGCGCCTCCACATTAAGCCAAGGACTAGGCCGGGCGAAGAAGCTGCGTATTATGGAATTTGCGCAGAGCTGTGATGAAACAGCCATAAACAGGCGGCCACGCGTAACCTTTGATCGACCGGACGCGAACACCTTCCCGGAGAATTCAACGGTGCAAGGACGGCCCCATGAGAAGATATCTAATTGTTGCGATGTTGGCTGCGGGCAGTTGCATGTCTGCTAGCGTGGCCAATGCAGCCAAACCGAACATCGCGCTGGCCCTGCAAAGCGGGAGCCAGAGCGGCAGCCAGAGCGGAAGCGGAACCTTCCCGACACGTCAGCCGCGCGATCCTGCCGTTGAAGCGCATAATCGGGGCAAGTCGCTCGTCTCGAAAAAGATCGCGTGCAAGAAGTGCGCCCATCCCGGCGGTGTGAAGGACGCGGCTACCGCGCGCGACGTGGCGGCCAAGGTGCGGGCCGGCGAATTCGACCTCAAGGACCAGGAACGCCAATTGGTGCTGTTCTATCTGAACAACCGCTTCGGCGTTTGATCCGACTTTGGCGGTCGCTGGCGAAGTCAGGCCGAAGAATAAATCGGTGCGATATAGGGTTGCGCTGGCTTGTACCCTGGCGGCAGTGGCGGCGCTTACGCAGGTAGGCACCGCAGACGTTTTCGATGCGAGGCTTTATCTGGCCATTTTTGCCGGGGCGAGCGCACTCGCTGTGGCGTTGCTGTGGAAGCAGCCCATTGCAAACCCCCGCGTGGTCCTCGCTGGAGCGGCGCTCGCCCATGCGGTGACCTTGGTTGCCATCCCGGACTTTATTGACGATTACTTCCGCTTCATCTGGGACGGCTGGCGGACCTTGCAAACCGGCACACCTTATGGCGCGGCGCCCAAGGCGTTTGTCGTTGACGAGGCGGTGCCATTGGATCTCAGGGCGACGCTGGACCGCGTCAACAATCCCGAATATCCGACCATCTACGGGCCGGTCCTGCAAGTTGTTTTCGCCGCTACCTTCGCGGCTTTCCGCACCAATCCGCTTGGGCTCCAGCTCCTGTTTGCCGGGGTCAACCTGCTGCTCGTCGCTCTGCTATTGCGCCGACATTCCCCCGGTTCCGTGGCGCTCTATGCCTGGAACCCGCTGGTGATTGCCGATACCAGCCTGCACCTGCATCCTGATGGCCTGCTGGCAGCGGCGCTTTTCGCCGGGGTTCTCGCGGCCCGCAGGCATCCGGTCTTCGCAGGGATCCTTTTTGCCACAGCCGCAGGCGTAAAGCTGGTGGCGCTGGCGGCATGGCCCTTGCTGCTTCGCGTGCGCCCCGCGGCGCTGCTGGCGGCAGCGGCCACGCTCATCGCATCTTATCTGATATTTCTGCTGCAAGGGCGCGGCGTGGGTTTCGAGACGACGCGAGCATTTGTGCAGTTCTGGCACTTCAATCCGCTGGGCTACGAGGTTTTGCTGTTCGGGTTCGGCTGGCGGGTTGCGCGCCTCGCGTCGTTCGGCTGCGCTGGCCTGATTGTGTTGTGGCTGCACGCGCGCAGCCGTTCTGTCGAAGATGTCCCCTTGGCCGCCATCTTTGGTGTGATCCTGCTGTTCGCGCCAGCCATCAACAGTTGGTATCTGCTCTGGCTGCTGCCCTTTGCGGTGGGGCGCGACCAGTTGTGGCCGTTTGCCGCGACCGCCGCCCTGCCACTGTCCTATCTTACCGGGCTGACGCTTGACGACCCGGCGCTTGAACTGTTCGAGGTCCATCCGCTGGCGCGTCTGATCGAGGTCGCCATTCTCGGCGCAGCTGTATTCGCGGATTGGCAAAACCACCGCCGCAGTGGCGCCCTCGTGCCCATTCCCCCGCCGACGCCGATCTCGAGGGCAAGGGTTGCCGCGATCATTCCGGCGTTGAACGAGGAGGCGGCAGTCGGCGGCGTCGTGAGCGACGTGAAAGCCGCGCTGGGACAAAGCCTTGACCAGCTGATCGTGGTCGACAATGGCAGCACCGATGGGACCGCAGGGGCAGCACGCGCCGCCGGCGCAACGGTGGTTGCCGAGCCGGAGCGCGGCTATGGCTCGGCCTGTCTCGCAGGCCTGACGCTAGTCAGGCCAGAGACCGACATCATCCTGTTCGTCGATAGCGATGGATCGGACAAGCTCGAGGATGCCAACGCAATTGTCGCGCCACTGATCGCGGGGCAGGCCGATCTGGTGATCGGATCGCGCGTGGCGGGCAACATCGAGCCGGGCGCGATGACCGTGCCGCAACGCTTCGGCAATTGGCTGGCGCCGCTGCTGGTTCGGTTGATCTGGGGCGTGCGTTATTCGGATCTGGGCCCGTTCCGCGCAATTCGCCGCGACGCTCTTGAGAAGCTCGCCATGCAGGATCGCGACTTCGGATGGACCATCGAGATGCAGGTCCGTGCCGCAAAGCAGGGCCTGCGGATCGCCGAGGTGCCGACCGGCTATCGCCGCCGCCTTGGGGTATCGAAGATCTCCGGCACGGTGCGAGGGGTGATCCTCGCGGGAACCAAGATCCTCTATGTCATCGGGCGCGAAGCGTTCGGCGATTTTGGCGCGAGGCGCTTGCCGCATTCACATGGTGCAGGTCGCATAGGGCATGCAGCAATACGTAAGGAGGGCGCTGGCAATGTCTTGCCGACGCTGGCAAAGAGGGCCGTCAATGACTGATCCGCGCCTTGTCCTGTTTGCCCGCTTCCCGGCCGCAGGCGCATGCAAGACCCGACTCATCCCTGCCCTGGGAGCGCAAGGTGCGGCAGCATTGCACAGGCGGCTCACCGAACGCACCGTCAATACGTTGCGGATCGCAGGTCAGATCGTCACGGTCGCCTTCACGGGGGCCGATGAAAGCGAATTTGCCGCGTGGCTCGGCCCACACGTGCACTTGGTGGAGCAGGCGCCGGGGGACCTCTCGGCGCGACTGCTGGCTTGCCTCGAGCCAGCCCCGGTGATCTTCTTTGGTGCCGACACCCCTGATTTGCTGCCGCGGCATGTCGATGCGGCCATTACAGCGTTGCTGAGCCACGAGGTAGTCATTGGCCCTGCCGAGGATGGTGGGTATTATTTGATCGGAATGCGCACAGCCCTGCGCGAATTGCTGGTCGACATGCCGTGGAGTACCGAGCAGGTGCTATCCGAGACGCTCGCTCGACTCGCGCGCATGGCGATCGTGCCTTGCCTGCTCGAAACGCTCGCCGATTGCGACCGGCCAGAGGATCTCGCCCGGTGGCCTGATCTGGTGTCGTCATGCGCGTCACCATCCTGATTCCCACCTTCAACGAGGAGCAGGCGCTGCCAGCCACGCTCGCCTCGCTTCGCATCATGGACCCGCCGCCTGACGAGCTGCTGCTGGTGGACGGGGGCAGCACCGACGCCACGCTTGCCCTTGCCCGCGCTGCCCGGATATCGACTGTCAGCGCCCCCACGAAAGGCCGGGGCGCGCAGATCAACCATGGTGTGGGCCGCGACAGCGGCGAGGTGATCTGCGTGCTCCACGCCGATTCGCTGCTGCCTGCCGATGCCGTTGCGGTGATCCGCGCAACCATGTCCGATCCCCGCATCGCGCTCGCCAGCTTCATGCCGCGAATCGCCGGTCCGGGCGGCACGCGCTGGGGATCGAGCTTCCACAACTGGATCAAGACCTGGTACGCGCCACTGCTTACTCGCCCGCACCTGTTCGTGCGCGGGGTGCGGCTGCTATTCGGCGACCATGCGATGTTCTTCCGGCGCGAGCAGTTCCTCGCCGTGGGCGGCTGCGACGAGCGGGTGGTGGTGATGGAAGAGGCCGACCTGTGCATCAAACTCGCCCGCTTCGGGCGGACGCGGATGGTGCGTCGCTGGGTCTGGACATCGGACCGGAGGATTGTCGCCTGGGGACGGTGGCGCGCCAACTGGATCTATTTCAAGGTCGGCATGATGTGGGCGCTGGGCGCGCGCGAGCGGCTTGCTGATCACTACCCCGATATTCGCTGAGCTTGTTGCCTATCGATCAGCGCGTAAAGTTCGCGGCCGGATGAATCCTGCTGCAACGCAGAAGGCGATCTGGCGCAGCAAGGCGGCATCGTCGATTGCAGGGGCCGCCATTCCGGTGAGTTCGGCCAGAGCCCCGGTGGTAAAATCGGGGTGCCGCTGGAAATAGCCCCAATAGGGCCGTGCCAGCCGCTCGGCGACGGACGCGCGTGCCTCCTCGACAGGCTCGGGCCCGAGAATGCGCGGGCTTTGCAGTCCCGGAACCGTGCCGATCAGGTTGAGGAAGCGTTGTGCCGGAACCGCTTTGCGCGCGGCGAGATGCACGAACTTGCCATCGCTGCACGGGTGATCGACGAGCGCGGCAATCGCATCGACGACATGATCGATGGGAACGAAATTCAGCGTCGCGGCCGGCAAGGCCGGAACCGCTGTGACCTTGCCTTCAGCGATGAACTTGAATGCCCGGTAGATCGTGTCGAAGCTGCGGATCCGGCCGCTGGCCGCTTCGCCGACAATGATAGAGGGCCGCGCGATCACCGCACCGGGGCGCTGTTCGCGTAGACACGTTTCCGCCACGGCCTTGGAGCGTTCATAGTGGTTGCCGAAGGGCCCCTCGGGATTGCACGGTGCCTCGGCGATCGGGCCGTCAGTCAGCCCGCAGACATAGGCCGTGCTGACATGGATGAAGCGCGCGGACGGGCATAGCTGTGCGACATGGCGCGTGCCTGTGACATTGACCGCGTGAAGTTCGTCCCAAGCCGCCTCGAACCGGACGAGCGCCGCGCAGTGAACAATGGCCGTAACGTGGCGTTCGAGCCAGTCGCGCATCGCTGAATCAAGGCCAAGCCCGGGCTTGCGCACGTCCCCTTGCACCACCTGTATGCCCGATGGTGCAGATGACGGATCGCAGGCCGACGCAAGAACTGCCTCGCCAGCATTGTTGCGGATCTCTGCGGTCCGGTGCACGAGCGCGATCACCGTTGTACCTCGCGCGTAAAGCGCGGCCGTAAGCGCCGCACCCAGAAGTCCCGCGGCCCCTGTAACGAGTATCGCCATATTCCGTGCGTCCTCTTGAAGCATTCAACCGGGGCGCTTCGCCGCCAATGCTGCACGAAGTCGAAAGAACCCATCGCGGGTTAGGCCCAAATCTTCGGATCGTTACAGAATCGTCCAAGGCCCGGTGGTCTCGGAAGAAAAAAGCCGAGTAACCCATTGGTGAAACTGAGCGAACCCGTACTCGTCGATGCCCTCATTCAGGAGCCCCCATGCCGAACAGACCCGCAACCGCTCTCTTGTGCACTGCTGCCCTTTGTCTGCCTGTCGCGGCCCTCGCCGACGAAGGTGAGGCGCCAATGCCAGCCCCTGGCGAAATCATCGTCACCGCACAAAAGCGCAGTGAGGCAATTACCGAAGTTCCCCTGTCGCTCGACGTGCTCAGTGGCGCGCGGCTCGACAATGCCCGGGCCGGAGCGCAGGATCTGCTGTTCCTCGCCGCCCGCAGCCCGAGCCTTTATGCCGAAGCCTCCTCGGGGCGGATCTTTCCGCGCTTCTACATTCGCGGGCTCGGCAACACCGATTTCGATCTCAACGCCAATGGCCCGGTCTCGGTCGTGCTCGACGAGGTGCCGCTCGAAAACGCGATCCTGCGCGGCTTCCCGCTGTTCGATGTCGAGCGGGTCGAGGTGCTGCGCGGACCGCAAGGCACGCTGTTCGGTCGCAACACGCCGGCGGGCGTGGTCAAGCTGGAGTCGGTCAAGGCCGATGCCGCTGATCGCAATTTCGCCCGGATCGGCTTTTCCCGCTTCGATACCGTCGATGCGGAAGCCGCTGTCGGCGGTGATATCGGTGGCGGCTTTTCGCTGCGGGTCTCGGGTCTCTATCAGCGCCGCGACGATTTCGTCGACAACACTTTTACCGGGGGCGGCGAGCGCGGGTTCGAGGAATTCCGCGACGTCGCGGGACGGGTGCAGCTGGGGTTTGATCGCGGCAGCGGCTTTGATGCCAACCTTTCGGTGTTCGGGCGCGATTTGTCGGGCGGGTCGCGATTGTTTCGCGCCAATATCATTCGGCCCGGTCGCGGCGGGTTGATCGACGAGTTCGAGCGTTTTTCCACTGCGCAGGATGCGACCCAGATTCTCGAGACAGATACCTTCGGGGTTATCCTCCAGACCAATACCCAGATCGGCGATTTCAAGCTGTCGAGCGTCAGCAGTTACAGCGAAGTGCGGCTCGATGCGCGCGGCGATGTCGACGGCGGTTTCGGCGCGGCCTTTGCCCCGCCTTCGGGTCCGGGCTTCATTCCCTTTCCCGCCGAAAGCGCCGACAACATCACCGATCACTGGCAGCAGACCACCGAGTTGCGGCTGAGCGGCCCGGTGGCCCCGGGCGTGGATGTGACAGTGGGCGGGTTCTACTTCCGCGAAAGCCTCGAGATCGAGAACGAAAGCTTCGATACCCTCGCGGGCGGCACCCGCAACGGGCTGGCGGTGCAGGACCAACGCACCGATGCCTATGCCCTGTTCGGATCAGCAACAATCGCGCTGACCACGCGGCTCGAACTGGCGGCGGGCCTGCGCTTCTCGCACGAGGAGAAGGACTTTACCGCCAGCCGGTTGATCGGCCCATTCGGCGCGCCGCCACTCGGCCCGATCACGCGCGACCTCGATGCCTCCAACCTCTCGGGCGATATCAGCCTGCGGTATCAAGTGACTGATGGTGCGAATATCTATGCACGCTACGCCCGCGGCTTTCGCGCGCCCAATGTCCAGGGTCGGATCGTGTTTGGCGATGCAGTGACCGTCGCCGATACCGAAACGATCGACTCCTTCGAAGCCGGGGTGAAGGGTACGTTCCTCGGCGGCAAGGGGCGCTTCAATGCAGCCGCCTTCTATTATAGCACCAATGACCAGCAGCTCACTGCGGTTGGCGGAGCGGGCAATTTCAACCAGCTTCTCAACGCCGATCATGTGCGCGGGCACGGTTTCGAGCTTGATCTGGGTCTGGATCCTGTGGAGCGGCTGACGCTTACCGCCGGCGTCAGCCTCAACAACACCCGGATCGACGATCCCGGGCTGGAAGTAGGAATTTGCGGTGCGCCATGCACGGTGCTCGACCCGATCAATCCGGCCACCGGCAATGCGCTGATTGACGGCAATACCTTGCCGCAGGCCCCGCGCTGGATCGCGAACGGCACGGTCAACTACACCATTCCCGTCGGGCCGGGCGAGGTCTTCACCTTTGCCGACTTTGCATATCGCAGCAATATCAACTTCTTCCTCTACGAGAGCGTCGAATTCCGGGATCGCGACTTGTTCGAGGTCGGCGCGCGGATCGGTTATCGCTTCAACGATGGCGCGTTCGAGATTTCCGCCTTCGGCCGCAACATTTTCGATGACACCTCGGTGCTTGGCGCAATCGACTTCAACAACTTCTCCGGCTTCGTGAACGAACCGGCGGTCTATGGGGTGGAATTGAAAAAGCGGTTTTGATCAGGCATACGCTCGACGCGACCTGACCCTCAGGCCGCGTTGAGCGCCCAATCATAAGCGAAGCTGTCAATCCGCGTGGCTTCGGCCAGCAGAGCCGCGCTTTCGCGCCGGGCATAGCGGCGCGCATGGTTCAGTATGTCCGCCTGAGTTCCCCAGTCGCTGGCATACCAATCATAAATGCTCGACGCGCGCAGCTTGCCGTCAATCCGGGCAAAGCCGCGCGGGTGATTGATGTAGTCGGCAGCTGCCTGTTCCAGCATGGTCTCGAGGTTCGCACCAGTGTAAGCGCGCGGCGCGAGGTTGGGGCACCCGATCGAGGCGCAGTTGACCGCATAGTGGACGCGCACATCCTGCCAGATCGGGCGCAGGATGCCGTGTTCGATATTGTTGAGCGACAGGCGGGTGCCCGCGATGGTGACGATCTTCTTGTCCCACGGCCCCAAAGTCAGCGGGCCCAGATCGCGGATCGATTTGACCGACGGCTTTTGCAGGATGAGGTCCACCGTCGCCGCGTTGTAGAGATTGATCCAGAACGCCATTTGTTCATCCTTGCCAAGGCTGGCGGGATCGATGGTTTCGAGCTTGGCGAGATAGGGACGCAGGATCATTGGATCAGCGCTGGCTGCAGCAGCGTATCGTATCCGGTTCACCCCATCCGCCGAAAACACAAGATAGCGCGAAAGGAAGGCATCCCATGCCGAATGATCAACCGTGCGGTCAGTGCTTGCAGCAAACCGACCCCAATTGCCATCCAGCACCTTTGCGCCTGGCACGCATCCCGCGACGATCGCCGCTGCGGGAATGGCCGCGAGAAACCCGCGCCGATTGATCGAACATTCCATCGGTGCTGCTCCTCGGCTGGTGCCCAAGTCCTTTTGCCCCCAAACATTCGCAAGTCGTCCGGCTTTCGTTACGCAACACGGGATGAAGCCAGTCCCGAAGGCGCGTAACCATGTGCAGCCTCAGCGCGAATACCGAGCGGTTTGTGTGCCAGATGACGGCGCCGGACTTGCTCGAGAAGGATCCTGAAAGATGAATGACCACCGTCCACGTGGCCGCTGGGCCTCGACTGTTGGGGCTGTATTTCTGGCCCTCGCCCCGGTCGCCTGTGCGCCCGCTGCGCAAACTGCGGATGCCGAATGGACACGCTCGGGAACGATTGCTGAACCGATCGATCACGGCGTGTGGGACGGATTGCTGCAACGTTACGTCAAGCCTTCCAACGACGGGGTCAACCGGGTCGATTACGCCGCGCTCAAGCAGAACGATGCGGCAACATTGAAGCGCTATCTTGACGCGATGCAGGCGATCGACATCACTCAATATCCTCACGACGAACAATTCGCCTATTGGGTCAATCTCTACAATGCAGCGACGGTGGATGTGATCATCGCCAATTACCCGCTGGAGTCGATTCGTGACATCGGTCTGGTTGGTCAGGGCCCGTGGAAGGACAAGGTTCTGAAGGTCAACGGGCAGGATCTGTCGCTTGACGATATCGAACATGGCATTCTGCGGCCGATCTGGCAGGACGTGCGCATCCATTACGCTGTCAATTGTGCCTCGATCGGGTGTCCCAATCTCGCTGTACGCGCATATACGGCCCAGTCGCTCGAGCCAATGCTGGAGGAAGCCGCCAAGGCCTACATCAATCACCCGCGCGGATTTGCACGTGTCGATGGTGAACTGATCGCGTCCAGCATTTATGACTGGTACGGCAGCGATTGGGGCGATCAAGCCGCAGTGCTCGAACATGCCCGAAAATATGCGTCGCCTGAAACCCGGGAATTGTTGGCCGATAACGTAGGCATCGACCGTTTCGACTACGATTGGGCGCTCAACAGCCGGAACTAGGCTAGCGCGAGTGCAACTAGTCGATTGGCGGGATCGAGCAAAGCGGTTGGGGAATAGCCAGCGCCTCGCACCACATCAGACCTCCTTACCGCGTCCAGTCGAACTCGACTAGCCGCCGCGTTATGGAATCAATGAGTTAATCCCGCAGCAAGGCGAAATACGCTGATACAAGTGTGGATATTGCATCAGATCATGTAGCGCCTCTGCTGCTAGGCAAATGAAAGACACAGGTCGCGGGCACATGGCAAAGGCGCCGGGCAGCAATGGTCGCTTCGGGGGTGCGTTACCATCGCGATCGCGATCGTTACCCTGTTGGAGACCTTGTCATGAGCAGCGTGCTGAGTGCCGAAGTCAAGACCATCGTCAATGCCACGGCGCCCGCCATCCAGCAACATGGCGTAGCAATCACCACGCGGATGTATGAACGCTTGTTCGTCGATCCGTCAGTCAAGGCGATGTTCGACGATGCTGCGCAAGAGAGCGGCGAACAGCCGCGACGACTGGCAGCGGCAATCCTCGCCTATGCCCAGAATATCGAGAAGATTGAGAATTTGACGGCGCCGGTGATGCGTATGGCAGCAAGGCATGTCGAAGCGGGAGTAAAGCCAGAACACTATCCGATGGTAGCTGATGCACTACTCCCGGCAATCCGCGATGTCTTGGGCGAAGCCGCGACTGACGAGGTGCTTTCTGCCTGGGGCGAGGCGTATTGGGCGCTCGCCGAGATCCTGATCGGCAAGGAAGCGGCCTTGAATGTTGCGGCGTCCGACGGTTCGACAACGGAACAATAATGAACTGATCATCGCCGAGTTTTTGTCGCTAATGGCGATCATGGCTGCGGGGCTGCACCAGAATTACCTCTCCCTTCCGGATGCCAAAATGAGCTGCCATGCGGGACCCCGAATCGTCCAAGCTGAACCGCAATGGCATTTCGCGAGCGCGACCGAACCGAGAGCCTAGCTTCGGTTGTCGTCGTCGAGCCTGTTACTCCCCGGTTAATCCCGCCCTGGTTCTTCTCCCAGAGACGACGTTATCTGGTTACTATCGGTTGTTCTCTAACATGCGACCTATCGGTGACCATCGTCGGATCCTGTCAGCATGGCGCAATGCTCCCCAGACATCATGAAAGAAATTGTGCAGCATGCCACCGACGCGGTGGTGTGTGCGGACGCGGACGGTCTGACCGTCTGGGTCAACGAGCAATTCACTGCCTTGTCCGGCTATACGCTGGACGAGATGGTCGGGCGCACGCCTGGCTCGGTCCTGCAGGGGCCTGGCACGGATCCCGCCACCGTGGCCGAGATCCACGCGGCCATCGCCCAGCGGGTGCAGATTACCCGCGAGATCCTCAACTATCGCAAGGATGGCAGCCCATACTGGATCAAACTCACCATCAGCCCGCTCTTCGACGAGAAAGACAATCACACCGGCTTTATCTCGATCGAGCGCGACGTGACGGCATACCGCGAACTTATCGATCAAGCCGCGTCGGCATCTCAGCAGGAACGGCAGAACAGCACGACGCTCAAACTGATCGGCCAGATGTCGGCCTGGCTGTTTTCGGCACAGTCGATCGATGAGCTGGTCGCGATTATCGCGGAATCGATGGCGCACATCTTCCCGCATGCCGATGGCACGCTTTACCTCTATTCGAACTCGCGCGATTGCCTTGAATATGCGGGCGGCTGGGGCGGGCCGAAGGTGACGGACCATCACTTCCGCCCTGACGAGTGCTGGGCGCTGCGGCGCGGACACAGTTATGCCTATGGGGCCCATGAGATTGCCATTCCCTGTTCCCACGTCATCAATTCCCCGGGTGCCTATGCCTGCATTCCGATTATCGCGCACGGCGAGACGATCGGTCTTTTGCACTTCGATTTCTATCGCCTGCCCGCCCGGGGCTTGAGCGAGGCCCAGAAGGCGCGCCTCGAGCAGAAGCTGGAGATAGCCCAGATCTGCGTCGAGCAAATCAGCCTCGCCACCGCGATTGTGCGGCTGCAGACAGAGCTGCGGAACCAGTCAGTGAAAGATGCCCTGACGGGCCTCTGGAACCGGCGCTGGTTCCTCGACATGGCGGAAAGCGAGCTGCGGCGAACGAACAAGTCGAACAGGCCGATGGCGCTCGTCATGCTCGATGTCGATCACTTCAAGCGCTTCAACGACGAGCACGGGCACGATGCCGGGGATACGGCGCTCAAGGTGCTGAGCGCGCACCTCGCCGAGATCGACCATGAGGGGGTCTATGCGGCGCGCTTCGGGGGTGAGGAGTTCGCCTTGGTCTGCGCCAACATGGACTGCGAGGAGGCCGCCAAGCTGGTGGATGCCCTGCGCGAAAAGGTGTCGCGTGCGCCGATCCTGCACGCCGGACAAAGACTGCCCTCGCTGAGCTTTTCGGCAGGTATCGCAAAGGCAGAAGCGGCGGCCGATCTTCGCGCGCTTATCGCCTGTGCGGACAAGGCGCTCTATGCGGCGAAGGCATCCGGGCGCCACCAGACGGAGATCTTTGACGAGACAGTGATGCCGCAGGATGGCGCGACCGCACTGGTCTCGCAACGGCGACGGGTCACAAAGGCCTCCGTTGCTTAGCGGGCGGTCCGGGCATTTATTCTGCCGGGACAATCAATGGTCGGTGCGGCGGGACTGATAATGGTAATTGGAAGTGTCGAACAGCAGAACCCGGCAGACCCTCCGGATCGACACGCCCCAGTCCACCAGCATTCCGTCGACCAGCTCGCGCTTCCGATCCGGCCTCAGAGCTTTCGTTTGATGACATCCTGCAGCATCTCGCGATCGAGCGTCAGATCGGCGACAATCTTCTTCAGACGACTGTTCTCGTCTTCCAACTCGCGCAGCCGTCGCATCTCCGATTGTAGCAGCCCCGTGTATTTCTTTTTCCAGTTGAAGTAGGTCGACTGGCTGATCACTGCCTTGCGGCAGATCTCAGCAACCGGCGTTCCTTCCTCGCCCTGCTTGATGACGAACGCCTTCTGCGCATCCGTGAACTTCGATGCCTTCACGCCAAACCTCCTCGCCCAGCCAAGGATGTCTAAGGCGGAAAACTCTACCCGCAAATGGTCCAGTTTTCAGGTGGCAGAGCAGTTGCAGCCGCCCTGCTCCCGGCGTATCCATCCGGCGGGGGCCGCCTTGCCTGGGTAGGCAGCGAGCGCTCTTAAGCGTGCTCTTAAGAGTGTGCTTAGGAGCGATCGGTGGGTCAGGTGACGGTATTTTCGGGGCCGGAGCGGCGTCGGCGATGGAGCGATGAGGAACGTCTGCAGATTGTGGCCGAGGCGTTCGCGCCGGGCGCGCGGGTTGCCGATGTCTGCCGCCGGCACGATGTCTCGTCCGGGCTGATCTACACCTGGCGGCGTAAGTTGCTCGATGCAGGCGTGACCCAGGAGGCCAGCGCGCCCGAGGCACTGCCAGCGCCAGTATTCGCCGAAGCGGTGATCGACGGGGACGCGGTGCCAGTCAGCGCTGCCGAGCACCCGGCGATGATCATCGACCTGCCACGCGGCAAGCGGC
>LSKF01000129.1 GCA_001556995.1 Erythrobacteraceae bacterium CCH12-C2
GGTGGCCGGGTGGGGAGGCGGGGTGGGTGGTCTGCATCGCGCGTCAGCGCGATCGCAAACAAACACACCTTGCAAGCCACCGCCTCCCCCCCTATAGGCCCGCTTCCACTGGAACGGGACGTAGCGCAGCCTGGTAGCGCATCACACTGGGGGTGTGGGGGTCGGAGGTTCGAATCCTCTCGTCCCGACCAGTGGTTTACCCCCTCTTTTGCCACCGACAGATTTCGTCCCATGCGGGAGATTTGCGCGCGCGCCGCAGGGCGGTTAGGGTTGCGGCCCTCTTGCAAGAAAGCACGCCCCCTCGCATGACCCGCTGGCGCCTTGCCGCTCCGATTGACGATATTCGCGAAGGCCTCTTGGCGCTTGACGCCATGCCGACGCGCTTTGCTATCGCCACATTGGTCGAGGTGAGCGGCTCCGCACCGCGCGACGTTGGGGCGCAGATGCTGATTACCGACGAGGAATATTGGGGCTTCCTATCGGGCGGGTGCATTGAGGCTGATGTCGCTCGCCATGGGCGCGAAGCCATGGCCGAGGGTACACCGCGTCTCTTGCGCTATGGCGAGGGCAGTCCGTGGATCGATATCAAGCTTGCCTGCGGATCAGGGATTTCGGTGCTGGTCGAGCCGGTGGCGGCGGATGACCCGGCGGTGGGGGCGCTGCTGGAGAGCTACACCGCGCGCCAGCCGCTGATGTGGATGAGCGACGGGCACACGCGCACCGCACAATCGGTGGCCGATCCCCCCGCCGATGATTGGGACGGTGCACGGTATACCAAGGCCTTCATCCCGCCCCTACGGCTGGTGATTGTGGGCGAGGACGGTGCGGCGCTGGCGGCTGCTGCGCTCGGCTTGGAGATGGGATGGGACATTGCCCTGATAAATCCAGGTGGGCCGGACGCGGCGCCGTTTGCCGGGATCGCCTACCACCGCAGCGCGCCCGAAGCGGCGCTGGCGGCCATCGGACCGGACCGCTGGACCGCCATCGCCGTGCTGTCACACGACCGCGAGGACGATGAGCGCGCGCTGGCGGCGGCTTTGCAAAGCGGGGCCTTCTATGTCGGTGCCATCGGCGCGCGGGCGCGGCTCGAACAGCGCTTCGCCCGGCTGCGCGGGCATGGCGTGAGCGAGGCGGCGCTGGCGCGGCTGCGTGCGCCTATCGGCCTCTACGGCTTCGGCAAGGCCCCGCGCGAAGTGGCGCTGTCGCTGGTGGCCGAGGTGGCGCAGGCGTTCCACGCGGCTTCGGCTGCGGCAAGATCGGAGGGCGAATCGATGTCGATCAGCGCGCCGCGTTCGGCCGTGTCGATATAAGCGACATCGGCGCGTGCCTTGAGCAAGGCCGTCGCGCCCTGATCGCCGGTCAACTGAGCGAGATCGGCGAAGGCCGCGCGGGTGAAGGCGACCGGGTGACCCGGCAGGCCTTCGCAGCGCAGGCGGGCGGCGTAGCCTGCTTGCTCGGCGGCGGCGATTATCTCAGGACCAAGCGCTACCGGCACCAGCGGCATATCGCCAAGGAACACGCAGACGCCGCGGGAAGTGGGAGCCACCGCGCCCAGCCCGGCGCGCATGGTCGCGGCCATGCCCTCGCCCCAGTCAGCGGCGTGAAGGATCGAGCAGGCCATGCCTTCAAGTGCTGCGCGGATGCGGGCATCCTCGGCCCCCGTCACCACCAGCACCTCGGCAAAGCCCGCCGCTGCGACCCTCTCAGCCACCCGGCGGATCACCGGCGCGCCCGCCAAATCCGCCAGCAGTTTGCCCCCACCAAACCGCCGCCCCGCCCCTCCGGCGAGGATCAGCGCCGACCAGCCTTGCAAATCAGGCTTTCGCTTGGGTCAGCAGCGGTAGGGTGCGGATGCGCTTGCCCGTCGCAGCAGCCAGCGCATTGGCGAGCGCGGGCGAGGCAGGCGGCAGGCCCGGTTCGCCGATCCCGCCGGTCTTGGCCCCGCTTTCGATGAAATGCACATCCACCGCAGGCGGCGCATCGGCCAGTTTGAGGATCGGGTAATCGGTGAAATTGCTTTGCTCCACCGCGCCCTTGTCGAGCGTCACCTGCTCACCAATAGCCGAGGACAGGCCCATAATCAGCCCGCCCATGATCTGCGCCTCGGCGTTCAAGGGGTTCACCGTGGTGCCGCAGTCGACCACCGCAAAGGCGCGAAGCACCTTAGGGCTGCCGTCCTCCTTGACGCTGGCCTCGACCACCTCGGCGACGATCGTGTCGAAGCTCTCGACGATGGCGATCCCGCGCCCCACGCCCTCAGGCAGCGGCGAGCCCCAGCCGGAGCGCTTCGCCACCATGTCGAGTGCGGCGAGATGGCGCGAACCGGCGGGCAGATGCTTTCGGCGGAACTGGTAGGGATCTTCCCCCGCTGCCTCGGCCAGCTCGTCCATGAAGCTTTCGGTATAGAAGCCCAATTGGGTCGCATTCACCGAACGCCACGGCCCGTCGATCTGGTTCGACTGGTAGGCAAAATGGCGGCGCGAGGTGGCCGGGATGTCGTAGATGAACGGCACCTCGCCCTCGGCATTCCCGCTCTGGGCATAGTCGATCCGCAGCGCAGTGATCTGCCCATCCTTGACCGAGGCTTTGAGCGTCGAGGACGACTGCGGGCGATAGGTGCCCTGACGCACTTCCTCCTCGCGGCTCCAGACGAGCTTGACGGGGTATGGCACCTGCTTGGCCAGCACCGCGACCTGATCGATGATCTCGACAAGATCGGGGAAGCGCCGACCAAAGCCGCCGCCCATGATCATCGGGTTGAAGATCACGTTATCAACATCAAGCCCCGCCGCCTTCGCCGCCTTGGTGCGGGTGCTGAGCGGGTCTTGCATACCACCCCACAGGGTGAGCTTGCCGTCCTTGAAATGGCCGGTGAGCGCGAAGGGCTCCATCATCGCGTGGTGGAGGAAGGGGACGCGGTACTGCGCCTCGACCACCTTCGCGCCCGCCGCGCCGAAGGCCGCTTCGACATCGCCCTCGCCCGCCTCATTATCGGGCTTGCCGCCTGCGATGAGCTTTTCTTGCGCGGCGTAAATCGCGGGGGTCGACATGGCGCTGTTGCCGCCGTCGGTGAACTTGGGTGAGAGCGCGGCGAGGCCCTTGGCTGCGGGCCAATAGCCCTTGGCGACCACGATCACGGCGTTGTCGAGCTTCACGACCTTCTCGACGCCCTTGACCGCGAGCGCGGGGGCTTCGTCGACCGATTCGAGCTTGCCCCCGCGCACTGGGGCCGCGGCGATGGTGGCGACGCGCATGTCGGGCAGCGTGAAGTCGATCCCGTAAATTGCGCTGCCATCGACCTTGGCCGGGATGTCGCGGCGGGGCACGGGCTTGCCGATAAGGTTCCACTGTTCGCGGGTCTTGAGCACCGGATCGCTGCTGAGTGAACGCCCGGCAGCGCCTGCCGCGAGCTCGCCATAGCGCAGCGACTTGCCGGACTTGGCGTGGGTCACAACGCTGTTCGCGGTGGTCAGCTCGCTCGCCGGAACGCCCAACCGGTCCGCCGCTTCGGCGATCAACACCGCGCGCACCGCTGCACCGGTCCGGCGCATCGCGACTTCGCCGGTAAAGCGGATCGCCGAGGAGCCGCCGGTAATCATCAGCGGCATCGAGCGCGCCATCATGCCGATCACCGCATCGGGGATCAGGCCCGCCACGGTATCGCCCACCATCGTCGGCAGAAAGCCCTTGGCGAGCGCCGCATTGGCGAAGGCGAGGTCGGCCGGGGCCTGCTCGATCGTGACCTTGGCCCAATCGGCATCAAGCTCATCCGCCAGCATCTGGCCCAGCGCGGTGTGCGAGCCCTGACCGAAATCGATATGCGGCGAGAACACTGTGACGGTATCGTCTTCGGCGATGGTCATGATGCTACCAAAGGCCTGCTGACCCTCGCCGCCGATCAGCGCATTGCCGCGTGAACGCGTGCTGCTGTCAGCCCACCACACGCCGAATACGCCGCCACCGACTAGCAGCGCGCTGCCCGCGAGGAAGATGCGGCGCTTGACGCCCTTGCGCTTGGGCTTGGTCGCCGGGGTCTCGGTTGCAGGGACATCAAGCTCGGGATTGGGATTGTCGGCCATCAGGCGTCTCCCTGCTGAGCAGCCGCGCCGGTGGCGGCGAGGATCGCGGTGCGGATGCGTGGATAGGTGCCGCAGCGGCAGATGTTGGTCATGGCTTCATCGATCTGCGCGTCCGACGGCGTGCCGACCTGTTCGATCAACGCGACCGCGGCCATAATCTGGCCCGACTGGCAGTATCCGCATTGCGGCACCTGCGCCTCGATCCAGGCAGCTTGCACCTTGTGGAGCGTGCCGTCGGCGGCCTTGAGACCTTCGATGGTCGTCACCGCCTTGCCCGCGACCTCGCTCACCGGCACGCTGCACGAGCGGGTGAGGTTGCCGTCGACATGCACCGAGCACGCCCCGCAGGCGGCGATGCCGCAGCCGAACTTGGTGCCGGTCAGGCCCAGATCATCACGCAAGGCCCACAGCAAGGGAGTGTCAGCCTCGGCCTCCACGCTCACCGGCTTACCGTTTACCGAAAATGCAATTGCCACAGCTGGATCCCCCGCTGGTTGAAACCCGTCCTGCATAGCAACTTGATCGCGGTGCCGCCAATGTAAAGACGCAGGCCTGCGAAGGGGCATTGTTTCGGCAAGGCGGTGGTTCTGTCCGTTCGTCGAACGAGAGCAACCCTTGGACGAGCGAAGCTGGAACGCCCCTCGACGCAGCCGGGTGATGTCGGCAAGGGCCCGCGCATGCCCCGTCAACCTTGGTCTTGTGCCTGCGCACTGCGCACAGCGCTAGCTTTGTCCGCAGCCATGGGACTGGCTGTGCCCGCCGCAGCGCAAGACAAGGCTCCGCCCAGCGCGGCTGATGCGGAGCCAAACGCCCCCACGCCAACCAGCGCAGCGGCATCGGGACAGGCCGCGAGCAACACGCGCAGCACCTTCCTGCCTGCCGATTTCGCCCGCTTCGCGCCGCGCAGCGCCTTTGATATGGCGCGAAATGTTCCGGGCTTTGCGATCCAGGAGGGCGACGGCGCGCGCGGGCTCGGTCAGGCCGACACCAACGTGCTGATCAATGGCCGCCGAATCTCCGGCAAGGCCAACGGCCCGAGCGAAGCGCTCCGACGCATCCCGCTGGAAGACGTCGTGCGGCTCGAGTTGATCGATGGCGCGAGCCTCGGCATCGGCGGGCTCACCGGGCAGGTGCTCAATGTCGTCACCAGCGCCAGCGGACGGGTGAGCGGGCAGTTCCGCTACAACCCCGAATTCCGCAGCTTTGGCACCCCGGCGCGGTTGTTGCAGGGCAGCGTCGCGCTCGCCGGTTCGGGCGCGAAGACCGAATGGAACCTTGCGCTGCGCAACGATTCCAATCGCCGCGGCAACGAGGGGCCCGAGGAAGTCTTCGACGGCAACGGAACGCTCGTCGCGCTGCGCGACGAGCAGGGCAATGTGAATACGGACCGCTTCGGCCTCTCCGGCTCCTTCTCCCGCAATGCCGACAACGGCGCGATCCTCAATCTCACCGGACAGGTGCAGGGCTTCCTGTTCCGCGAGCGCGAGATTTCGCTCCAACGCCCGCCGGGCGGGAGCCTGAGCCGAAGCCGCACGCTCAACCGCACAGAGGACGAGTTCAGCTTCGAGCTCGGCGCGGATTACGAATTCGCCTTAGGCCCCGGACGCCTCAAGCTGATCGGCTATCACCGCTACGAAGACAGCCCCTTCACCAACACGGTGCTGACCATCTTCACCGACGGCAGTGCTGACACAGAAACGCGCTTCGTGCAGGATGCGGACGAGGGCGAGACGATCCTTCGATCCGAATATTCGGTGAGCGCCGGCGGGGGCAATCTTGTCGCGGCGGTTGAAGGCGCGCGCAACTATCTCGAAATCGTCTCAGCCCTGTCGGAGCGCGATGGGGCGGGCGTGCTGCAACCGGTCGACCTTGCCGGATCGAGCGCGCGGGTCGATGAGGACCGGGTCGATGCCGGCCTCACCTGGAGCCGCGCGCTGGCCAAGAACCTTCAGCTCCAGCTTTCGGCGGGCGGCGAATATTCGCGCATCAGCCAGTCGGGGCCCTTCGGCCTCACCCGGAGCTTTGTGCGCCCCAAGGGCTTCGCTTCGCTCGACTGGAAGGTGGCAGAAAACCTCAACATCGCCGGACGCATCGAACGCGTGGTCGGCCAGCTGGATTTTTTCGATTTCATAGCCTCGGTCGATCTCGATCAGGACCGCGCCGACGCGAGCAATGCCGACCTCAGGCCCGAACAGAGCTGGCTCTACGATATCGAGGCCAGCTGGCGGATGGGCGCGCTCGGCAACCTGACGGTGAGCGCCTATCTCGAAGACCTCGTCGACGTGGTCGACCAGATCCCGCTGCCGGACGGCGGACAGGCGCCGGGCAACCTGCCCTCAGCCCGGCTTTACGGGGTGGAGGGTCAGACGACGCTGCTATCGGACGGGCTCGGGTGGAAGGGCACCCGCGTCGACCTCACCCTCGGCTGGAACGAAAGCGCGGTGCGCGATCCGCTGCTCGGCACGTTGCGCCAGGTGTCGGGCAACGAGCTGTTCACGCTCGAATTCCGCCTGCGCCACGATGTCCCGGGCAGCAACTGGGCGTTTGGCACGCGCGGCGACTGGACGAAGAACGCCCGCAGCGTGCGGCTGGATGAGATCTCATTGAACCAGCCGAGCTTCGCCCAGATGTTCGCGTTTCTCGAGAACAAGGACGTGGCCGGCTTGACCATGCGCGCGCGCATCGGCAACCTGCTGGGACAGCGTGATCGGTTCGAGCGCACCGTGTTTTCCAACCGCGCCGCCGGACAGATCGCCTTCAGCGAAAGCCGCGACCGGCGCTTCGGGACGATCTTCAGCCTCGATGTCGAGGGCTCGTTCTAGGCTTGTCGCGGCTCTCTGTGCTTCGTAAGCGACGGGGCAAGAGAGGAACCCGACATGGCCCCGACCACACCGCCCCTGCCCCGCATGCGATCATGGCTGTTCGCCCCCGGTGACAGCGAGAAGAAGATCGGCAAGGCCATCGCCAGCGCCGCCGATATTGCTCTGCTTGACCTTGAGGATTCGGTATCGCCCGAAAACAAGCCCGCAGCGCGTAAGATGGTGGCGCAGGCGATCGCGGCTTTGGACAATAAGGCGCGGGCATGGGTGCGGATCAACCCGCTGACAACGCCCGACTGCATCGCCGATCTCACCGCGATCATGCCCGCGCGCCCCGGCGGCGTGTTCCTGCCCAAGGCCGAAGGGGCGGCGGATATTTCCCAGCTGCACCACTATCTCACGGCGCTGGAGGCAGCGAATGGCATACCGCAAGGGCGCACTTTCATTGCCGCGCTGGTGACCGAGACGGCGGCGGCAATGTTCCGCACCGGGGATTATGCCGGGGACTATCCAGGCAAGGCGCGGCTCGTCGCATTGAGCTGGGGCGCGGAAGATCTGTCCGCGGCGCTCGGCGCGAGCGCGCAGCGCGGGGCGGACGGCGCCTATCTCCACACTTATGAAATGGCCCGCAGCCTGTGCCTGATCGGCGCTTCAGCCGCTGGTGTGGCCGCGATTGAGACCGTTCAGCCGGAGTACCGAGATCTTGAGGCGCTCGAGGTGCGTGCCCGCCATGTGCGCGCGGCAGGCTTTCGCGGGATGCTGGCGATCCACCCAGCGCAGGTCGATCCGATCAACGCTGCCTTCACCCCCAGCGCCGAGGAACTGGCCCACGCCCGTGCGGTGGTGCAGGCCTTCGCCGATAACCCCGGCGCAGGTGTGGTGGCGATGGACGGGGCGATGCTCGACCGCCCGCATCTGGCGCTGGCGCAGCGGTTGCTGGCCGAAGCTGACTCCAGTTAGGTTAATTTGCTTTCCTACGCTAACCAATGTGGTCAATTTGGAACGACTCGACCCAAGGAGCGCTTCCTTATGGCCATTCTCGACCTACTCGTCGGCCCGATCGCCTCAATCATCGACAAGATCATCCCCGACAAGGAAGCGCAGGCCCGCGCCAAGCTTGAGCTGATCGCGCTTGAAGGCTCGCAGGAAATGAAGATGATCGAGGCGCAGCTGCAGGCGATCGTGGCTGAAGCCCATTCGGCCGATCCGTGGACCAGCCGCGCCCGGCCGAGCTTCCTTTATGTGATCTATATCCTGCTGCTCGCGGCCCTGCCGATGGGGGTGCTCAGCGCCTTCAGTCCGGAGACGGCACGCAATATTTCAGCGGGAATGAACGCCTATCTCACCGGCCTTCCCGAACCGCTCTACGCCCTGTTCGGCACCGGCTACCTCGGGTACACGGCGGCGCGCCAGTGGGGCAAGGTCAAGGGCGTCGACCGCTAGAGCGTTTTCGAGCCGGGTGGAATCACCCGGCGGCTCGGAAAACGCGGCAAAACAATAGTCTAGAGCGGCCGGTCCGATGCAATCGGATCGGAAACCGCTCTAGGTGCGCGGCGGGCGCGGAAGCAGCACGGGGGTGCGCGCCACATAGGCCTGCCACGCCGGATCATCGCCCCACCGCCTCTTGGCGATAGCATCAAGCAGATTGATCCCGCTCACCTTGGTCAGCAGCAGGGTGACGAACAGCGGCGAGAACACCACCAGCCAGTTCCAGCCGGACAGCTGCGGGATCGCAATCACCAGAATGCCGGTCCACAGCGTGATCTCGCCGAAGTAATTGGGATGCTGCGACCAGGCCCACAGGCCCGAAGTGATAAACTTGCCGTGATTGGCCGGATCGGCCTTGAACCGGCGCTTTTGTTCATCGGCGATCACCTCGAAGGCAAAGCCGATCACCCACAGCGCCGCGCCCGCCCAGAAGAGTGCATCGAGCGGCCGGGGTTCGGGCGCGGTGATGATCACCAGCGCGGCTGAGGCGGTGAAGATCACCCAGCACGCCTGCAACGTCCAAGCGACGAGGAAGCGTGGCGGGTTCACCTTGATCTTTTCAAAGCGCACATCGGTGCCGCCCGACGCGTGGATGCGGGTGAACAGGAAGCTGCCGAGGCGGATCGTCCACACCGCCACCATCCCCGCCACCGCGAGCGCCACCGGACCGAGGCTCCCGCGCCCCGCCATCGCTGCCGCTGAGGCCGCCGCGATCACTGATAGATAGGTCAGCGCCCCGGTCGTGTCATAGAAGCGGTCGCTCTGGAATGCTGCCGCCGGGATGAAGGCGAGCCAGTTCACCCCGAAGGCAATCAGCGCGCAGGAGAACACCGCCGGGAGCCCGGCCAGCGGGACGCTCGCGCTACCGGCAAACCATGCAAAGGCGAGCCCCAGCGCGCTGGCAACCAGCACCACCGTCAGGCTGCGTGCGGCATGCTTGAACGACACGCCTTTTCTCCTGCGTCAGCCGATCTGCATCACGCCAAGGCGATGTGGCGCTTCATGTGGTGATCGACGTTGCCGAACTCGGAGTCGAAGATCGTCAGCCGCTTGAAGTAGTGCCCAATGGCATACTCGTCGGTCACGCCGTTGCCGCCGTGGATCTGCACCGCTTCCTGCCCGATCAGCCGCGCCGATTGCCCAACGCCGACCTTCGCCGCCGAGACCGCCTGCTTGCGGGTGCGCTCGTCCGAACCGAGCCGCAGGGTGGCGAGATAGGTCAGCGACACCGCCGTTTCATAAGCCGTGTACATGTCGACCATGCGGTGCTGGAGCACTTGGAAGCTGCCGATCGGCACACCGAACTGCTTGCGCTGGCGGCTGTATTCCACCGTCATCGCGTGGGCGACCTTCATCGCCCCGCAGGCCTCGGCGCAGATCGCGGCGATGGCTTCGTCCGTGACCAGCTCGATCAGAGCAAGGCCCTCGCCCTCCGCGCCGATCAGCGCTTCGGAGGGCACGCTCACGTTTTCGAAATAGACTTCCGAGGCGCGGCGACCATCGACGGTGACGTAATCGCGGGTGGTGATCCCGGCGCTCGCCTTGTCGACCACGAACACCGAGACGCCCGATCGATCGCGCCGCTCGCCGCCCGTGCGCGCGGTGACGACGAGGTGGCTCGCCCAAGGCGCGCCGATCACGACTGCCTTGTGGCCATTGAGCACATAGCCGCTGCCGTCTTTCTTGGCGGTGGTTTCTAGGTCGGCATAGTCAAACCGCCCGCGCGGTTCGGCGTGGGCAAAGGCAAACACCCGGCTACCCGCGACGATCCCGCCGATATGCTCTTCCTTCTGCGCCGCCGTGCCGCCGTGCTTGAGGAAGCCCCCGGCACAGACCACGGTCGGGACAAACGGCTCAACCACGAGGCCTTTGCCGAATTCCTCCATGATCACCATCGCATCGACCGCGCCGCCGCCAAAGCCGCCATCGGCTTCGGAGAAGGGCATGCCGAGAATGCCGAGCTCAGCCAGCTGCGCCCACACCTCGGGCCGCCAGCCTTCGGCGCTGGCAATGGCCTTGCGCCGGGTTTCCCAATCGTACTGCTCGCGCACCAGCCGCGACAAGCCGTCACGCACCATGCCCTGTTCTTCGGTGAAGTTGAAATCCACGTAGTCTCTCCCGTCCGTAAAAAGCCCTTCCCCTTGGGGAAGGGTTGGGATGGGGGGTCTGCCGTATCGGGGGTCGCCGCCCCCACCCCCCGCCCCCTCCCCGCGGGGAGGGGGAGTTGAACCTTACAGCCCCAAGATCATCTTGGTGATGATGTTGCGCTGAATTTCGTTCGATCCGCCATAGATCGACGTCTTGCGCATGTTGAAATAGGTCGCGGCGGCGTGGCTCGCATAGTCGGGGCCGACCGGGTAGTCATTGGTGTTGTCGTTCGACACCCCGCCATGGAACGGCGCGCCATAGACGCCCACCGCTTCCAGCGTCAGTTCGGTGAGGCGCTGCTGGATTTCGGTGCCCTTGATCTTGAGGATCGAGCTTTCCGGCCCCGGCCCCTTGCCCGCCTGCTCGCCCGCGAGCGTTCGCAGCTCGGTGATTTCGAGCGCGGCGAGATCGATTTCGAGCTGGCTCACCTTGCGAGCAAAATCGAAGTCCTTGATCAGCGGCTGGCCGTCCATCGTTTCGTTGGCGGCGATTTCGCGCAGCTTTTCGACGCCGCGCTTCGAGCGCGCGACCCCGGCAATCCCTGAGCGTTCGTGGGCGAGCAGGAACTTGGCATAGGTCCAGCCCTTGTTCTCTTGGCCCACCAAATTCTCGACCGGCACGCGCACATCCGTGAGCCAGGTCTCGTTGACCTCATAGCCGCCGTCGAGCAGCTTGATCGGCTTCACTTCAACGCCCGGCGACTTCATGTCGACGAGGATGAAGCTGATGCCTTCCTGCGCCTTCGCGGTGGGATCGGTGCGGCAGAGGAAGAAGCCCCAATCGGCGTGCTGGGCGAGCGTCGTCCAGGTCTTCTGGCCGTTGATGATGTAGTGATCGCCATCGCGCACGGCGGTGGTCTTGAGGCTGGCAAGGTCAGAGCCCGCGCCCGGCTCCGAATAGCCCTGACACCACCACACTTCGCCGCTGCGGATGCCGGGGAGGTGTTTGGCCTTCTGCTCTTCATTCCCGAACGTGTAGATCACCGGGCCGACCATCGACACGCCGAAGGGCAGCGGCATGAAGGTGTTGGCGCGGGCGTTTTCTTCCGACCAGATGTAGCGCTGGGTCGGAGTCCAGCCAGTGCCGCCGTACTCAACGGGCCATGCCGGGACCGACCAGCCCTTGGCGCCGAGGATCTTGTGCCAGGCGACCATTTCCTCGCGGCTCATATCTTCGCGCATCCCGAAATCGCCCAACTCCTTGGGGTGGTTTTCGGCAATGAAGGCGCGCACTTCGTCGCGGAAGGCCTGTTCTTCGGCGGTGAATTCGAGATTCATGGGGCTCTCTCCAGACAATCAGTTTTGCTTTGCCACCTCTCTTGTCACGACAGCGCCGGGACTGAAAGGGCCAATCTGAAGGAGAAGGCCCCCTGAAGTGCGGAAATTCACGGGCCACTTGGCTTGATCGCCGTCGCCCTTGCAGGCGGTGCAATCCCATGGCCGTTTCAGCGCAAGTTCCGCAACCGCCTGTCGGCCGGTTTCATACCGATCACGACCACAGACTGACAAGGCTGGCCCGATTCGCGAGAGGCCTTCCCCCTCCCAGCCATCCCCGCTAACGCGCGACCATGAGCAACTGCATCTATGTCCTCAATGGCCCCAACCTCAACCTGCTCGGCACCCGCGAGCCCGAAATCTACGGGCGCGTGACGCTCGACGAGATTGCCGGGATGCTCGAAGACCGCGCCCGCGAATTGGGGCTGGAGATCGATATGCGCCAGTCCAATCACGAAGGGATGCTGGTCGACTGGCTGCACGAGGCGCAGGCTGAAGGCGCGCGCGCGGTGCTGCTCAACGCGGCAGCCTACACCCATACGTCGATCGCCCTGCTCGATGCCATCAAGGCGATCCGCACGCCGGTGATCGAGGTTCACCTCTCCGATCCCACCACGCGCGAGCCGTTCCGCCACGTTTCTTATGTGGGCATGGCCGCCGCGCTGACGGTGCAAGGGCACGGACCGGACTCCTACCGCATCGCGTTGGAAGCGGTCGCCGCAGGCCGGGTCTGAATCGTCACCAGACTTTCACAATTTGCACCCTTGCCACTTGCCAGCCGCAATCTGCGTGAATAGTCCCCGCTGCTCTAGGGGCGATACAACAACAAGGGACCATCATGGCAAACGACGCGGGCCAAGGCAGCAAGTCGAACGGGCGCAAATCCGGCATGAACATCGACACCGCGCTGGTGCGCGAGCTTGCCGAACTGCTCAACGAGACCGGCCTCACCGAAATCGAGGTTGAGGATGATGACCGCAAGATCCGCGTCTCGCGCGGCGCGGTCGCTGCCGCAGCGCCGGTCTATGCCGCGGCCCCTGCGCCCGCTGCTGCCGCTCCGGCCCCGGCTGCCCCTGCACCGGCGGAACCCAGCGCCCCCGCCGGCCCTGACCTCGCCAACGCCGTCAAATCGCCGATGGTCGGCACCTGCTATCTCACCCCGGAACCGGGCGCAGCGCCTTTCATTGCGGTCGGCAAGCCGGTCAAGGAAGGCGACACCCTGCTGATCGTCGAGGCCATGAAGGTCATGAACCCGATCACCGCGCCCAAATCCGGCACGGTCAGCGCGATTCTGGTCGATCACGCCCAGCCGGTCGAGTTTGATCAGCCGCTCGTGGTGATCGCGTAAGGCCATGGGAATCAAACGCATCCTGATCGCCAACCGCGGCGAGATCGCGCTGCGCATTCACCGTGCGGCGCATGAAATGGGCATTGAGACGGTCGCGGTGCACTCCACCGCCGATGCCGACGCGATGCACGTGCGGCTCGCGGACCACGCGGTGTGCATCGGCCCCCCGCCCGCGACCGACAGCTATCTCAACATCGCCAACATCATCTCAGCCGCCGAAATCGCGCAGTGCGACGCGATCCACCCCGGCTATGGCTTTCTGTCGGAGAACGCCAAGTTCGCCGATATCGTCGAAGCGCACGACATCATCTGGATCGGCCCCAAGCCCGAACATATCCGCACCATGGGCGACAAGGTCGAGGCCAAGCGCACCGCGGGCGCACTGGGCCTGCCGCTGGTGCCGGGTTCGGACGGCGCGGTCAGCGATTTCGATGAAGCGCGCCGGATCGCCAAGGACATCGGCTACCCCGTGATCATCAAGGCCGCCAGCGGCGGCGGTGGGCGCGGCATGAAGGTGTGCGAGAGCGAGGACAAGCTCGAAACCCTGATGCAGCAGGCCGGCTCCGAGGCGAAGGCCGCCTTCGGCGACGCCACGGTCTATATCGAGAAGTACCTCGGCAACCCGCGCCACATCGAATTCCAGGTGTTCGGCGATGGGCAAGGCAATGCCATCCACTTGGGTGAGCGTGATTGCTCGCTCCAGCGCCGCCACCAGAAGGTGCTCGAAGAAGCCCCCTCCCCCGTCATCACCCATGAAGAGCGCATGCGGATGGGCGAGGTCTGCTCCAAGGCGATGCGCGACATGGGTTATCGCGGCGCGGGCACGATCGAATTCCTGTGGGAGAACGGGGAGTTCTACTTCATCGAGATGAACACCCGCCTGCAGGTCGAACACCCGGTCACCGAAGCGATCACCGGGGTCGATCTGGTCCGCGAACAGATCCGCATTGCCGAGGGTAAGCCGCTATCGGTAACGCAGGAGGAACTGGAGTTTACCGGCCACGCGATTGAATGCCGGATCAACGCCGAAGACCCGTTCAACTTCGCCCCCTCGCCCGGCCTTGTGACCTATTACCACCCGGCTGGCGGGATGCATGTCCGGGTCGATAGCGGGCTTTATGCCGGCTACCGCATCCCGCCCTATTACGATTCCATGATCGCCAAGGTGATCGTCTATGGCCGCAACCGCGAAGGCTGCATCATGCGGCTCCGGCGGGCGCTTGAGGAAATGGTGGTCGAGGGCGTGAAGACCAACATCCCGCTGCATCAGGCCTTGCTACGCCAGGACGATGTGCTGAACGGCGATTATTCGATCAAGTGGCTGGAAAAGTGGCTGGAGGAGCGCGAGGTCTGACGCGCTCCAAGTCCCTGACATGATTGATGCTGCATTGCAGCGGAAAATCGCGTATCGCGCAAAGCCAGACCCCGATGGGCGGCGTGCCAAATCATGCCTCTCGACTTATCGGAGCGTGCGACTGCCACTGAGGCGCGAAGGAGTGCCTGAATGAACCGCAAGACCCAGATTGTCGTCGTCGGCGGAGGCGCGGGCGGGCTGGAGCTGGTGCGGCGGCTCGGTGCGAAGTACGGGCGCAAGCGGCACGATATTATCCTTGTCGACAAGAACCTCACCCATATCTGGAAGCCGCTGCTGCACGAGGTCGCGGCTGGGTCACTCGACGCTAACCTCGATGAAGTCGGCTATCGCGGGCATTGCTACCGCTGGGGCTACCGGTTCTTTCAGGGCAGCCTTGAGGGGGTCGACCGCGCGGCCAAGACCATCCGGCTCGCCCCGGTCAAGGATGAGGACGGCAGCGAGCTGATCGCGGGACACACGATCCGCTACGATATCCTCGCGCTGGCACTGGGATCGGTGTCGAACGATTTCGGCGTGCCGGGGGTGAAGGAGCATTGCCTCTATCTCGACAGCCGGGTGCAGGCCGACCGATTCCGCACCCGGTTGCTCAATCATTGCCTGCGCGTCAGCCGGGCGATGATGAACGATCCCACCGCCAATGAACAGGTTCGCGTCGCAATCGTCGGCGGCGGGGCGACCGGTGTGGAACTGGCGGCGGAACTCTACAACGCGGCGGGGGCGCTTAGGCACTATGGCCTTGAGGTGTTTGACGAGAGCCGGATGCATGTCACCCTGCTCGAAGCAGGCCCGCGCATTCTGCCCGCTCTGCCCGAGAAGCTGGCCGCAGCGGCCGCGCATGAACTGGGCGTGCTAGGGGTGGAGGTCCGCCCCGGCGTGCAAGTGGTCGAGGCCCGCCCGCGCCAGCTCATCACCAAAACCGGCGACGTGATCGAGGCCGATCTGATCGTGTGGGCGGCGGGGGTGAAAGGCGCTGACTTCCTGGCAGGCCTTGGGCTCGAAACCAATCCGAGGAACCAGATCCTCGTCACCGACACGCTCCAGACCACGGTCGATCCGTGCATCTATGCGCTGGGCGACTGTGCCAGCTATACGCCCCCGGGCGAGGACAGCCCTGTCCCCCCGCGCGCGCAGGCCGCGCATCAGATGGCGGGGACTGTGTTCGACAACATCGTGCGAATGCAACAGGGCAAACCGCTCAGGCACTTCACCTATCACGACAAGGGCTCGCTGGTGTCGCTGAGCCGTTTCTCGACCGTGGGGAGCCTGATGGGCAACCTCATCGGCGGGAGCATGGCGATCGAAGGGCGGCTGGCGCGGTTCATCTACACCTCGCTGTATCGCCTGCATCTGATCGGCATTCACGGCTGGGTGAAGGCGACCTTCCTGATGCTGGTGGGCCGGGTGAACCGCATCGTGCGGCCCAAACTCAAGCTGCATTAGGCGCCGAAGTTGAAACCCTGCGCCATCGCTTCGGCCACCACCTCAGGTCCGGTCTTCATCGGACTTTCCTGAACAATATCATACCAGTCGGGTTTTTCATCGACAAAAATCTGCTGCTCGATACCAAAGCCCGGCGGCAGGTCGAACAATCCGGCCAGAAAGGATCGCCCGCCGGTCGGCAAGAAGCGATACCACAGGTTGCTGCCGCAAGTGGCGCAGAAGGCGCGCTCGGCCCACCCGCTCGATCGATAGACGGTGATCGCGTCCTCGCCCGAAACCTCGGCGGCCTCGCCTTTCACACCCGCAAAGAACGCCCCGCCCCAGCGCTGGCACATGGCGCAGTGGCATATATCAACCTCAGCCTGCATCGCATGGACGGTGATCGACACCGCCCCGCACAGGCAGTGGCCCGTCACCGGCGCGGCAAGGCGCGGCACACCACTCACAGCGGGACGCCCGGCTCCTGCTTTGCGGTGCGGATCGTGAGCGAGGTCTTGACGCTTTCGACATTGGGCGCAGGCGTGAGCTTGCCCGTCAGGAATTCCTGAAAGCTCTGCAGATCCTTGCTCACGATCTTCAGGATGAAGTCGATCTCGCCATTGAGCATGTGGCACTCACGCACTTCGGGGAGCGCGCGCATGTGCTCCTCGAATTCGCGCAAGGACGCTTCAGCCTGGCTTTTGAGGCTGACCATCGCGAAGACGGTGATGGCAAAGCCCAGCTTCGAGGGATCGAGATCGGCGTGATAGCCGCGGATCACGCCATCCTCCTCAAGGCCCCGTACTCGCCGCAGGCAGGGCGGCGCCGTCAAGCCGACGCGCTGCGCCAACTCGACATTGGTCACGCGGCCTTCCGCTTGCAGTTCGGCGAGCAGGCGGCGGTCGATATCGTCCAGATTGGCCACTTGGCTTAAGCTCCTGCACCAGCACCGCGGCGTTGACCCTCTGGCAACCCGCTTGCCCTATCATCACCATGAAACAAGAGGCGCGCCTTATGGCTCGCTTCGCTAATATTATTAGGTCTGACAGCAATTGTCCCGCTTTGCAACGCGCCTTGCACCGCAAAGTGTGACATTTGCCCGATGCTGTTAGGACGGCGATACGCGTTGCAGCTACGTAACCTTGAAGATGACCGCCATCAGCGGCGATTCGGCGCGGTCAGGATGTGTGGGAGAACTTGTGTTTTTCGATGATCGCCTTGCCACCGTGCTGCGCCAGCAGGCCACAGGCGAGGCGGGATTGCGCACGCAATTCAGGCAGTTGCTCGATCTGCTCGGCCGTCAGAGGACAAGCCGGGGGCAGCAGCCCGATCAAAGCCTGATCGCGGCGGCATGGCTGCGGATGGATGCGCTCGCCGAGACGATTCCAGCCCATGAGCGCGCGCGCATCATCCGTGAGCCCGGCTGGCGCTTGCAGAGCGCCGAACTGGCAGCCCATCTGGCCGATTACGAACCCGAAGTCGCTTCGGCTGCGCTGAACCGCGCCGATCTTCGCTCAGCGGATTGGATCGCGCTGATTCCTCGCCTGCCCTTGCGCGCCCGGGGCTTTTTGCGCCTGCGCCGGGATTTGCCGGTCGATGTGGAGGCAGTTCTCGCCCGGTTGGGGGTGCAGGATCGCGGCCTTCCGCCGCCCGTCGCGGTTGAGGCCGCACCAGAGCAAGCCTCCACGCCCATCACGCCGCCACCCGCAGCGCCGGTCCTGCGGCGGATAAAGCCGGCACAGCCGCAACGTCCGACCCCGGAGGATAGCGGCCGCACCGAAATTTCCGCCCTCGTCGAGCGGATCGCGCAGTTCCGGCGCGAGCGCGGCGAGAGCCGTCAGGACCTTGAACGCTCGCCGCGCCTGCCGCTCGGCGAATTGCCCGAGCGCCATGAGCGCCCGCTCACCAGTTTCGGATTTTCCACCGACACGACCGGGCGCATTGCCTGGGCCAGCCCCGAGGTGGCCGCGATGGTGATCGGGGCCCGGCTCTTCACCCCGCAGCGGCTGGGTGATCACGCGCTCGCGACTGATGCGGTGGAGCGGGCCTTTGTGCGGCGTCAGCCGATCAGCGGCGGCGAGATAAGCCTTGCGGGTGCCTCCGCCATCACCGGCGACTGGATCGCCGATGCCGAACCCCAATTCAGCCGGGAAGGCCATTTCACCGGCTATTTCGGCCGCTTGCGCCGCGTGCCCGAAGGTATCGATGCACCGGTCAGTGGTGACGCTCACGAGGCGGATCGGATCCGCCAACTGCTGCATGAGCTGCGCACGCCCGTCACCGCTGTGCAAGGCTATGCCGAGGTGATCCAGCAGCAATTGTTCGGCCCCGCTCCGCATGAATATCGCGCGCTGGCAGCCGCCATCGCCGCTGATGCCGCACATATACTGGCCGGGTTCGAAGAGCTCGACCGGCTGGCGCGGCTGGAAACAGGGGCACTCGCGATCGAACCCGGTGACGCCGATCTGGCAGCACTGGTCCGCCGCACGCTGTACCAGCTCAATCCGGTGCTGGCGTCTCGCGGTGCGGCGCTTGCAGCAGCACTGGCTGATGATGCGATGATGCTGCTGGCGATTGATGCCGATGATGCCGAAGCCTTGGTGTGGCGCTTGCTCGCCAGCCTCGCCGGTGCCTGTGATCAAGGCGAGACGATCATGGTGTCACTCGACCCGCTGATCGGCGGCAAAGGGGCGAAGGTACGGATGCGTTGCACATTGCCCGCGCGGCTGGCTGCGCAGGAGAACGTGTTTGCCGCAAGCCTTGCAGCGCCCAACCCCGCGATCAATGCCGGGCTGTTCGGCGCAGGCTTTGCGCTGCGTCTGGCCCGGGCTGAGGCACGCGCGGCTGGCGGAAGTCTGGTGCGCGATGGCGACCGGATCGATTTGGTCTTGCCGCTGATGATGGATCAGCTGCATCACGATGCGCCGACGTCACCCGACAACTGGGCGGCGATGCCATGACGCGTGACGACCCTGCCGTTGCCGGTTCGGCGGTCTCGATGCTGGCGGTGCCGCCCGCGGACCGCAGGGCGGTCTTTGCCCCTGATTTCGGGCAAAGGGTGCTGCTGACAGTCGACACTGAAGAGGAATTCGACTGGCGGGCACCGTTCCAGCGCGATGGCTATGGGCTGAGCCATGTCACGGCGATCCCACGCTTTCAGCGTGTCTGCGAGGCGATCGGCGCGCAGCCGGTTTATCTCGTTGACTGGCCGATCGTCAGCGATCCGCGCGCGGTGGACATCATCGGCGATGCTGTCCAGCGCGGGACCGCCGAGGTGGGCGTGCAGCTGCATCCGTGGGTCAACCCGCCGTTCGACGAAGAACTGTCGGTCTATAATTCCTTTGCCGGCAACCTGCCGCCAGCCTTGGAAGCGGCCAAGTTCATGCGCCTGCGCGACGCGGTCGAGGGCGCTTTTGGCACTCCGCCGCTGATCTACCGCGCCGGACGCTATGGTCTTGGGCCCAACACAGCGCATCTGCTCCAGTCAGCCGGGATCAAGATCGACACCTCGGTGCGTCCGCTGTTCGATTACAGCAACCAGGGCGGCCCCGACTATAGTCACCACCCGCCCGCGCCCTATTGGGTCGATGAGGCGCAAGCATTGCTCGAGCTGCCCATCACGAGCACGTATCTGGGCCCGCTGCGGCGCATGGGGCCGATCATCCACCGCGCTCAGCGTCATATCCCGACGCTTTTCTCAGGCTTCTCGCGCTTCAAACTGCTCGAACGGATTGCCCTGACACCCGAAGGCTTCTCAGCAGCAGAGGCGTTGCGCGGGGTGGACGTTGCACTTGCGAGCGGGCTGCCGATGTTGGTGCTGTCCTTCCACAGCCCCTCGCTTGCCCCCGGCCACACACCCTACGCAGCCACCGAAGCCAAGGTCGAGGCGCTCTACCAATGGTTTGAAGAAATCTATGCCGAGCTCAACAGACGCGGGGTGCGTTCAGTCACAGTGCGCGAAGTGATTGGTGCCACCGGCGGCGATCTGCGCAATCACAATACGACCCGGCTTGTTTCGGCAGCAGCCCCGGAGTAGTGCGAGGCATCGCCCTGCCTTCCGGTGTCACACGTTAAGGGCCTGTAGCTCAGCGGTTAGAGCTGGCCGCTCATAACGGCTAGGTCGCGGGTTCGAATCCTGCCGGGCCCACCGGAGGCGGGGCGCATGATCGCCGGAGCAGCACTCTTGGCCCGATCCAATCGCCGCTTGCACCATGGCTGCTGAAAACCTAAGGGGAGCGCCCGGCTCGGGGAGTAGCGCAGCCTGGTAGCGCATCTGGTTTGGGACCAGAGGGTCGCAGGTTCGAATCCTGTCTCCCCGACCAACATCCTGATTTCAACCAGTCTCAAACAATCTCAAAATTTCCCCTGATCTACTGAATTTAAGTAAATTATAGGGAATCCTCCATCCCATCCTGCCTCACTCATGTTCAGGACAGCCTGTTGGCATGCTGGTAATTGCGTTGGTATGCTGGTAGGCTTCATCGCAGATACCAACATGCTGACAGACACCGCCATCCGCGCCCTCAAGGCTGACTCCCGCCCGATCAAGAAGTCGGATGGCGGCGGCCTGTTCATCTTTGTGACGCCCGAAGGCAGCAAGCTCTGGCGGCTGGCCTACCGATTCAACGGCAAGCAAAAGTTGCTTTCCGGTGGCCCCTACCCCCTCGTCAAGCTGGCCGACGCGCGGAAATGGCGCGAGGATGCCAAGGCCGACTTGCTCGCCGGACGCGATCCCAGCGCGATCCGCAGGGCAAAAAAGCGTGAGCATAAGGAAGCCAGCGAGAATTCCTTCGAGAATGTCGCCAAGGAATGGATCGAAGCGCGAAGCTGCGCCTGGTCGGAACGGTATACCCGCGTAGTCGAAACGCGGCTGAGGGAGGACATTTTTCCCGACCTTGGGAAATTAGCGATCAGCGAGATCGACCCGCCGATGCTGCTGACTGCGCTCCGCAAGATCGAAGCGCGCGGATCGATCGAGATGGCGCACCGCGTGCGCAACTATTGCAGCGAAGTATTCCGCTTCGCCATCGCCATGGAGAAATGCCGCAGCGATCCCAGCCGTGACATTGGCCCGGCGATGAAGAAGCCGCCGCCAGTCCAACACCGCGCGAAAGTCGAGGCGAAGGACTTGCCGAGCTTCTTTGCGCGGCTCAATCAGGACGAGGGCGAGCGCATGAGCCATCTGGCTTTGCACTGGACTATCCACACGATGGTGCGCACGCAGGAAACCCGTTTCGCCGAATGGAGCGAATTTGAGGGCCTGGACACCGACGAACCGCTCTGGCGCATTCCCGCTCAGCGCATGAAAATGCGAACCGAGCACCTGGTCCCACTGTCTCCACAGGTAGTCGCGCTTTTGCGTGAGATCGACAAGGTCAACGCATTTCGGCAAGCGGGCAACAAGCGGCTGGGGAATTTCCTGTTTCCCGTTGCCAGCAGCAAGACCGGTACGATCAGCGAAAACCGGATGCTCGACATCATGTATCGAATCGGTCTGCGCGGCAAAGCCACGGTCCACGGGTTCCGTGGCCTTGCCAGCACTGTACTTAATGAATCCGGCCAGTTCGAACCGGACTGGATCGAGATGCAACTCGCCCACATCCAGCGCGGCGTGCGCGCCGCCTATAACTCAGCCCGCTACCTCAACCAGCGTCGGGAAATGATGCGCTGGTGGTCGGACTATCTAGAAAAGGCCGAATTGGATGGGCTGCGTAAGTGCGCTCAGACTTTCGCCTGATCGCCACCCGTGGTCGGCGACACGTCACGCCCGTAGATCACGGGATCAGCGATCCAATCATTGATGGCCGATTCTCGCCAGCCCGCGCCATGTATGCTGATCTTCACCTGAGAGGGGAAAGTCCCCTCGGCGATCTTGCGGTACATGGTTGAGCGGGAAAGGCCGGTGCGGGCGAGAACGGTCTTGAGACGGATGATCTTGTCTGGGTTGGACATGGGACTTGCTTCCATTCGTTGGCAGTTTCTGGTCTCCCCTGAAGCAAAGATTGAGCAATGAACTCATTGACGCAAGATGATTTTTACATCCGATGAGCGCCATCGTAATTGCGGATAGAATGACTGCGAGAAGGATAGAAACGGATACGGAAGCGTAGAGAAGGCTACGGACGCCAGGTGTAGGTAGGTCCGTGCGGCAAGAATGCACTACTTCTGCACTACAATGCTGAACTTGCCTTTTGATATCGGCACGGCTGACGGTGATTTGCGCCTACTCTGACGGTGCCTGCGCGCGAATCACGCAAATTCAGGAGTGTTGCGCTCGACAACCATTCTCGATATTGCAGCGGAAAAGGAATGACGTAATTTTACTATTCAATCCGCCCCGCCGGCAGTGTTGGATTAGCGGAACCAGCTGAAGTTCCACCATTCCACCCAAAATCGTCGCTTGAGGCTCCACTCATCGGGCCATAGTCTCCCTCGACATCTGTCGATGCTCCTGCCGGAGAACCATCCGGATTTACGATGATAATTTGGCCCGGTGCCGAAGTCACTGTCGATGCGGAATCCCCGGCAGCCCATGGATTCTTGGAGACGGCGACTCGACTTGCCGTTTCTGGAGAAGCTATGGGCGCGCGGCGCAGCTTGCCATCGAGGCTGAAGCTCAAAGCGGCAGCCCCGGCTGCAATGGCAACTACAAGCAAAAGTGTAGCCCATCGACCGAAGAGGGGAACATAATTCACCGACAAAGATTGCCATTGCTGATATTTTTCAATTTTGTCATTTTAGAACTTCAGCAACTATTGACCACAAGGCTCTGAACGTTTGTGATATCCTGATTCGTTCTTTCACGAACATTGAAGGCGCTTTCATAGCGGATTTGTTGAGGCCCCCAACCAGGTATTCCAGATACGAGGGGGATATAATTATAAGTGACTTCAACAAACATGACAGCAGTGTTCTCAGCAGATTGGATCTTATTGCCATCGGCACCCAATCCATCTGCAAGCGAAGCATCATTAACACCGTCACCCTGTACGCCGTATCTTGGTGCGACATTCAATTCGCCATTGCACCGCTGCCAGTTGATCATTTGCCCCGCGTCTACACCTGTCTTGCCGTTGGGCTCAAGCGACGACAGCACGACCCGTCCATTTTCCTTGAAGGAAATTGAGTTGCCCATCAAATCCGCGCCCGCAAACACTTCGTAGATGTTCGACTCATCTATCCCGGTTCGAACGCGCCCGGCATTGTCTGCAACTGCAATTGCAATCTGGTTGAGTCGCATGTGCGTCATTACCATCTGCGTAAGTTCTAGACCTCCGAATATCATCAGGAGGAGAACGGGCATCGCGAACGCCATTTCAACCATA
The DNA here is from genome assembly GCA_001556995.1 of Erythrobacteraceae bacterium CCH12-C2. Lineage (GTDB taxonomy): Bacteria > Pseudomonadota > Alphaproteobacteria > Sphingomonadales > Sphingomonadaceae > Erythrobacter. The sequence goes on from LSKF01000129.1 coordinate 23,276, forward strand.
GCCACGCCACGACTGCACGACAAAATTCGTCGAACAATGCCGCGATGCTTTCGGGCAACAGATGTACACATCACACACACACCGTTGGCGGCACTCGTTGACTGGAGTACGGCTGATTGCGAACGGCGGTCGTTGCGTGGATTCGGTATTCGGACGCCCACCCGAGCAGGGATGCCATCGGAAGAAGCCGAGGCATGGTTAGGGTCACATCATAAAGCACAACATCGTCGGCGCCGCCAATCCCTTCGCGACCGGCCACAGAATCAAATTCTCCGTTCTCATTTAAATCTTGGAAGCAATCGCCGGGATCATATCGCCCATTATGATTATAGTCGGTGATGAGCCTCTCACCTCGACCCACACCATTAGAATCGTAGTAACTTTTTATAACAAAATCATATTTCGCATTTCGAGCGACTGTATCTGACCGCTTTTCGACCGCACATTTAAGTTTCTCTTCAGTAGAAGCCCCTGCGCAATTTAGATCAGGACTCTCCAAAGATCCTGTCCGCGCAATGTCATTCAGTGCGCCCTGGAGCACCGAACGAGCATATGCCAGATATCCGACATCAAGTCCGCCAATGATGGCTGTTAACAAGACCGGAGCAACAAGCGCAAACTCCACCGCGGTCACGCCCCGATTATCAGGCTTGAGTGATCTTGCCCACGAACGGATACGATTCTGAATTGCCATAATCCGTCGTCCTATTTGACCAAACGCAGCGCGCCGATTTGGTTGCCGATCTGCCGGAATCGCTCGATCAAGCTTTCGCGGTCTGAGGAAGTGCTCGCCTGGCTCGCATTGCTGGCGCACCCTGTGAGATTGGAATTCAGTGACGTGTCGAATCCGATGACCCACACGGATGTGTTCATGTTCTTTGCCGCATTGCAGGCCATCCTGAAGCGCTGCTGATGCCGGGCGAGCTGGCTGGGGCAATTTCCTGCGCCGGTAACACGCATATCGTTTTGCTCGACGCCGTAAGCAGTAAGGACGTTGCAATAGGCTGTCTGGGCACCATCGGTCATGAAGATGATATGACGGTTGCACGGCATGCCATTGTATTCATCACATCCATCAGCGAATACGCCTTCTGTCGAGATCATTCGCGCGCCCCAGATCATGCCGATATCATGATACGTGCCACCGACTGTCTGGAGTCCAGAAATATATCCTTCGAGTTCGTCCCGGGTCCATTCGGTTAGTCTGCGTGCCTCAGTGGGGCATGCCCAGTAACCTTGACTGTACGCGTAGTTCTTGACCCAGCCAGTGGTGCTGGTGTTGCTTGCGCTCGAGGTCGTCGAGGTGCTCCCGGCAGTTCTCGTGTAAACGACATCGGGGAACATTGGTCGCCAACGGCTCGAATCATCGGACGGTATCAGGTTGATGTTCAGGTCCAGCGCGGCTGACGGGATCGTCATGCTAGTTCCGCCATCTATCGATGTGGTCGTATCACGCTCCTCGATGCATCCGTTCCATGAGACGGACGAGTTGCTGCCGCCAGTCGCAGCTGCGGCAAGCTGCTGAGCGTTGAAGCTTCCGCCCGGAACAGCAACCGTCCCAGTCGCATTGTTCGCAAGCAGAATGCTGCCCGTAGGCTCGATAAAGTTACTGAGGTCGTATGTGACGTTCTGGTAGGTCCAATTGGTGAACCCGCGACGGGCGTTGTAGGTCGTCGTCTGTGTGGTCTTCCAGCGGCGGCAACTGCGGTTGGTTCCGGTCGTCACAGGCGCGCCGGACCAGCCCCAGTTCGAGCTTGCCACATAGCTCGCGCTGCTTGAACTGCCGCGATAGGTATAGGTAAATGTCGAAGCCGGAGCGGGACCACCGCCTGTGGAAGGTCCCGACGATCCACCCACCCAGGTTTGGCATTGCGAAGTGGAGCGCGTAGAGGCTGTCGGGCTCGACGATCCCGCTCCGGAGCTTCCGCTGTAATATTCCCACGCTCCCGCGTCTGTTGTCGGAGTGTTCGCCACCGCAACCACCTGATTGAAATTCGCCACTCGTGACGGATAGATGGCTGACGTTCGCAGATAATCCGGATTGGCGTCGTACAAGAGGTGGCCGACGTTCACCGTGCTCGAATAGGGCACGATGCCATACCGCAAACGCAGCCCCTGACTCTCAAGTTGTTGCTGAACTGGCGCCAGTTCGTCGTAGAGCGCCATCACGGCTTCTTTCAGCGAATCGATCTTCGCCACGCCATCGATTGGGTCGGCCATTGAGCCGGTTACGTCGAGCACCAATACGACATCGGTATTCACGAAGTTGAGAGAAGCATCGCATGTCACGTCGATTGGCATTCGCTCAAAGCCGAAAATCTGCATGAATACGTTTGGTATGGATGTCTCGGCAGAAACCCGGAGGACCCCGATTTCTGGTTTCGTAACCTCGGGTTCAAATTCGGCTGTACCGAACACTCCAGCAGGAAAATTGAAGCGAAAATATTTTTGGCCAGTGGTAGTTACGTTATCGTCAAGCTCATCGTTCTTCATGACGCGCCGGGCAGCCAGCGCTGACGAATCACAAGCGCTCTGCAATTTACTCTTGGCCATGTAGGCTCGGCTGACATCAACCGCGCTGCCGATCATCGCGATGAGCGGGATGAGTGCGATAGCGGCAATGAGCATCGTATTGCCGCGACAATCTCTCCCCAAGCGCCGCAACATCGCAGCCAGGCCGGTCATCATATACGTCGCCCCCATACTGCTGATGCCTTTGCAGCGGAAATGAGGAAATTTTGGCCAAAAATGTTTGAGAAAACGTAAACGCAGTGCCCTTGGAACGGGTTGCGAGACACCCTGCCGACCCACTTGCTTGATGACCTACCAGCAAGACGTGGTCTCTTGCGTAACTGATCTCATCGGAAATTATTATTCCGTTGATACTTATTTGTTAAGTGTGGATGCCGCCGGTTCGGCGGAGCAACACTTCAGAACAAGGAACAGCCATGTTTTGGCAGAAGAGTTTGAAAATGCGCGTCGCTGGCTCGTTGGCTTTGTGCGCAGTTCTCGCAGCGGTAGCTGTGGCTACCAGCCCAGCCGGTGTATGTGTCAGAAGCCAGACTGGCATACTGATCGCAAGCGCCTACTCAGAGCTCCCGTTGCGGGCTGCAAGTGCTGCACAAATAATGTGTGCGCGCAACAATAATCAGCTAGTTCGGCAGCCATGGGCATCCGGAGGAAGATAGCCGCGCTCAAAGCTCATTCGTTCGGCCTTGTTCGGCCTCGAATGACCGATTGCCCTTCCGCTTCCAGAGCACCAGCGCCTGTTCGCGTTCCTCGCCCCGCAGCTTGGCCGCGACGGTGAGAAACGCGCCGTAGAGCGCGGCGCGATCATCATCGGTGAGATCGACCAGCCCCGCCTTCACGACAAGGCCGCCCAGTTCGATCAGATGCCGCGTGCGCTCGCGCCGCTTGACCTGCCATTCGCGCATGTCGGTTCGCGCCTTTCGTGCCTCAAGCCGATGCCGCGCCGCCGTCAAGCGGGAGAGTGCCGTCCGGTTGGCCTTGAGGTCCATCACCACGCCTGCGCGCCTTGCTGTGAAAGAAGGTCGCGCCGCGCTTGCGCCACGCCTCATTCTTTTGGGCATCGCTGGTTTCCGCAATGACGAGCAGCGCACCGGCCAGCGTTTCGGCATCGGTCGCATCGGCTCCGGTCGCGATCACCAGTTCGCCGAGCTGCTGCACGCGGCGCTCCTTCAGTTGCTTGGCCTTGTCGGCGAGCGCCTTCAGTTCCGAATCGAAGTCACGGGGTTTGCGCATCGAAGTTCTCCATTGAGAGGTGATGCGCTGATGATAATGTCGATGCTCTCCCAATGCTGTAGAGTCGTCGGGACATCCTGATACTGAATAGTCCCGAGCAGGATTTTATCATGGGAGGGCGCGCTTATACGTCGTGCCGACGTGCGCTTGGTGGCGTAGATGGATTGCCGTCATGGCGATCTTCCACCTCTCCGTCAAAGTCATCAGCCGGTCGAGCGGGCGCAGCGCCGTGGCCGCCGCAGCCTATCGCGGGGCCGAGCGGCTGCATGACGAGCGGCTCGACCGCGATCATGATTTCACCAACAAGGACGGGGTCGTCCATTCCGAGGTGATGCTGCCGGAAGGTGTGCCGGAGGAATTCGCCGACCGCGAGAAACTGTGGAATGCGGTCGAGGCCGCCGAAAAGCGCAAGGACGCGCAGCTCGCCCGCGAGGTCGAATTCGCCATTCCGCGCGAACTGACCAAGGAACAGGGCATCGAGCTGGCGCGGGAGTTTGCCGAGGCCGAGTTCGTCGAAAAGGGGATGATCGCCGACCTCAATGTCCATTGGGATATTGGCGCGGACGGCCAGCCCAAGCCCCACGCGCATGTCATGCTCACCATGCGCGAGGTCGGGAAAGACGGGTTCGGCCCGAAGGTGCGCGAGTGGAACAAGGCCGAGCTGGTGGAGCAGTGGCGCGAGCGCTGGGCCGAGCATGTCAACCAGCGCATGGCCGAACTCGATATCGATGCGCGGATCGATCACCGCAGCCTGGAGGCGCAGGGCATTGCGCTGGAGCCGCAGGACAAGATCGGCCCCGCCGCATCGCGCATGGGTGTGCGCGGGCTGGAGGCCGAACGCATCGAGGAACACCGCGCTGTCGCACAGCGCAATGGCGAGCGGATCATCGCCAATCCCAACGTCGCGCTAGACGCGATCACGCACAGCCAGGCCACCTTCACGAACCGCGACCTCGCCATGTTCGTGCATCGGCATAGCGACGGAAAAGAGCAGTTCGATTTGGCCATGAGGGCGATTCGCGGTTCGTCCGACCTTATCGCGCTGGGCAAGGACGGACGCGGCGAAGATCGGTTCACATCGCGGCAGATGATCGAGACCGAACAGCGATTGCAGCGCGCATCCGAATTGATGGCCGAGCGCGGGCGGCATGGCGTCAAAGGCAATGGCCGGGAAGGAGCGCTGGCGCGGGCAGCGGAACGCGGCTTGATCCTGTCCGGCGAGCAGCGCGCGGCGTTCGAGCATGTGACCGATAATCGCGGCCTCAGTGTTGTCGTCGGCTATGCCGGGACCGGCAAGAGCGCGATGCTGGGCGTAGCGCGCGAGGCATGGGAATGCGCGGGCTACACCGTTCGCGGTGCGGCACTGTCCGGCATTGCCGCCGAGGGCTTGGAGCACGGTTCGGGCATCGCCTCACGCACCATCGCCAGCCTTGAACATCAGTGGGGCCAGGGCCGCGAATTGCTCACCGCGCGCGATGTGCTGGTCATAGACGAGGCAGGCATGGTCGGCACGCGCCAGATGGAGCGCGTCCTCTCCCATGCCGCCGATGCAGGCGCGAAAGTTGTCCTGGTTGGCGACCCGCAGCAGCTCCAGGCCATCGAAGCCGGAGCTGCCTTCCGTGCGATCCATGAACGCCACGGCGGTGTCGAAATCAGCGAAGTCCGACGCCAGCACGAAGGCTGGCAGCAGGAGGCCACGCGGCACCTTGCTACCGGGCGCACCGGTCTTGCCATTCAGGCCTATGGCGAACGCGGCATGGTCCACGCCGCTGAGACGCGGGAAGCTGCACGCGGCGAGCTGATCGAGCGCTGGGATCGCGACCGGCAGGCCAGTCCCCGTGATACGCGCATCATCCTCACTCACACCAATGACGAGGTGCGCGAACTCAATGACGCCGCGCGCGAAAAGCTGCGCGCCAGTGGCGAACTGGGCATGGACGTGTCGATCAGCGCGACACGCGGAGAGCGTCAGTTCGCCAGCGGCGACCGCATCATGTTCCTGCGCAATGAGCGCGGGCTGGGCGTCAAGAATGGCACACTCGGCACTGTCGAGCAGGTGACGCCGCAGCGCATGACCGTGCGAACCGACGATGGCCGCAGCGTCGCCTTCGACACCAAGGACTATGCCAATCTCGATCATGGCTATGCCGCGACGATCCACAAGGCGCAAGGCATGACCGTGGACCGGGCGCATGTGCTGGCGACGCCGGGCATGGACAGTCATGGTGCCTATGTGGCGATGTCCCGCCACCGTGACGGCCTTGCCCTGCACTATGGGCGCGACGACTTCGCCGATCAGTCGAAACTTGTCCGCACCCTGAGCCGCGAGCGCGGCAAGGACATGGCCAGCGACTACAAGCCCGAGCAGCGGTTTGCCGAACGGCGCGGCATCACCTTCCGCGAACGCATCGTGGCGATTGCGCGGCAGGTGCCAGAGCGGGCGAAGTCCATCTTCGCCGGTTTCCGTCCCCAGGCCAACCGGCTCGAAGTTCTGCCGACCGATCAGGCTGGCCCGACCGATCAGCGCCGGGCGGTCGAACGCTATGCGCGTACTGCCAACGACATCGAGCAGATGCGCGAACAGGGATTGCCGGTCCTGCCACACCAGCGCGACGCGCTGGAGAAGGCCGGGAAGGCGCTCGACGCGATCCGGCCCCATGCTGCCGCAGACCTCGCCAGCGCCTTGCAGCGCCAGCCCTCGCTCGCCCTTGAGGCCGCCGATGGCCGCACTCAGGGCGCAATGCGTGCCATGCAGCTTGAAGCCGAAATCCGCGTCGATCCCGCGCAGCGTGCAGATCGCTTTGTCAGCGACTGGCAGCGGCTCGGGCAGGCACGACAGGCCATGCAGCGCGATGGTGACACCAATGGCGCGCAGAGGCTCACCAACCGAATGACGGACATGGCGAAGGGGCTGGAGCGCGACGCGCAGGTCGAATCCCTGCTGTGCAGCCGCACGCGCGAGCTTGGCATCAAGACAGAACTCGGTCGCGATCTGGCCCGCGACCTTGCTGCTTCCGTGACCATGGAGCGGAGCCGGTCAATCGGCATGGGCCTGTAGGAGATGTGAGATGGATACCGATACCGATGACGTGGAACTGACCCTGGACCTTGAGCCGGAGCCGGAACCCGACCCGGCCACCCCGGATTCCGCTGGCGATCCCGCTGCCGAGGCTTTCGCCCGCCTGGAAGGTGAACTGGCCCTGATGCGTCGGGCGGTCCAGCACCTTGCCGTCGAACGTGCGGACATTGTCATTCCCGACTATGGCCCGACCCTGACCGACATGGCCAAGCGGATGGGCGCGATTAGCGAGAGCCTGAAGGGCATGGCTGGTCATCCCGCGATGCAGATGACCCCCGACAGCGTCGGCAATCGGATAGCCGCCGCAGCCGAAGCCGCGCGGCGCAGCGATCAGGACAGGATCAGCCAGGCCCGGAGTGACTTGAACCACGCCGCCCAGGAAATGCGCAACGTCACCGCCCATGCGCGCACTGCCGCCGAACAGCGGCAGCAGCTCTACCAGGTGGCAGGCGGAGCCGTGCTGGCGGGCATCCTGCTATGGTCTTTCCTCCCCGGCACCATTGCCCGTGCCATGCCCGAAAGCTGGCACTGGCCGGAGCGCATGGCAGCGCGGCTGGTGGGCGCATCCTCTCGCTGGGACGCAGGCGCACGGATGATGCAAAGTGATAGCCCCGATGCATGGAATGCACTGGTGCAGGCCGCTGACATCCAGCGTGACAATCGCGATGTCATTGACGCTTGCCGGAAAACCGCCGCAACTTCTCAGCAGCCGGTGCGATGCACCGTCAGGATTCGGGCAGAACTCCGACGGCAAACGTGACGAGCGCCATCTGCATCTGCTCGAATAACTGTTCCGCAGGCATATCCCCCTTGTAGAACGCATCAAGCCGGGCAACGATTGACATCGCTCGTACTGGAAGAAACGCCGTTCGGGGTTATCCACAGCGAGTCGCATTTTTGGTAGAAGCGTTGGTAGATCGAAATATCAGTCTGCAATTATGCCATAATATCAATCATTAAATCGTATATACGCATTCCTGTCTCCCCGACCATTTTCTTTTCTCAGCCGATCCCACCTTGCGCCATTTTGTCGAAATTATCTTATTTTTTCATATAGATAATTGACTGCCCTGTCGCAGCGCATTTCGTTCAATGTCACGAGTTACCCGCACTTTGTTGGTAAGAATTTTGGTGGCAAAGCTCGAATTCGCCAGCTTGGCTAAATCCTTAGCGATGCGAAAATCCGCAGCCTTAAGGCTCGCCCCAAACCCGCCAGGCACGCCGACTGGGGAAGCTTGTTTCCCTTTTTGAACCCAGACGGCAAGAAGTCTGGCGTCTCAGCTACCGCTATTGCGGCAAGCAAAAATTGCTCGCCGATGGCCAGTAGCCGCACACCGTTTTCTCCCGGCGGGATCACTCTCAGGGGGCCATGTCTGTTCCATCGCAAGGAACAGGATTGAGGTCGCTTGACGAAGCGTCCGCTCGCACCACTGCATCAATTCCAACTCGTCAAGCTACGCGGGCCTACCGAGGCCTCCACTCAATCGATGTTCAATCACTCACGGGAAAATGGTGAGATCGCGGGGAGCGTTTCGCCTGCCGCTGTCTGAACTGTGAAGATGTGAGTCAACCTAGCGATGATAAGGTCCCGATCCGGCACATTTTCGTCGGCTGTGAAGATCTGGCGCTGCGCTGCCCGTGGTGCCACTCTGATGTTTGCCGCCGGCTTGCTGGCCGCAGGACCGGCGCGTGCCGGCGAAGATGAGCTTGCCCCGGAGCCATCCGCTACACCGTTGATAACGCTGACGGGCGAATACATCCTCGATTTCGTGGCGGTCACACAAGGTAGCGACACAGGCGCGCGCTATGTCGATCTTGCGTCACTTGCGGCGGAGCTCGATCTTGAAGTCGCCGCCGGATGGAGGGGCGCAAGGCTGGTCGCGCAGGGGATCGCCGGCACCGGACAGCGGCCCAATGATCTCGCCGAAACTCTGCAAGGCATCAACAACAGCGAGGTTCCTCGCAACCGGGTCAAGCTCTACCAGCTCTATCTGGCGCAAAGCCTTGGTGACTTGCCGGTGACGTTGAGCGCTGGTTTCATCGATCTCAACGAGCAATTCTACAGCAACGATGCCGCCGGATTGCTGATCGCCCCGGCGTTCGGGATCGGTTCGGAACTGGCCGCCACTGGTCCCAACGGCCCGGCGATCTTTCCGTCGACCGCGCTGACGGCAGCGGTGCGGGTGGAACCCACCGCCGACAGCTATGCCACCTTTGCCATCGTCAATGCCGAAGCGGGCGTGCTGGGCGATGACGGCGGTATCCGGCCAATGTTCAAGCACGGCGCGCTGGTCATCGGTGAGGCGGGGTGGACCGGAGCGGGCAAGATCGCGTTCGGCGCGTGGGCCTATACCGACAGGCAGGATGATATTCGCCTGATCGACACGGAGGGCAATCCGCTGCGGCAACGGGCGCAAGGCGGCTATGTTCTGCTGGAATGGCCGATCGGCGCAGCCATTGCGCCTGAACTCGACGCGCCGCGCAAGGCCAGCCTATTCCTGCGCGCGGGAATTTCGGATGGCGACACCACGCCCTATCGGGGCGGGTGGCAGGCCGGGGTCTTGGTCCATAGTGTGCTGCCCGGTCGCTCCGAAAGCCAGTTTTCGTTCGGCGCCAATCAAGCGTTTCTGTCGGACAAGTTCCGGCTCAATGAAGGTGCAGCCGGCAATCGGTTGCGGGGCGCGGAAACCGGGCTCGAGCTCACCGTCGCCGATCGGGTCACGCCCTGGCTGAACGTGCAGGCCGATGCCCAATATGTCCAGAACCCGAGCCGCGCTGCAGGATCGCGTGACGCGATCATTATCGGTCTGCGCTTCATTCTTGATTTCACGCGGCAGTGGTAACTCTGCAATCGCACCCAAGGATCCTTCGACCATGACCATCAAACAACGTGCGATACTGATCGGGTCAGTCCTTATCGGCCTCACTCTGTTGCAAACGCTTTCCGCTGTCTGGAGCGATCACCAGCGCACCCGGAGCGATCGGGAGGGCGAAGTGATCGTCAGCATGCTGCGCAACCACATGGTAGGCGACATGATGCACGATGCAGCCCGCGGCGCTGTGTTTGCCGCGCTGTACGGCGCCGCCATCGAGAACCCGGCTGTGGTGCGCAAGGCGAGCGAGGATCTTGACGAATATGCCGCGAACTACCGCCAGATCATGGCCGACAACCGCAAGCTGGCGGTCGATCCGGAACTTCGCCAGCAGCTTGAGACGACCAACCGCGATGTCGAGCTTTACCTCGCGACCGGGCGCAAGATGGTCGACGCCGCCCGGCGCGGGCGCGCCGGAGCCGAACAGAAGTTCCCCGAATTCAATGCAAGCTTCGACCGGCTCGAAGTGTCGATGGAGAAAATCGGCTTGATCTTCGAAGACCTGCTCGCCGAGCGCAACGCGCAGGCCCAGTCGAGTAGCCTGTGGTTGATGATCGGCCTAGCGCTGCTGTCCTTCGCCGTCCTGGGCGTGACGGTGCGGTTGATCCAGAAGACAGTCATCCTGAGGCTCGACAGGCTTGCCGAACGGCTCAAGGCGCTAGGGGCAGGCGATTATGCCAGCCCGGTGTCCGATGTAGAGGTCAACGACGAGATCGGCGAGATCGCCCGCGCCGCCGAACTCTTCCGGACAGCCGCGATCGCCAAGCAGACCGCTGACCGCCAGCAGGCAATCGTGGTCGACCAGCTTGGCGGCGGCTTGCAGGCACTGGCCGCGCGCAATCTATCCAAGCGCATCGACATCCCGTTTGCGCCCGAATACGAAGTCCTCCGCGAAAACTTCAACCGCACCGCTGCCGAACTCTGCTCGGTGATGATGCAGGTCGCTGGCTCCGCTGACGCCGTCTCGGTTGGCGCGCGGGAGATCCACAGCGCGTCGAACGATCTGGCCAAGCGCAATGAATTGCAGGCGGCACGGGTCGATAAGACCAGCACCGCGCTCGGCGAGGTGGCGGGCAATGTCCGGAACACGGCGGCCAGCGCCAAAGAGGTCCAGTGCGTGATCGCCGAGGCCAATAGCGAAGTCAAAGCGGGTGACGAGATCGTCCGACAGGCTGTCGAAACCATGGCTTCGGTCGAGCGGTCATCGCAGGAAGTGGGCAGTATCGTCACCCTGATCGAAGGCATCGCCTTCCAGACCAATCTTCTGGCATTGAACGCCGGGGTCGAAGCCGCGCGTGCGGGGGAATCGGGCAAGGGATTTGCCGTAGTCGCCAATGAAGTGCGTGCGCTCGCCCAGCGCAGCGCCGATGCAGCAAACGAGATTGCCGCGTTGATCAACACCAGCACTGACCAGGTCGGCCGAGGTGTGGCGCTGGTCGGCCAGACCGGTCAGTCATTCGCCCGGATTATGGAGCAATTCAGCCGCATCGACACGCATGTCCGCACCATTGCCGAAGGATCACAGGGGCAGGCAGACAATCTCCTACAGGTCAGCCAGGCAGCAAGCGACATGGGGCGGATGACCCAGCAGAATGCGGCAATGGTGGAAGAAGCAACCGCTGCCGCGAGCAGTCTCGCTCAACAATCGGGCGAGCTCCGACAACTCGTGGCAGCCTTCACGCTCCGAGGGTCAGGATCAGCGGAGCAACCGCAGCGGCTGGGCGATACGCGTTTCGCCCGAAGCCACGCCTTGGATTGTGAAGCAGCCTGAACCGCTTTCGCCGGATGTACGCCGGGGCAGAACGGCTTAGCGATATGATCGCCCGGTTCCGGACCCGCTACCTATCCGAGAGCACCGATGCCAGCGCTGGCCGTGGCTCCATCGATACGCAAATCCATTTCTTCCTCGAGTGCGAAGAGAGGCTCTCCGACCGCGCGCTGTTCGACCTCGCAATAGGCAGCAAGCTCCGTGGCTGAGATCTGCTGAAGCTCAGGATCGGCGACCTTGTGGCCGGATCTGAAGTCCGCAGCCGCACGGTGATCCTTCAGCAGAAGACAGGGGGATCGGGATTTGACGGACCAAACCTGGTCTAATGCGGCATGGTCCACAGTCTCGCATAGGAACATCGGCCAACGCGCAATGGAGGCCGATTTTCCCCGAATTTTGAGAATCACTCGATGCTTGCTATGACGATTGGCACTTGGATCGCCTGAACCCCAGTGAAATTGGGGAAAATCGCATTACCTGCGATAAAAAGCCTGTTTCTAGGGGTGCCGGTAATGCGGCAAATTTCATATAAACATCTCAAATAAATACAAATTTTGTGCAAAAATGAGCGGTCCTGTCTCTCCGAACACTTCGTTACAATCACCGTTTTTCCGATGCGCGAACGATTTCTGGCGAGTCACCTGGGGCACCTCATCGGGGCACTTCGGGGCCAACAAAAAATCATCGCAGCGCCGCCACCAGATCGCTTTCGAAGCGGGCGGCATCATGGCGTCCGGCGCGCAGCATGGCGGAGTCGAGCGCGAGGCTGACGCGACCTTTTGCGAGAACAATGCCGCTGTCGCAGAACCCGCACAGCGTGGTCAGATCGTGCAGCGCGGTGGCCAGTGCCAGCCCCTCTGTCACCAACCGGGCGAGCGCCGCGCGGACATCGAAGGCCGCAACCGGATCGAGCCAGTTGAACGGTTCATCGAGGATCACGATCCGGCAGGGCGTGGCAAATGCGAGCGCAATCGCTGCGCGCTGGCGCATGCCCGATGAACATTCGCCTGCGGGGATATCGAGCAGTTCCTCCAGCCCCAGCGCATTCCACAGGTCGCGGTTTCGCTCCTGCTGCACGCCAATCGGATCACCGGCCAGCTCCAGCAGCTGGCGCAGGCGCAGTGACGCCGGGAAGTGCTCGATCGGCGGGGCAAAGCCGATCGCCTGCGCCCGCGCAGCCCGATCCTGCGCGCATTCCTCGCCGAACAGCGCGCAGCTCCCCCGCGCAATCGGCAGCCGCCCGGCGATGGCGCGCAACAATGTCGTCTTTCCCGAGCCATTGGCGCCGATCACGCCGAACCAGCTGGCGGGCATGATGGCGGCGCTGACATCATGCACAATCGGTAGCCCGCCGCGGTTAACGCTGAGATCGGTGATGGCGACCGCCGCGATCATGCCAGCAACCACCGTGCACCAGCCCCGCGCCGCGCCAGCGACACGATGGCAACGACGATGATGATCGGCCCGAGCGGCAACGCGGTGAGGCCGGCATAGACAGCGGCGAGGATCACGAACGCCACGGCCCAGTCTGCCGCCACCCGGCTGAGCGCGCGATAGGCGACGATGCGCAGGGCGGTGAGCACCGGGAGGGCGACGGCAACACCGACAGCCACCCCTGCGGGCACCCAAGCCTGTCCCGCCAGCAGGACGAGCGCCGCTGGCCATGTCAGCACCAGCTGCATCGGCACCCAATGGCGCAGCAACGACGCGCTCCCGTGCCCCACCAGCGTCATGTAACGCACGACGCGCGCATCGACCGGCGCTGACAGCACGATGACGGCCAAGGCGTAGATCCCGGTGGCAATGGCATCGAGGTAGAACCGCGACGGCATAATCACGCAAAAGATCCCCACCCCCACCGACAGCGCCGCCGCGCTGGCCAGCGGAAGTCGGGTCCGGGTCAGCGACCGAAGACGTGTCGGCGCGGCGCGGCGCCACCACCGGCCGATATGCTCTCGCACGAAGGGGACCAGAGCCCCTGCGGGCACCCCGCTGCACACCCCGAGCACGAATCCGCCGGGATCAACGAGACCGAGCCCGGCAAGCGCGGCCACGCCCAACGTGATCCCCACCAGCAAAAGCACCGCAAGATAGGCGATCCCATCGCGGGGTCGCTGGGCATCGCGGGCGAGAGCGCCGTCGGTCCGGTGGAACCACAGGCGTTCGATCAGCGCCTTGGCAAGCAAGGTCGCCAGCACCGACGCGGCAGCATAGGCGCCCATCTCGCGCAAGGCATCCGGCAATGGCGCAAGCCAAGCGCGAGCGAACAGGGCCAGCAGCGGCACCAGCACAAGCACCGTCAACCCGTCGATCAACCGCCCCCGTAGCCCCCGCACTGCCGCCAAGGCGATCGCGGCATCATGTTTGACAAGGGCGAGGCGCAAGGGCGTTCCAGCAGATCCGGTGATCAATTCCAAAGCGATCCCGGATGCTTACCATCCTATCGTCTTATGACAATTGCTGTCGTCTGCGTCCCGACCCAATAATCGCGGCCAATCCCTAGCCTCGACGCCGAGGCTCTAGCCGAGCCGGCACTCCGCGCGTGACATTCGTTCAGGCCGGTGCAATGATCTGATAATGAGAGGGAAAAGCTCGCACATTCTGGCAGCAGTCGCGTTCATCGTCTTTGTCGACATGCTGGGTATCGGGCTGATCCTACCCGTCATGCCGCGCCTGATCGGCGAAATTGCGCAGACCAGCCTTGATCGCTCTGCCGAAATCGGCGGATTGCTGACCTTTGCCTATGCCGGAATGCAGTTTTTGTGCGCGCCCTTCATCGGTGGGCTGAGCGATCGGTTCGGAAGGCGACCGGTGCTGCTGATCACGCTGTTCCTGCTCACCGTGGATTATGCCGTGATGGCCTGGGCACCGACGCTGGTGTGGCTGGTGGCGGGGCGGATGATGTCGGGGATCATGGGGGCCAGCTGGGCCGCGGCCAATTCGTGCATCGCTGATTGCATTCCGGCGGAAAAGCGGGGGGCGGCCTTCGGGATGCTTGGCGGCGCCGGGGCGGCTGGCTTCGTGTTGGGCCCGGCGCTGGGCGGAATCGCGGGCGAGATCGGCACGCGCACGCCTTTCATCATCGCAGCGGGCCTTGCAGGCCTTGGCGTGCTCGGCGGTCTGGTGTTTCTGCGCGAGACCCTGCCGCCCGACCGCCGCCGCGCTTTCGACCTCAAGCGGGCCAATCCGCTCGGCTCGCTGATCCAGATGGCGCGCACGCCCTTCGTGCTGTCATGCCTTGTCATTGCGTTCTTCATGCAGCTTGCAGCGCAGGCGCAGATGTCGATCTGGCCCTATTGGGGTGAGCTGGAGTTTGGCTGGACGCCGACAATCAGCGGGCTCACCGTGTCGCTCTATGGCGTGCTGATCGGTACCGCACAGGCGGTGCTGACCGGCAAGAGCATTGCCCGCTTCGGCGCGGCCAACACTGCGCGTTACAGCCTGCTGCTGGGCATCCCGTCCTATGTGCTGCTCGCCTTTGCCACGGTCACCCCGATGGTGATCGCCGCGATCATCGTGGGCGCGCTGACCGGTATGACCTTCCCCGCGATGCAAAGCCTGATGACCGTAAGGGTAAGCGAGGATGCGCAGGGCGAATTGCAGGGCGCGATCGCCAGCACAATCAGCCTCACTTCGATCATCGGCCCGGTGATGATGACCCAGATCTTCGGCCACTTCGCCGACGACACAGGGCCGTTCTTTCCGGGCGCGCCCTACATCGTCTCGCTCGGGCTGCTTGTCGTGGCGATCGGACTGCTGTGGCGCACGATGGGCGGGCTGGGCCAGGTGGGACTGCCCACCCCGGTGCCGGAGTGAGCGATGGACCAGCAGATCGCCGCTTGAGTCAGAATTGCTCGCTTTTCCATCGGCATCATCGGCCACGCACGGGAGGTAAGCGCATGACCATCATCCGCCTTTCAAATGGAGGACAGTGGGTGCACTCCCCGGCCGCCTGCACACCCGATCCGGTCGCGGCGGCAGAGGGTCGCACCGCCCTCGCGGCGTTCATGGGCGTGCGCTGAGCGAGGCCCGGCCAGGATCGCGCCGATGACGATTATCGGGAGCGATGCGAGATCCTCCGGCTTTCATGGTGGTACGCCAGAGGCAGGCGCAGGGTGGCGATGGTTCCCCCGTCGGGTGCATCGCTCAAGGTGAAATTGCCGCGCTGCTGCATGGCAAAGTCGCGCACGATGCTCAGCCCCAGCCCCGCGCCGCCGGTATCGCGGTTGCGCGAACCCTCGCCGCGTTCAAAGGGACGCATCAACCGCTCGCGCTCGGCTGCGGGAATGCCCGGACCTTCATCCTGAACCGAAATCAGCACTTCGGGTCCTGCCAGAGCGGTCGTGACCGTCCCGCCTCCGGCATAGGCCATGGCGTTGCGCAGCAGGTTTTCGATCGCACGGCGCAAAGCGGGTTCCGGCACGCGCACCTGCGCATCGTCTCCGGGCTTGAGGCGAATGCTCGGCCCTCCCGCATTCATCTCATCGACGATCACTTCGAGCACAGTGCGGACATCGACCAGTGCGGCAGGCGCGGCAGCGGCGCGCGCAAAGCTCAGCACCTCGCCGATCATCGCCTGCATGCGCTCGACATCATGCACCATCCGCGTCCGTTGCGGTTCCGGCACTCCCTCGATGCGGAGGCGCAGGCCGGTGAGCGGCGTGCGCAGGTCGTGGGCGATGGCGGTGAGCATCCGGGCGCGCTCGCTCGCCTCGTCGGCGAGGCGCTGCTGCATCGCGGCGATGGCGGCGGCCGCCTCGCGCAATTCGCGGGGCCCTTCTTGCGGGATCTGCGCCGCATCGCTGCCGAGCGCTCCTGCCAGCGCGCGGAACGGGCGCGTCAGGCGCCGGGCGAAGAACCACGCCAATGGTGCGAGCAGCAGCAGGCTGACCGTGAGGGCGATCAGGATGCTGCGCTGCCATCCGCCCAGCAGCGGCACGGCCGGCTGGACCACGAGCCAGCCGCCGTCCGGCTGTTTGAGGCTGGTGGCATAGGCGGGCAGCGGCAGATCGAGCAGCACTCTGCGAAAATCACCCGTCGCATCGGCGGGCTCAAGCAGCTGAAGCTTGGCGGCATCACGCTCGCGCAGCACAATCGTGCCGGGCAGATTTGATGTGCCCAACATGCGCTCCGCCGCCTCTTTGGGCATGGTCCGCACGCTGACGGCGACGGCTGGCGCAGCATCAAGCCGCGTGACGCGCACATTCCCGGCGGGCTGGCCGAGCTCGGCGGCGATCAGGTCTTCGAGCATTGTGATCCGCGCACCAGCGGGCGGCGCAGCGAGGACTCGCCGTTCGAAGCCGGGCGTCGGTGCCTTGAGCGCCGCGACCGCTTCGGCAGCGACAGTGCGCGGCGCGGGCGGCGGCGGGGCGGCGAGAACGATGGCGGTCGTCGTCGCCACGCTCAACGCCGCCACCGCGACGCCGAAGCCGCCGATTGAAACAAGAGCGCTGGGCGCGCGCTTCATGCCCTCTGCACCGCCGGAAGAAACCGGTAGCCCGCACCGCGCACGGTCTCGATCAGCGGCGCCGGATCGGCCTCGGCGAGCTTGCGCCGCAAGCGGCTGACCGCGATGTCGATGGCGCGGTCGTAGGGGGCCGCATCGACCCCGCGCGCAAGGTCGAGCAAGACGTCGCGCGACAGAATGCGACCGGGCCGCAGGACGAAGGCAGCCAGCAGCGCGTGCTCGCCCTCGGTCAGCACCATGGGCCGTCCCGCCGGATCGCGCAGGCGCCGCTCTTCGATGTCGAACCGCCATCCGGCGAACGACAGCGCCTCGCCCGTGTCATCGGGCTGTCCGGTGCGGTCGGCCGCCGGTCGGCGCAGCAGCGCGCGCACCCGCGCCAGCAATTCGCGCGGCTCGAAGGGCTTGGTCATGTAATCCCATGCGCCCACTTCGAGGCCCACGATCCGGTCGGTCACCGCATCGAGCGCGCTCAGCATCAGGATCGGCGTGCCGCCCCCGCCAAGACGGCGGCAGAGCGACAGCCCGTCCTCGCCCGGCATCATCACATCGAGCACGATGAGGTCGGCGGGCGCGGCAGCCAGCGCCCGGTCGCATGCCGCCGCATTCTCGGCCACCCGAACCGCATAGCCGTGCAGGCCGAGGAAATCGGCAATCGCATCGCGAATGCTCGCATCATCGTCGACCACGAGGATGGTGGGCAGGGAATCGGTCTCGGGCATCATGGCGGGCTGGGATACCAAGGCTTTGTAGCATTCACGTATCACGACCCGTTACACGCGCGCCATCCGGTCGATACGCAAGGCTGCTCTTGTCACTGCCAGGTTCACAAACTTGGAGATTTGGTGTGACAGGAAAGTGGTGCGGTCTTTTGGCGGGGCTTCTGGCGAGCGCAGCGCCCGGCGCGCTGGTGGCGCAGGCGGCGAAGGAAACCGATACGCCCCCAGCCACGAGCGAGGCACAAGGCGAGAAGGAGAGGGAAGCACCGGCCGCTCCTGCCAAGCGCGTGTTTTATGGCCCCGATGGCAAGCCGCTCCCGCCCGAGCTCGCAAAGCAGATTGAGGAACAACTGAAAGACCAACTGCCCCCGCCCGGAGAGCCCGGCGCAGCCGGAGCGAAACCGACAGTGCGGGTCCAGACCATCGACGGCAAACCGCTGCCGCCCGAACTTGCGCGCAGGCTGCTCGAGCAATTCGGCGACCAGCTTCCGCCCGAAGCGCGCGAGGCCGCGCTGGCGGCGGCGGGAGAGGCGACCGGCGAGGCTGGGGGCGAGGCTGGGGGCGAGGCTCAAGGCGAAGCGGGCTCGAATGAAACGCCTCCAAAGCCCGATGGCATCGTGGTGTCCAGCGAGCGCCCGCGCGGGTCGGTCAACAGCGACATCCCGCCCGAACGCACCTTCAGCCAGCTCGATATCCGTGCCTTCGGTGCGGAAAACATCGGCGCGCTGCTCGACACCATCGCCCCGCAGACCGCCAGCAACCGCGGCCGCGGTGACGCTGCGCCGGTGACGCTGCTCAACGGCCGCCGCGTGTCCGACTTCTCCGAGATTGCGCGGATCCCCTCCGAAGCGATCGAGCGGATGGAGGTCTTCCCGGAGGAGTTGGCGCTGCAGTATGGCTACCGCGCCGACCAGAAGGTGGTGAACATCGTCACCTTCCCCCGCTATCAGGCGCGGGTGGGCCAGGCCGCCGCTCTGCTGCCGAGCGAAGGTGGGCGGGAGACGGGCACCGCCAATGCCGACTACCTCAGGATCGCCGGCGACACGCGCATCGCGCTGGGGGCGACCTATTCGCGCGCCGATCAGCTGCTCGAAAGCGAGCGCGGGGTGGACCAATTTGTTGGGGTGCCGGAACTGGGCACAGTGCGGACTCTGCTGCCCGACAATGAGCGCTTCGGCGTCAATGGCGTGCTCAGCGGGCATGTGTTCGGGGATGTGTCGGCGACCCTCAATGGCCGGGTCGATGTCAGCCGGAACGACAGCCTGCTTGGCCTGGCCGGGGACCGCGTCCTGCGGCGTGACAGCGATCAGACGCTGGTTCATGTCGGCACCACGCTTGGCGGGCGGTTGGGGCGCTGGCAGTGGACCGCGCTCGGCAATTTCGACCGGACCGAGGGCGAGGTGCTCACCGATTCCGCCATCACAGCGATGCGGCGCGATGCCGCGCGATTGACCGACACGCTGGTCAATGCCGATGTCCTCGCGGCGGGACCGCTCGCTGAGTTGCCCGCTGGTCCGCTGACGGCAAGCCTGCGGATCGGGGGAGAGCTACGCGATTTCACGGGCCGGGCGAGCTTTGGTGGCACCAACACGGTGGCCGATCTTTCGCGCGACCGTGGGGGCGTGCAGGCGGATGTCTCCGTCCCGATCTTCAGCAGCACCGAGGAAAAAACCTCACCGCTCGGCAACCTGACGCTCAACGCCAATGTCGCCTATGACCGGCTGTCAGACGCGGGCACGCTGTGGACCTATGGCTACGGCCTCAACTGGTCGCCCGCCAAGGCCATTAACCTCGTCGCGTCGTTCACATCCGAGGAAGGCGCACCCACCCTCGAACAGCTGGGCGGGCCCGCGGTCATCACGCCGAACCTTCGCACCTTCGACTTCGTCCGCCGCGAGGTGGTCGACCTGACCCGCATTACCGGCGGCAACCCTGGCCTTGCCAATGACGATCGCGATCTGCTCCGGCTCGGCGTGACCCTGCGGCCGCTCCCCAAGACCGATTTCAGCGTCAGCGCCGATTACGTGTGGAGCGAGACTGACAATCCGATTGCCGCCTTCCCGATCATCACATCGCAGATCGAGGCGGCCTTTCCGGAACGGTTCACGCGCGACAGCACAGGCCGCTTGCAGCAGATCGATGCGCGCGCGGTAAACTTTGCTTCGGCGCGCCAGCAGCAACTGCGCTGGGGGATCAATTTCACCCGCCCGCTCGGCAAGGTGCCGGATTTCCTGCGCGATGCGCGCGTCAAGGTGGTGACCAGCGAGGCCGAGGTGAAGCGGCTCTTCCCCAATGCGACGCTGATCCGGCCCGAGGCTGGCAGCGCGACCGCGCAAGGCGCGGCCAATCTGACCAGCCGCTTTTATGTCAGCCTCTACCACAACTGGTTTTTCGAGGACGAGATCACGTTGCGCCGCGGCGGCCCGCGGCTCGACCTGCTGGAAGGCGGCGCGGTCGACTTCCTCGGGGGGCGGCGGCGGCATGAGATCGACTTTCAGGCCGGGGCCTTCAAAGGCGGCTGGGGCGCACGCGTTTCGGCCAACTGGCGAAGCGCGACCGCCGTGCGCGATCCGGGGCAACCGGCCAGCAATCTGCGCTTTGATGACATAGCGGTCGTGAACTTCAACCTGTTCGCCAACCTCTCCGAGGCGGTCGGCGGCAAGACGCCACCCAGCTGGCTGAAGGGCACGCGCGCATCGCTGGGTGTCAGCAACCTGTTCAACACCCGCCCGCAGGTGCGCGGCGCGGCTGGCACGGTGCCGCTGAGTTACCAGCCGGCCTATCTCGATCCACTGGGGCGCGTGTTCAGCCTGAGCCTGCGCAAACTGATCTGACTGCCGTCCCTCGGCGGTCACCCCTTGCAAATCCCATCCCCATGAAAGGAAACATCATGCATCTGGTTATCAAAGCTTCGGTCATTCTTGCCATGTTGCTGCCCGCCGCCGCTCTTGCTGCGCCGCCCGAAGCGGACGCGGTCCGCGCATTTCTCGGCGAGCAGGGCTTTACCACCTTCAAACTCACCAAGCTGCCGACTGGCCATGAAATCATCACCGTGAGCATCAACGGCCAATCGGGCACCTTCGTGCTCGATTCCGGCGCCGGTCGGACAGTAGTGCGGCACGATCGGCTGGCGAAGTTCGGCCTCGCCCCGGCGGCCGATGAGCAAGAGGGGGCCGGCGCCGGTGGCAGCATTGCGATTACGAGCCATCCGATCACCACTTTCTCCCTCGACGGCCGGGCCGTCCCGCTTCCGGTCGTCTACGGGACCAATCTCGACAGTGTCGCCGCGCGCCTAAAGGCGGCCACGGGCGTCGAGATCGACGGGGTCGTGGGGCAGGACGTTCTCAGCGGCTACGCGGCCATCATCAACATCGGAACGAGCGAATTGTATCTGAAGCTTCCCACCAACTGAGCCCGGTCAGAGCAAAACTCAGAAAGGAAAATCGAATAAAGAAACGCGCGCTCGCGAAGTTTATGGCTCGCGGCCAGCAGGCCGAAGCCTCGGGGATCGCTGCTCCAGCAATCCCTCAGGGGCCATGCGGGATATCTACAATTGCCAGCGAATTTTCGGGCGAAATCATGCACGCTGCGTTATAGCTGGCGCTTCTACGTAATCTGACTGTCGGAGATCTGCTACCCAATGGAGACCTGGAGGCCACTTGCCCTTACGGTCTTGGGGCGCAGGCGCTGCCAAAGGCATCGCCCGTGATAGGGTCGGCACGGTGAGCGCGCAGATGTTCGACATTGCGGTGATCGGCGGCGGGATCAACGGCGCTGGTATCGCGCGTGATGCGGCGGGGCGCGGTGCAAAAGTGCTGCTGCTCGAACGCGGCGATCTGGCAGCGGGTACCTCGTCAAACTCCACCAAGCTGATCCATGGCGGGTTGAGGTATCTTGAGCACTATGAATTCGCGCTGGTGCGCGAGGCCTTGTCCGAGCGCGAAGTGCTCTGGGGCATCGCCCCGCACATCATCTGGCCGCTGCGCTTCATCCTGCCGCATCGTCCCGGGCTGCGCCCGCGCTGGCTGCTGCGGTTGGGGCTGTTCCTTTATGACCATATCGGCGGGCGCAAGTTGCTGCCCTCCACTCAGAGCCTTGACCTTGCCCGCCATCCGGCGGGCGCGCCGCTCAAGCCCGAATACACCCGCGCCTTTGCCTATTCGGACGGCTGGGTGGATGATGCGCGCCTGGTGGTGCTCAACGCGCGCGATGCCGCCGATCGCGGCGCCGAGGTGCGCACCCGCTGCGAGGTCACTGCACTGAGGCGCGAGGCTGATCTGTGGCGGATCACTGCGGGCGGCGAGACCTTCGCCGCGCGTGCGGTGATCAATGCGGCGGGCCCGCGCGTGCTTGATCTGCTAGGGCGGGCAGGCGAGCCCTCGCACCAGAAGCTGCGCCTGGTGCGAGGGTCGCACATCGTGGTGCCAAAGCTGTTCGCGCACGACTTTGCCTATTTCTTCCAGCTGCCCGATGGGCGCATCTTCTTTGCCATTCCCTATGAGCAGGACTTCACGCTGATCGGCACCACGGATGTCGATCATACAGGCGGGCTTGATGAGGTGCGCGCCAGCCCTGAGGAAATCGCCTATCTGTGCGAGGGGGCGAGCGAATATTTCCGCAAAGCGATCACGCCAGCCGATGTGGTGTGGAGCTATTCCGGGGTGCGCCCGCTGGTCGATGACGGTTCGGGCAGGCCTGAGGCGGCAACGCGCGGCTATCGCTTTGAGGTCGACGGCGGCGACGGCGAGGCACCGCTGCTCTCAATCTTTGGCGGCAAGATCACCACCTATCGGCAATTGGCCAGCGCGGCGCTGCGCGAGCTGGTGCCTTTTTGTCCTGCGCTGAGCGCGCCAGACTGGACCGGGGCCGCGCCGCTCCCCGGCGGCGATTTCGGTCGTCACGAGGCATCATCACTGATGCAGGACCTCAATGCGGATTACCCGTTCCTCACCCCTTACGACGCTGAAAGACTGATCCGGCTCTATGGTACCCGGGCATGGTTGATCTTGGGCAATGCGGGATGCTGGCCTGACCTCGGCGAGAATTTCGGAAACGGCCTGAGCGCTGTCGAGGTGAACTATCTCATCACGCAGGAATGGGCGCAAACGGCGGAAGATGTATTGTGGCGGCGGACCAAGCTGGGCCTTCGCCTGTCGCCAGAAGAAGCCGCGCGCCTCGCCCGTTACATGGCTTAGCGTTTGTCGCTTGCCCAGCCCGCATCCTAGCCTCCGCCCACATCAGCGGCGCGGGCGTTCTTTATCCTGCTGCGTTGGTCTGTTCGAGGATCCACGCTGGAATGCCCTCTTGGCGCAACTCGGCTAGGTCCAGCCCCAGCGCCTTGACCGCGTCGAACCGCTCGCTGGGCGCATAGTCGGCTGGGCGCTGCACGAACACCTTCCCGCCCGCTTCGGCCAGAATATTGAGGCCGCGCACGCCATCAGTGCCGCCGCCTGACAGCAACCCGCCCAGCGTCGGCAGGCCGCTCCGGGCGAGAGCGCCGAGCAGCAAGTCGGCCGAGGGACGACAGCCATTGACCGGATCGCGCTCGACCAGCCGCAGCCGCGGCGGCGTGCCGGGCTCGACGATCACATGGCGCGTCGGATCATGCGCCAGCCACACCTTGCCCGGCTCGAGCGAGACCCCGTCGACCGCATCGCCCAGTTGGCAAGGCAGCGAATGGCGCATGGCGCGCACGGCATTCTCGACAGCAGCAGGATCGGCATCGAACAGCACGATCGTCGGCGGGCAAGCGGCATCATAGGCGGCCAGCACCTGGCGCGCGGTCTCGATCCCGGCGGCACCGGTTGCGAGCACAACGATCCGCCCGTCGCTGCGATAGCTCGCCCCGCCCTCGCCCGCACTGCCTCCGCCGGGCTTAAGCTCGCCAGCCGCGGCCTTGATCACGATGTCGCCAAGCTGGCGCACGGTCGCATCAAACTCCTCGCGCGAGGTGTGGAGCGGCTTGGGAAAGCAATGCACCGCGCCCAGCTCCAGCGCGCGCCGCGCCGTGCCAGTTCCGGCCTGGGTTATGCTGGAGAGCATGATCACCGGCATTGGCCGGGTCTCCATGACCTCCTCCAGAAACTCCATCCCGCTCTTGCCCGGCATTTCGACATCGAGCGTCAGCACATCAGGCTTGAGCGCGTCCAATTGATCGCGCGCTTCATCGGCGTTCTTGGCTGTGCCGCACACGCTCACGCCCTTGGCGTTATCAAGAATGTCGCAAAACAACGCGCGCATCGCGGCGGAATCGTCGACAACCAGAACCCTAACATTGGCCATTGCTCGCTAAGCCTCTCTTGTTCGATCATGCCGCCCCGCCACGGGGCTGCGGCGGCAGCCTCCTTGATAAACGCAAGCGAGCGAACAAACCTGCCGCGCGGGAATACGGGCTTGCGCCTAGCAAGCCGGCAAACAGACCTTCAGCCAGCCACAACTACAGCACAGCCTGCAACAAGCCCGCGCCGGCATTTCCGCCAGGGCAGAACCAAGGTTGTGCATGATGACGATCGAAAGAGCTTCGAAGATCGGCGCGGGCGCGCTGGGTGGGCTGCTGGTGGTGATCGTGCTGATCGCCGTTTTCGGGATCGAGCAGATCCGCTTCGGCGGGACGCTCGACTCCCGCAACAAGCAGCTGGAGGATCTCCGGGCCGATATCGTCCCCCCTCCCGCCTATCTGGTCGAAGCCTTCGCGCTCGCCAATGTCATGGGCATTCACCCCGACAGCTATGACATCAACGACACGCGTCTCGCCAAGCTTGAGGCGAACTGGCGCGAGGTCACGGAAGGCTGGGAAGCCTCCGACATTGACCCCAAGCTGCGCGAAGCCCTCGCCGAAACCAGCGAGAACGAAGGCCGCCGCTTTTGGGACGAGGTCAACCTCCGGCTAAAGCCCGCCGCGCGCGCCGGGGATCAGGCGCAAGTCCGCGCATCGCTGCGGCGGCTGCTGATGATCTACCGCGAACATCGCAGCAAGATCGATACGCTGCTCGCCGATGTCCGAACAGCGCAAGACGGGCTGGCGTCGGACAGCGCGGCGACGGTCATGATGACCCTTGCCGTTATGGGCGTTTCGGTTCTTGCCATGCTGGCAGCGCTGGCCGCGGCCTTCCTTGCCTTCCGGCGCAAGGTGCTCTGGCCCGTCTTCGATACGGGCGAGACCATGCGGGCGATGGCGGCAGGTGACTATGAGGCTGGCATCACCACCCGCCACCGCGAGGACGAAGTGGGCACCATGACCCGCGCGATCGAAACCTTCCGCGCGGCGCTCAAATCCGATCGGGCCCGGGCCGCAGCGCAGGCCGAGGTCGTCGAGACGTTAAGTCAGGCCATGTGTCGCCTCGCAGAGGGCGATCTCACCCACCGCATCACGCGTATGCCCGAAGGCGAGCCCGAGCGCTTGCAGGATGCTTACAATACCTCGGCCAGCAAGCTCGAGGTCATGATCAGCGCGGTGCGGGCGACCGCCAGCGGGGTGCGCAACAGTTCGGACGAAATCCGCGCCGCCTCTGAAGACCTCGCCTTGCGCAACGAGCAACAGGCAGCCAGCCTCGAGGAAACGGCAGCATCGATCAGCGGGGTCACCACGATCACGCGCCAATCGGCGGAGAATGCCCTAACTTCGAAGCGCGCCATCGACGAAACCCATGGCCGCGCAACCGAAGGCGGCTCCGTGGTTCGCAAGGCGGTCGATGCCATGGGCGCTATCGAGAAATCGGCGAGCGAAATCACCCAGATCATCGACGTGATTGAGGGCATCGCGTTTCAGACCAATCTGCTCGCGCTCAACGCCGGGGTCGAGGCGGCCCGGGCGGGAGAAGCGGGCAAGGGATTCGCCGTGGTCGCCAATGAAGTACGCGCCCTTGCCCAGCGCAGCGCCGATGCCGCGCGCGACATCAAGCAGTTGATCGACAACTCAACGCGCCACGTCAGCGAAGGCGTGAGCCTGGTGGGCGAGACCGGAAAACTGCTCGACGCGATCGTGCAGCAAATCGGAACCATTGCCATGCAGATCAACGCAATCTCGGAAATGACTTCCACGCAAGCCGGGAACCTCGACCAGCTCAATTCCGCAGTCGGGTCGCTCGACCGGATGACCCAGCAAAACGCCGCGATGGTCGAGCAGTCGACTGCTGCCACGCGAAGCCTTTCGAGTGAGGCCGAGCACTTAAGCGCGCTCGTCACCCAATTCCGGGTCTCCGCGCCCCAACATGGCTCCGGCCAAGCCACCGTGACGCACCAGGCACCGCGCCGGATTAAGGCCGCCAGCCCCAAGCCCGCAGGAACGCCAAAAGCTGCGCAGCCTTCCTTCAAGGGCAAGCCGGCCACCCATCGCAATCTCGCGCTGAAGCCGCAGCCACAGGCCGCACCCAGCATCAACGATGATGACTGGAGCGAGTTCTGAACCCTTCGGGAAACCCGCAGATCGCCCGTCGCGGTGCACGGGCGCCAACCTTGCTTCGGACCTAACGGAGAACCGTCATGCCCAGCCTGACTCTACCCGCTATCTGCGACCGCGCGGCCACGATCGCGTTCTATCCTGATCTTTGCGAGGCTCTCGGCACCATGCCGCTCACGCTCGACGCCAGCCGGGTCGAACGGCTGGGACAGGCCATGCTGCAGATGCTGGCTTCGGCTGCCCGCAGCGAAGGAGGCATCACCGTGGTCAATCCGAGCGAGACGTTTCTGGCCACGCTGCGCCTGACGGGTCTCGAAAAGGTGCTGTGCGAAGGAGTGCCCGGATGACCGAAGACGACATCCAGCAGATTTTCTTCGTCGAGTGCGAAGAAGCGCTTGAGGCAGCGGAATCCGGGCTCGACGCCTGCCGCGCCGGGACGCATGACAGCGAGACCATCAACGCCATTTTCCGCGGGGTCCATTCGATCAAAGGCGGGGCCGGAGCGTTTGGTTACCTCGCCATGCAGGCCTTCACCCATAGTTTCGAAACGCTGCTGGCCGATATTCGCGAAGGCAAGCTTGACCTCACGCCGGAGCTTGTGGACCTGCTGCTGCTGGCGCTCGATTGTCTGCGTGATCATGTGGAAGCGGCACGCGAGGGATTGCAGCCGCCCGAGGATCATGAATTGCTGGGGCGGCTCGAAGCGGCCCTTGAGTGTCCCGCCAGCGCGGAAGCGCCCCCGGTTGCGCAGCCCTCACCGGCACCGCTTGATGATCTCGATGCCCTGCTCGACGAGTTGAGCGCCCCCGCATCTACCACGCCTGCCGTAACCTATGCGGCGCCATGCCGAGCCGAATGGCGCGTTCACATTCGCCCTCATGCGGGCGCGATGGCCAATGGCACCGAGCCTGTGCTGTGGCTGCGCGAGCTGAGCCTGCTGGGCGGTCGCTGCGAAGCGTGCGACCTGACAGCGCTGCCGCACCTTGATCGGCTGTCTGTCACCGAGGGCTATCTCGGCTGGACCTTTGTGATGCCGGCCAGCGTCAGCCATGCCGAGGTCGCGGAGATCTTCGACTTTGCCGGTGACAATGTGTCTATTGCCATGGGGAACGAGGCCAGCATGCCCCCGCCGCGCCTTCCCGAAGACGCAGCTCCAGCACCCCAGGCCAAGGTCGAACCCATCCGCAAGGCGGATGCCACAGCCGCACCCGCCAAACCTGCCCGCGCCGAGGCCGAGGGCGGCGCGCATGGCAATGCCCCGTCGCAATCGGTCAGGATCGACCTCAAGAAACTCGACAAGCTGATCGACGGCGTCGGCGAACTGGTGATCGCGCAGGCGATGCTGACCCAGCGCCTTGCCAATGAGGGGCTTGCGCATATCGAGGAGCTGGCGCTGCTCGATACGCTGGTACGCGACATTCAGGAACACGCCATGGCGTTCCGCGCCCAGCCGATCAGCTCGGTGTTCGGGCGGGTGCCGCGCCTCCTGCGCGAACTTGCCGCCTCCACAGGTAAGCACGTGCGCCTTGCCGTGAGCGGGGAGAGCACCGAGCTCGACAAGACCGTGATCGAGCGGCTGAGCGAGCCGATGACCCACCTGATCCGCAACGCGGTCGACCATGGGATCGAACCGCCCGAGGAGCGACGTGCTGCTGGCAAGGACCCTGAAGGCACGCTGACCCTCTCAGCCGAGCAGAAATCGGGCCGGATTGTCATCCGGATCAGCGATGACGGGCGCGGGATCGACCGGGCGCGGGTTCTGGCCAAAGCGATCGCCAACGGCCTTGTCAGCCCCGATGCTGAGCTCAGTGATGATGAGATTCACCAGCTCGTCTTCGCCCCCGGCTTCTCGACTGCGGCGACCGTGTCGAACATCTCGGGCCGCGGCGTGGGCATGGACGTGGTGCGGCAGAACGTGAAGGAGCTTGGCGGGCGGATCACGATTGAATCAACCCCCGGCAAGGGCACCACCTTTACCCTCGCCCTGCCGCTGACGCTGGCGATTTCGGATGGGATGATCGTGCAGCTTGGCGATCAGTCCCTCGTGATCCCGCTCGCCCATGTGATCGAAAGCCTGCGCCCCTCGCCTGGCGATATCAAGGGCTTGGGCACGCGCCGCCAGATGCTCAATGCGCGCGGTGTGTTCGTGCCGATTGTCCCGCTCGGGCAGATGACAGGGGCGTTGAACGCGAAAGATGATCCGTGTGAAGGCGTGCTGGTGCTGGTCGAGACCGAGGGCCATGGCCGCGCCGCGCTGCTGGTCGATGCCATCACCGACCAGCGCCAATTCGTGATCAAGTCGCTCGACACCCATTACCGGCAGGTCGATAGCGTCGCCGGGGCCACGATCCTAGGCAATGGCAAGGTCGCGCTGATTGTCGATGTTGACTACGTGGCGCGTAACGCCGCGAGCACCGGGCACCCGGTCAAAGCAGCCGCCTGACGATGCCCGAAAGCCTATCGCCAGCGGCCGAACAGGGTGCCGGGATCATCCCCGGCGTGAGCCCGGCAATCTACAACAGCGCGGATTTTGATCGCATCGCGGATTTCATGCGGCGCGAGACCTGCGTGGTGCTGGACGAGCGCAAGCGGATGCTGGCCTATTCGCGGCTCGCGCCGCTGGTGCGCGGCAGCGGTGTGACCAGTTTTGCCGCCTATCTCGATGCGCTGGAACATGATCCTGCTCAGCAGGCCTTGGCGATTTCGGCGCTCACCACGAACCATACCTACTTCAACCGCGAGCCCCATCATTTCGAACATTTCGCCAATGCGGTGCGCCCGGACCTGCTGCGCCGCGCCGCATCGGGCGAGCCGATACGGCTGTGGTCCGCGGGTTGTTCCAGCGGGGAGGAGGTGTGGACCTTGATGATGTTTCTGCTGGGGGAAGATGCTGCCGCTGCCCGGCGAAAGGCAGCCGCAAACATCAAGGCTTTGGCAAGCGACATTGCGCTCGATGTGCTCGCCACCGCGCGCGCGGCGATCTACCCCGCCGAGGCGGTGGGCGCGATGCCTGAGGCTTTGCGCCGCCTGTGGTGCCATCCAGCGGAAGGGGCCGGCTCAGGCCGCATGATGATCGCCCCCGAACTGCGCGCCATGGTCCGCTTTCGCGAGCTCAACCTGTTTGGCACCTGGCCGATGCGTCAGCCCTTCGATGTGATTTTCTGCCGCAACGTCATGATCTACTTCGATGCGCAGGCCAAGGAACAGCTGATGCTGGCCCTGACCCAGCAGCTACGGCCGGGCGGGTTCCTCTACATCGGCCACTCCGAAAGGATCGCAGGTCCGGCCGCGAGCCTGCTCGATTGCGTCGGGCCAACGATCTACCAAAGGAGGCGCGGATGAGCATCAGGGTTCTGGTGGTCGATGATTCTGCGGTGATGCGCGCTCTTCTGCGCCACCGGCTGGAGCGCGACCCCGAGATCGAGGTGGTCGGCAGTGCAGCCAATGCCGGCGAGGCGCGCCAATTGATCAAGGCGCTCGATCCCGATGTCGTCACGCTCGATATCGAGATGCCGGGCATGGACGGGTTGTCGTTCCTCGAGAAGATCATGCAGCTGCGCCCGACCCCGGTGATCCTGGTGTCGGGTGCGACCGAAGCAGGGGCCAGTGCGACGGTGCGGGGATTGCAGCTGGGCGCCATCGGTTGCTTGGCTAAGTCACAGCTGCGGCTGGGCGATCACGGCACTGATAATGATGCCTTGCTGACGCTGGTGCGCACGGCAGCGGGCGCGCAGTTGCGCAAGCTCCCATCGCACACATCGCGTCAGGCTGCCCGGCCTCCATCTCTGGAAACCCCAGCGACCCACGGCTTGCCCGGCCTGATCCTGATTGGTGCATCGACGGGCGGTGTCGAGGCGCTCCATGTGATGCTGTCTGCTTTTCCGGCAGATTGCCCGCCCACCCTGATCGTGCAGCATATCAACCCATGCTTTGCTGCTGCCATTGCGCAATCGCTCGACCGCGCCGTTCCCCCAAAGGTTCGCTTGGCGCAGAGCGACGCACCGCTCGCGCGGGGCGAGGTGCTGCTGGCTCCCGGCAATGACCGCCATCTGCAGGTCGCGCGGGCCGGAAGCCACGGCTGGCGCTGCGTCCTGCGCGACGGCGATCCGGTGGCGGGACATCGCCCCAGCGTCGACCGGTTGTTTGCTTCGGCTGCCAGCGCACTTGGGGAGGAACGCGGTCGTGAGGCGCTAGGAATCCTCTTGACCGGGATGGGTCAGGACGGCGCGCAAGGCATGGCCCAGCTGGCCAGCGTCGGTGCCCACACCATCGCCCAGGATCAGCCCAGCTGTGTCGTCTTCGGCATGCCGCGCGCGGCCATCGAGCTTGGCGCAGCGCGCGCAGTCTTGCCGCTCGAGCGGATTGCATCCGCGATCTTCAACCCAGCACGATCGGTGCCCGCATGACCGCCCTCCCCCAATTTGGTGCCAACGGGCGCGATGGTGCCGATGCTGTTCGCTTGACGATCGTGCAGGGCGAGGCCCGGGCGAGCGGCGATCCGCGGGTCGAGATGAGCACCATCCTCGGCAGCTGTGTCGCCACCTGCCTGTTCGATCCCGTGGCGCGGGTGGGCGGCATGAACCACTTCCTGCTGGCCGAGCCGCCAGCCCATGTCCGCCATCAGGCGTTTGATAGCGATTATGGCCTGTTCCTGATGGAGTTGCTGATCAATGAGATGCTCGCACTGGGCGCGATCAAAGGCCGAATGCGCGCGCGGCTATATGGCGGAGCCAATCTCAACCCCGATCTCAAACCAATCGGCAGCATCAATGCCGCCTTTGCCCGCCAGTTCCTCGAACGCGAGGGCATTCCCAAGGTGTTCGAAGATCTCGAAGGCACGCAGGCACGGCGGATCCAGCTGCGCCCCGCCACCGGGCTGGTGCGCGCCCGCCTGGTCCCATCGGAAACCGCACCTACGCAAAAACCAGTGGGGCGGCCGCAATCCGCGCTTGGGACAGTCGAGCTATTCTGAGGTCCAAGGGAGCACATCATGCAAGGCACTTCCGCTAAACCCATCCGGGTCCTGACTGTTGACGACAGCGCCAGCATGCGCGCTTTGCTCCTGGGTTCGCTCACCTCGCGCGGGTTTGCCGTCGAACAGTGCGAGGACGGTCAGGAAGCGCTCGAATGGCTGGCGACCAACGAGGTCGATGTCATCATCACCGATATCAACATGCCGCGCCTCGACGGCTTTGGCCTCATTGAAAAGCTCCGCGCCAGCGCGCTCCATGCCGAGTGCCCGATCCTGGTGCTGACCACGGAAAGCTCCGAGGAGAAGAAACTTAGGGCCCGCAATGCCGGGGCCACGGGCTGGATCGTCAAACCCTTCGACGCCGAAAAACTGACCATCGCGCTGCGCCGCGTGGCGCCTTGATCACCCCTCTGCCCCCAGCGAAAGCCAGAACAGTGCGCCACGAACTGATCACCTTCGGAATTGCCGGACAGCTCTTCGGTATCGACATCATGGCGATTCGGGAAATCCGTGCCTGGTCGCCCGTCACCCGCTTGCCGCGGGTGCCCGATTATGTCGCGGGCGTCGTCAATCTGCGCGGTGCGGTGTTGCCGGTCATCGACCTGTCGCTGCGGCTCGGCTGGCCCGCGACCGAAGCCACCCCGCGCAACCCGATCATCGTCAGCGTTATTGATGGCCAATCGCGCGGCCTCATCGTCCACGATGTCAACGACATCGTTTCGCTGGATTCCAGCACAATCCAGCAGCCGGATACGATCGCGCAGGACAGCATCACGCATTTCCTCGAAGGCGTGGCCCCGATTGGTGAGGACATGGTCATGGTTCTCGATCTGCGGCGGCTGATGGCTGTCGAAGAGCTGGTGCTGGCGGCGTGAACCATCCCGGCCCACCTTCGCCGCGTCTTCAACAGGCAATTGCCGGAACGCTCGCGCAGCTTGCTGTGGAAGCGGAAGAGTTTGGCGTGGTTCTATGCATGGATCCCGAGTTTGCCGCGCGCTTTCTGGAGCAGTTGCAGAACATTGACCGCATCGCGCAATCCTTGCGCGAGCTTGCGGGTATCCTGTCAGCAAGCGACCCACAGGCGGCATTGAGCGACGTCCGGCTTGGCGGTCTGCGCCAAGAATTGGAGCGCGCCTGTAACAGCTGAAGTTGCGCTTGGCGCCGGGCGGGCTGAGAGCCTATTGGTTCCCCATGATCGCCGGCGCTGAGGGGATCGGGCCACCAGTCAGGATCGACGTATCTTCGTTGGCGAGGATACCAGCCACCTGCGTCCACACCGCAACGTTCTGCCGCAGCTGAACCGGATCGATCTTGTCGAGCGTGTCGTCGGGCGTATGGTGGAGGTCGAAATAGCGGGTGCCGTCCTGCTGCAGGTCAACCAGCGCGCCCTTCTGATCGCGCACGATGTTGAGATCGGCCCCGCCGGTCGCGACATCGCTGCCCGCCGAAACGCCGAACCGCGCAACCGCTGATGCAATCTTCTTGTGGAGCGCCGGATTGGTCTCGCGGAAGTTCGAATCGAAGCGCCAGATGCGGTCCGCCCCGAAATCGCTTTCAAGGCCCACCGCGATGGGCTCGTCGATATGCGCCTTGCTGTAGGCGGTAGAGCCGAACAAGCCGACTTCCTCAGCCCCCGCCATCAACACGCGGATGGTGCGCAAGGGCGCGCCTGCCTGCTTCACATGCAGCGCCGCCGCCGCAATGATCGCGCAGCCCGCGCCGTCATCAAAGGCACCGGGGGCATTCCACCAGCTGTCGATATGGCAGGCGAGCAGCACCGGCGGCAACAGCGGATTACGCCCGACAATCTCGCCCACGACATTGCCGCTTTGCGTCTCGCCGATCCGCCTCGGGTTCATTTCCAGCTTGAGGGTAATCGGCTTGCCATTGGCCCGCGCAAACATCCGCTCAAGGTTTTCGGCATCGGGCAGGCTGAGCGCCCCCGCCGGGATCGCATTCACGCCCGCCGGAAAGCTAGTGCCGCCGGTGTGCGGGTTGCGGTGGTGATCGGTGCCGACCGACTTGATCACGGTTGCCACTGCGCCTTTGCTCGCGGCGATGCCAGCGCCGACCCAGCGCGCAGGGCCGGCAACGCCATACTGACTGCCATCCTGCGTGCGCGACATGGCGTGGCTGATATAGGCGATTTTGCCCTTGAGGCTGCCTTCCGGCGCAGCGCGCAAATCATCGACCGTGCGGAAGAACACCACCTCTGCCTCGATCCCGCCAGCGGGCGTCGCGGCAGAATTGCCGAGCGGCAGAACCGCCAGATCCTGCGCAAACGGCGCGGTGACCTTGGCGCGGGCGATGTCGCCCGGAACCCAGGTGTTCATCATGAACGGTTCGTCGGCAACATTGGCAAAGCCCTTGGCCTTGAGCCACGCCACCGCCCACGCCCGCCCGCGCGCCTCAGCCTCGGTCCCGGCCTGACGCGGGCCGACTTCGGTGGTGATCCCTTCGACGAAATCCCAGGCGTAGGTGTCGAGCCGGAGCGCGGCATCGGCCTGCACTTCCAAGGCGGGGTTCTGCCCGGCGGCACTGGTGGCGATGGGAAGGAGCGAAAGCGCAGTCAGCGCGGCAAGGGTGCGGTTCATGGCCGCTGTGCTATCGCTGCACGGCGCGCAAGTCTAGCCGCTTGCCCTCGCCCCTTCGCTTGCCTATCTGCGCAACCCAACTCCCCGATCGATGTGAAGGACTGATCTGATGGCCGCGCAATATGCCTACGTGATGAAGGGCATGACCAAGACCTTCCCCGGCGCCCAAAAGCCGGTGCTCTCGAACATCTCGCTCCAGTTCTATCAGGGCGCAAAGATCGGCATCGTCGGCCCCAATGGCGCGGGAAAATCGACCCTGATCAAGATCATGGCCGGGATCGACAAGGATTTCACCGGTGAGGCGTGGCCGGGTGAGAACATCACCGTGGGCTATCTTGAGCAGGAGCCGGAACTCGATCCGACCAAAACCGTCCTCGAGAATGTGCGCGAAGGCGCGAAGGAAACGGCAGACCTTGTTGCCCGCTTCAACGAGGTCTCGGCGCTGATGTGCGAGCCTGATGCCGATTTCGACACGCTCGGCGCGGAAATGGGCGAGTTGCAGGACAAGATCGACGCGGTTGACGGGTGGACGCTCGACAACCAGCTCGAAGTCGCGATGGAGGCCCTGCGCTGCCCGCCGGGCGACTGGCCGGTCAAGGACCTCTCGGGCGGTGAAAAGCGCCGTGTGGCGCTCACCCGGCTGTTGATCCAGAAGCCCTCGATCCTGCTGCTCGACGAACCTACCAACCACTTGGACGCAGAATCCGTCCAGTGGCTCGAAAACCACCTCAAGGAATATGCAGGCGCGGTGCTGATGATCACCCACGACCGCTATTTCCTCGATAACGTCGTCGAGTGGATCCTCGAACTCGACCGCGGCTCCTACTACCCCTACGAAGGCAACTATTCGACCTACCTCGAAAAGAAGGCCAAGCGGCTGGAGCAGGAAAGCCGTGAGGAAAGCGGCAAGCAGAAGGCGCTGCAGCGCGAACTCGAGTGGATCCGGCAGACGCCAGCTGCGCGCCAGACCAAGTCTAAGGCGCGTATCCGCAAGTTCGAAGAGCTTCAGAACAGCCAGGACAATCGCCAGGTAGGCAAGGCGCAGATCGTCATCCAGGTGCCCGAACGCCTCGGCGGCAAGGTGATCGAGGCCAAGAACATCACCAAGGCCTATGGCGACAAGCTCTTGTTCGAAAACCTCAGCTTCACCCTGCCCCCCGGCGGGATCGTGGGCGTGATCGGGCCGAACGGCGCGGGCAAATCAACGCTGTTCAAGATCCTCACCGGCAAGGAAACCCCTGACAGCGGCACGGTGGAGATCGGTTCCACGGTGCGGCTCGGCTACGTCGACCAGAGCCGCGACCACCTCGATCCCAAGAAGAACGTGTGGGAGGAAATTTCCGACGGGCTCGATTACATGAAGGTCAACGGGCAGGACATGAGCACGCGCGCTTACGTCGGCGCGTTCAACTTCAAGGGCGCGGACCAGCAGAAGAACGTCGGCAAGCTGTCAGGTGGTGAGCGCAACCGCGTTCACATGGCCAAGATGCTCAAGCAGGGCGGCAACGTGCTGCTGCTGGACGAGCCGACCAACGACCTCGACGTCGAAACGCTGGCCGCACTGGAAGATGCAATCGAGAACTTCGCCGGCTGCGCCGTGGTGATCAGCCACGACCGCTTCTTCCTCGACCGTCTGGCGACGCACATCCTTGCCTTTGAAGGCAACAGCCATGTCGAATGGTTCGAGGGCAACTTCGAAGCCTACGAGGAAGACAAGCGCCGCCGCTTGGGTGACGCGGCAGACCGCCCGACCCGGCTCGCTTACAAGAAATTGACGCGGTAAACGCGGCTAACCCTCTCCTTTACGTCTCGTTAAACACGGGTGCGCCATTTCTATGGGCATTAACGAGGTCGCATAGGGGTCGAGAGCGCGTGATTACAGACATCGCCGTGCCGCTTGAAGTGGCGGCCGCACTCTGCGCGACCTTTGCCGTCATCGGGGGATGGGCTGGAAGGCATTACGCCCTTCAGCGTATGCTCGCGCAAGGCAGCCCCGAATTGTGGACAGACCGGCCATCGCATCATCGCCCCATGATTGGACGCGCCGCTAGCGGGAGCGCGGTTCCGGAGGCGCCGAGGGCCGTTTTGCTCGGCCGAGTGGCAGTGATGGATCACGCTGCGGGCGTCTGTGATGCAGACACCATCAAGCGGGTTGCCGATGTGATGCGCGCTTCCCTTCGGCGTGATGATCGCGTGACGATCGGGGAGGGCGGGACCTTTACGGTAGAGATCGGCGGCGGCAGCGAAGGTGGTGCCGCGAGGATCGCTCAAAGGTTGCGCGATGCGTTCGCACGGCTGCGGTTTTCTCATAGCCGTGGCAATACAAGCGTTTCTGCCAGATTTGGCGTTGCCGCCGGGCCCGGGGGAATTGCAGGCGATGTCCTGATCCGGCGCGCGCGCGAAGCCTTGAACATCGCCCTGGGGGAAGGCGAAGAGCACATCGTCAAAGCCAGCGACGTCGCCGAGATCAGGCTGCTCCCCCCGCCAGACCCTGCGCCAATCGCTTCGGCAGCGTGATCACCTGAGGATCAGGGCGACACCCATCGCCCAGCCCATTCCGCACCATCCTCCGCTCGGGTGAATTGTGCGCGAGCATGGCCAGTGTGAGCGAGATAGAGCCAGTCAACACAGGTAATGGTAATCCACAAAAGCGCAAAGTTTGCGCGGGCCGGAACCAGCTGCGCATCATCGGGCTCTACCCCTTCAAACTCAGGCGGGAGGCCTGAGGTCGGCCCTTCCGACGACGCCCCCGGCCCCTCGCCCAGATAGCACCGGCGCGCGAAATTGGTGCCTGCGGCCCAAGCCGCATCGACCTCGGGCCCCTCGGTCAGGATTTGCCCTGCCCCGCGCAACCGGATCTGGATTTTGGCGCCTTTGTCATAGAACAACACCGCCACGCGCGGGTCGGCTGCGATGATCTGCGCCTTGGGCGCGCGGGCATCAGTGTGGAGCCGCAGCGTCCAGCGCTGCGCACAAAACGCGCGCAGCACCATCACCCGTGCATCGACATCGCCCGTGACGATCACGGGCGTGTGCATCGGCGATTTTCGATCACGCGCGGCGCGGATCAGGCGGTTGGTGCAGTCCTGACGGACATCATCGAGGTGTTCAAACATGCGCTCGCCGCCATTGGGCGAGACGCAGATCCAGTCAAGCGGCGCGCGCCCACTTGCACCTTCGTTCATAAAAATTGTCACTTTTGTGAATTTCGATGAACTGGTTCATCCCCGCGACAGTCTGTGACGTGTAACCAGCGACTCCTCAACATGCCGCTTGTGGTGGGCCGGCTATTCTGGAGTCACTGCAATGAAGTTCACTTCTGCAACGGGCGGTTCGTTGGCAGCCCTGGCGCTGGCGCTTTCCCTCACTTTCCAAGCCACGCCCGCCGAAGCGCAGGACCGGGGCGAGCAGCGCGCAGCGGCCCGTGCCGAGGGACGCGCTGATCGCCAGACCGTCCGCAGCGAAAACCGCAGCGGCAAGGGCGAGGCGCGCGCCAACCGGGCCGAACGGCCTCAGCGCGATGCCGCCCGTCAGAACGCGCGCGAACCACGCGGCTTTGGTGCCGATGTCCTGCGTCAGGCTCAGCAGGCCGAGCAGGCTCAGCGACTTCAGCAGGCGCAGCGGATTGACCAGAGGAGCGAAGCGCGCGCCAATCAGATTGACCGCCGCAGCGAGGCCCGCGCCAATCAGGTTGATCGGCGTAGCGAATTCCGAGCGGCCGAGGTCGAACAGCGCGGCGATTTCCGGGCCAACCAGCTGGATCGGCGCGGGCGCGATGGCGCTGCACAGCGGGTCGACAACCGCACCGAAGCGCCGGCCGACCAGATCGAGCGTCGCGGCGATTTTCGGGCGGACCGGATCGAAAACCGCGGAGACCGGCGCGCCGACCGCGTCGAGAATCGGGGTGACCGTCGCAGTGACCAGATCGTGAGCCGCCAGTCGGGATTCGGCGATGGTCGCCGGGATGTTGCCCGCGGCAATGATTGGCGCGATGGCCGCCGCGATGATGCCCGCCGCAACGAATGGCGCGATGATCGCCGCGGTGATGACTGGCGCCGGAACAATTGGCGGCGTGATGACTGGCGCTGGAGCTGGCAGGGCCGCCCGGGCTGGGACCAGCGCGATTTCCGCCGCTGGGACAACCGCTGGCGTTCGAACCGCACCTACAACTGGTTCGATTACCGGCGCACCAACCGCTTCGTCTACAGCCCCGGACCCTATTTCGCGCCGTTCCGGTCGCACCGCTACAGCCGCTTGCAGGCCGGGTTCTTCCTCGACAGCCTGTTCTTCCAGCCGCGCTTCTTCCTGAACGACCCATGGGCCTACCGCCTGCCCCCGGTCTATGGCCCCTATCAGTGGGTGCGGTATTACGATGATGTCGTGCTGGTCGATATCTACACCGGCGAAGTGGTTGATGTGATCTACGACTTCTTCTGGTGAGCCCCTGTGCGCGCGGTGTCAGGCCGATCTCCGGCTTGCACCGCGCGCTTGGCTTGCTAACAACCGACGCATGAGCGCCGCTTCATCTGCCCCCGACACTGTCCCCGATCAGGCCGCCCTTGCCAAGGTCGGCGCGATCGTGCGCGAACGGCTTGCGGGTGATCCGGGCGTCTATCGGGTGGAGAACGACCGGGTCGAATTGTTCGCCGTCGGTGATTTCCTCACCTTGGGCGAATGCGAAAAGCTGTGCACCATGATCGACGAGGTGGCCCGCCCCTCCTCGCTGCATGAGCTGGATTATGCGAGCGGATTTCGCACCTCATATTCCGGCGATCTTGATCCCGGCGAGACCATCGTCAAAGGCATTTCGCGACGGATCGATGACCTGCTCGGGATCGACAGCGCTTTCGGCGAAGCAGTCCAAGGCCAGCGTTATCTACCAGGTCAGCAGTTCCAACCGCATAATGACTGGTTCTACACCTCCGAAAAATACTGGGCGCTCGAACAGGCCCGCGGCGGGCAGCGCAGCTGGACTACTATGGCCTATCTCAACACCGTTGAGGCGGGTGGGGAGACACTGTTCACCGAGATCGGCTTGCAGATCGAGCCCAAGCCGGGCGTGCTCCTCATCTGGAACAACGCACTGCCCGATGGCCGCCCCAACGAAGGCACGATGCATGCCGGGATGCCGGTGCTGAGCGGTGCGAAATACGTCATCACCAAGTGGTATCGCACTCGGCCTTGGCGGTAGGAAAGCCGCGCCCTGCGATCAGCTGCCGGGCGCGTCCTCCTCAACATTGTTCCGATGCGCGCGCAATTCAGCCGCCAGCTTTTCGATCCGGTGTGACAGCCGCAGGATTTCCAACTGGGTGCGCAGGTTCACCTCATAATCGTGCCGCGCGGTGATGCGATCCTTTCGCGCCTGCCGGTTCTGGCTCATCAGGATGATCGGCGCCTGCACCGCCGCGAGCATCGACAGCATCAGGTTGAGGAAGATGAAGGGATAGGTGTCAAAGGGCACCAGACCCAGCAAATCCAGCGCACCGGTGTTGAGCACAACCCACGTCATCAACACCACGCCAAAGCCGATAATGAAGCCCCAGCTTCCTCCGATCTCGGCGACACGGTCGGCCAGCCTGTCGCCCCAAGTCGCGTGGGCCTGCGCCAGTTCATCGGCGTCGCGCCCGGTGAAGCTGCCCGCCGCGACATGCTTCAACACCCGCTGCTCGTCCGCCTCCAGATCGTCGTAATCGCGGCCCAAGAGGTCGCGGGCGAGCTTGCGGGGATCGGCCTCGCGGGTCATGCTTTCGCCAGCGCCTCCGCAATCAGTTGGCGGGTCGGAGCGATGCCGTAGAGCGCGATGAAGCTGCCCATGCGCGGGCCTTGTTCGCTCCCGAGGAGGGTCTCGTAAAGCGCCTTGAACCAGTCGCGGAGGCTCTCGAACCCGAATTCGGGCTGCTTGCCGATTTCATAGACGATGGTCTGGAGGTCCTCGGCGCTCAAATCGGTCGGTGCCTCGGCCAGCGCCGCATCGAGCGCCTGCAAGGCCCGCACCTCGCCGCCCACCGGCGCGCGCTTCACCAGCGTCGGGGCGACGAAATCGCGGTTATAGGCCAGTGCCTTCATCACCAGCGCATCGAGCGCCGGGTGCGCCGCCGGGTCGGCACCCTCGACGTAATTGCCAAGGTAGGACCACACCGCCTCGTGCGTCGCGCCCGCCCCGAGCACGCCGACCAGATTGAGCAGCAGGCTGAAGGGCACCGGCAGCGTATCGCCCGCACCGGGAGCCTCAGCGCCCTCATGCCGCTCATTGGCGCGCAGCAGGTGCCACACCGGGTTGCCCAGCTGCTTGTCGATGTCTTGCCCCGGCAAGGCGGCGCGGAACTGCCAGTAATCGTCGATCGCCTTGGGGATCACGCCCGCGTGCAATTGCTTCGCGCTCTTGGGATTGGCGAAGATGTAAAGCCCAAGGCTCTCTTCGCTGCCATATTGCAGCCATTGCTCGATCGACAGGCCATTGCCCTTGGACTTGGAGATCTTCTCGCCCTTGGCGTCGAGGAACAGCTCGTAGATTAGGCCTTCGGGCTTGGTCCCGCCCAGCACGCGGGCGATCTTGCCCGACTGGATGCCGGAATCGGTCAAGTCCTTGCCATACATCTCGTAATCGACGCCGAGCGCGACCCAGCGCATCGCCCAATCGACCTTCCACTGGCACTTGGCCATGCCGCCCAGCGCGGATTGTTCGACGATGCTGCCGTCCTCGTCGGTAAAGCGGATCAAGCCCGCAGCGGCGTCCACCACCTCGATAGGCACCTGCAACACCGCGCCGGTGGTGGGGCTGATCGGCATGACGGGGGAATAGGTGCGACGCCGCTCCTCGCCGAGCGTGGGGAGCATGATGTCGAGGATCGCCTCGAAGTTCGTCAGCACGCCCTTCAACGCGTCGTCAAACCGGCCCGAATTGTAGCAATCGGAGGAGCTGACGAATTCATACTCGAAACCGAAGCGGTCGAGGAAATCGCGCAGCATCGCGTTGTTGTGCGCGGCGAAGCTTTCGAACTTCTCGAAGGGATCGGGGATGCGCGACAGCGGCTTGCCGAGGTGCTCGGTCAGCATCGCCTGATTGGGGACGTTGTCGGGGACCTTCCTGAGGCCGTCGAGATCATCCGAGAACGCCACCAGCCGCGTCGCCGCGCCGCCAGTCAGTGTCTCATAGGCGCGCCGCACCAGTGAGGTGCGCAGAACTTCCTGAAAGGTGCCGATGTGCGGGAGGCCCGACGGGCCGTAGCCCGTCTCGAACAGCACTCCGCCCGCTTTGCCTGCGGGCAGGCGCTTGGCGAGGCGCTGCGCCTCCTGAAACGGCCAGGCCTTGGAGGTTTGTGCGGCGGCGATGAGAGCGTCAGGCGTGGTGGTCATAGTGGGAGCGCTATTAGGGATGGCGGACAGGCTTGCAAGCGCGCGTTTACAAGCGCGGCGGCCTCGCCCATCGTGCCGCGTGTGAGCTTGCCCGACCCTCTCCCCCTCCCTGCGCTTCACGCCAGCCATGGCGGGCATTGGCTGCGTAACGGATCCGGAACCACCAGCGCCGTGTCCAAGGGCGATGCGATCATGGCCGCCGCCGATACTCCGGTGTTGCTGCTTAATGCGCCGCTGGTGGCGAGCCGGCTGGGCTATCCCGATCTGTCGGGGCTCGATCTGCTGGAGGCATTCGCCTTCATCCAACCCGCGCGCTTTTGCGTGCCGACCCCGCGCGGGCTGGCTGAGGCGCTGGGCCTTGCCCCGCCGGAAAGCGATGCCGA
The DNA here is from genome assembly GCA_001556995.1 of Erythrobacteraceae bacterium CCH12-C2. Classification (GTDB taxonomy): domain Bacteria; phylum Pseudomonadota; class Alphaproteobacteria; order Sphingomonadales; family Sphingomonadaceae; genus Erythrobacter. The sequence continues at coordinate 64,644 of LSKF01000129.1, forward strand.
GGTGCCCGCGCTGCTCCAGCAGGCGGCAGGCGCGCTGGTCGCGGCGTGCCGCGCCCCGGATTGGCCCGAGCGCGAGGGCGCGTGGAGCGCGCTGCAATCCTTGGAACGCCTACGCTGGTCCTGGGCGCAGGTACTCAAACCCCACATCGCCAAGCCCGAACGCGCCGAGCGCTGGCTCTTCGCCCGCCTGCCTGAATGGGAGGAAGCCCCCGAGCGTGCCGCCCCGAGGCAAGTGGAACTCGCCGCGCCCGCCGTGCTCGCGCAGCTCGCTCGGCTGACCGGCGAAGGCGCCGAGCAGCGTGATGGCCAGCGCGCCTATGCGCAGGATGTGGCCCGCATCTTCGCCCCGCGCTCCGCCCCCGGCCGCCCGCATCTGGCGCTGGCGCAGGCGGGCACAGGGATTGGCAAGACGCTAGGCTATCTCGCCCCCGCCTCGCTGTGGGCCGAGCAATCGGGCGGCACCGTGTGGGTGTCGACTTTTACCAAGAACCTCCAACGCCAACTGCGCGCGGAAAGTCGCCGCGCCTGGCCTGCCAAGCGCGCTGATGGCTCGCCCCCGGTGGTGGTGCGCAAGGGGCGGGAGAATTACCTCTGCCTGCTCAACCTCGAGGACGCGCTGCAGGGCGGCTTTGCGGGGCGTCCGGCGGTGCTGGCGCAGCTGGTGGCGCGCTGGGGGGCCTATACCCGCGATGGGGACATGGTGGGGGGCGATTTGCCGGGATGGCTGGGCACGTTGTTCAGGAAGCGCGGGATCGCCGCGCTCACCGACCAGCGCGGTGAGTGCATCTATGCCGGCTGCCCGCATTACCGCAAATGCTTCATCGAACGCGCCGCGCGGGATTCGGCACAGGCCGATCTGGTGATCGCCAACCACGCGCTGGTTATGGTCAACGCCGCCCGCGCCCGCGATCCGAACCAGCGCCCCACCCGCCTCATCTTCGACGAAGGCCACCACGTCTTCGACGCCGCCGACTCGACCTTCGCTGCGACGCTCAGCGGGCAGGAGACCATCGAACTCAGGCGCTGGATCATAGGCCCGGAGAAGGAATCGCGCGGGCGACGCCGGGGGTTGTCGGCGCGGCTGGCTGACCTTGCCAGCTATGATGATGCCGGGGCCGAAGCCATCGCTGCCGCCTGCAAGGCGGGCCAACAGCTTCCATCCGATGGCTGGCTGCAACGCCTCGCCGAAAACGCCCCGTTCGGCCCCATCGAAGCCCTGCTCGCCGCGGTGCGCACCGCGACCTATGCCCGCGATGAAAGCGGCGGGCAGGAGGCGGGCTACGGGATCGAGACCGAGGCGGCAGGGCTCCCGGGAGAGGTCATCGAAGCCGCCAGCGCCGCTGCCGAGGCGCTCGCAGCGATCCGGGTGCCGCTGATCCGGCTGGGCGGGCGACTCGAAGCGATCCTCGCCGATCCGCCCGACTGGCTCGATGCACAGGGCCGCGCGCGGATCGAAGGCGCACGCTTCGCGCTCACCTGGCGGATCGATCTGATCGCGGCGTGGGAGGCGCTGCTCGACCGGCTCGGCGGCCCGGCGGACCCCGAATTTGTCGACTGGCTCGCGGTCGACCGCTCTGACGCGCGCGAATTTGACATTGCGATCCATCGCCGCTGGCTCGACCCGATGAAGCCCTTCGCCCGCGTGGTGCTCGAACCCGCGCACGGCGTGCTGCTCACCAGCGCCACCCTCACCGACCGCACCCCGAGTGATGACGTGTGGGCCAGCGCGATCCAGCGTTCAGGCGCGGCGCATATCGACGGCGCGCCCTTGCTCTCGGCGGCGGAGAGCCCCTTCGATTATGCCAACCGCGCCGAGGTGCTGATCGTCACCGATATCGCCAAGGGCGATCTGCCCGCGCTCGCCGGGGCTTATGCCCGCATCATCGAGGCGAGCGGGGGCGGCGTGCTGGGCCTCTTTACCGCGATCCGCCGCCTGCGCGCGGTTTATGGCCGGGTAGCTGACCGGCTCGCGCGGGCGGGCCTTCCGGTCTATGCCCAGCATGTCGACCCGATCGACACCGGCACGCTGGTCGACATTTTCCGCGATGACCCGCGCGCGAGCCTGCTTGGCACTGATGCCTTGCGCGATGGGGTGGATGTGCCGGGCGAATCGCTGCGCTGCGTGGTGCTGGAGCAAGTGCCCTGGCCGCGGCCCGATATCCTCCACAAGGCGCGCCGCGCAGCGGGCGGCGGCGCGGCCTATGACGATCGCATCATCCGCGCCAAGCTCGCCCAGGCCTTTGGCCGATTGATTCGCAGCAAGGATGACGCGGGGCATTTCATCGTCCTGTCGCCCGCCTTCCCCACGCGCTTGCTCACCGCTTTTCCAAACGGCACCCCGGTGCGGCGGGTGACGCTTGATGAGGCTTTACAAGCCTGCGCTGCTGGTGTTGGGGGCAAGGCGTCCATCCCCCAGCAAGGAGCCATGCAGCGATGAAGATCCTCGGCCTCCTGCGCCACGCCAAGTCCGATTGGGACGACACCAGCCAGCGCGATTTCGACCGGGGCCTCAATGCGCGCGGGCGCAAGGGCGCGGTGGTGATCGGCGATCATATCCGCAATCATGGGGTGAAGTGGGACAAGCTGATCGCCAGCCCCGCAACGCGGGTCAAACTGACGCTGGAAAGCGCGCTGCCCGAAATGCCGGTGATCTGGGACCAGCGACTCTATCTAGCCAGCTTCGATACCATCGTCGAGACGATCGAGGCCCACGCGGGCAGCGGCGAGGACGAAGCCAAGGCGATCCTCATCTCCGGGCACAATCCCGGGCTTCAGGACGTGCTGCTCGAACTCGTCGCCCCAAGGCACGAGAACGATCTGTTCCGCGAGGCCGTAGTCAAGTTCCCGACCGCTGCCTATGCGGTGCTCGAATGCGATATCGAGCATTGGTCAGACTTGAAGCGCTATTGCGCCAAGCTCGTCCACTTGGCCCGCCCGCGCGATCTTGACCCGGCTCTGGGGCCTGACAGCTAAAGCAGCTGGGGCTTTTGCCCAGCGCCCTTGGCCCAAGGCTCGGCGGTCTGATCGAGGGTGATTGGCCCCGCCCAGGGCTGGCACAGTGCAAGCGCCTCGCTGGGTGGCGCTGACAGCCAGCAAGGCTGATCTTGAGGCGCGAGCAGCACGGGCATCCGCTCGTGCACAGAGGCCGCATCGGTGCCTTCGCTATCGGTCATCACCATCGCATAGCAAGCGCCCCATTCCTCGCTCTCGCGCCATACCCCTGCCGCCGCGAACAGGGGCACGTCGGGCAGGCTGAGCCACGTCCGGGTCATGCGTCCCTTGGTCCCCTGCGCTTCGGCCCAGGCGGTGAGCGGGATGAGGCAGCGGCGCTCTTCGAAGGAGTGGCGCCAGAAAAAGCTGGAGAGCTTGTCGGTACGGGCGTTGTTGACGGGCTTGGGCTTAAGCGGCTGGCCCTTCGCGCCTTTCAGCACCAGCGGGAACCCCCAGGTCATCGGCCTGACCGCGCCCTCGGCCACCACCAGCCCGGTGTAGCCGGGATAGACCTCTGCCGCGAAGTTCGCGCCCGCCGCCGCGTCCACCGCATCGAACCACCCCGCCACCTCGCGGGCGTTCTTGGTCATGCGGTAGAGGTTGCACATCTCAGGCGTTCCCCACCACGAAACACGCCGCCGCCATCAGCGCACCGGCCCAGCGGTTCGACCGGAACCGAGCGAGCGGGTTCATCGGATCATCGGCGTCGAGCGTCGCCACCTGCCACGCCAGATGCCCCGCCACGGGCAGCAACGCGAGAAGCGCGAGAGGATCAGCGCGGTAGAACCAGAAGCCTAGGGCCCACAGGCCAACAGCAGCGGCATAGAACCCCGCGACCCCCGCCTGCACCCGGCCGCCCATCGCCAGCGCCGAGGAGCGGATGCCGACCATCGCATCATCCTCGCGGTCCTGCAGCGCATAGATCGTATCGTAACCAATCACCCAAGCGATGCACCCGGCATAGACCGCAGCCAGCGCGTCCCAATTGTCGAAGCGCAGCTGCGTCCAGCCGACCAGCAGCCCCCAGTTGAGCACCATCCCCAGCCACGCCTGCGGCCACCACGTGATGCGCTTCATGAAGGGATAGGCCGCCACCAGCGCCAGGCTGCCGAGCGCGACAAGCTGCGCCTCAAGCCGCAGTTGCAGCAGCACGGCGAGCCCGATCAGGCACAGCGCCAGGAGCCAGCCCCATGCGACCCGCTTCGACACCCTCCCACTCGCGACCGGACGCGCCGCTGTGCGGGCGACCTTCGCGTCGAGGTCGGCATCGACAATATCGTTGTAGACGCATCCCGCCCCGCGCATGGCGATGCTGCCCAGCAGCAGCCAGCCGAGTAGCGCGAATTGCACGCCAGCGCCTGCCAGCCACACCCCGAACACGCAGGGCCAGAACAACAACCACCAGCCAATCGGCCGGTCGAACCGGGCCAGCAGGGCCAAATCGCGCGGGAGGCGCGGCAGGCTTGCAACGAGGCCCTTATGCTCGCTGTCGGGGACGATGGTCTCGCTCATGACTTGCTTCCTAGCGGCGCGAGCGCCTAGTGCAAAGCCATGCCCGCCACTCCCGCCTGGCCCCCCAAAAGCGCGCCCCGCCTATTTGTGCCCGATGAACTGGGCATCGGCCGCATCTTTGCGCTGGAAGGGTCGCAGGCACATTATCTCGGCAAGGTGATGCGGGTGCGTGAAGGCGATGTCGTGATCCTGTGCGACGACATCACCGGCGAATGGGCGGCGCGGGTCGGACAGGTGGGCAAGCACCGCGTCGATGTGACCGTGGCTGAGCAGCTCCGCTCGCGCGAGAGCGTGCCCGATTTGTGGCTTTGCCCGGCCCTGCTCAAGAAGGATCGTTTCGATCTGGTGCTGGAGAAGGCGACCGAACTCGGCACCGCCCGCATCCAGCCGCTGGTCACCCGCCGCTGCGTCGCTGACAAACTCAACATGGAGCGCGCCCGCGCGATCGCCACCGAAGCGGCCGAACAATGCGCCCGCACCGCCTTGCCGCAGCTGGCCGAACCGCTGAAGCTCGACGCTTTGCTGGCAGGCTGGCCCGAAGACCGCGCCCTGTTCTTGGCCGACGAGAATGGGGGCGAACCTGCCGCCGCCACTTTCGCACAGCACAAAGGCCCGGCAGCGATCCTTATCGGCCCCGAAGGCGGCTTCGATGATGCCGAGCGCGCCGCCATCCGCGCTCACCCCGCTGCGCGCGCCATCACCCTCGGCCCGCGCATCCTGCGCGGCGAGACCGCCGCCATCGCCGCGCTCAGCGTCTGGATGGCCATCGCCGGCGATTGGTAAGCGCAAGGCCCGCGTCACATATCCGCAAGATAATTGCGCTTGGGGTCCGCAAAGGCAAATGAGCCTTCCCACGTCCAGATCAGTTTTCTAAAGCCACCGGCCAGAGAGGGCCTCACCCAATGAGCACACGCGATACCAGCACGGCGGACGATCCGATCATCGAGAGCTTCGAGCAGCTGCTCACCCCGATGATCAAGGGCGAAAAGCCGCCCGAGCGCTGGCGGATCGGCACCGAGCATGAAAAGCTGGTGTACAAGCGGTCGGACAAGCGCGCGCCTTCCTATGATGAGCCGTGCGGTATCCGCGACCTGCTCAAAGGGCTGGAGAGCTTCGGCTGGAGCCCGGTGGAGGAAGGGGGCAACGTCATCGCCTTAAAGGGCGCGGACGGGGCCATCAGCCTTGAACCGGCGGGGCAGCTCGAATTGTCGGGCGCACCGCTGGAAAACCTCCACCAGACCTGTGCCGAGACCGGGCGTCACCTCGCGCAGGTCAAAGAGGTAGGTGAGAAATGCGGGGTGAGCTACCTCGGCCTCGGCATGTGGCCCGACAAGACCCGCGAAGAGCTGCCAATCATGCCCAAGGGCCGATACGACATCATGCTGCGGCACATGCCGCGGGTGGGCACCATGGGCCTCGACATGATGCTGCGCACCTGCACCATTCAGGTGAACCTCGATTACCAGTCCGAAGCTGACATGGTGAAGAAGTTCCGCGTCGGCCTCGCGTTGCAACCGCTGGCGACCGCGCTGTTTGCCAATTCACCTTTCACCGAGGGCAAGCCCAACGGGTTCCTCTCTTATCGTTCGCACATCTGGTCAGACACTGATCCGGCGCGCACCGGGATGCTGCCCTTCGTGTTTGAGGACGGCTTCGGCTACGAACGCTGGGCGCGGTACATGCTGGATGTGCCGATGTATTTCGTCTTCCGCGACGGCAAATATATCGACGCAGCGGGCCTCTCGTTCCGCGATTTCCTCGACGGCAAGCTCTCGGTCCTCCCCGGCGAACGCCCGACACAGAGCGATTGGTGGGATCACCTCTCCACCGCCTTCCCCGAGGTGCGGCTCAAGAGCTTCCTCGAAATGCGCGGCGCGGATGGCGGGCCGTGGAGCCGGATTTGCGCGCTGCCCGCCTTCTGGGTCGGGCTGCTTTACGACCAAGGCGCGCTCGATGCGGCGTGGGATCTGGTCAAGGGCTGGACGATGGAGGAACGCGAGGCACTACGTTCCGCTGCACCCCGGCTGGCGCTGGATGCACCCGTCCCCGGCGGCGGTACCCTGCGCGATATCGGGCGCGAGGCCTTGAAGATCGCACATCAGGGTCTAGCGTCGCGCGCGCGGCTGAATGCGGCGGGCGACAACGAAACCGGCTACCTCGAAACCCTCGACGAAATCGTCGCCAGCGGCAAGGTTCCCGCCCAGCGCTTGCTCGACGCCTATCACGGCGAATGGAACGGCGATATTACAAGAGTTTACGAACAGTCATTCTGAGGGAGAGGTAACATGCTGATCGTGCTGGCCAAGGCCAAGGTGGGCGAAGGGGCGATGGAGGCTGCCCGCGCGGCGATTGCTGACATGGTGGCGGCCTCAAATGCTGAAGAGGGCTGCATCGCCTATACCTTTACGCAGGATGTGCTCGATCCGACAGTGCTCCACATCGTCGAGAAATGGCAGGATGATGCCGCCCTCGCCGCGCATTTCGCCACGCCGCACATGGCCGCCTTTGGCGCAGCGATTGCAGGGCTCGATTTCCAGGTAATCGAGGTGGTGAAATTCCAGGCCGATGAAGGCAAACCTCTAAGGTAACGCCCTACTCCGCCGGGAAAGGTTGCTCGGTCGACGCGGCGGGGCGGCCTCCTCCGGTGATGGCACGCTTCAATCGCTCCAGCGGCGCGGTGATCAGACCGTGTTCGGCCATCCATGCGTGGTACTCCGCGTATTTGGGATCTTCGGCGAGGAGGTGCGCTTCCTCGGTCCGGGCGCGCCAATAGTAGATGGCGTTGACCGCCAGCAGGAAGACACTGTTCCGCACCGCGTCCAACACCGAGCCACTGGTCACCAGAAACGGCAGTGTCGATGCCCACCAGAACAGGTTCTTCGACAGATAGGCCGGGTGACGAGTGAAGCGGTAGGGCCCGTTGGTGATAACGCCGCGATAGGTCAGATTGGAAAAGCGGATACCGAAAATCACCGTCGCCCAAGCGTAAATCGCCGTCAAAACAACCAAAAGCCCGCCCCAAGTCCATAGCAAAGCATCAGTCGCGGCCAGCCAGTGCGCCCATCCGGGCGTATCGAATTCATAGTTCAGCACCTGCCTGTCCGACCCAATAATCCCCCACACAAAAGGCGGATAGCACATCAAGGCCGCCAGCCACCCGGCCAGCAGCGGATTGCCCGACCGGATGTGCGAATCCAGCGGGCGCAGCGTCAGCAGATAACCGACCGTGCCGATCTGCACGTCGATCACGAACAGCAGCGTCACCAGCATCATGGCGAGATCCGCCGGATGGCTCGTGATCTGCCCAAGGTCTGCCTCGACCACCTGGGCGAAACCGCCCGGCAGGATCGAGATCATGAAGGCCCCGAAGAAGCCTTTGATGGCCCAGGCCCGCCAATGCTTGGCAATTGCCGCGCTGTCCCAGTGCTCGCGCCCGATCACCCCGCCGCCGAGCAGGAAGGCACCGAAGTGCCAAGTGCCGTCGCGCGGGTCGATCAGATGCCGGTCGAGCCAGATCACATAGGGGACCGACAGTGCGACCATGGGGATGATCGCAAACCGCAGAACCTCCATCGCGAAGAGGTAGGAACCATCCCAATACCAGCGCGCAAGCCCATAGAAAGCCGCGAGAATTCCCCATGTCGCCCACAGCCCGCACAGCTTGACCATCGCCATCGGCAGGACCGCATCGAGCGGGCGGCGCAGGGTCCAGTCGATGCCGGTCGAGGGACGCAGGTGGACCTTGTCGACCAGCAGCGACCAAGCGGTCATTGGCACTGCGGTGAACAGCATCGCGGCCAGCGCCGCGTAGGGCCCGGACAAGACGCCCCGCGCCGCCCCGAGCTCTCCCTCCAACCCGATCGCCGCGGCAATCGCCGGGTAACTGCGGCAGAAGATAATCCAGACGAACAGCCCGATCAGGCCTGCCAGCCCGACCCCGGTCGAGACATCGCTGGGCGGGGGCGCGGGGCGCGCGGTTGGATCGGCAAAGGGAGACGCAGTCATAGCCTCCCTGCCCTACACGCAAAGAGTTAACACCCCGGCAAACTGGCGCGATGGCGCGCAAACCGCTGCAACCGCCCCGCCATGACCTGCCAACGACACGCCAACGGGGCGCAAACGGCGCCGGAAAGTACTCGCCCTCGGTAGGCGCCTAGCGCCAGGCGTGGATCGTGCCGCTGTCGTCCAACAGATACAGCATCCCGTCAGCCACAATCGGCGCGAGGCTGATCGGCTGGCCAATATCAGCAAACAGCGACGCCGACCCTTCCCCCGTGCTGACCTTCCACAGCTCGCCGCGCGAACTGGCGACCCAGAGGTGGCCGCCTGCCAGCACCGGTCCGGTCCAGAAGATCGGACCTTCCTTGTCCTTGACATCGCGATAGGCCTGCAACTGGGTAATCCAGCGCACCCGGCCGCTCGACCGGGCAATCGCCAGCAGGCGCGCATCGTCGGTCAGGGTGAAGATCCATTCGCCCGCAATCGCTGGCGTGGAAATCCCTGCAAGGTTCAATTCCCAGATGCGCTGGCCGGTGATCAGTTCATAGGCGGCCATGCGCCCGCCCTGCCCCAGCGCATAGACGCGTCCCGAATCGATGATCGGATCGGCGTCAATATCGGTGATCGAGCCCACCGTAGTCGAGATATTGGTGCGCGCCAGCGCGTCTGACCACAGCACCCTGCCGTTCTCATAGCGATAGGCGGTCAATTCACCGCTCGAATACCCTGCGACGATCGTGCCCTGCCCGGCGGCGGGCGCCGCCACGCCGAACACGCCCGATTGGGTGTTCGATCCGCTTTCATCCCACACCAACGAACCATCATTGATATTGAGCGAGATGAGCTGGTTGTCCTGCGTCATCACGAACAGCTGGCCAAAGGCGATGGTAGGCGAGCCGCGCAGGGGACCCGCGGGCGTGACCGTCCACAGCACTTCGCCCGTGTCAGCGTTCAGCGCCTTCACATCGCCGGCGCCATTGGTGGCGTAGAGCTTGCCCGCTTCATAGCTGACCCCGCCGCCGAAAGCCGAAGGGCGCATGTCATCGGACATGGAGTCCTCGCCGCGCGACCAGATACGCGCGCCGGTTTTCCTGTCGAAGGCGGTGATCATGCCATCCGTGCCTGCGACAAACAGCATGCTCCCGCCGACCACCGGCGCGGAAGCGAGGCGTTCGCGATTGCTCGATCCGGCGATCTGGGCGGTCCAGACCTTAGCGGGATTCTCGGCCAGCTGGAGGTGGCCATAGGACTTGTTCGGAGCCCCGCCAGCCTGCGCCCATTCGGGATTGCTGCGCGCGGGGGGCAGCACCACGGTGATCCCGGCAAGCGACGGATCGACGTCAGTGCTTTTTTCGATCTTTGAGAGGATCGGAATGCGATTGCCGACCGTGGGCGTGGTCTTGTCATCCCCGCCGCCGAACAAGCCGCCTTTGCAGCCCGTCAATCCGGCCGCCATGATGCCCGCCAGCAGGGCGGCGCGCGCAATTTTGGTGTTTCTCATAGCCGTCCGTTCACAATCCATTTCTTATTGGGCATCGGCAGCGCCGCTTGCCCCGGACGCTGTCACGCCTTGATCCTTGAGCAGCTTGTCGACGTCGATCACGGCATCAACCCCGAGCAGCCCCGCCATCTGCCGCGCGCGCGAGCGCAGGGTTTCCGGCTGGTCCTCATCCTTGGCGATGTCGGCAAACAGCTTGCCTGCCTCGGCCCGGTTGCCGTTTTCGAGATGGGCCATTGCGACCAATTCCCCGGCGCTGCCGAACCATGCATTGTCAGGCTTGGCGAGCGGGCTGAGCGCGGCGATGACATCGGCGGGCTTCATCGTGTCGAAATTGGTCGCAACCTCGCGCACCTTGGCCAGATCGCGCAGCGCAGGCGGCGTGGTGGGATCGGCGGCAATAGCCTTGTAGAGGGTCGTCGCCTTGGCGATGTCGCCCTCTTCCAGTGCGGCACCGGCCTGCAAGAACCGCGCCGAGACACGTGCCCCCGCTGACGAACTGTCGGCCAGCAGCGGCGCGACCTTTTCGCTCGCGGTCTTGAAATCGCGCTGGTCGATATAGTCGAGCGCGCTCGTCAGGGTTTCGGACTGGGTCTCCAGCGCGCGCTCGCGGTAGTGATCCCAGATCAGATAGCCGCCCAGCCCGGCGATCAGCAGCACGATGCCGCCGAGCAGCTTAACCCCGTGATCCTTGAGGAAACCCAGCAAGGCGTCCTCACGAACGGCCTCGTCGATCTCGCGGATCAGAACCTCGTCCTCCGCCGAAGCGGTCGGTGCGGATGGGGTGGTGATCGGATTGCGCGCCATGCGAACCGGTGTTCCTCGTTGATGCTGGCCGCTGCCCTGCGGCAAGCGGTATGAAGCGCGCTCTTTAGGCAGGTGATGCGCTTGGCGCAATGGCAGGTGCGTATGGGCCGTTTGAGCGCCCGATCTGCAACGGCAGAATTGAACCTGCGATGAAGCGCAGACTCAGAAATCGCGGCCCATCGCGGCGGCATAGACCGCGCGGTAGCGGGCGACCATCGCCGTGATATCATATTCGGCGCGCGCCTTTTCCCGATTGGCCGCGCCCAGTTGCGCCCTCAGCGCAGGGTCAGCGGCGAGCTCGGCGAGCATCGTGCCCAGCGCGTGTGCATCGGCGGGCACGGCGATAAAGCTGCGATTGGGCTCGGAAACCATCGCGCGGATATCGCCCACATCGGGCGCGGCGACCGGCAACCCGGCCGCCATCGCTTCCACCACCGACAGCGGGAACTGCTCGGAGGCTGAAGACAGCGCGAAGATATCAAACAGGCCGATGACCTGCGCCGGATCGGCGAGCGCCCCGGGCAAGTGCACCCGGTGACTGATTTCGCACAGCTCGGCAGCGGCGCGGATGGCCTCGCGCTCGGGCCCTTCGCCGATGATCACGAGATGCCAGTCCTCGGGCAGGTGCGTCATCGCGTCGACCAGCATCGGCAATTGCTTGACCGCGCGCAGGCCCGCCAGCGTGCCGACCCAGTGCTCACCTTCGCGTTTGATCACGCGGAGCAGGCCGGGTTGGGGCTTGGCGGCGAAAGCGGCGGTGTCGATGCCGTTGGGGATGCGTGCGATCTTGGCAGGTGGCTGATGCCAGACATCGCGCGCGATCCGCTCCAGCCCCGTGCTCGGCACGATCACCCGCGCCGCGCCCCTGAGCGCAGCTTGCCGGTAAAGATTGCGCCGCCGCTTCAAACGCTGCGCCTCGTCCTCGTTGAAGCCATCCTCGTGGTGGACCAGCGGGGGAAGGCCGAAGCTGGCGGCGAAAGCAGTATGCGCCATCGCCACGTCCATCGCGCCCCAATTGTAGGTGCAGATGAGGTCATAGCCCTTGAGCATCTGCGCCAGCGCGGCCAGCCGCCCCGGCGAAGGAAAGCCCGCCAGCGCCGGAAAATCGCTGGGAAAGCGCGCCGTCACGCCGCGATCGATCAGCGCCCGCGCGCCCATCGCCTCGGGCTCGGCCGAAACAATGGTGTGGGTGAGCTGCGGCCCGAAAGCATTCATCAGCCGCACGCTGCGCACCTCCTTGCCCCCGGGGTTGAAGGTCGAGTGGCAATGCAGAATGCTGGGACGGCCCGCTGTCGGCGGCGTCATTCCACCCCGTCCAGCAGAGCGTGGATGGCAGCGCGCACTTCGGGCTCGTCGAGGGTCGGAGCGTGGCCGACGCGGGGTACGGTGATGGTGCGCATTGCCGGGTTGCGCACCCCCATCTGCTTGACCGTGTCGGCGCTGATGAGGTCGGACAACTCGCCCCGCACCAGCAGCATCGGCACATCGCGCAAGGCCTCGAAGGCGAGCCACAGATTGGGCGGCGCGGCATTGCCGGGTTTGCCGAAGGGCTCGGCGATGGCCATGTCGTAATCAAAGCTGATCCGGCCGTTTTGCGTCACGACCATCGTGCGCTTGGCCAGCTCCAGCCATTGGTCGAGGTCGTAGTCGGGGAAGGCTGCGCCATGCGCTTCCGACAGGCCGCGTGCGGCGTGGACCCAGGTGGGGTAGCTGCGCCCTTGGCCGACATAGCCCGATATGCGCGCGACTCCGGCCGGATCGACCTCAGGCCCAATGTCGTTCATCACCACCGCTGCCATCCGCCCCGGCCGCCCCTGCGCCATCAGCATCGTCATCAGCCCGCCCATCGAGGTGCCGACCACGATGAAGCGCATGATGCCCTGTTCGGCGAGCAGCTTTTCGACATCAGCGACATAGGTGATCGGCGAATAGGTATCCGAGACCGGGGCGTAATCGCTGAGGCCCCGCCCGCGCATTTCGGGGACGATCACCCGGTGCTTGGCGCATAGGTCTTCGGCCAGCGCGGCGAAATCGCGGGCGTTCCGGGTCAGGCCGTGGAGGCACAGCACCGGCAACGCCCCGCTGCCCTCAGGGCCGGGGTAATTGCGGTAATGCAGGCTGAGCCCATCGCTGCTGGTCCAGTAGCGATCTTCGTAATGTGCAGCCATGAACGGCGGTATTCCTCTTGATCAGGTGCGGCCCCGGCCTGTCGCCATGCGCAGCTTGCGCCGGGATGCGCTTGTCCCCACTATCGCGGGATGAACGATTTTCCGCAACACCCCGATTTGCCCGCCGCATATCATCCTGACCCGGCCATCACCACGTTGGCCTCCTGGCTGGGCGATCCGGTCGCGCCTGCCCCCTTCCCCGAAACCCGCATCCGCTTCCGCAATGATCGCGCGGCGGAAAGCGTCGGGCTGGCCGGGCTGGATGACACGGCATGGGCGGCGCATTTCGGGCGGTTTGAGCCGCTCCCCGGCAATCTGCCCCACCCACTCGCGCTGCGGTATCACGGGCACCAGTTCCGGGTGTACAACCCCGAGATCGGCGACGGGCGTGGGTTTCTGTTTGCGCAGATGCGCGGGAGCGACGGGCGGCTGATGGACCTTGGCACCAAGGGATCGGGCCAGACCCCATGGAGCCGCTCAGGCGATGGCCGCCTGACATTGAAGGGCGCGGTGCGCGAGATACTGGCCACCGAGATGCTCGAGGCTTTGGGGGTCAACACCTCGAAGACCTTCAGCGTGATCGAGACGGGCGAGAAACTGTGGCGCAATGACGAGCCTTCGCCGACCCGCTCGGCGGTGATGGTGCGCCTGTCGCATTCGCATATCCGCATCGGCACCTTCCAGCGTCTGCTCGCGCTGGAACTGCCAGACGAGATGGCGGCGCTGGTCGACTACGGTCTCACCCACTTCCCCGGCCCGCCCCCGCCAGCAGACGCTCCCGCACGCGACGAACCCGCTGTCCGCCTGATGCATCAGGTGACCGAACGCATGGCCGATCTGGCCGCGAGCTACATGGTGGCAGGCTTCGTCCACGGCGTGCTCAATACCGACAACATGAACATCACCGGCGAGAGTTTCGATTACGGCCCGTGGCGCTGGCTGCCCACTTGGGACCCGGGCTTTACCGCCGCCTATTTCGACCATGCGGGCCTCTATGCCTTTGGCCGCCAGCCCGAGGCGCTGCACTGGAACTGCGGACAGCTGGCGGTTGCGCTGAGGCTGCTGGCCGACAGCGCTCCGCTGATCGCGGCGCTCGAACGGTTCGGGCCGCTCTACATGGCGGCGGTCGCGCGGCGGTGGTGCTGGCGGCTGGGGGTGGCAAGCCAAGGGCTTGAGGCGGACATGGAGCTGGTCGCCGCTTGCGAGGCTGCCATGCGCGAAAGCGGCGTGCAGCCCGATGCGTTCTTCTTCCAGCATCGCGGCGGGCGCGGCAGCGCTGATGGCGCGCTGGGCGAGGTGCTGGCGGGCTACGCCCCGCTCGCTTCGGATCACCCCTATTGGGCGGATCCCGAGCCGCAATCGCTGCTGATCGATGAGGTCGAGGCGATCTGGGCGGCGATTGATGCCGAGGACGACTGGGCCCCGCTCCACGCCAAGGTCGCTGCCCTGCGCCGCATGGGTAAGGCCCACGGCCCCTCACCCGAGCCCGCAGGCCACCTCGCCCCGGCGCCTTGCACCTAAGCCCCGCTTGCCCCTAGCTTTTGAACAGCAACGGGATTACCCAGCAAGGGGGATCGCATGAGGCAATCAGGCGGGGCGATATCTGGTGACTGACAATACGCTGATTTCCTATGAACCGTCCAACGGTGAGGAATTGTGGCGCGGTTACCACGGCGATGTCGATGCAGCTGTCAGCACCGCGCGCCGTGCCTGGGCGAGCTGGGCCGCGCAGCCACTGGGCAACCGGCTCGATGTGCTGCGCAGCTTTGCCAATGAAGTCCGCCGCCAGAGCGAACCCCTCGCCGAACTGATCGCGCGCGAGGCGGGTAAGCCCTTGTGGGAAGCCCGCACCGAAGTCGATGCGGTGGCGGCCAAGGTCGACATTTCGGTGCAGGCCTATGCCGAACGCACCGGCAAGAAGAAATTTGACGCCGGCGTCGGCACCAGCGCTGCCGTGCGGCACAAGCCGCATGGGGTGATGGCGGTGCTGGGCCCTTATAACTTCCCCGCTCACCTCCCCAACGGCCATATTGTGCCGGCGCTGATCGCGGGCAATGCCGTGCTGTTCAAGCCATCGGAAAAGACCCCCGCTGTGGGCGAAGCGCTGGTCGCGTGTTTCCATGCTGCCGGGGTGCCCGAAGACGTGATCCAGCTGGTGATCGGGGGACCGGACGAAGGCAAAGCGCTGGTCGCGCATCCGGGGGTCGACGGGGTGCTGTTCACAGGCTCTGCCAACGCCGGGATTGCGATCAACCGCAAACTCGCCGCCAATCCCGGCAAGATCGTCGCGCTGGAAATGGGCGGCAATAACCCGATCGTGGTGATCGAAACCCCCAAGATGGCCGATGCCGCCACGCTGATCATCCAGAGCGCGTTTACCAGCGCAGGCCAGCGCTGCACCGCCGCCCGGCGGTTGATCGTCAAGAACGCGGTCTATGATGACCTGATGGAACAGCTGATCCCACTCACCCGCAAGCTGATGGTGGGCGATCCCTTGGGTGAGCCGCAGCCCTTCATGGGGCCAGTGATCGACAATGACACTGCAGACCGTCTCTCGGAAAGCTTCGTCGCGCTGATGACAGCGGGAGGGCGGGCGCTGCTGCACATGCGCCGCACCGTGCCCGATCTGCCGTTCCTCACCCCCGGCATCATCGATGTCACCGACATTCCTGAACGGCCCGATATCGAGCTGTTCGGACCGATCCTGCAAGTGATCCGGGTGCCTGATCTCGACGCCGGCATCACCGAGGCGAACAACACCCGCTTCGGCCTGTCTGCCTCGCTGATCGGCGGTTCGCCCGATGATTATGGGCGGTTCTGGGCCAATATCCGCGCCGGGATCATCAACTGGAACGCGCCCACCAATGGCGCGTCATCCAAGGCGCCGTTCGGCGGGATTGGCCTGTCGGGCAATCACCGCCCCGCCGCCTACTACGCCGCCGATTACTGCGCCTATCCGGTGGCGAGCACCGAAATGGACCAGCCGCGCGCGAATATCGGGGTCGGGGTTAGGCCTTAAGGCGCGCGGTAAAGCAGGTCGACAGCGGTGAGGCCGTGCGGCCCCGGGCGCGCGTGGACCACCAGTGTCTCGCCGCTTGTGTTGGTGGCCGCGATCAGATCTTCAGGCTGTGTGTGGCGCGCCGCTGCAAGGTCCGCGCGCACAGCGAGGGTGTAGTGATATTGCAGTACATCCTCGATTCCGGCAGGGGATTGGTAGCGGATGATGCGCAAGCGGCACGGGGCCACATCCGCTCCGCCCGCCTGCACCACCATGCCCTGAGGGAGGATCGCGGCGACGGGCGGGAGATCGGCGGCGAGGGCAAAATCCTCTGTCAGGCGCGCGGCGCAGGTGGCCGGGGCTCCCAGCGCGGCGACCAGATCAGCCGGGCTCGCCATCGGCCCGAGCTTCTTGCCGCGCGGCGTACTTATCGGCGGCGGGAGATCGGAGATCGGACCATCGACGAGCAGCGCGATCCGCGCCTTCTCGCGCGCGGCGCGAGCGGCTTCGGGTGTGGCGGCAAGCACGGGCAAGGCACCGCTATCAGCAAAGCCAAGGATCGCGTTGGCCCCGTTTCTCATCGCGAGATCAGGATCGCTCATCAGCGGGTCATGGAGCGCGCGGGCGACCACCGGATCGGTGGCAATGAGCGCAGCGTCATCGTCAGGCGCGCGCGCTTCATCCGCGCAGGCGGCGACAAGCAGCAGCACAAGGAGCGGAGCGAGGGCGCGGGCCATGGCGCTGGCGATGCCACAGGATGGTTAACATTCCGGCATGAAAGCGCCTCCGGAGCGATAGGGGCTCCGAAGGCGCTTTCCGCAAAGGCCAGTGCCTCCGCGCCGGCGACCATGTGGTGGGCATGGCCGCAAGTTGATGAAACACGCTCGGAAAAGAGCTCTCCCTGCGCGTGATTCGCTGATGTTGTTCATTTATACGAAGGTATTTATGAACAGATTCGCGCCAACTTCGTCAGCCACCATTCAGCCGCCTGTGCCTGCTTCGCTGCTTGCGCCCGGCCGCTGTCGTCCCTAACGGCTGAGGCTCCCATGACAGCCCCCGCCCCCTCCCCCGCTGCCGCTCCCGCCTCGGGGCTGATACCGGCCTTTGCGGCCTACATCATCTGGGGCTTCCTGCCGCTCTATCTGCTGCTGGTGAAGACCGTTCCGGCGGTGGAGTTCGTCGGCTGGCGGATTATCTGGACGCTGCCGCTGTGTCTGTTGATCGTGGCCTATCGCCGCCAGTTTCCCGATCTTCTTGCCGCGCTCAAATCGCCGCGCAGCCTGCTGGCGCTTGCCGCGAGCGCGGTGCTGATTGCGATCAACTGGTTCGTCTATATCTGGGCGATCATGGAGGGCGAGGTCTATGCGACCTCGATCGGCTATTATCTCAATCCGCTGATCAACGTGCTTTTGGGCACGCTGTTTCTGGGCGAGCGCCTGTCGCGTCGGCAGTGGCTGGCGGTCGCCATCGCGCTGGTGGCGGTCGTGCTGCTGGCGGCGGGGGCGCTGACAAGCCTGTGGATCAGCCTCACATTAGGTTTCAGCTTTGGCTTCTATGGCCTTGTGCGCAAACAGGTTGCGGTGGGCGCGCTCCCCGGTCTGACGATCGAAAGCGCGATCCTGCTGCTGCCCGCTTCCGCCATTGCAGCATGGTATGCTGCCAGCCCTGCCGGATCATCCTTTGGCCATGACGCGTGGATGAGCGGCCTCATTATCTTCTCGGGCGTTGTCACCGCTGTGCCGTTGCTGCTGTTCGCGATTGCGGCGCGGCGGATGGATTATTCGACGCTCGGCTTCATCCAGTATCTGGCACCGACGATCGTGTTCTTCCTCGGCCTGTTCGTGTTCGAACAGCCGCTCGCACCGGTGAAACTGGTAAGCTTTGTGCTGATCTGGATCGCGGTGGCGATCTTCGCCTCGGACCTGTGGGCGCGGCGGCGGCGGTCGGCGGCGAGCTAGCAAGATCCGTTCGTGCTGAGCTTGTCGAAGCACTGCACTTCTTCTTTTCCCGCGGTGACCAAGACAAAGCAGCCCTTCGACAGGCTAAGGGCGAACGGGTTTAGGGAAACTTACCCCAAAAACCGCCAGCCCAGCACTTGCCCGCCGTGCCACGGCACGATTTCCTCGCCCGTCACATGCAGCACCGGCGGCACCGCGACCTCGGCGCGTTCGAGCGTCACTTCGTCCTCGTTGACGGGGAGCTTGTAAAACGCAGGGCCATGCAGCGAGGCGAAGCCTTCGAACTGGTCCAGCGCGCCTTCCTCGTCGAACACCGTAGCATAGCTTTCCAGCGCGAACGGCGCGCCGAAGATACCCGCGCAGCCGCAAGCGCTCTCCTTGGCGGAGCGCAGGTGCGGAGCGCTGTCGGTGCCGAGGAAAAACTTGGGCGAGCCTGAAGTCGCCGCGCGGCGCAGTGCCAGCCGGTGCTCCTCGCGCTTGGCCACCGGCAGGCAGTAATTGTGTGGCTGGATGCCGCCCACCAGCATCGCGTTGCGGTTGATGTGGAGATGCTGCGGCGTGATGGTCGCAGCGACCTGCGGCCCGGCTTCCAGCACGAAATCCACCGCGTCTGACGTGGTGATGTGTTCGAACACCACTCGCAGCTTCGGAAAAACCGCAACAATGGCGCGCAAGTGCCTCTCGATAAATTCTTTCTCGCGGTCGAACACGTCGATGTTGTGATCGGTCACCTCGCCATGGATGCACAGCACGATGTCCTCAGCCTCCATCCGCGCGAGGACGGGGTAGAGGTTCTCGATGTTCGAAACCCCGGCGGCCGAGTTGGTGGTGGCGTTGGCGGGATACATCTTGGCGGCCGTGAACACGCCTGTCGCCGCGCCCCGCGCCAAATCATCGGCATCGGTCGAATCGGTGAGGTAGCAGGTCATCAGCGGCTCGAAATGCACACCGGCAGGGACGGCGGCGCGGATACGATCCCGGTAGGCCGCCCCCAGCGCGGTGGTCGTCACCGGCGGGGTCAGGTTGGGCATCACGATCGCGCGGGCAAACTGGCGCGCGGTATAGGGCACCACCGCGCGCATGATGTCGCCATCGCGGAAATGCAGGTGCCAATCATCGGGGCGGCGGATCGTGAGGCGGTCAGCTGAGGACATCGAAACAAAACTCCGTTCGGGCTGAGCTTGTCGAAGCACTGCGCTTCTTGGCCCCGCTCAGTAAGAAGGACAGCCCTTCGACAAGCTCAGGGCGAACGGGGAGTGGTGACACTGCTCGGCCCAGCGCCTATCTCATTACCATGGCCTCAACAATGCTCACGTCACGCGCCGTCATCCGCCTCTCACCGTTGGACGAGACCGAGGATGTCGCCGCCTTCCTGCAAGGCCTCGTCACCAATGACGTAACCGGCCCCCTGCCCTGCTACGCCGCGCTGCTGAGCGCGCAGGGCAAGCACCCGTTCGATTTTCTGGTGTGGGGGGATGGCAATTCGCTCCTCCTCGATTGCGAGGCGGCCCATGCTGACGAGCTAGTGAAGCGGCTGGCGATGTACCGCCTGCGCCGCAAGATCGCCATTACCCGTGATGAGGCGCTGGCCGTCCACTGGAGCCCCCTGCCCCGCGACGGCGCTCAGCCCGATCCCCGCCTGCCCGAACTCGGCCACCGCTGGCTCGCCGCGCCGGAGGGCGAAAGCGCCGACGCTGCGTGGCTCGCCCACCGCCTCAGCCTCGGCGTGCCTGAAGGCCGCGGCGAACTCGGCGACATCCTGTGGTTGGAGACCAATGCGGTCGAACTCCACGGCGTCAGCTTCACCAAGGGCTGCTATGTCGGGCAGGAGAACACCGCGCGGATGAATTGGCGGCAGAAGGTCAATCGGCGGCTGGTGGTCGTGCCGCTCGCCGCCTCGGACGAGGCGCGCCGCGTGGCGGCCTATCCGGAGCTAGGTCTCGCGGTCGATCACCTCAGGGTAGAGAGCCTCGATCCCGCCGCCCTGCCCGCCTGGCAGGCCGCCGGACTGGCTGCGTCCGAAGCCTAAGCCTGCTGCGCCTCACCGAGCGAAGCTTCCAGCATCGCCGCCGCCCGATCACGCGCGGTATCGCGCGGCAGGCCGAGCGACTTCGCCAGCGCCCCGCCGATCAGCGCATCGCCCAGCGCCATCAGCACCAGCGTCATGGTGTCCCGGTGGATGCGCTGCTCGCCGCCGCTGTGATCAGCCTCGCCCGCCGCCAACTCGTCGACCAGATCGTGGATCGTGCCGATGATCGGGTTCAGCGCATCCTCATTGCCGGTCAGCAGCATCCAGCTGGTGAGCGCGCCCGCGCCCTCGCGGTCGAAGGCATCGAAGGCGAGGTCCACCACCTCACGCGCCGAGCCGAGCCCTGCGCGGCTGGCGTGGACCGCTTCGCGGATCGTCTCGCACACCGACAGCGCCAGATGCTCGGCCAGCGCGGTCTGCAAGCCCAGCGCCGAGCCGAAATGGTGCAGCAGATTGGCATGGGTGCGCCCGATCCGGGCCGAGACGGCCTTGAGGGTCACCGACTGAGGCCCCGTTTCAATCAGCAGCGCGCGTGCAGCGGCGAGCGCGGAATTCCGGGATTCTTCGGGGCTTAAGCGTTTGCGACTGGCCATTGTGCCGGTGGGTTAATCGCTTTTGCGGCTGCGAACAAGGTGCGCGCCCGATCAGGCGGCGCGCTGTTGCTCGCCCGCATCCGCCGTCAGGTCGCGCCAATATTGCAACGCCAGCGCTAGTTCCCCACGCCCGCAGGAAAAGCGCTCCTCCACGCGCCCCGTCGGTTCAAAGCCCAGCTTGCGCAGCACCCGGCCCGAGGCTGGATTGTCCTGGAAGTGCGATGCCACCAGCGCGCGGTGCCCCAGCGTGCGGGCGATCTCCAGCACGGCCGCGCCCGCTTCGGTGGCGAAGCCCTGCCCCCAGAAAGGCCGCGCGATCCAGTAGCCAAGCTCAATCGCGCCCGCTTCATTGGCAGCATCGCCCATCGGCCCGAAGCCAATGCAGCCGACGGCTTGCGCGTCGGCGGCGCGAGTGATCAGGAAGCGCGGGAACAGCGGTGCATCGCCGCGGGCTGCGAATTCGCGGGCGTGGCGCTCTTCATAAGGCCACGGCGCGCTCGCCAGATTGCGGACCACGCCTTCATCGGCGATCCCGGCGAACAGCGCCTGTGCATCTTCGGGCCAGATCGGCCGGAGCAGCAATCTTTGACTGCGATGGAACACGAGTTCTCCCTTCCTCGCCCCGCGCCCGCCCCTAGAGGCAACGCATGACAATTTCATGGCCGTGAAACTTTCTAATTCCACGGCTTTTTGGTGAGGGAGACGCAAAAAGGGAGACGGACCCCCTCTGGCGAGGACGGTCCTGTCTCCCTCATATGGTCGGTCTTGCACCGACCGGGACCGTCCTTACCGGACGATCCCTATTGCGAATCGTCCGCTTACTCTGCGGCTTCGGCCATGACGTCTACCGAGACGTATTTGCGGCCGAGCTTGCCCGCGTGGAATCGCACGACGCCATCCGCGAGCGAATAGAGGGTGTGGTCCTTGCCCATGCCCACGTTCACGCCCGGGTACACGCGGGTGCCGCGTTGACGGATAATAATGTTGCCGCCGATCACTTCCTGACCGCCGAACTTCTTCACGCCCAAGCGACGACCGGCCGAATCACGACCGTTACGCGACGAACCGCCTGCTTTCTTATGTGCCATGGTTCAGTCGCTCCTTATTCTGCAGCAGCTTCGGCCGGAGCCTCAGCCTTCTTTTTGGCGGCGGCCTTCTTGGCCGGCTTTTCGGCGGCAGCCGCACCCACGGCGGTGATGCGCAGCAGGGTCATCTGCTGGCGGTGGCCGTTCTTGCGGCGATAGTTGTGACGGCGACGCTTCTTGAAGACGATCACCTTCTCGCTCTTCGCCTGAGCGATGATTTCCGCCGAGACGGTCACCGCCTTGGCGTCGGCCAGGGTTTCACCCTCACCCGCCAGCAGGACATCGCCCAGCGTGATCGTGTCACCGGCTTCGCCAGCGAGCTTTTCAACGGCAATCTTGTCTCCGGCGGCAACCCGGTATTGCTTACCGCCCGTACGCACTATCGCGAACATGTCTTTATACTCTCAATCTGGTGCTGGGTGCGGCGGGGAGGATGCAGGCATCTCCAACCGAACAGCAATGCGGGAGCTGCGAAGGTGCAGCCCCGGAAAGATGGGTGCCGTTAGGGGAATGGCGATCCCAAGTCAACGCCCTACAGGGGCAAAACGGCAGCAAAAATGCCCCCGCCCCCTCTGACAGGCGGGTTTGCCAATCACAAGTGTCATGGTAACAAGACATGGGATCTTTATGCGTGTGACACTCGGAAATCTTGGACTTGCGGGCCTTATGGCGGCCTTGTGCGGCTGTGCGGGCGCGGATGGCCGCTATCCTTCCTTGACGATGCGTCCGTTCGAGACTTCGGCCCCTGTTGCCGCTGCCACGCCCCCTGCTTCGGCCCCGGACGAACCGATTCGCCCCGTTGCCACCGCAGCGGAAATCGCCGCGCTGGTCGAGCGGGCCAAGACCGCCCACGGGGCCTTCACCGCACAGCAGGACGAGGCCGCACGCCGCGCCCGCGCCGCTGCCGGACAGGCCATCGAAACCAACGCCCGCGCTGCCGCACTGGTGGCGATGGCCGACCTTTCCTCGCATCGCGGAGCGACCTCGGCGGTGCTGGCCGATCTCGATCTGCTGATGGTGGAGGCTGCGGGCCGCTTTGCCAGCGATCCCGCACTGGCTTCGGCGCGAGCTGAGGTGGCAGCGCTGCTGGCGGGCGAAGATGCGGTGATGGCGAAACTCTGGGAGGTGATGGGATCATGAACCTCGCGTGCAGCACCTGCCCGGTCAAGGAGACCGCCGCCTGCGCGGTGCTGACCCCCGAAGAACGCGATGCCTTGGCGGCGGCGGGCCGCACCCGCACGCTGAAGCGCGGCGAGATGCTGTTTGCCGCCGGGGACGAGGAAGCCGCCTGCGCGACATTGCTCACCGGCGCGCTCAAGGTTTCGGCGGTGGATCAGGATGGCAATGAACAGATCCTCGCGCTGGTGCATCCGGCCGGCTTCATCGGCGAGCTGTTCGCGCCCTTTGCCCACCACGATGTTGTCGCGCTGACCGAGAGCCGACTGTGCACCTTTGCCCGGCGCGATATCGAGCGGGCGATCGAGGATTACCCCGCCCTCGCCCGCGCGCTACTGCGCCGCAGCCAGGCCGATCTCTTGGCCACGCGCACCCTGCTCGAACTGACCGGCCATGCCAGCGCCGAAGCGCGCCTTGCCGCGCTGCTCCACGATTTTGCGGCGTCGGCGAGCGAAAGCTCGTGCCACCTCGCTGCCCGGTTCGAGCTGCCGCTGACGCGCGGCGAGATCGCGAATATGCTCGGCCTCACGATTGAAACGGTGAGCCGCAAGCTTGGCGAACTTGAGGACATGGGCGCGATCCAGCGCGAAGGAAAGCGCGGCATAGCCTTGCACAATGCCGAACTGCTCCTCGAAATATCGGGGCGGTAGGGTTCACTAGGCAACCCACTCCCGTTCGTCCTGAGCCTGTCGAAGGACTGCTTTTCTTTCTTAGCCCAAGCACCAGGCTGCAAAAGAAGGACAGTCCTTCGACGAGCTCAGGACGAACGGATTTCACGAATCTAAACTAACCCACGACCGCGGCGATCACAGCAACCGCGATGCCCCAGCACACCAGCAATACCGGCAGGATCAGGACCTGAATGGCAGCATCGCGCGGCGCGAGCCGCCCGGTATTGGTCATGATCCCGCGGGTTTCGAATTCGCCCAAGGTCTGCGGTTCGGAGCGGTTGTCCCGCAGCCGCGTCCAGATCGCGGGAACGCCAAAAGCTGCGACGATCAGCAGGACAATGATCGCCATCGGGATCGCCAGCACCGGATTGGCAAAGGCGGTCCCGACAATCGCCAGAAACCCGAGATAGCAGGCGATGGTTGCGCCGTAGAGCGCGCTCGGAAGGCCGAAATTGCGGTCGCTTTCGACTTGATGCCGTACGGCAGGCACGGTGGGCAGGCCCACCACGCGGGCGTCGCCGCGGGCGATGAGATCATGGACGATGTGGCTCATGGGTGATCCTCCTTGTGTTGGAGAGAGGATTATGCCCTGCCGCGATGCTGCGCCTTGATCCTGATCAAATGCGCCTCACCAGCGCGCGAGGTCGGCGGCATCCTGTTCGCGGGGTTCAATCCAGTGCCAGTCACCGCCCCGCTTTTCGCGCTTCCAGAACCACGCGGCGCTCTTGAGGTGGTCCATGCAGAAATCGACCGCGTCGATCGCATCGCGGCGGTGGAGCGCTGCGGCCGAGACGCAGACAATCGGCTCACCGGGGCGCATCAAGCCGACGCGGTGGACCATCAGCAGGCCCATGAGGGTGAAGCGTTCAAAGGCGCGGTCGGCGAGGTTGTGCATCCCGGGCAGGGTCAAGGGTTCGTAATGGGTGAGCTCCAGCGCTTCCACGCCCTCATCATAGCGCACCTCACCCACAAAGGTGCACACCCCGCCGAGGCCTGGATTGGCCTGCGTGAACGGCCCGATCAGCGTGCCGGGCAAGAACATCTCGGTGAGCAGCCGGATGTCGCGCATCGGGTCAGCCCCCCGATACGGGCGGTAGCAGCGCGATCTCGTCCCCTGCATGCGCCCGCAAGGCGTGCTTTTCAGCCAGCAGCGCGCCGTTGAGCGCGACGCGGTTGCGCGGATCGTCGAGCACGGCAGCCAGCGCCTCGGGCAGCGCAGCCTTCAACCCGGCCCAGTCAAGCGGCGCAGCGAGCTGAAGCGCAGGCGCACCGCCCAGATCGGCGAGCTTCCCGAGGAGCACCACGGTGATCACGTGCCTCAGCCCCCCGTCATCGACATGTGGCGCGGCAGGGCCGGATCGGTGCCGCGTGCGTCCATGCGGAAATGGTGCTTCTCCGGCTTGATCCGGAGCGCTTCGTCCAAGGCGGCCTCCAAGGCGGCTTGGGGCGCATCAGAGCGCAAGGCAGCGCGCAAATCGACTCGTTCACCCCCGCCGAGGCAGGGGTAAAGCTGGCCAGTCGCGGTCACGCGCAGGCGATTGCAGCCTGCGCAGAAATTGCTGGTGTGGGGCGTGATGAAACCCAGCCTGCCGCCAGTTTCCGCCACCTCGACATAACGCGCCGGACCACCGGTGGCATAGGCGATGTCGGTCAGCCGCCAGCGCTGTTCCAGCTGGGCGCGTACGGCGTTGAGCGGGAGATACTGGTCGAGCCGCTCCTCCTCAACGTCGCCCAGCGGCATGACCTCGATCAGGGTCAGGTCGTGGCCCTCAGCGTGCGCCCAGGCGATCAGATCGGGCAGTTCGTCCTCATTGGTGCCCTTGAGCGCCACGGCATTCAGCTTCACCTTCAGCCCCGCCGCCTTGGCCGCCGCGATCCCTTCGAGCACCTGCGGCAAGGCATCGCGCCGGGTGAGCTGCGCGAAGGTCTCGCGGTCGAGCGTATCGAGCGACACATTCACCCGCCGCACTCCGGCCCGCGCCAGCGCCTCGGCATGGGCAGCGAGCTGCGTGCCGTTGGTGGTCAGCGTCAGTTCTTCAAGATCCTGCCCCAGCCTGCGGCCGAGCGCGGTGAACAGGTCGATAATATCGCGCCGCACAAGCGGCTCGCCCCCGGTGATCCGGATCTTGGTCACGCCGCGGGCGATGAAGCCGGAGGCGAGATCGTGGAGTTCCTCGAGGCTCAGCACGTCCTTCTTGGGAAGGAAGGTCATGCGCTCGGGCATACAGTAGGAGCAGCGCAGATCGCAGCGATCGGTGACCGAAAGGCGCAGATAGGTAATGCGGCGCTGGAAGCTGTCGACCAGCGGCGGCGGCGCTGCGGCAGCGTCGCGCAACACGATCATGTCAGGCTTGCGAGGCGGTTGAATCAGCACGTTGTCATTCATGGCATGACAGGTACTGCCCTGTCACCCCCGGCGCATTGGCCAAAAAGCGCAGCACACTCTTGCACGCCTCGCCGGGAATGCCCGCCACGACATTTACCCGCTTGGGCGCGGCCTCGCGCGCCAGATCACGGGCGAGCGCGCGGCGCCAGTCGGTGTGATCGTGAGGTGCAGGCGGCATGATAATGGCCAGCGCCGTGCAATCGGCCTCGTTCAACAGCGCCCGCGCCGTTTCGAGGTGGAACGCCATGAACGCCCCCACCGCATCGAGCGCAGCATCGGGCAGCGAGCCAACCTCAAGCTGGCGCATCATCGGCCTCAGGCCCCGTGGTCAGCGCGGCGGTTGCGGTGGAGGGTGATGCCGATCTCTTCCCCCGCCTCGGCGATGGCCAGTTTGACGATCTTGACCGTTACCGCCTCGACCTTGGCGTCCTGCACGAACAGGCTCTCACAGATGTGATCCGCCACCGCCTCGATCAGCTTGAAGTGGACCCCTGCGGGCAGGCCCCCGGTGGCGGCGAATTTGAGGTCCATGTAGTTCTTGGACGCTTCGAGCGGCGTGTCGGGCTCATAGCGATCGGCCACCCGATAGCGCGCAGCGATCGAAATGCGTAGCGGCTGGGGCTTGCCGGTCTCCTCGGAATAGATGCCGGTGAGGACATCGACCACGAGATCATTGACTTCAAGGGTGAGCGAATCGGTCATGGGGGGCCTTTAGACGGGATTGCTCCATCTGGCGAAAATAGCAGTCGGCAGGAGCCGCCCGCCCTCCCCCTCTTCGCGCACCGCGAGATCGCCGTGCTCGATCTGGCCCGGCAAAGCCCCAAGCGCCTCTTCCAGCAGCCCGGCAATCGCCAGGCTGCTCATCCGCACGGCGTAGACGGTGAGGAACAGGAAGCGGCTGTCGCTATCCAGCAGCCGCGCGCAATCCGCGATCAGCCCCGGCAGGTGCTCTTCCAGCCGCCACACCTCGCCATCGGGTCCGCGTCCGAATTTGGGGGGATCAAGGATGATCCCGTCATAGTGCCGCTCCCGCCGCACCTCGCGCGCGGTGAACTTGGCGGCGTCATCGACCAGCCAGCGGATCGGGCGCTCGGTCACGCCCGCCAGAGCGGCATTCTCGCGCGCCTGCGCCACGGACTTCTTCGAGGCATCGACATGCGTGACCTTGCCGTGGCGCGACAACGCGAGGCTGCCGAGCCCGGTATAGCCGAACAGGTTGAGGGTTTCGGCCTCGTCCATCCCGGCAAGCTGCCCGCGCATCCAGTCCCACACCGGGGCCATGTCGGGGAAGAATTGCAGGTGGCGGAACGGGGTGGGCTTGGCGGTGAAGCGCACGTCGTCCCATGCCAGTTCCCAGCCCTCATCCGGCACTGGCGCAGCAAACTGCCAACGCCCGCCGCCGTCCTCGTCCGATCCAGGGATGAATTCGCCCGCAGCAGGCCAGTCCGGCAAGCGCGGTTGCCACAGAGCCTGCGGTTCGGGGCGGATGAAGCTGTGCGGGCCAAACGCCTCCCACTTGCGCCCCGCCCCACTGTCGAGCAGGCGATAGGAGTCCCACCCGGTGCATTCCATCACCAGCGGCTGCTGGATCAGCGTGGCCATCAGCCGCGTGCGCCTGCCGCGTGACCGAGCACATAATCGCGGGTCTTAGCGTAATCGCCGGAAAGCTCGACCATGCTCTCCTCGCGCCCGAACAGATCGCCCACCCGCGCCGGGAGCGCCGGGCGCACGCCAATGGCGCGCTCGACCGCGTCGCGGAACTTGGCCGGATGCGCGGTGGCGAGTGTCACCAGTGGCATCCCTGCGGGCACACCGCCCGCTGCCGCGACGGCTTGCGCGGCGTGGAGCCCGACGGCGGTGTGCGGGTCAATCACCTGCCCGGTCGCACGGTAGGCCCAGCCCATCGCCCGCGCGGTCTCGGTCTGGTCAGCGCGCGCGCTGGTGAAGAGCGCGGTCGCGCCTTCCCGTTGGGCATTGGTGAGCTGCATCGCCCTCGACGCCTCGAAGCCGCGCATTTGCGCCGCCATCGCCGCCCCATCGCGCCCGCCCGCATCGAACAGCAGGCGTTCGAAATTCGAGCTGACCTGAATGTCCATCGAAGGGGTAATGGTGGCGGTGACCCCTCCGGCCGAATAGTCCCCGCTCGACAGGGCACGGTGGAGGATATCGTTTATGTTGGTGGCGACGATCAGGCGCTCGATCGGCAGGCCCATCTTGGCAGCGACATAGCCGGCGAAGACATCCCCGAAATTGCCGGTCGGCACCGAGTAAGCCACCGTCCGATCCGGCGCGCCCAGTTGCAGCGCCGAAGAGAAGTAATAGACCACCTGCGCCATCAGCCGCGCCCAGTTGATCGAGTTCACCGCGCCCAAGTTGAGCACGTGCGTCACATCCGCATCGGTGAACATCCGCTTCACCTGCGCCTGCGCATCATCGAAGCTGCCCTCGATCGCAAGGTTGTGGACGTTGGGGCTCAGCACCGTGGTCATCTGGCGGCGCTGGACATCGCTTACCCGGCCCTTGGGATGGAGCATGAAAATCTCCGCCCGCGTGCCGCCCGCGACTGCATGGATCGCTGCCGAGCCGGTGTCCCCACTGGTCGCGCCGACGATGGTGAGGCGTTCGTCGCGGCGTTCGAGGAACAGCTCGAACAATTGCCCCAGCAATTGCAGCGCCACGTCCTTGAAGGCTAGCGTCGGGCCGTGGAACAGCTCAAGCAGCCAATGCTGCTGATCGAGCTGCACCAGCGGCGCGACCGCGGCATGGCCGAAATCGCCATAGACCCGGTGGCAGATCGCCAGCAGCTCATCCTCGGTCAGGCTGGGCGTGACAAAGGGCGCCATGATCCGCGCCGCAAGATCGGGATAGGCAAGGCCGCGCATGTTGCGGATTTCCGCCTCGCTGAATCTCGGCCATTCAGCGGGCACATAAAGGCCCCCATCACTGGCGAGGCCCGCCAGCGTCACCCCTTCGAAATCGAGCGCCGGTGCGCTCCCGCGTGTCGAGACGTATTGCATGGGGGAGCCGGTTAGCGTTGGCGGCGGCGGATTGCCAGCACGTAGATGACGAGCGCCGTCAGCGCGAAGAAGAACCACTGTCCGGCATAGGCCAAGTGATTGTTGGGCAGATCGCCCGGATCGGGCTTGGCCATGGGCTGCAAGCCCGCCACCGGCGGATCAGCGACCAAACGCGGTCCCGGCGCAATCACGCCGGTTACGACGCCGCCGGCAAAGGCGGGCTTGGCGATGTCGCGGCTGTATCCGAGATCGACAAGCACAGACCGATCCGAGCTCACCGCGCAGGTCGCGCGCTGGACCCAGCCCTTTTGGCCTTTCAGCGAGGTGCCCGAGACGGCCTCAATGCTGATGACTTGGCCACACGATACCTGACTGCGGCGGAACCACGCTGATGCGCCGTCACCCGACAGGGGAAAAGCAACAGTGCCGCTGGCATCGGCTGCGGCTTCATACCGGGCCAGCAAGTCGGCCTTCTCCCCCATGCGCCCCAGCTGCCACACGCCCAGCGCGATCATTGTGGCGACCGCTGCAAGCACGATGATGGTGGGGATGATGGGGACGCGGCGGGTCATGGCTGCTGGCTTTCCTGGTATTGGTGATAGACCCACATGGCCTTGTAGACGCGCAAGGCCCCGATCACGCTGCCCACGGTCACCGGCCCCCAGAATACAAGGTTCGCCCAGAGCGGGGGCCGCAGCCATTCATCCACGCCTAGCGCGGTGATGATCAGCACCAGTGCGAGCAGCATCGTGACGACGCCAACAAACCGCCCGCCCCGCTCCAGCGCGAGGAAATCGAGCCCGCACGCCGAACATCGATCCGCCAACCCTGCGGGCGCGGCGAACAACGTTTTTGCGCTACAGCGGGGACACAGACCGGAAAGCGCGCACTCCCAGAGCGGGTGGTCAGGCGGTGCCGACACACCAAGGGTCCGGCTTGTGATCGAACGGCTGACCTTCCACCCCCGGCTCGGGAAAGCGGGCCTTGAACGTGAAGGCCTGCGGCGAGGGACCGAAGCGTTCGATCAGCCAGAGCTTGGAAATGCCCTCTTCAACCGTGGGCCGATGCCCGGCCCTGACCCACCACAGTGCTTGATACACCCCGTCGAACCGCTCGAAGAATTCCCGGCGTCGGGCCATAAACGGGGTGTGAGCGCTCTTGTAGACATAATCGAACAGGCTTTCGGCGTCGCGCCAGACCGACATATTCACCGCCAGCAGCGGATCGGGCGCATAGCGCACATCCATCGCATCATTGCCATCGCCGGTCAGGCGCCACACGAAGCCGGGGCTTTGCTCCGCCAGAGCGTTGATCTGATCCAGCGCCTCGATGAACGGCCGAACGCGCGGGTCGTCTTGCGGTGCGGCAAGACGACCGATGTTGATCTGCGCGAGGTGCCACTCAGCCATCAGTGGTATTCAGCGCCCCAGCCGCCCCACACATAGATGGCGACGAAGAGGAACAGCCACACCACGTCGACGAAGTGCCAGTACCACGCCGCCGCTTCGAAGCCGAAGTGCTGGCGCGGAGTGAAGTGCCCGATATAGGCGCGGTAGAGGCAGACTGAGAGGAAGATCGTGCCGATCAACACGTGGAAGCCGTGGAAGCCGGTCGCCATGTAAAAGGCGCTCGAATAGGTGTTGCCGCCGAAGCCGAACGGCGCGACCGAGTATTCGTAGGCCTGAATGCTGCTGAACAGCACGCCCAGCGCCACCGTCGCCCACAGGCCCTGCTTGAGGCCAGTGCGGTCACCGTGGATCAGCGAATGGTGCGCCCAGGTCACCGTGGTGCCCGAACACAGCAGGATCAGCGTGTTGAGCAGCGGCAGGGCGAAGGGATCGAGCACCTCCATGCCTTCCGGAACGAACTGCGCAATCGCGCCTTCGGTGCCGAACAGGCTGGTGGTCGCACCGGTCTCGTGGTCGAACTGCAGCGCGGCCGGGAACAGCGCGAAGTCGAAGAAGCTCCAGAACCAGCCGACGAAGAACATCACTTCGGATGCGATGAACAGGATCATCCCGTAGCGCAGGTGAAGCTGCACCACCGGGGTATGATCGCCGCGCTCGGCTTCGGTGACGATGTTCTTGAACCACATGAAGAAGGTGGCGATCAGGCCTGCAAGGCCCGCCCACATCACGATGCTGGCGGATTTGCCAAACAGATCGGGGTGGAAGCTTAGCACCATCCCGCTGGTGAAGGTGAGCGCCGAGATCGAGCCGATCAGCGGCCAGATATCGGGTTCGAGAATGTGGTAATCGTGGTTTGCCTTGCCAGCCATGGTCTGTCCCGTCCCTGGGTTGCCTAAAGGTTCAATTGGCGCGCGCCGGAGCCGAGGATACCGGCTCCTTTACGCGGTGGAAAGTGTAGCTCAGCGTGATCTGCTCGACGCCGCGCATATTCGGATCATCCAGCATCGCCGGATCGACGAAGTACAGCACCGGCATGGTCACTTCCTGCCCCGGTGCAAGCGTCTGCTCGGTAAAGCAGAAGCACTGGATCTTGTTGAAATACTTGCCCGCAGTCTCCGGCGTGACGTTGAAGGTCGCCATGCCGGTGATGGGCTGATCGCTGACGTTCTTCGCCACATAGGTCGCAATGTCGCGCTCGCCGATAGTGACGGTGTCGGTCGCTTGGCTTGGGCGGAAGGTCCAGGGCATGTCGCTTGCAGCCGAGGCATCGAAGCGGATAGAGATTTTAGCACCGGTTGCATTGGCGGCGGCGTTGGCAGCCTTGGACTCCGAGGCAACCATCGTGGTGCCGCCGAAGCCGGTGACCTGGCAGAACAGGCGGTAAAGCGGCACCGAGGCATAGCCCAGCCCCAGCATCGCGCAGGCCCCCGCAAATGCGATGAGCCCGGTGCGCAGGTTGCGGCGCGCGGTCTCGGTATCAGCGGTGGGCGGGAGCGTCGCCATCAGCCGGCGTCTCCGATGCGCACGATGGTGATGGCGTAGAAC
Organism: Erythrobacteraceae bacterium CCH12-C2; assembly: GCA_001556995.1. GTDB lineage: Bacteria > Pseudomonadota > Alphaproteobacteria > Sphingomonadales > Sphingomonadaceae > Erythrobacter. Next base: position 96,486 of record LSKF01000129.1, read on the forward strand.
AGCACCACGAAGAACAGGAGCGTGCCCGCGACCACAAGATTGCGGCTCTTCTGGCGGCGGCGGAATTCGGCTTCTTCGTCGGGCGTCATGCGATGAGCCCCTGATAGGCCGCTATGCGGTCAGCCACCAGCGCGGCGAACAGCACGAAAAGATAGACGATCGAATATTTGAACAGGCGCTTTTCGGGGAGCATCTTGTCTTCCGCTGCGCGCATCCGGTTCGCCACCGGCAGCGCCAGCACCACGAACAGCGCCGACAGCACCACCGCGACCGAGCCATAGATCCAGCTCGTCCCGCCAATCGCCCAAGGCGCAATCGCAATGGGCGCGAGCACCAGCGTGTAGATCATGATCTGGCGGCGCGTCACCTTCTCACCCGCCACAACGGGGAGCATCGGGATGCCGACCTTGGCGTAATCGGACTGCACGAACAGCGCCAGCGCCCAGAAATGCGGCGGGGTCCAGAAGAAGATGATCGCGAACAGCAGGATCGGCATCGCGGTGATCTCGCCCGTCACGGCGACCCAGCCGATCAGCGGCGGAAACGCGCCCGCGCCGCCGCCGATGACGATGTTCTGCGGGGTGCGCGGCTTCAGCCACATGGTGTAGATAACGGCATAATAGATGATCGCGCCGAGCAGCAGCGAAGCGGCCAGCCAGCCAATCGCCACGCCCATCAGCGCCACCGAAACGCCCGAGAGGAAAATCCCGAAATCGCGCGCATCCTCGCGCCGCATCCGCCCACCGGGGAGCGGACGGTTCATGGTGCGCTTCATCCCTGCGTCGATATCGGCTTCCCACCACATGTTGAGCACAGCCGAGCCGCCTGCGCCCATGGCGATGGCGAGGATCGCGGTGAAGGCCAGCACCGGATGGATGCTGCCGGGCGCAGCCAGCACACCGCAGATCGCGGTAAAGATCACCAGCGTCATCACCCGCGGCTTGGTTAGCGCGAAGAAATCACGCCACTCCGTCGGGAGGCTCGCCGTGGTCTGAGGTGCGGTGCTTGCCATCGTGTTCAGTGTTCCATGGGCAAAGAGCGCGGCCACAATCAGCCGCGCTCCCGCCTGTATCTCACGCTCCCGCCGGGGAGCAGATCACGCCCTAACCCTTACGCAGTAGCCGGACGGTGATCGTGGTAATCATGCGCGTCGGTAATCACCGGGAGCGTTTCGAACTGGTGGTACGGCGGCGGGCTCGGCAGGGTCCATTCGAGCGTCGTCGCGCCTTCGCCCCACGGGTTGGCTTCGGCCTTCTTGCCGGCGAACAGCGCGTAAAGGATGTTCACGAAGAAGAAGATCATCGACCCGGCCATGATGTAATAGCCGTAGGTGCTGATCTGGTGCCAGAAGGCGTAGGCCTCCGGATAGTCAGGGTAACGACGCGGCATCCCCTGCAGGCCCAGGAAGTGCTGCGGGAAGAAGATCACGTTCACGCCGACGAAGAAGGTCCAGAAGTGGATGTGGCTCAAGAGCTCGCTGTGCATCCGCCCGCTCATCTTCGGGAACCAGTAGTAGAACCCTGCGAACATCGAGAACACCGCGCCCATCGACAGCACGTAGTGGAAGTGAGCGACCACATAGTAGGTGTCGTGCAGGTTGTCGTCGATCCCGCCATTGGCCAGCACCACGCCGGTGACACCGCCCACGGTGAACAGGAAGATGAAGCCCAGCGACCAGACCATCGGCGACTTGAAGCTGAGGCTGCCGCCCCACATCGTCGCGATCCAGCTGAAGATCTTCACGCCGGTCGGCACCGCGATCACCATGGTGGCGGCGGTGAAGTACATCTTGGTGTTCACGTCGAGGCCCGAGGTGTACATGTGGTGCGCCCACACGATGAACCCGACGACGCCGATGGCGACCATCGCATAGGCCATACCGAGGTAGCCAAACACCGGCTTCTTCGAGAAGGTCGCAACGATCTGCGAGATCATGCCGAAGCCCGGCAAAATCATGATGTAGACTTCCGGGTGGCCGAAGAACCAGAACAGGTGCTGATAGAGCACCGGATCACCGCCGCCGGCCGGATCGAAGAAGGTCGTGCCGAAATTGCGGTCGGTCAGCAGCATCGTGATGGCCGCAGCCAGCACGGGCAGCGCCAGCAGCAGCAGGAAGGCGGTAACCAGCACCGACCACACGAACAGCGGCATCTTGTGCAGGGTCATGCCCGGCGCGCGCATATTGAAGATGGTGGTGATGAAGTTGGTCGCACCAAGGATCGAGCCAGCGCCCGCAAGGTGGAGCGAGAAGATCGCGAAGTCGACCGCCGGGCCGACCGAACCACTCGTGGAAAGCGGCGCGTAAACCGTCCAGCCGGTCCCCGCACCGGGGCCTGAGCCGCCGGGTACGAACAGCGAGAACAGCAGCGAGAAAAAGCCCGCCACGGTCAGCCAGAACGACACGTTGTTCATGCGCGGGAAGGCCATGTCGGGCGCGCCGATCATCAGCGGCACGAACCAATTGCCAAAGCCGCCGATCATCGCGGGCATGACCATGAAGAACACCATGATCAGGCCGTGGGCGGTGATGAACACGTTCCACATGTGCAGCGCGGTGTTCAGATCATTGCTGCCGCCCATGAACTGGGCCCACCATTGCAGATACTGGATGCCGGGCTCGGCGAGCTCGACCCGCATGATCCCCGAAATCGCGCCGCCCACGATCCCCGCGATGATCGCGAAGATCAGGTACATCGTGCCGATGTCCTTGTGGTTGGTCGACATGAACCAGCGGGCGAAGAAGCCCGGCTTGTGGTCGCCATGATCATGCGCGTCGTGCGAATGATCGTGGTGGATGTCGAAGCCTTCTGCGGTGGTTGCCATGATCTGATACTCTCAGCTGGTATTCGTTCGTATATCTTAGCGGGTGGTCAGCGCGGCGACCTGCTCGGCCGCAGCAGCTTCGGCAGGCGCAGCAGCCGGAGCCGCTTCCGCTTCACCACCTGCGTCTCCCGGCATCGCCCCGCCCTGCGCCTTCACCCAAGCAGCAAACTCGGCTGGGGGAAGAGCTTCAATGGCGATCGGCATAAAGCCGTGACGCGCGCCGCACAGCTCGGAGCACTGGCCGTAATAGACGCCCGGCTCCTTGATGGTGAGCAGCTTTTCATTCAGCTTGCCCGGCACCGCGTCCATTTTGAACCACAGCGACGGCACGGCAAAGGCGTGGATCACGTCGGTTGCCGTCGTCTGGATGCGCAGCGGCACGCCTGCGGGCACAACCATGCGATTGTCGACCGCGAGCTGCCCCGGCTCGCCGCGCTTCAGCGCTTCGGCCTGGTCGAGCATGTTGGAGATCACTTCGATCTCGCCGTGATCGGGATAGGTGTAACCCCAGTACCACTGATAGCCGGTCGCCTTGATCGTGACAGCGTCGGCAGGCGGGGTTTCGTACTGGCGGGCCAGCAGCGTGATCGAAGGCACGGCGATCACCACCAGAATGATCACCGGCACAATTGTCCAGATCACTTCGATCATGGTGTTGTGCGTGGTCCGCGAAGCGACCGGGTTGGCACGGCGATTGAAACGCACAACGACATACAGGATCAAGCCGAGCACGAAGAGGCTGATGACAGTGATCACTGGCATCAGGATCACATCGTGCATCCACAAGGCGTATTCGCCATTGTCGGAGTACTGATTCTGGAAGGTCATGCTCTGAACCGGATCGTCCGCAAAGGACGTCGGCATGCCCTTGCCCTTGGTCGGGGCCATCGGGGTGTAGGCGCTCGCATCAGGCGCAGCAGCCTCAGCCGGAGCAGCCGCAGCATCGCCAGCGGGCGCCGCCTCGGCGGGCGCAGCCGCTTCGGTCGTGGTGGGAGCGGGAGCGGCGGCATCCTGCGCGCTCGCCGCAATCGGCGCGAACGCCGCAAGCCCTGCGGCGACTGCCGCGAGGATAGCCATTTTCATACGGGTGTCCCTCTGACCCATGATCATGTGTCCAAGTATTGCAAATCTGATCCCATACCGCCTGCCGCCCGACCCATCGTGGCCCGCTACAGACAGCGTTTCATCGGTGGTTAGCCGACGTCTAGATTGCCCTTAGCTCCGCTTGCCGAGGGCCTCAAGCGCTTCTAGGGAGAAAATTATGCAAGCCGCCATGTGACCGACGCAAGTCGGCGGAACTTCGAATTTTTTCCCAACGATTTCTGGAGCAAAACGCGTGACCGAGGATGAAGTGCTGGCCGAATTCCGTGCCTCGGGGGCTTTGCTCGAAGGACATTTCAAACTGTCATCGGGGCGCCATAGCGGTCACTACCTACAATGCGCACGGGTGTTGATGAACCCGGCGCGGGCCGCTCGGCTGGCTGAGGCGGTGGTGGCGGGCATCCCGCCTGAGGTGCGCGCGTCGGTGGATGTAGTGGTCTCCCCCGCGATGGGCGGGATCATCATCGGCCACGAAGTTGGCCGCGCGATGGGCCTTGATGCGATGTTCCTTGAACGGCCCGACGGGGTGTTCCACCTGCGCCGCGGCTTCGCGCTTGCGCCGGGCGCAAAGGTGCTGATGGTCGAGGATGTCGTCACCACCGGCCTCTCCAGCCGCGAAGCCATCGCCGCCGTCGCGCGCGAGGGCGGCGAAGTGATCGCCGAATGCGCCATCATCGACCGGTCTTGCGGGTCGGTCGACTTGGGCGTGCCGTTCTATCCGCTGCTCGCCATTGATTTTCCCACCTATGCACCCGATTCCATCCCGGAGGCCTTGGCCCGCGTAGAAGTGACCAAGCCCGGAAGCAGGAAAGAATGACCGCCACCCTCCACCCCCGCCCCTTGCGCCTCGGCGTGAACATCGATCACGTCGCCACCATCCGCAACGCGCGCGGCGGGGATCATCCTGATCCGGTGCGCGCGGCGGAAATCGTTGCGGCGGTTGGCGGCGACGGGATCACCGCGCACCTGCGCGAAGACCGCCGCCATATCCGCGACGAGGACTTGGCGCGGATTCAGGCGGCAACCAACCTGCCGCTCAACCTCGAAATGGCCGCCACGCCTGAGATGCTGGCCATCGCCTTGCGCCACAAACCCCACGCCGCCTGCATCGTCCCCGAAAAGCGCGAGGAGCGCACCACTGAAGGCGGGCTTGACGCGGCAGGGATGCACAACACGCTAGTGCCGATCGTCGAGGCGCTGCGCGAGAGCGGCATCCGCGTCTCGCTGTTCATCGAGGCGGACGAACGCCAGCTCGACGCCGCGCTGCGCCTTGGTGCGCCGGTGGTGGAATTCCACACCGGCGAATATGCCCACGCCTTCCTGGATAACGATGCCGAGCGGGTTACCCGCGAATTGCGCCGCATCACCGACATGGCCGCGCTCGCCGCCAAGAACGGGATCGAGCCCCACGCGGGCCACGGCCTCACATTCGACAATGTCCAGCCCATCGCCGCCATCCCGCAGATCGCCGAGCTCAATATCGGCCACTACTTGATCGGTGAGGCGGTGTTCGTGGGCCTAGAAAACGCCATCCGCCGGATGCGCGAATTGATGGACGAAGTGCGCTGAGCATGGCGCAGGCCGATCTTCCCCCGTTAAGCGGCGAGCAGAAGCGCTGGGCCTTCGCCGCTGCCGCACTGTTCCTGCTGGCGATCGGCTTTCTCGGCTTTGCCTTGAACACGCAGGTGATGATGGTGTTTGCCGTCGGCTGGGTCGCCTTGCAGATCTTCGGCTATGTCGGCGCATTGAAGATGGCCAAGGGCGATTTCGCGCATCCCTTGTTCAAGTCGCAGGTGATGCTTCATGTCATCGCCTTGGCCTTGCTCGCGGCGGTCATCATCAGGGCGTTCAAGTGATCATCGGCCTCGGCTCCGACCTGTGCAACATCGAGCGGATCGGCAATTCGCTCGCCCGCTATGGCGAGCGGTTCGAAAACCGGGTGTTCACCGAGGTCGAAATCGCCAAGGCCCGCCGCCGCCCCTTCACCATGGCGGGCACTTATGCCAAACGCTTCGCCGCCAAGGAGGCTTTCTCTAAAGCCGTGGGCACCGGGTTCAAGCGCGGCGTGTTCATGAAGGATATCGGCGTCGTCAACGCCCCCTCAGGAGCACCGACGCTCGCGCTCACGGGCGGAGCGGCAAAGCGGCTTGAAGAAATGATCCCGGCAGGCCATGAGGCCCGCATCCACCTGACCCTCACCGATGACCACCCCTGGGCGCAGGCCTTCGTGATCATCGAAGCCATTCCCCTGCGCTAGGCCTCTCAATATGGCTACCATCGAAAGCCCGCACGTGACCGACAGCAATAAGCCTGACAAGATCAACTGGATCGCGGAAATCCGAGGCCTTGCGCTGATGCTGCTCGCCGTGCTGGCGTTCCACAGCCTTGTCGCCAAGCCTTTTTATATCCCCTCGACCTCTATGATGCCGACCCTGTGGGTTGGGGACCGTCTGGTCGTGAGCAAGTATCCCTATGGTTGGTCATGGGCCTCGGCGAGCTTCCACCTGCTCCCGCGCGGCGATTGGCGGGTGCTGCCCAAGACCCCCGCATATGGCGATGTCGTGATCCCCGTGCATCCGCTGCGTGACGAGGACTACATCAAGCGCGTTGTCGCCCTGCCCGGCGACACCATCGAAGTGCGCGGCGGGCAGATCATCCTCAACGGCCAGCCAATCAAGCGCGAGGTCGTGCCCGCGGTGCGCCTGCCGTTCGAGCCCGATCTGCTGTGCCGGGGCATCCCCTGCCTCGAAGCCTTCGAGCAATACCGGGTGACCGGCCCCGATGGGCGCGACTATTATGAGCCGCCGACCTGGCGCGAGACGCTGCCCAATGGCGCGACCTATCTGACGATCGATTACCGCGACCAGCGGCTCGACAATTACGGGCCCTACACCGTGCCCGACGATCACGTTTTCGTGATGGGCGACAACCGCGACGAAAGCGCCGACAGCCGCGCGGCCGCCATTGAGAGCGGGCTTGGCGATGGAGTGCCGCTCGCCAATATCGGCGGGCGCGCGGAGTTCATCACCTTCAGCCTCGATGGCTCGACCACCTGGAACCCGGCGACATGGTTCTCCAGCCTGCGCGGCGACCGGGCGTGGACCACACTGCGCCCGCCACTGGCCGAAGGCGCAGCGGCCAAATAGGCGCGGACAGGTTCATCCATGGCCAAGAAGTTCCTCTATTTCGTCGCTTTCTGCATCGTCCTCGTGATCGGCGGGCGGATTGTTTACGAGCTGTTTCAGGAGGAGCTCGCGCAGATCGCGCTGGTGCCGTCAGCGGAGTTTGCCCCGGTCAAGCCGCTCGATGCCAACGCCTATGAAGACCCCGCGCTGTGGTATTCGCGCCCCGGTATCGGCGTGAAAGACCCGGCGCGCTGGCAGCCCGCCTTTGCCAAGGATCGCGGGGTGTTACCGACCCCGGCCGAGCCCCCAGCCCCGGCTTTTGCCGTGTTCTTTGTCCACCCGACCAGCTACCTCAACCGCGCGAGTTGGAACGCCCCGCTCGCCGATGGCGGCGACCCGGAGGCCGAGCGCATTGCCCGCATCTATCTGCGCGGCATGGCGAGCCCCTTCAACGCCGCGAGCGAAATCTGGGCGCCGCGCTACCGTCAGGCGACCATGGGGGCCTTCCTCACCGATGCTCCCGAAGGCAAGCAAGCCATCGACGCGGCCTATGCCGATGTGCGCGAGGCTTATCGCTATTTCCTCACCTCGATTGATCCGCAGACCCCGATTGTGCTCGCGGGTCATTCGCAAGGCGCGCTGCATTTGAAGCGCTTGCTGGCCGAAGAAGTGCGCGGATCGTCCATAGCCGAGCGGCTGGTCGCGGCCTATGTGATCGGCTGGCCGGTCAGCTTGCAGCACGATCTACCCGCCATCGGCTTCCCCGCCTGCGCCGCGCCCGATCAGGCCGGCTGCGTGATCAGCTGGTCCAGCTTTGCCGAACCGGCAGATCCCTCGCTTGTGCTCAAGGCCTATGGCAGCACGCCTGCGCTTGACGGCGTCGCTCCGGGCACCAGCCCGATACTGTGCAGCAATCCGCTCACCGGCCAGTTCGGCGGCAGCGCGCCTGCCAGCGCCAATCTCGGCACGCTGGTGCCCGAAGACAGCATGGAGAAGGGCGAGCTCGTTCCCGGCCTCGTCCCGGCGCGCTGCGACAAGCGCGGGCTTTTGCTGATCGGCGCGCCGCCCGAGATGGGCTCCTACGTGCTGCCGGGCAACAATTACCACGTCTACGACCTGCCGCTGTTCTGGGCGAACACCAAGGCCGACGTGATCCGCCGGACCGAGGCATGGAAAGCCCGTTGAGTTCTGGGGGGCCGCTGATCTTCGAGGACGCGCGCGGCTTTGCCGATGCGGTGGAGGATGGGGGCGTGCTGCTCGGCCTCGACCTCGGCACCAAGACGCTGGGGACCGCCACCTGCGATGCGGGATGGCGCTTCGCCACCAACGGCACCACGATCCAGCGCGGCAAATGGGGCAAGGACCGCGAAACGCTGGCAACGCTGATCAAGGCGCGGAGCATCAAGGGGCTGGTCCTCGGCCTGCCGCGCAACATGGACGGCTCGGAAGGCCCGCGCGCGCAGGCCTCCCGCGCCTATGCCCGCAATTGCGCCGAGGCTTTCGCTCTGCCGATCCTGCTATGGGACGAACGCTGGTCGACCCAGGCTGCCGAAGCCGCGATGATCGGGCAAGACATGAGCCGCGCCAAACGCGCCGCCGCCATCGACAGCCATGCGGCGGCGGTGATCCTGCAAGGCGCGATTGATCGGCTCGCCGGGGGTGTGCTTTAAAACAAGCCCCTCCCCTTGAGGGGCTGTCTCTTATACACATCTCCG
>LSKF01000130.1 GCA_001556995.1 Erythrobacteraceae bacterium CCH12-C2
GGCCTCCGGGAAAGTATGGGTCGCCTTCAATGTCGTAGAACACGTCGCCTTCCGCTGGTTCAGGCAAGAGACCGAAGCCCTTGCCCGGCTCGGGCTCGCGCAACTCGAAGGATGGGCCTGTGCCCGCGCGCCGAGCCGTCTGCAGTCTGGCTTGCGCCACAAGCTTGCGCTGCGTCTCGGCGGCCATTTTCGGGACACGTTCTGCCCTCTCGGCGAGCGCCGCCATGGTGCTAATCCCGCCTGCCTCGAGTTTCTGGCGCTGGCTGCGGGTTATGCCTGCGACAAGGGCAAGGCT
>LSKF01000131.1 GCA_001556995.1 Erythrobacteraceae bacterium CCH12-C2
GTTCAGGTTAGTTGTTGTGGTCCTGCTAACTGACTTTGTAGGATATATTAAAAGGCCGATTTCTTCGAATCAATCCATATGTGTAGGTAAGCCTTCGTTTCATCGAAAAAGCACGTGTTTCCAAAGAAAACTCGTTGTACGTTAAAATTTGCCTGTATTTTCTTCTAATTGGGCCTATGATATGTTCAGGTTACTTGTTGTGGTCCTCCTAACTAAGTTTGTTGGATATATTAAAAGGCCGATTTCTTTGAATCAATCCATATGTGCAGGTAAGC
>LSKF01000014.1 GCA_001556995.1 Erythrobacteraceae bacterium CCH12-C2
AGCCAGCGGCGCAGCAGCGGGTGAGGTCTTTCGAGACCACCACCAGCATCCCGTCGCGGGTGCCATTATCGAGCGTTGCGAGTTTCATTCTTGGTTCCTCTCCCGGCCCCGTTGATCAGGGCGCGTCTGGTTGAATGTCGGGGTGGGCCGCCGCGAAGGCGGGCAGGGCGCAGCAGGCGGCCTCGATCCGGGTCATGTGGGGGCTGGCGCTGAGGTCGTAATCGAACCGCCGCGCATTGGCGAGCTGGGGGATCAGCACCACCTCGAACAGCCCGGGGCCCTCGCCATGCAGGAAATCGCCTGCCTTGAGCTGCGCGAGCCGCGCCTCCACCGGGTTCAGCGTGCGCGCCAGCCAGTGGCGATACCAGGTGTCGATTTCGTCCTGCGTATGGCCGAGCGGGTCCTTGAGATATTTCAGCACCGGCAGATTGTTGACCGCGTGGATCTCGGTGGCGATGCCGTAGGCCAGCTCGCGCACTGTGTAGCGCGCCTCGATATCGTCCGGCAGCAGGGGCGGTTCGGGGTAGGCCTCGTCGAGCCATTCGAGCAGCGCCATCGACTGCGCCCGATCGCGCCCGTCGGCTTCGAGCATGGGGAGCGAGCCGAAGGGGTTGCGCGCAGTGAAACCAGCATCCTTGTTGGCAGCGGTGCGCAGGTCGACCGGCACATTCTCAAAGGCCAGCCCCTTGAGGTTCAGCGCGATCCTGAGGCGGTAGGAGGTCGACGAGCGGAAATAACCGTAGAGTTTGATGGCGCGGGCCTCCGTATTGGGCGCGGGGCCAACCTTAAAGGCTTATGGACGGGGAGCAAGCGCCGTAGCGCAGCCTTTACCCGGCACCGCCCCCTGGGGTCAGGCCGGCGCGAGCGCCCGGCTGACCGCGTCGAGCAGTTCGGCCGGAGGACACGGCTTTGCCAGCGTTTTCGCGCGGGGGAAGCGAGCGGCGAGCCGACTCACATCGCTGGGTTCGGAATGGAGAATTACTGGCACATTATCGTCGATCAGCCGCTGCGCCAGATCATAGGCCGGGCCATCGGCAAGTTCGATATCGAGGATAGCTAGATCGGGGCGGCACTTCTCGCACGCCTCCATCGCGGAGCAGATCCCGGCGTGCGGACCTTCCACCTCGTACCCGGCCTCTTCGAAAGTATCGCACAGATCAAAGCCGGTTATGAATTCGTCATCAGCCACCAGAATCCGCATGCTCATTGCTTCCCTCCCCGTGTTAACGAATCAATGTAACACGGTTTGGACGTCAATCTTGCGGAATCTTATCCATTGCGGCCGAATCGCTCTGTGAAGCCTGCTTCGTCGCCTGCGGCCAGCAATTGCGCCTGCGCGATCCACTGGTCGCGGGTGATGCGGCCCTTGAAGCGGCCGAGCTGTTCGTCGATCCGGGTGACATCAGCGTCTGACCAGGCGGCGATTTGGGCGAAGGACGTCACGCCAAGCTCAGCCAGCAGGGTCACCAGCTTGGGGCCTACACCCTTGATGCGCGAAAGATCATCCGCACCAGCGGGAGCGGCTGCCGGAGCAGGGGTCGGTGCGGCGGGCAAAGGCTCAGGTGCCGGGGCAGGGGCAGGTTCGCCTACGGGCGCAGGCACGGGGGCCGCCTTGGCAACCGCCGGAGCTGCATCGATCAGCGCCTGATTGCGCTGCGCTGGCGCCGCCCCTTCGGCCAGAACGTCGCGCGCCAGCGCCGGGGCACTGCCGTTGTCCACAATCTTGGCCTTGCGGTTGGCGCGCATCAGCAACCAAACCGCGACAAACAGCAGGGCAAGGCCCAGCACGATCAGCGGCAGGGCAGCGGAAATTTGGGCAGTCATGAGCACGCGTCTCCTGAGGGGAATCGGACAAGGAGCGCCGCTTTAGCAGCGGCGATGCGTCAATCCCAAGTCCCTTCGGGGCGTGCCTCGGAGCACGGCGCGCTAGCCGCCTTTCAGGCTGCCCGCCAGCGCGTTCAATTGCAGGAATTCCTGGCGCCAGAAATCGTCCTGATTGCTCGCCAACGCATCAATGTCGGCAAAGTCGAAACCCATCATCATTTCGTCCCCGCGCAGCACTTGGCCGAAGGCGGCAACAGCAGCGGCGAAGGCGAAGTCACCCTTGGGGGCCGCGGCGGCCTTGAGCGCGCTGGCGGGCACCGTCTGTTCGATCAGCCGCGAGGTATCGCCATCGGGCAGCTTGTAGCGCAGCTTGACGTTGGCCGCCTCAGCGAGACGCGCGGTGGCAGCGGCTTGCGTCGTGTCCTCATAGCGACGCGGCGCGATCCAGCCCTTGCCGCCCACCGGCACCACTTCGTAGATCGCGGTCACCTGATGGCCTGCGCCGATGTCGCCTGCGTCGACCCGGTCATTGTCGAAATCTTCCTCGCGCAGCGCGCGGTTCTCGTAGCCGACAAGGCGATACTGCGCGATAACCGCCGGGTTGAATTCGACCTGAATCTTCACGTCCTTGGCGATCGTGAACAGGGTCGAACTCATCTCATCGCCCAGCACCTTCTTCGCTTCCAGCGCGGTGTCGATATAGGCGTAGTTGCCGTTCCCCTTGTTGGCGATCTGCTCCATCATCGCCTCGTTGTAATTGCCTTGGCCAAAGCCGAGCGTGGTGAGGGTGATGCCGCTATCGCGCTTCTTTTCGATGAGTTCGATCAGCGCCTTGGTGTCCGAGACTCCCACGTTGAAATCGCCGTCGGTGGCGAGGATCACGCGGTTGACCCCGCCCTTGATGAAATTGTCCTCGGCGATGCGGTAGGCGAGTTCAATGCCGGCGCCGCCCGCGGTCGATCCCCCGGCCGAAAGGCTGTCGAGCGCGCGGCGGATTTTGGCGGTGTCGTTAGTGGGTTCGAGCACCATGCCCGCAGCCCCCGCATAGACCACGATTGCCACCGTGTCCTTCGGCGAGAGTTCGCCCGCAAGGCCCGACAATGCCGTCTTCACCAGCGGTAGCTTGTCGGCGCTGTTCATCGAGCCCGAGACGTCCATCAGGAACACGAGGTTGGCCGGCGGGCGCTCGGCGCTGTCGATGTCATAGCCGCGCAGGCCAATGCGCATCAGGTACGTGCCCGCGTTCCACGGAGTCTTGGCGACATCGGTCGTCACCGTGAAGGGCTGGCTGCGATCCTTGGGCTTGGCATAATCGTAGCGGAAATAGTTGATCATCTCCTCGGTGCGCACCGCGTCCTGCGGCGGCACCATGCCCTGCGTCAGGAAGCGGCGGGCATTGGCATAGGCCCCGGTATCGACATCGACGCTGAAGGTGGACACCGGCTCGGCGCTGGTGAGCTTGACGGGGGAGACCTCCTTGCCGTCATATTTCTCGCGGCCCGGATCAGTCGCGACGACGACCGGGGGGGCGAAATAGGCGACTTCGGCGGACGGCGCGGCACCGCGCACGCGCGATCCGGTGACGACCACGCTCTGATCTGACAGGGCATAGGCGGGTGGCGGCGGCGGTGGGGGC
>LSKF01000132.1 GCA_001556995.1 Erythrobacteraceae bacterium CCH12-C2
GGCCGCGACCGGATACAAGTCTATGCACGGATAGTGCATCAGCTGACCTCGGAACGAATGAAGCCAATCCCTGAGCATTGCGTGTGCCCCCCACCGCGTCAACAGAAGGAACCGTTCAATGCGAACTTGACAAGCCCCGGATCATACAAATCGATCTTGAAGAAGACCTTCTCGCCCCTGAAAGTGAACGCGCCGAAGTCGCGCTCGCCGTAGGTATCCTCCTCGAAGCGGTGGCGCCGCATGGTTTTGATGAGCTCGGCCTGTGCGACAAGTACGCTAGGGGTGTCGCCACTACAGAAGGCATCGAGGCAGCCGCGTGTGAACATGATGCGAGCGCTGGGGTCGAAACCTGAACGTGCCCGATCGTTGAGTTTGGCGATCTGTTCGGCTCGTGCGATTGGCTCAGTCAGCATGGCGTTGTCTCCAATTGACGCTGGAAGCGTTCGATCCAGTCGGCAAGGTGTGGCCGCTCCGGAAGTGGTATTTCAGCGGCGGCCTCTTGAAAGAGCCTCAGCGACGTCGGCGCGTCGGCCTCGATCCGGTCAATCTCGCCGGCAGGGAGCAAGCGCTCACCGCGGATGAAATCGGTCATTCGGCCGGGCCTGGTGCGCGTTGAAGAGCGCCACAGGCCCTCGACGGTGCGCAGGCGGGGTGCAGCGCGGGCCTCCACCAGCACGATGATCCGCAGGCACCATGGCGGAAGATCGCGGATTTCTTCGGGCTTCGAGCCGCAGCAGAGGAAACATGCCGACTTTGGCGGGACCGGAAGGCCTTCGGCCTCGATCCGGGCGATGCAATCTTCGCGGGTCCAGCTCCATTCTCTCAGAGGATATCGGCACTCGAAGCGTTCGCTTGGGATCGTCAGAGCGTGCGCATGTCTGCGGGTGTCGGCCGGGGATGCGTCATAACCGATCAGACGGACGACCTTCTGGCCGCGGTTCCAGGCCTCGATGGCTGGTGGCCATCGGGCAATATACTTGTCCTGGGGCGCGACCTTCCATTTGAGACTGCATGAGTGTCGACCTAGTGAGATCGATGGCAGTGTCGCATTCGTGAGGACGTTCTCGATCAGCGTCGCGTAGGGTGGCCAGTGCTTGAACCGCTGGGGCTGATAACGGCAGATCTGGAATTCGATCCCGTGGGCCTCCATCCATCGATGGATGATGTCGAGATAGTCATAGGTCGCGGGCTTTTCGGACCCGGTATCGGCTGTCAGGACGAGATCAGGGGTCTCGCCTCGCGCGACAAGCTCGATGAGCATTGCGGTGGAATCAACCCCGATGCCGTAAGCGAGCACCACTGGTGGGCGCGGAAGATCGAGGAGGTCGCGGCCTCGGGCTGCGGGCTTGGCGCAGGCCGGTCCGGCGATCACGACAGTGGTCCGCTTGCTGTGCCCCAGTCGTACTCGGGCAGATCAGCCACTATCGGCCCGTCGCAGTCCCACATGATCCATTGGCAGCGCAGCTTGCGGGCAACATGGAGAGCGGAGCGGATTTCGAGGGGAACGCTGGCGGCCTCAGTGATGCCGACATCGTCGCAGACATACATGAACCAGCCCCATTCGCCCTTGGCGAAGCAGGCCCAGGGACATTCGGGCATCCAGTCAGCCGCCGTGCCCGGCGACATGTGGGCGGTGCTCAGCGCAAGCATCATTGCAAATTCATGCGCGGCCACCGCTGGGTTCGTCATGGGGGTCACAGCACAACCTCCTTGGTCGCGGGCGCACTCGCTGCGATGCGCACAGCGCCTATCTCATCGAACCCGTTGACGATCCGGCTGCTATCGTAAGCGTCCTTGTCCACCAGTCCGTGGATGGAATCGCCTTCGTAATGGGCGTGGCCGAGGGCATCGACGCGGGCGACACGCCGTGCGACGACGCCGACCTGGCCCTGCGGGACCCAATCTGCCCAGTCGCCCGAGGCGCTGACCACGACATACTTGCCAATCATATCGGTGAGCGCCTGCCGGCGGCGCAGGATGGGGCTGTCACTGGTTTCGACGGCCTCGCCTGTGTGAGCCGCATAGCGATCGGGGTGCCATGCCCTGACGCTTGCGCGGGCGTTCTGCACAAGGAGATCGAAACCCTTGGTTGGCAGACCGGCGAATTCGTTGGCGAAGCCAAGCACCACAAGTGCCCAGTCAACATCCTCCTCGTAGGAGGTGTTCTCGAGGCGCAGCGCGGCCGGCATGGCTGCCTGACGTTCGTCTGACAGGATCATGCCGCCATGGCTGGCTGTGTGCACCTCCCAGATACCGGGGAGCAGCTGTGTTGCGGTCTGCGGCGCGCCCCAGAGGGTCTCCCGCGGCGTTTCACTCGGGTTGAATTTGGGCATTGGTCATCTCCTTCCAGGATCTGACCAATTTCCTCCCCCTCCCCTTTCACAGCCTGGAGGTTGTCATGGGTCGGGGGTTGTACCCCGGATATGCCGGCAAGCGCGGTGGGTTCTGGGGATGCGCTCGCGCTCAGCCGATGCCGAGATTGGCCTTGAGGATCGCGCCCGTTCCGTGGGAATCGATCGTCGCGGCCCGAGCGGTAATCACGCGTCCTGCCTTGCCCAGAAGCGCAAGCTGATGGCGCTTGGCAGCAAGGTACTCAGGGTCCTCGCTGGCGATGACTTCGAGCGCCGTCTCGATGATTTCGCCGGTGGTGGAATCGTGGATGTCGAGGACGAAGTCCGGTCGAACTGTTCCGATCTTCGAGGGCAGGTCGAACAACGGTCGCTTGAAGCCAAGGGCAATGCCGCGCTTTCGCAGATGGTACTGCAGGTCGAGCAGTTCGCAGGCCACCTTCCGCTCATAGTGGTTATGGACCGGGATGAACGCCGAGGTGCGGGCCAGTGGCTGGGCGAAACCGCGCAGTGCGGCGTAGCCGTCGCGCGGATTGTGTTCGCCGACGACAACGAGAACGAGATAGGGCGGCCCGATTAATGATCCTGAATATTGGACGCGGGTCTTGAGGTCGAGCTCCTTGCCCTGCCCCAGAAACAGCGTCGTTCCCGAAATGTCGTTAGCATAGAGCGCAAGGAAGGCTTGGGGCGCCAGTCCTTCGGGCCATGTCCTGGCGGCCTTGCGCAGACGGGCGAAGACGGCCTTGCGCTCGTAGGGGTCGATATGCGTGTAAAGGTGCGCGGAAAGGGGGATGCCGGGCGCGATTTCGAGCCGCGTCGCCGCATGTCGCAAGCGCGCAAATTCGGAGGCCATCGTCATGTTTCGTCCGCGGCGCGCCGGTAAGGGATGCACCTCGTTGACGTGGGCCATATCCATCAGTTGCCATAGGAGGCGGGCAAGTCGCGGAATGGTGACGCCCCTGCTGCGATCGTCGGGTTCAATGTCTGAGGGCGCTTCGGCCAGCTTCTCCGGTGCGAGACGATGGGCGATGAACAGCCCTTCGGGCACATCGATCACCGGAGCCTCGGCCGAGCGCTTCTCGCGGAAGCGCTGGGGAGCCTGTTCGCGGAAGAACGGACAATCAGATGCATGCTCGGGGCGGCGTTGGCGCTTGCTGGTCAGGCGGCGCAGGTAATAGGTTTCAGCCTCTGAGAGGTAAGCGGCTGACATGAGTGGGGGCGGGTCGGTATCGCCCATGCAGCTACAGGCGATCCACTGGTCATGCGTCCGAGCCTTCGTCACCATCGTGACGCTCGCCCGGTGGTCGGCTTCGCTCCCCTCCCCCTCATACCAGCGAACAAGCGCGTCGCGGACTACGTCGGGGACCGGCGTTCTGAGAGTGAGGCCTCTCGAGTGTCGAGGGACAAGCCACATGGGCGTTAACCTATTGCATTGGCGTTTGACCGTCCAGCATGTTCACGTTATGTTCACCAAGAAGGAGAAAGCCTCATGGAAATGCCAGACCTCGTCGGCCGCTTCGATCTCGATCTCACCTTGCGCGATGCGAGCCTTGATCCTGCCAATCGTGCCACCCGCCGGATGCTGGCGGCAGCCGCGATCGGGACCGAAGTCAATGACGGTTACTATGCTGCCGTGGAGTTGCGTGAGGCGGTGCAGTGGGTCCACGAGGGCGAGCCTGGCGCGAAGCTGAAGCTGTCCATGATTCTCGGCAACCAGTGCGACGACTATCAGCGCTGTCTCTATTTCATTCTCGCCGGACGCGGGATCGTCCAGATGCTCGATGATCTGATGTGGCTTGAGGAGCTGCTCGAGGCGCGCGGACGTGTGGCTGGCAAGCTATTCAAGCGGCGCTCTCCGGTGATGCCGCAGGTGCGGCCTTATGTCGCTAGCGAGCCCGATGGCCCGCTGGTTGCTGTAAACCGGCAGTTCCAGCAGGGGCCCTCCTGGTATCTCGATCCTGAACTCAGCGACTCCCCTAAGCGACCGCTATAGGTGCCGCTCAAAATCCATGCTTTGATGCAAAACGCGAACAATCAGAATGCCGTCTGGCGCAGGAATGTAGAATATCACATGAGCGCCCTGCCTGATCCGGCGCAGCTGCGGCACAACCTGTTCTGCGCTTTGCCCAAGATGCGGATTATCGAGCAGGGACGCAAAACAGGCTTTCAATTGACCCAGATATTTTCGCGCCTGGTCCCGACCGAACTCGGTGGTCGTATATTGCGAGATCAGGACGAGATCGTTGTCAGCTCTCCGGCTGATCCGCAGCTCACGCATTCGCTCTTCGCGCGCGCTCTTCGCCCTCGGCCCAGATATCGTCGAGTGACCGCTCGCTTAGGCCACTGTCGATCCCTTCGCCGATCGCCTTGCGCAGGTCAGAGAGCTTGCCCTGCTCTTCCTGGTCGCGGCGCACGAGATCGCGGATATATTCACTGTCGTTGGTGAAGGCTCCCCGGGCAATCTGAGTCTTGATCCAGGAATCCTGTGTATCGCTCAGTGTGATGGTTTTGCGGACGGTCGCCATAGTTCACTCCTTGCCCTCGTGGTTATCATACTATTGGTGCAGGGCGCAACGGGGCCAGACATGAGCCTCAAGGATGGACGGGGGGCGTGATCGGAACTCATAGGGCAAGCTGGGCGCGGCCAGCAGCCGCGGGACAGCGTGCCCTCACAAATCCACCATTATCCCATCGGGGGTTGTAGATGGCGGCCTCGCTTTCGAGTTGATGGCACGACAGATCCCGGCCTCGCGCTTCGACAAGCGCAAGTGTTCGACCGAAGCGGTCGTATCCGATCCGCCGAATCACCATCGTTGTCGCGATGGCCGCGCGCAAATTGCGGGTGCTCGCCTCAGGGTTGCCGGGCGCGCAATTGCGGCCCGACCGGCACTGGCCCGGCTTTTCCGGCGCATCAATGGCGAGCAGGCGGATGCGTTCATCTCCGCCGCGCAGGGTATCGCCGTCAACGACGCGGCATTGCGTGATCGTTTCTCCCGGCGGAAGTTCTGGTGCTGCCAAGCAGCCCCCACCCGATCCTGCCAGGGTCAACACAAGCAGGACCGAAAATCGACGATGCCTTGTCATTATGCGCGCAGCTCCACTTCGACGTGAACATCGAACGCATCTTCGTCGGTGACATGGAAGGGCTTGATCGGGTCACCGGTACGGATGACCGCTACCGGCCGGTGTTTGTGCTCGAAGAGGCGCTCAGCGACGCGGTGAGCGTTCTCCCGGCTGCAGAGCTCACCACGCCGTGGGCTGAATGTGGTCTCGGTGAGAGGATGGCAGGTCATGGCTCGCTTATCCGAACAAGGTCTTTTGGACGCGGGTTTGCGGTACGATAGTGAAGTTCATACGCGCAAGATTGCCGATGCGGTAGCAGGGAGGGCCGTCGGCGGTGAGAGCGAGCGTGGTCTTGCGGCCTTGCTTGCGGATGAAGAACACATCGCCTTCATAGCCATCGGTGAAGCGTATCTTGGACGGCAGACGGATCTGCATTCCGTCCTCGAGCTTGCGCGATCCTCGCATGAGATTGCGGATGCAGCGGCGGCGCCAAACCAGCGCCGCATGATTGTCGGTCGGGTCCAGCAGCCGCAGGATGCGCTCGGGGCATTCACACTCGAACGGCCCGGCAGTCTCATCGAGGTCCTTGTAGGCAAACACGTAGCCGTCACTGGCACGCGGATTCCAGCGCACGAGCACGACGGCCGCAAACACCGGCCCGGTCTTGCCGTTTTCGACGGGCGCGATGGCCGCATACCAGACCTTTTTGCGCAGACAGGAGGAGGCGATCACACGCAGTCCTCGGGTAGAAGTCCCGTCAGGCAGCAGGTCATGCGGCCCGGCCTCTATCCTCTTGCCCTCAGCGTCATAGGGGTGTTCGAAGGTGAACTGCGCATCGAGATACTCCTTGGGTGTCTTGTAGGGGTGCATGCTCGAGAGCGGCATTGAGAGCCATCCCATGAGGAATTCCTTCGCTTGCGCCCGCTTCAGGCGGGCTGGTGGAGGTGGCAGTCGCGACGAACAGTTGCGGCGAAGCGGGCGACATTGGAGATGAGATCGATGGGGCCCCGCAGCTGGCGTCCCGCCCAGGGACCGTCGCGTCCATTGGTTCGGACCCACCCGATCTCCCGTCCGGGGTTAATCCGGCACGGGTCGATGGTGACGCAGAAGCTGTCGGCAAACAGACTGATCGCCGGGTTGTCGGCCGTAAAGTGTCGATCCTGCTGGATGTTGTAGTTGGTGGGATCGAGGCACAGCGTCTGGGCGAGGTAGCGCAAGGCCTCGCGCGCGGCGGACCTGTAGAGGCTGATCAGATCCGGATCGCAGCCGAGCCCGCGCTGGACGAGCGGGACAAGGATGGGGGCATCCCGCAGTTCCGCGATACGCTGCTTGCACGCCTTGCGCAGCTCGTCATCTTCGGGATGCACTGCCTCCGGGCACTCGCCTGCGGCCACACGGCCGAGATGTCGCCCGAGCAGGAGGACAGCCGGGTCGCTTTCGGGGTCGCGCCCGGCGCGCCGGGCATCGTTGAGGGCGTCGGTGAGTGCAGCGCTGCAGGTCTGCAAGACGCGCAGCCCGTCGGGCTGCAGCGCCCTTTGAAAGCGAAAGGGCAGGTCGAGGTGGAGTGTGGCAGGCATCCGAAGTCTCCTTGATTGGACGCCTGCCCCCTTCCCCCTCCCCTTTATGCCGCCCGCTTCAGCGCCGGAGTGTCCTCCGACGAGACCTCAGGCCGCTCGCTGGGGACACCGCAGCTGAACGCCTTGAGATAGCTGAAGGCCTGTTCGGCCTTGGCCGCGGCATGAATGATCGCGGAGGAATCGCCCTTCAGGATCTCGAGCCAGTGGCTGATGTAGCTCGCATGATTGTCATGGAGCTCGCCAGGAAGGCCGAGATCCGCGCAGATCAGGCACTGACCGATCGAGGCAACCAGTTCTTCAAAGGCATAAGCCTTGTCGCCGAAGCGCTTGCCGAAGGTCCGCTCGAGCCGCGTCTTGCCGCCAGACCAGTGGACCGCCTCGTGCCCGAGCGTGCTGGCATAGTGATCGTCGGAGTGGAAGGCCTCGCGCGGCGGCATCTGGATGTAGTCGCCCGCAGGTGAGAAGAATGCGGCGTTGCCCCCATGCCGGACGTCGATGGGCAGCGTTCCAAAGAAGGTGTCGATCGCGCCGCGGTGTGCGGATTCCGGCCGATCTTCAGGCGGCGCCAGCACCGGGTAGTAGTACGCGGGAAGGCCGTCTATCTGATCCGCGTTGAAGACGTTGTAGGCCTTGAGAAAGCGGATCGCACGGGTGTGATCTTCCCCGGTGACCCGGTCTTGCTCGGTCTTGCTGATCTGCGAGTAATAGACGCTGAGGGACGAGGTCTCGCCCTTGCGCACCTGTCCTCCAAGCGCCTCGGCCTGCCGGTAGGTCATCCAGTAGCGGCTGCTGTAGCCCATGGCGTCTCCCATGGCCCACAGGAACAGCGTGTTGATGCCGGTATAAGCGGTGCCGCAATGGCGAAGAGGTCTGCCGCCCCCTTGGGTGGCGTTCCACGGCCGCACCCAGGGCATGACCCCCTGTTCGAGTTTGGTGAGAATGAGAGCGGTGATTTCGGCGGCGATGTCGCGGCGCGCTCCTTTGCCGGCTGTCCGGCGCGGACATGTCTTTGCCATGATGTGATCCTTTATCGGAATGGCCCGATTGACGGGCGATGACGAAAAAAGGGGCAGCCCGGCCATCGCCGAGCTGCCCGCAGGGACGCCCAGGAGAGAGCGTTACTCGGCGGCCTCGAGCGTCTCGTCGGGGTGCTCGACCTCGAAGTCGTTCTGATCATCACCGCATTCGTCGGCGGGATCATCTTCGGGATCTTCGCGGCCGCTGCCGCAATCGTCGTCGTCTTCCTCAACGGGGACGGCACGCACGATGTCGAACCGCATTGCGTCGGGCACCCAGGCCAGCGCAGCGTCCTTGATTGCCGGTTCGGTGATGGCTTCACCGGCGAACAGCTTCTGGCAGGCTGCCGAGACTTCAGGCTTCTTCGAGGCCGCATAGCGTGCCGCCAGCACCTCCCCGCCGATCTCGGTGAGGAGTGCGAGCAGCGTCCCCTTGGAGACCCTGTCGAAGAAGTTGGCCGAGGTGGGTCGCCACCACTGCGCAGGCTCAATGCCAAGGATCGCAGCCAGACGGGCGTGAAGCGGGTTGGTCGTGTCCGTATACTCGGGCTTCGCTTCAATCGATCCGGCCACCATCAGCGCCAGCCAGGCGGCCTTGCCGGTGTCATCGAGCGCGCGGAAGCCCTCGAACCGCGCCACCACGTCGCCGGCCTCGGTCCAGGTCGTATCGAGCGCATCGCGTGCCTGTTCGATAGCAATGCGGGCCTGGGTCGGCTCGCCGTCCGTGCCGGAGGCCGGATCGCTCGGGCGAGTGGCCTTCATCGTGGTCCCGTAGCGCTCGTAGCCGCGGTTCCCATCGATCATGGCAAACAGCGCGTAGTCGAGCGCGAGCGCCGGATCGGCAAGGAGGGCGGCGGCGAGGATGTCCCGGCGCTGCATGGCGAGTTCATCGGACAGCCGGGCGCTCAGAGGCTTGCCGCCCGGCGCGATCTTCTCTGGCGGCGGTGCCTTGCTCGTCGCCCCGGTGCTGCCCGAGCCCCCGCGGTCGTCGCCCGGATCGCGGACCGGGGTCTCGCTGAAGTACGTCGTCTCCAGCACCATCTTGCCGTCCGAGGCGAGGGTCAGGAACGTGCCGATCTGGCCCTTGAGGTCGTCGGGCAGGATCGTCGGGCGGCGCTGAAGTTCGTTCCACTCGTCTTCGAGCTTGTCGTATTCGGCCTCGAGCGCGCTGCCCGCCTCGTCATCCAGTTCGCCGCTGTCCAGCTCGTCGCCGATTTCTTCCATGCGGGTCTGGATGGCATCGGCCCGGGCTTCCTCGGCCTCAGACATCGGTTGCTTGGGAAGGTTGACGCGGTGAAGCCCTTCGGTTGCGTTGTAGATGTGCGCGGAAGCCACCGGTCGCACCCAAGCGAGGCCCTGCTCTTCGCCAAGGCGCTTGGCCTCGGCTTCCATGATAGCTGCCGCCAGCCCCTGAGCGATCTCGGGATCGGACCAGCGGTCACCATTTTCGCTGAAGAGTTCACGTTCGATCGTACCACCTGCCGCGACATAGGCGTCCTCGCCAACAAGCTGAGCGATCGGGTCGGTTGCCTTGAGGGCGTCGCCGGCAATCGCGCGGCGCACCTGATCGGGCGTGGTGTAGCTGTAGGTGCCATATTGCTCGAACACCCGGGCCTGTTTGGCCTGATCTGCCGTGGTGGCGTAGGCCTTTGCCATGTCGAGGGTGATTCGACCTTCGGCGAGTGCCTCGAAGACCGGATCGGCAAGGCCCGCGAGCCGGAGACGCCCCTCGACGAAACGGCGAGTGACGCCGAATCGCTTGGCGACCGCGTCCAGATCGCAGCCCTCGCCGATGAAGTGCTGGAAGGCTCGGCATTCATCGGTCGGCGTCATGTTCACACGCTGGAAGTTCTCGGCAAGCGAGGCTTCCGACAGCGTGGCATCATCGCCTTCGAGCACCTTGCAGGACACTTCCATGTCCTTGTCGATGCGGCCTTCTGCGGCGAGCAGCTGCAGGGCCTCGAGACGGCGGCCACCGGCGAAAACCGCGTAATGCCCGCGGGGCTTCTTCAGTGCCGTGACGCACAGGTTCTGCAGCAGACCGCGCGCCTCGATATCGCCGGCAAGCTGGGCGATATCGGTGCGGCCGGACTTGCGGACATTGCTGTCCGAGTGGCGCAGTTTCGAAAGGGCAATCATCTGTTCCATCGTCATTCTCCTGGATGTGGCCCGGCGAAAACCTCCCCGGATCCACCCCATCCACTCCCCCTCCCCTTTCCTCTTCAGGGGTCCGTGGACGCTCATGGTGTGCCGATGAGAGCGGTGATGATGGCTTCAGCCTTCTCGGTCGGGACAAACAGCCGCGTGCGGTACTGAATCACCTCGGTGAAGCAGCCGAGCGACTTGAACCAGGCAAGCTGGCTGGCAGGTGCCCCTGCAATCTCGATCCGCCACGATCCGTTGACGCGGGAGCGCTTGAGTTCGCAGGGGACGGGGCGCACCAGCGCGATGCTTCCCCCGCCCTGGATGGCGCGCAGGGTCTCCGATGGACTGAGCGGGGCAGTGGTCTCGACGCCGAGGTCCTTCAGCAGTTTCCCGACATGCTCGGGGAACACCATGCGTCCGAGCCAAGACTTGCCTTCGGCATCGACGATCCGGTTGACAGCGAGATGATCGGAAGGAAGCGCTGACCAGATCGGCAACAGGAGGCCGGTCGCAATTCGGATGATCTCAGTATCAACCGTATTGGCGGCTTCCTCGGCTTCAGTCGACCAGGCCGCCGCGAAGACCGACTGGTCGCAAGGCTCCCATGCGGTTTCGAAGAGGTCATGCTCGCGAAGGAATTCGCGCCGCGTCGGGCGCAGCAGCTCGACACGCGGGACCGGCGTGCCCTCCTCGGTCATGCCGGAACGCGCCCTGGTCTTGAGTGCGACCTTGCCGGAACGGCCATTGCGCAGAAAGACAGCGGTGTTGTCGGAGGAGGCAAGCTTGAGCGCGCGCTCGAGAGATACCGGGTTGCGTCGCCGTGCAACTTCGATCGTCAGGAGATGCGAGGTCGCGCCGCTCATGGGGTCGGTGCGCAGCAGCGTGTCCTCGAGGATGGTCGCGGTCTCGACCTGCATCGTTTCGACGCCGATATCGAGGGCGCCGGCATCGCGGGCGGCCGCTACCCGGGTTTCGACAAGCGCGAGGAATTCATCGAAGATGACGTTCTGGTGCCCGATCGGAAGCGCCAGCAGCCGGTTGAGCCAACGCTGGATCGGCGGCAGGTCCTCCTTGATGACCCCGTCTGCGTCGAGCAGCGCAAGACCGGTGCGCTCCTCAAAATCGGCCAGAGTGGTGCTGGTGAGTTTGCCCGCGACGAGCAGATGGAACCAGGTGACGAGCGCGGCCTTGGCGTACTCGCTTTCGAGGTTGTCGGCCGGGTCGAACAGGTTCTGTCCTCCGGTCTGCCGCTGACCGCGGGTGAGCGCACCAAGGCTGTCGAGGCGGCGCGCGATGGTCGAGGTGAACCTCAGCTCGCCCTTGCAGTCGGTCGTGACAGGCCGAAACAGGGGCGCTGAGGCCTGATGCGTGCGATGGGTACGCCCGAGCCCCTGAATGGCGCGATCGGCCCTCCAGCCCGGCTCCAGGAGCAGGTGGACGCGCTGCTGCTGGTTGGGGACATCAAGGCTCGCGTGGTAGGAACGTCCCGTGCCGCCCGCATCGGAGAAGATGAGGATGCGCTTGGTCCCGTCCATGAAGGCTGCTGCATCGGCCTGGGCCGAGCGCACGGTGCGTGTCTCGATCTTCTGGTGACCGCCTGCCGCGGGTACGATCCGCTTGGATCGCCCGGTCACCTCGGCGACGTTGTCATGTCCGAAGCGTTCAAGAAGAGCGTCGAGCGCGGCTTTGATGGGCGGAAGAGCGCAGATGTGCTCGATCAGGTCGGCCCGGGCAGCCTCGGCCTGCGGGTTCGTCACCGGATTGCCGTGCTCGTCGCTCATCGGCCGCGAATGTTGCTCGCCGGTATCGTCGGTGTAGACCTCCATCTGCCGGGTCGGGAAAGCGCGGGTGAGATAGTCGAGGCAGTATTCGAGGGGGGACAGCTCGATATCGAGCTCAGCGCGCTCCTCGGCCGAGAGTTCGCCAAGCCTGCGGTTGAGGATCGACTCAGCGGTCGTGACGAGTTGAAGGACCACCGACTTGCCCTCGGCAAGATCTG
>LSKF01000133.1 GCA_001556995.1 Erythrobacteraceae bacterium CCH12-C2
AAAATGGTCGGTCACGGTCTGCTCCTGATGCTGAACCGCATCAGGCCATCCCCCTTCCCTCTCGCCTCGGGTTTATGAGCCCGTGATCACTACGGGCTATGCGACAAGGGGTGCCCGGCAGCGACGAGGATTCGGGACCGGCACCATCCCGAAGATATCGGTTTGACTTCTACCGCCGAAAATGATCATAAAACACGAACTGGGTCGCAGAACTGCGATTCATCGAAAGGCAGACGCATGTCCTACACCGTGAACACACTGCGAAATATGACCAGATCCTGCGAAATGATGCGCGATCGGGTCAAAGCTGTGGTGTTCAAACCTGATGAACGCAAGGTCCTCGATATCACCTTTGGGCCTACGGCGGCAGCGGAATTGGTCGGAAGAACGCCTGAAGCGCTTGCCAAGGCAGAGAAGGAGGGGCGTCTCGCGCCTCCGAAACAGCTCAACAATGGCCGCCGCTATTACACGCTCGAAGACCTTACTCATATTCGCAAGGCGCTGAACATTCATCCGGGCAAGCTAGCCCATGAGAATGCGGTTGTAGTAGCCGTGCAGAATTTCAAGGGCGGCGTCGGCAAGAGTACGATTACCAAGCATTTCGCCGATTTTCTCGCACTGAACGGATATAGCGTTCTCGTGATCGACTGCGATCCGCAGGCGTCAACGACAACTATGTTCGACATCCAGCCCGAAGCACTTATCGATGAAGAGGAGACTTTAGGAAACTTCCTGTCGCCTCGCAGTACATTCGATGATTTCAGGAAGGCAATCCGAGAAACCGCTTGGCCTACAATCAAAATAGTGCCGTCAAGCCTTGGCCTGCAGGATGCAGAGTGGGACCTCACGGCAACGTTGACGGAGGGCGGACAAGCAGTGCGCGAGGGACTTCAGCGTCTCCGTATTGGCATCGACAGTATCATCAAGGACTTCGACGTCGTCTTGCTCGATCCTCCGCCGGCTATGGGGTTCCTGGGCCTCAATGTGATGGCCGCCGCAACAGGTATGCTTATCCCGGTTCCGGCAAGGCAGCTCGACTACCTTTCAACCATCCATTTCATGGACACGATCGCCGAGAATATCGAGATCCTCGAGGATCACGGAACGCCTGTTGATTACGGGTTCATTCGCGTCGTCTGCTCGGCCTACACCCCCAGCAAGCCAGGTGAAGCCGACATGTGGAAGATGATGAAGGCCACATATGCCAATTTCCTGCTGAATCAGCCGATCCTAGCTTCTGAGGAAATCAAGAATGCCACTCAAGCATTCCGGTCGATCTATGAAAGCAAGCCTTCAGCTGCGCACGCAACCTACCAGCGTTGCCGGGACAATCTCAACGCAGTCTTCGGAGAAGTTCTGAACGAAATACATGAGCAGTGGCCGTCGAAGAGCATTTCGAGACGGTCATCTGACACGGCAGGGAGTGTTGCAGCGTGAGCCGTCGTTCATTGATTGGCGAGGCCCTCGCCTCCCCTGCCCCTGACCAGCCTTCCGTCTCTGAAGCCAAGGACGCTGCAGGGGCAACCGCATCGCGCAATTTCACAACACGTCGGCTTGAAGGCTTCACGGAAGCGGCGCGGATGGTCAAGCGCCCGACCATCCGGCTCAAACCTGCAGAATGTTCGATCTGGCCGGGAAACGCCCGTGATTACGAACAGCTCACCGAACCCCGTTTGCGATCTCTGATTGAATCGATCCAAGCAGAAAACGGGAACCGCATCCCAGTAGTCGTGCGCCGGAAACAGCAAGGTGAGCTGCAGTACGAACTGATCATTGGCACAAGGCGCCACTGGGCTGTCGCGTGGCTCAACGCCAATCACTACCCGGATATCGAGCTCGTCGCGATTATCGAAGATCTCGATGACGAAGCTGCGTTCCGCCTTGCTGATATCGAGAACCGCGAGAGGGAAGATATCTCAGATTTAGAGCGCGGTTTGAACTACAAGGCAGCAGTCGATACTTATTACGATGGCCTTCAGGCCCGGCTTGCTGAACGCGTAAAGATCTCGAAATCTACGCTCGCCCGGTACATCGGCCTGACAGAGATCCCGCAAACAATCGTAAGCGCATTTGCGTCGCCAATGGAGCTTCAGGTGCGGTACGGTGACAAGCTTCTTCCAGCCATACGCAACCCATCGCTGCGCCCTAGGATGGAGGAAGCAGCAAAGCAGATCGCTGCGGAGCAAAGTTTCCGGCAATCCGGAGACGAAGAGCCAATTTCTGGCCCTCAGGTTGTTGTCCGTCTGCTCAAGGCAGTTTCGGGCAGGCCTGGCCGTGTTCAGAAAGCCGTAATCGAAGCGGCGGGATCGTCCATTGGTGTCATCGAAAAGGATCGTGCACGAGGGCTCACGATAACGATCAACCCCACTGATTTGAGCGCTGACGAAATCCTCGATGCATTGCGCCCTCTGATTGAGAAGGCGAAGATTCTAAAAAGGCCTGCCCCATGAAGGAGGGTTTCGGACCCACCTATGGCCATGTGTTCACTACTCTGAAAATGTGGTTTTTATCGTTATATTTCATATGTTTATCTCACTTGTCCCACATGTGGGACAGCGGCAGATTTACTGGGCGAAGAACGTGAGCGAGAAAGATCAGTCCTCCTCCGGTCGCCGGGTGCAGTTCGAGATGTTCTTCACGCTGCCTGATTTCAG
This sequence comes from Erythrobacteraceae bacterium CCH12-C2, assembly GCA_001556995.1. Classification (GTDB taxonomy): domain Bacteria; phylum Pseudomonadota; class Alphaproteobacteria; order Sphingomonadales; family Sphingomonadaceae; genus Erythrobacter. Next base: position 2,655 of record LSKF01000133.1, read on the forward strand.
CGACATCTCGCTGCGGGACTATCAGGAGACCATGCAGCGTCCTTTCTTCAGCCTTTCGAAGAAGAAGCGCCTGAAACCCATTGAGTACCTCAGTCCGGATAAGTCGGTCACCGTGCATGTATCAGCCAACCCAGCCTATGGGATGGCGACCATCTGGGATGCAGATATCATGATCTATCTGGCGTCCCACCTCAACGAATTGCGCGAGCGGGGTGACAACGACCTGTCGCCGACCATTCGTGTTCAACCTGGCGATCTTCTCAAGCGAATCTGCTGGGGTGTAAGCGGGCGCGCTTATGAGCGACTGATCGCAGCGCTTGATCGTCTTCAGGCCACGACGATCAAGACGAACATCCGCGCGAACTCCAAATCCCGCGAGACCACATTTTCGTGGATCGATAGCTATACTCATCTCGTTGATGAACGAACCCAGCGTTCGCTTGGGATGGAAATCACGCTTTCCAAGTGGTTCTTCGACGGGGTCATGGACAAGCGAAATGTCCTTGCGATTTCGCCTTTGTATTTCGAGATAACGAGCGGACTTGGGAAATGGCTCTACCGCGCCGCTCGCAAGCACGCTGGTGGCAATGGGCCAGAAGGTTTCACGATTGGCTTCGAAACTCTTCATCAGAAAAGCGGCAGCGAAAGCTCCCTACCCTCGTTCAAGAACAAGATTCTTGAATTGGCGCGAGCTAACAACCTGCCGGATATCAGTCTGGAGGTCATTGGAGCAGAGACGCCGCGTCCAAAGCTGAAGATGGTGATGCGTCGCCATCTCGAAAAACCTTCTGGAAAAATCGAGGATAGTGGCTCTGTCACCACGGAGAGCAGAGCCCAGCGCATTCAGCGCGCAACCCCCGAAAAGGCAGCCAAGGTCAGCCCTCCGCCGGAATTCGTTGATCCTGCCCTCGTGCGCAAGCTCCTTGCAACAACGAGTGCGAGCTTGCGCCCCGAACAGCAAGCCGATGCATCAGCCGCATTGGACAGCAACGCAAGCCAATCTCAGTCACGACGGAGGGGAGGGGGCGCGCAAGACACTCTTGATCCCGAAATCTATCAGGCCATCCGTTCTGAATGTCCTGGTTGGGATCTCGATGTGCTGATGCGGCAATTCGATTCCTTTCTGAACAGCAATCCCCATGAGTTGCCAAGGAACTACTCGAAGCGGTTCTACGGCTTCATGAAGAAGCACCACGAGCGCAACAAGCATACGCTTCCGGGCTTTTGAAGGTCGCGCCCGTCTGTGGGACCGGTTATGTGCGTCCGGCGCGCTAGTAGCGCCGTCGCCCAGCTTCAGACCGGTGACAGTCTGCGGCAAGCATCGCGATTGATCGGAAATATAAGAACGGTCTCATGATGTACGCCCGTTACCGAACGTGTTTTCGGGAATCACGCCACTTACCCCGCCCGATCAGAAAACTACGTCTACGTTCGGCACCTGCTAAAGAATTGCCGACAAGACCCAAGAGCACCAGCATTGAACACTCCGCGAGTGCTTCAGCCGGTCATCTTTGACTGAAATCAGCCATGTAACGTGGAAAGGTCGGACCAGCTTGCAGATCGCCTAAGCCTCCACTTCGGGCACAGCTTCCAAGAAGCGCGACGTGTCAGCCGGCAAGCTGGAGGAAAAAGGACGCCGCCAAAAGCCATTCCCGAAAACACGTTCAACCGGAGATACCAGATTTCCGAAAACACGTCCGTTTCAGCCTCGGGGCAAATGGGGATCAGAAAGTTTGGGATCGACGCACCATATGTGAATCGGAACGCTAACTGATCCTCTGGCCTCACGCTCTGAGCCGCGCTTTCAAAGTTATCAACAGGGCAGGGAGGTGGCCAACGTGTGATCGGGCATCAGATGACGTGTTATTAGAATCTGGCGGTCGTGCTATCAGAAACCGAACATCGTGTTATCAGATTCGACATAGCGACCCCGACTCGCGAGAAATCAGGAGTTTGCAGGCTGATGGCGAGCAGGTAACCTCTTAACCTTAGAATCTAAATCCCCTAACGTTTTCGCCTGCGGCGGATTTGTTATTGATTTGATTCAAGATTAAGGAAGACCGCGCTCTCGCTTCGAGAATGACCTCGCCCGAGAGACGCGCAAATTCCATAAGAATCAGACGTCCGCAACTGAGCGGCGGTCACAGCCTCAGGATCGATTCCTTGAATCACCATAGAGACCTGTGATTCAAACTTCCGATTGGCCTAGCTCCAGGCGGCTGTCGCATACTCCTCCGTATGTTAGAGCATGATCAGAACGAGTGTCACATTTGGCTCGAAGCCAAAAATCCCGATCTCAATGTTGCACGGCGCTATGCCATATCTTGGAGCCAAGACCTGTTCGGTGTTGCGATTGTTGAATTCTCGTGGGGACGGATTGGAACGCGTGGACAACGACGTAAGTTGTCATTCGCTGACACGGGCAGGGCGAAAAAGTTCGTAGAGCAGCTGCTGCGGCGCAGAGCGAGCTCACGAAATCGAATTGGCGTTTGCTACCGGGAAGTATTCCGGGGTCCATGACACGTTCACGTGTCCGTTCGGACGATTGCGCCATCGGAAGTTCGAAGACTGGCCATGCCGGCAGTCACCAAAGCCACAACTGATTGTGACGCGGTTCGCTTGGTCACCTCAAGGCCTCTGGCAAGCTCCGCACGGGTAAGAGGTCCGATGCCGGCTACAAGACGCCAAGCCAGGGGAGCCGTCGACGAGGCGTAGAGGCCTGAAAGTGCTCCCTCAGCCTGCAGGTGAGCCCTTTGCATCGCACGGAGGTCGGCGGCTGCACTCTCAGCAGCAGCCTGAAGCCCACGACGTAATAGGACGGGCAGGGGATCCTCGTGAAGTTCACGGAACAGAGCCCGCGGCATGACCCCAGCAAGCGCCATTGGCGCCGAGCCCAGCCCAAACAAGTGTGGGCGCATGGCGGCCGCAAGCGACGCAGCCCAGGCCGCCCCCCGGGGCGCCGAACGTGTGACCGCGAACCCACTGACTTGGACCATCTCGCTGCCGCCTTCAAGAAAGTCGATTTCCTCAGTTCGCAGTTCCCCTAGCCATTCAAGGAGGGTGCCCATCGGATCGCGGGTCGGCAGCAGAACATCGAGCCGCTCGAGCGCGCGATCGGCGGGCCTGTATATCTCGCTGAACCCTTCGGTGTGACTTTTGGCGGCCATGACCAGCTTGGCGGCATGGGCGAGGGGAGGGTGACCT